>JAZKJE010000001.1:0-12987 GCA_040384525.1 Pseudomonadota bacterium
ATCAGGAAGGTGCGCTTGCCGAGTGCGGATGGGATAATCCGGACCTCGATAAATTATGGCGATATAACCAGCATTATTTCGACGATCTGAACGCCACCACGGCGAGCGATCGGTTCCCGTGGCAGATCGCGTTGCTGGACGACTGGATAGCGCAGAACCCGCCGGGGCAGGGTAGTGGCTGGGAGCCCTATCCGGCGTCGCTGCGCATCGTGAACTGGATCAAATGGGCATTGGGCGGCAACGCTCTACGCGCGGAATGGGCACATAGTCTCGTCGTTCAAACACGCTGGCTGAAGCGGCGGCTCGAATGGCACCTCTTGGGCAATCACCTTTTCGCCAACGCCAAGGCATTGATCTTTGCCGGGCTGTTTTTCGAAGGGCCGGAAGCGCAGCGATGGCTCACGCTGGGCACGCGAATTTTGATCGAGCAGCTTCCTGAACAGATCCTCGCCGATGGCGCCCAATTCGAATTGAGCCCGATGTATCACGCGCTCGCGCTTGAGGATGTGCTCGACCTGATCAATGTTTTTGCTGCTTTCGAAGATGTGCTGCAGGCGCCGCAGCACGCGCTTCGCGATGCATGCCGCTCGTACGTACAGGGAATGCGGTCATGGTTGGACAATATGTCCCATCCCGATGGCAGGATCTCGTTTTTCAACGACGCCGCGTTCGGCGTCGCTCCGGAGAATGTTGAGCTGCATGATTATGCTGCGCGGCTGGATTTCTCACCGATCGATGCTGCGCGATCCTGGCATGGAGAGAGCGGCTATGCGCGCCTGACCGCAGGCGAGGCGGTGCTGATCCTGGATATGGCAGCGGTCGGGCCAGACTATCTTCCGGGCCATGCGCACGCAGATACGCTGAGTTTTGAATTTTCGCTGGGGAATCAACGGATTTTCGTCAACTCGGGCACATCTGTCTACGGCATCGGCCCGGAACGCTCGCGGCAACGCGGAACGGCGGCGCATAATTGCGTGGTGATCGATGACATGGATTCGTCGGATGTGTGGGGAGGTTTCCGGGTCGGCCGTCGCGCACGCGTCTCGGGCGCTGCGGTCCGCACCGCCGGCGAAGTCCTGGAAGCACGGGCGCAGCACGACGGATATCGCCGGCTGACCGCTAGACCGGTGCACGATCGGCACTGGCAATTAACCGCCGAGCACTTGGCTATAACGGACGCAACTCCCCGCGAAACCCCACGCGCCCAAGCCCGCTATCATCTTCACCCGAGTATCAAAACAGCCCAGCATTCTCCCAAAACTGGGCTCTTGCTGTGCCCCGACGGACGCGAGATTGGTTGGGCGTCCAACTCATCTGTGACCATCGAACAATCTACATGGCATCCTGAATTCGGGATCAGCGAGCCAGCGACTTGTTTGGTCATAGCGTTCGAAGGCCACGAGGCGCGCCTCCAAATCGAATGGTGACGGCGCCAGCCTGGCTTAGGGTACGCGACTGATCACTGGGCTCTCCACTACGATGGGAGATGCGGTCTGGTTGCGACCTGTACTTGCCTTGAGCTGAAGCCATTGCGCAGGGCAGTTCGTTGTAACGTTGATGATCCAGCTTCCCGCCTCAGCGCCCTTCACCAGAATGTTGAGTTGATCCAGTACTTGCCGCGAGCCACTCGGTTTAAAGCAATAAAGCAAAGGCTCAACGACGAAATCGGCAGCCACCTCCGGCTCGCTCGGCCGCCCTTTCACCGCCAACTTGTACTTGCCGGGAGGAAGTATCAGAAGCTTATGCGCGAAAATCGAGCTGCGCTCCGCAGCCATCTGGACGATGATGGCCTGTTGGCCGCCTGCGATCTCGGATAGCGTCGTATATGTCTCGCCCTCCGATCGCATCTCCCACGTAATCGGAACCATGTTGCCAGTCGCGGCTGGCGACAGGCCGACTGTGGTGAGGACCGCTGTCGATGCGCCGGGGCTTTCGAGATAGAATTGACGCGCTTTGTCGACTTCGCCGGCGCTCACGAGCGCTTCGGCAAGAAGACGCCCGACGACCTCACCTTCGTTGAATTTTGTAACGCCGCCTGATTCCCGCACAAACTGCGACAGGGCGACGGGGTCACCACCATTGGTTAGGCCGTAGCGAAGGAGGTCGCTGACCCAGCCGACCCGCTTCGCCACGTAAGGCTGCAGGGCCTGCCGTATCGCCCCATCGCTTAGCCCTGCGGCCAGTCTTTCGAACAGCAGGTTGTTGAGTTCGGGGTGAACGCGCAGGAGGTTGTCATAGTGTACGAGCACTTTGGCGAGATCGTCCCGCGCGGCATAGTGCTCGACATACCATAGTTGCAACGCCGCATCGCGGCGCGACAAATTGGTTACCGGGGCCACCAGCTTGTTGATCGCGGCAGTTTCCTTGCGGATCTCAAGTGCGGCGATAAGCGCGAAATACGGCCTAGTGCTGATCGCGTTGCCGCGATACGAGCGCTTCGCCATCTCTTCTATTTGAGGCGCATTTTTTTCGGACAAGCCGGCAAGCGTCATCGCGTACGCTTTGTTGCCCAATGCATCTGCATCGTTGGGCGCAAAGCGCAGCGCTATGTCAGGGTTCGCATCGCGAGTAACTGCCGCCACCGCGGAAATAAACGACAAATAGATCAACAACGCGCATACGATAACGACCGCGATGCGCGCCGGGGTGAAGCGTCGAATGTTCGATGCAGCGACCATGAACGTCAGCTATTCCCGTCGTTCTTCTCTGCGGTCGGGCCGTAGCCGTAGCCATACCCATAGCCATAGCCATAGCCCGCACGCTGAGAACTCAATTTCGTGAGCACACCGCCGAAGATGTGCGCGTGAACGGCATGCAATCGATCAAGCGCAGCTTTCACCCCACGGACAGCTACACGCTCGGTTTCGATCACATAGATGCATCCTTCGACCGCGCGCGAGATAAGCGGCGCATCCGCCAGACCCAAAATTGGGGGTGCATCAACAACAATGTGATCGAAGGTAGCAAGCATTTGCGAAATCAGGAGCGACATACGGTCGCTGCTCAGAAGCTCTGCTGCGCTCGGCGGCATAGGCCCGGCGCTCATGAAGCTTAGTCCCTTGAACTCCGACTGTTTGATCAGCTTCGCCCAGTCATTGTCTCCGGCGAGGAAATTGCTGAGGCCGACCGTGTTGTCAGCGTCCATCAACTGATGCATCGAAGGCGAGCGCATATCGGCATCGACGATCAGCACCTTCTTGCCTGTTCGGCCAAGTACGAGCGCCATAGCAAAGCTGGTGGTGCTCTTGCCCTCTGCGGGGCTGGTGCTGGTGACCATGAAGGTTCGCGGTACGCCATGATCTGTCGCAAATGCTAGATTTGACCTTATGCTGAGATAGGCCTCGGACATCGCAGATTTTGCGTCTTGCAGATCTGACAGGGCATTGCCCTCTTCGACATTCGGTACACTGCCTAGAAGCGGAATTTGCAGCAGCTTACTGACCTCGCCAGGTGCGCGGAACCCTTCGTCGATCTGTTCCAGCGCGAAGGTAGCAAGGCCGGCCAGCGCCAGGCCCGCCGCTAGCGCAAACGCCATGTTGAAAAGGAGTCGCGGCGAAGATGGCCGCTCCGGAACCTTAGCCGCATCGACCAGCGAAATATTGTTCGTTCCAACACCCGCGACCCCGATTTCCTTGTAGCGCTGCAGGAGACCATCATAGAGCTCGCGGTTCGTATCCGCTTCGCGCTGATAGATATTATACTGGATGCTGTCGCGGCGCTGCTTGTCGAACTGCGTCTTTAGCATTTCGACCTGCTCGCGCAGGCGCTGTTCGCGCAGCAATGCTTCGCGGTACACCGAACCGCGGCTGCTATCGACCCGAGATTCCTCGCGCGCAATGCTGCTGTCTAGCGCGCGAATCTGCTCCGCCAAAGCACGTGCTGCCGGATAACCGGGTTCGAACTGCACCATCAATTTCGCGTAATCGGCAGCTGCTTCGGCGCGCCTCTGGCGAAGCGCGGAAATCGCCGCATTGTTCAATGCCTGGGATGACGCCCCACTCACCTGAGGCTTTGCGGCGGCACCTTCGGCGGCGAGACGGTCGGCGGTGGCCGATGCGAGCGACGCATTGATGGCCTCCAGGTCGCTGGAAACCAAGGTGCGGTCGACCTGCGTGCGGCCATCGGCGCTCTTGGTTGAGCCCAGCGCGGTAATGCCCTTCTCCGAGGCGTAATTCACCAGGTCGCGTTCAGACGTCTCCAACCGCGTTCGGAGATCTGCCAATCGCGATTCTAGGAATTTGCGTGCATCGGCGGTCGAGGCAAAGCGCCGATCCATGCTCGCTTCGATGAACTGCTGCGCCCAGACGTTAGCGATTTGCGCCGACAGTGTCGGCGAGGCGCTGGTATATTTGATATCGACCAGGGCAGAGTTACGGATGGGAGTGATCGTGACACTGCTGAGCAATAGATTGACTGCCAGCTTCTCGCGGCGATCCCGTTCCACAGCGGACAGCACGGCAGCTTTGGTGTCGGAGAATAGCGAGTTGGTATCGGATTTTACGCCGTGCGCTTCAAAGAACTCTTTCTTAGAAGCCAAATTCATAACCTTGGCGACCCGCTCGGCTAGCGATCGCGCAGCCAGAAGCGAGTATTGGGTTTGATAGAATTCCAAGTCGCGGCCAGACGCGGCGGATTCGAGTCCTTCAACGTTGGTCACCTTCTTCTGGTCGCGGCTGATTTCGAGACGCGAGATCGCTGTGTACTTGGGCGTCATCAGCATTGTCACAACAAAACCGAGAGCCAACGCCGCTGCTATTACACCGATAATGACCCACTTCCAGCGCAGCGCGACATGCCAATACTGAAGCAGTATCGGAACTTCGAAGCCCTGCTGGGCGCCCATGATCTCAGACGAGGCGGCAGACATCCTGTTTGAAGGATTCGCCGCGGGGACATTAGACTGTAACATACGATTCTTTCGGAAATGCCGAGATAGCGATTATATTACTGAAGAAGAACGACGAGGGGGGCGGTGAGCAGAGGGGCCACCGACAAAACATCCCTGAATATACGTCGAGCCTGATCGTCGCCGACGACAATGACGTCGTTTGCAAACACTTCGGGGTCTTCGTAATAGCCACGGCGGATCGACTTCAGATCATAGAGGGCCGCCATTTTCTGACCGCCAACCGTACGAAAGATCACTACATCACTGAGCTTGGCAAACTCACCGGCGCCCTTTGCGGTCGCAACAGCGCGCATCAGCGTCATCCGACCGATCACCGGATAAAGGCCCGGCTCCTTCACCTGGCCATCGACCGTGATCACCTGACTGACGGTTTCCTTCAGATTCACTGTCACCTGCGGGTCACGGATGAATCTTCCGCTCAACCGCTCACTGATGATAGCTTCAAGCTCGCCCGGCGTGTGGCCAGCCGCCTCAACGATACCGGCAAGAGGGAAAGAGATGCGGCCGCCGGCATCGGTTTGCACTTCCTTCTTGCTAAGTTCTTCGATGCCGAAAACATCGATAATGAGCTTGTCGAACGGGCCGATGAGATAGGGTCGGTTATTCTCAAAGAGATCTTTGCGTTCGGGCGGCGGAAGCTTGTCGGAATCAACAACCTGCAGCTTTGCGACAGCTAGATCCTGGCGAAGTGGGGGATTGCCCGCGCACGCTGCCAAAGCCCCACAAAGCAGAAACGGCACAATAGCCTTCTTCATCGTAAACCCTTAAAATCCACGTTGGTCAGCTAGCTGACACGGGGGGGAATTGCCACCCCATTCGCAACCTCTGTTGCAGTAGCCTTGGGCGCCGTGCTGCTTTTTAGCCAAAGGGCGACCACCACAATAAAGCACATCATCGACGGAACGCGGAGTGGATAATCAGCCACGCTAGCTATTCCAAGCATTATGAAGATCACGGAGCCCATTCGCGCCATAGAGAGGCCGCGCACATTGTCTTGGCGGTGACGCCATGCGCGATACGAGGCAATCGCCCACATGATCGCGATGGCACCCAGTAGCGCGACGCCAAGGATGCCCCCGGTCATGTACATCTCGAGCAAGTCGTTATGTGCGTGGTTGACGTAAGTAGGCTTCAGCAACTGGCTGGGCTCGTGCAATTGGAACACATCTGCGAAGGATCCGAATCCCGATCCTGCCGGGAAGTATTTCCAGGAAATATCGGCAATCGGACCCCAAATGCGCGAGCGGAGGTCTTCGCTGCCATCATAGGCTAATAAGCGACCCAGCGATTCCGCGCGTGAGAAGAGAGCGAAAAGGAGCGTCAGGCCGCAAACCCCTACAATCCCGAGCACAGCGATCGGATTGAATTTCCGCTTCTTTACCTTCCGCTCTTTCAGAACGGCGGGCTTGCGAAACAGGAGCGGGATCGCCGCCAGTCCGACAATCGCAACAATCATGCCCGCGCGTGAGCCGGCGACCAGGATGAGGGGGATTACAACGACCGCGGTGATGAGGCCGAGCCCGAGGCGAAAGCGTGCCTGATGCGCAGTTTGGATGTTGGTGGAGGCGTATACCGCCAACATCGGCAACAGACAGGCCAAAAACACCGCGGCATGGTTTCGGTTGGAAAACACGCCGATCGGGGAGCCCTTGTTGGACACATCATACAGATACAGATTGCTGTCCGAGGAGCCGGCAATCTGTAAAAGGCCAAGCAGCAATGAAATAATGCCCAAGCCGATCATCAGCGGAAGCAATCGCTGCTGCTGCTCCCGCTCAAGCTGCGCGCCCAGAATGAGCACTGCCAGTGGCGTAAACAGCGAATATAGAGCGTTCTCCGTACCTGACGGAAAAAGACTTATTGGCCGCCAGACATCTCCCAGACCCGCAGCCTGATCGAGGCTTTTGATCAGTTCGCGGCCGGGCAGCGTCGTCCAGATCGATGGCGGCAACGGGATGAGCTGGATGCCGATCACGACAAAAAACGCAGCCGCCAGTCCGAACATCGCCCGATATTGACGAAGGTGGCGCATGCTTAGTGTCCACAATCCGAGACCGCAGACAAACACCGACAAAGGCCGCAAAACAATCAGAGATTGCACATCTCCGCGCGCGCTGCCGCCCAGTAGAAATGCGACAACAAGGAATGCCCATAGAATCCGGAATTGGGCAGGACCCCATCCCAAATTGCTTGAAAATTTAAAGGGCAACGTTTTGGACAAGCCCCCCCCTCTTCCGCGTCGGATACTCATAAGCCGGTGCATAGCTTGTCAGAGATCAGCGTCAATCGCCCTGCATGACCCGGCAGCCAGTTTGCCCGTACTTCAGTGCTCCGTTTGAATGCGTTCGTTTGGAACGACTGACGCGCTTGAACTGCAAGGCGCCACCACAATGGGCCGTGAGCCGATAACGGAAAGTAACTGTCTGATTTCCCTAATATCATTACGCTTTCCTATCGACCGCAATGGACATAGAGTTTCGCCAGTGGGCAGCATTTCTCAAAAGGGGTTCTAGACATGCGGTATTTTGCATCGAAGGCTTTGCTTTTCGTCTCTTCACTAATGGCTTTTGCGACCTTTGGCGTTACATCCGCGAGCGCGCAGGCCACCCGGACATGGATTTCGGGGGTTGGCGACGACGTTAACCCCTGTAGCCGGACGGCTCCTTGCAAGACTTTTGCCGGAGCAATATCGAAGACGGCGGCGGGCGGCGAAATCAATTGCCTTGATCCGGGTGGCTTTGGTGCGGTCACCATAATCAAGTCCATTACGCTGGATTGCACGAATACGCTTGGCGGTGTTTTGGCTTCGTCGACCAATGGCATTGTTATCAATGGCGCCAACGTGGTCGTCGTAATCCGCGGATTGACGATCAACGGCGGACCGCCGACTTCGCCGGGTAACAACGGCATCCGGTTTCTTCAGGGCAGTTCGTTGGTGGTGCAGGATTCGATCATCGAGAATTTCGGTGCTCCATTTCCCAATGGCTACGGCATCAAAGTTGAGGTCGGCACCTCGGCTTCGTTGAACATCGGAAACACCGTCATCACCGGCAATGGTTCCGGCGCAGACGGTGGTGGGATCCTTATCCAGCCGACCGGCGCAGCCGGCTCGGTCCGCGCGACGCTGGTCAACACCCAGATCCTTGGGAACAACGGCGACGGTCTCCGCATCGACACCGCCGGAAACACCGGCCCAGGTGTTGGCGTGACCATTGACAACAGCCAGATCGTTGGAAGCTCGCGCGGCGTCGCGATCAGCGCTCTTTCGGGAGCTTCGGCCGGTGCGATCTTGCTGAGCAACTCCACGGTGAGCAATAATAGCACAGCAGGCGTCCTGACTAACGGGCCAAATGCGATAGTACGGGTTAACAACTCAACGGTGATCGGCAATGGTATCGGTATCAGTGTGAATGGAAGTTCGACGATCGGCACGTTCGGAAATAACCGCGTTTACGGCAATTCCGACAACGGCGCCTTCAATCTGTCGCTTTCGCCGCTCTAGGCTATCGTCGGATAGCCGAAGAGCAATGCACATCTCGATCAGGCCCTCGATAGTTTCGGGGGCCTGTTTTTTATGTGCTGTAAATTCCTGGTGTGATCCGTTCACCGGCCCAGAACGATTTCCGACACGGCCCGGCGGCCACCAACACGGCTCAACTGAACGAATATGTCGATCGTTCGGCTTACGTAGCTTCGGACGTCGTCGCGCCCCAAGCGATTACCGCTCTGCAGCGCCAGCAATACAATCTGCTCCACCGCGCTTTCTGCGCTATCGGCGTGTACCGTTGTCATCGAACCTGGATGCCCGGTGTTTATGGCGCGAAGGAACGCATATGCTTCGTCGCCGCGAAGTTCCCCCAATATGATACGGTCCGGCCGCAGTCGCAGTGCGGCGGAGACCAGATCGTTCGCCGTTACGTGCGTTTCACCCAATGCGCTGCGTGCCGAGATCAGGCCGATGGCATTGCCGTGCAGCATGTATAATTCGGGCGTATCCTCAATGTAGATCAAGCGTTCTTCGGCTGGGATTTCGCGGATCAGGGCATTGAGAAATGTTGTCTTCCCGGTCGCCGTTCCGCCGGAGACAAGGATGTTCTTTCGAGCGCGCACGGCATAGGTCAGAGTCGCTCGTATGTCGCCGCTGGCCAGTATTTCCGCCAATTGCAGATCGGCATTGGTATCGTTCAGATCGGTTCGCCGGCTGGTTTCCGAGAAGGCGCCCGATACGACGTAATCTTCCAGGGTAAGGTCTGGCGAAACATGCTTCCGGATCGCGATGGCAATAGGGCCGCGCGTGGCCGGCGGCGCGACGATCTGTACCCGAGCACCGTTTGGCAGGGTGGCAGACAAGATCGGGTGCTCGCGGCTTATCCCCTGATTGGAAATCGCGGCAATTTGGCGCGCAAGACGCTCCAGCGCCACTTCGTCGAGTTCCCGCCGCAGATGACGTTCGACCGTGCCGCCAAGCGTTTCAACCCATAGTTCGCCAGGGGCATTCACATAGATGTCAGTGATGTCGGGCCGGGAAAGCATATCGGAAAACAGCCCGAGATAGCTCTTGAGATATATGCCCTCCTCCAAAGGCTTTGAAGTCACCGGCGTCGCTCTAACGAAGTGAAGTCCAAGTCGCGGGCGACGAAAATACTAATGCTGGAACCCTGCTTCACGCTAAGGCTGGGCGGTATCTGCTGCGGCTGCGCAGTTTGCGTTACACTGTTAAGCGTTCCCGGCAGCGCGACGACGACCGTGTTCCTGCTCAACCGCGCCGATGCGGCACTGACGCCAATATCGAGCACAGATTGCAGAATGGCTCCGGAAAAACGCTCGAAGAAATGTGAATCGACCTTTGCGCGAACGCCTCCGCGCCCCAGAGGGTCGGTTGCCGGCGAGCCGATTGAGATCGTAGCTCCGTCGGGTCGAGTAAGCCTTGTCCAGTTGATCAGCGCCCGCTTCTGGCCGGGAGATACATCGGTGCCATATTCCCCGACGAGCCTGCTTCCGCGCGGTATCAAAACCTGTGAACCGTCAAAGCTGCGTACGTCACGAGAGACAATTGCACGGGCGAAACCGGGCCTTGAGGAGTCGAACGCCGTCTCCAGAATGGCATGGATCAGCGTCCCCTGAGCAACAGTGGTTGCCTGGTTAGCGAACATTCCAGCGCGCGCCCGATCGCTGGATCTGGGCAATGCATCCGCGCCCGGGGTGCGCGCTTGCGGCGTGGCACCCGATGCCGAGCCGGGCGCGTCGCTAGAGCCGGCGCTCAGCGTCCTGCCATTGTCGATCACCAAGATCGGACCGGAAGACACCCGCGGCGGCGCCGCAAGTTGAGCAGACACCGGCGGGAGTTGGGGAACATAGATGATTTGGGGCTGTGGCTGTGGCTGCGGAAAGGGCGGGGGAGGGCGGACCACCGTGACGGGCGGCGGAGCCTCGACCGGCAGCATTTCCGCCGGGGGCGCATATTCTGGTGGCACCATCAGAGCCGGTGGAGCGACGGGACCACCAAGCATATCGGCGCGCCTGACCTTAACGGAAGGCGCCTGTGCTTCTTGCCGTCGTGCATTCAGGAAGGTGAACAAAGCGATGGCGGCGATCGCCGCGCATATTCCAATCGTAAGCATCGACAGACCGGAATTGGGCCGGGTAACGATCGGCATAACGCTTGGACGCGGTGCATCGCGAGCGGCCGGCAAGGGCTCGGTTGGGGCTGGCTCCGGCATCTAGCTGGCTTTGCCAGGTTTCACCCGCTCAGCACGGGCAGCTTGCCGGTCGATACGGAAGACCAAACGGGCATTCACGCTATCAACTACGAAGATACCGTCACGCATCATCCCGTTCACCAGCATCTCGCGGCCCCGCGAATCGAGCGCATAGACAGCGGGCAATTCTAGATCTTCCGGCCATTCGATGTAGGTATGTTGGCCATCGTCGCTGATACGGGCGGGCCGCAGCGAACGTGCACCGCTCAAACGATAGCGCCCCTCGATCGACGGCTGCCCCGCCGGTGGGCTTGCGAGCGGCTGGACCGGATACCGAAATTGCACGGTGTACGCCATATCCGGGGACGGGCCGGCCAAGGCACGCAACTCGAAAGCATAAATCCGTGCGTTAGTTACCACCGTCATATTGGTCGATGTTCCGCCCATCGTCGGCTTCACGAACAGATGTGCACCACCGCGCGCCGCACTGACCTGCCATGCGCCACTGTCGCCAAGCGCGACGGTTTCGATCAATTCATCGGCCGCCAGCTCAAGGGACACCTGATATCCTGGTGCTGCCTGAATAAGCACGATTTGGTCGGGGCTGTAATTGACGATTTGGAGGCGACGATCGCCCAGCCCGGGCTGGGGGACGACCTGGCTAGATGCCGCGGTGGCGCCCAGGAGCGCCAGCACTGCAATAGCAAGGCGGGCTATCACAGTTCCACCTCGGGCGTAGGTCGCGCCGCGGGCCCCTGACGCGATACGGGTGCCCGCTGCAGCGGCTGCTGCAGCGCATAGGGAGCGGGTGTCGGCGTTGGCGTGGGGGCTACCTCCGGAAGCGTTTCCGCGTTCCGCCGATAGCGGACCACCTGGAAACCGAGCGGGTTCACAAAGCGATCATCGATGCTCATGGGTTCACCCGAATAGCGATATTTAATCAGCGCAACCCAAGCAGACGCGGTGCCCCCTTGTCCGCCCGCATCGCGCCGGCGAGTTTCGAAGCGGACCAACGCAGTATCGCGACCGACCGGGCTTACGCTCTTCACCTTGGTTTCAATAAGGGTGGAGCGAGGATAGCGGACCAGCGGGCTTTCCGAGTTAGACGCCTGCATCGCCCCGATATATTCGGAGCGCGCGGAATCCGTCGACCATAGCCCGACCTTGCGATAATCGCTTTGGACGGAATCGATATCGAAACCCTCTCTCGCGAGCACATATTGCACGAGAAAGGATTGCGTCAGCGCGGCATCCGCAGAGACCCGCTCGGGATCCAGCGGCTTTAGCTGCTGCACGAACCCTGTCTGCCGATCCACCAGAAGCGTGTAGGGCTCGACGGTCTTCAGAGGTGTCAGCAACATGAGGGCAAAAGCCTCGCACACCGCCACAATCGCCGCCAAGCCTGCGACCAGCCACGCAATGGTGCGGGATTTGCGCAAATCGTCCTGTTTGCTACGAGACCAGCTATCGCCGTCGGCATAATATGCGTCGAGCACCTTGTTGGATCGCCGCTTCGTCATGCTTTGTCCCGAAAGCTTGCGCGTGCGGATACGCGCGTACCGGTTCGCCGACGCAAGGCCTGCCCAAGCGGCCGCGAATTGGCGATGATGCCGTTGCTGGCGGCGGCGCCCGCATTGTCCGCTTTCCCGGTCTCCATAATATTGCTTACGGTCACGCTGGACGCCCGCTCCCCTTCCCTTCGTTGAACGGAGGCAACCGCATCGACTATCGCGGCGGCGCGCGATCGGTTGTCGATCGATACAGGGCTATGCGCCATTCCGTTCGCGGGACTCGAGGCTGGTGCAAGGACTGCCCGCATGCCCGAAAAGACCGGTCCGGAGACACGCAGCGTCAAACCCAAAGCAATGCGGGTCGTTGCGATGAGGATCATCAACAGCACCAGATTGAAGATTAGCGCGGTCGCAAGCAAAGGAACCGGAAACCCTTCGATCGAAAGGTTGGCATAGCGACGCGTCAGCATGTCGCTGAGCCAAGGTTCGAGAACTAGCAATTCAACGCCCAATGCGACGCTGATTCCCAATGCGCCAAATGCGGTTCCGATCAGCACGCGCAGCCATCCTTCAAAAAGTCCGCGGGTTCTTTCGAACAACAGGAAGCCAGCGAAAAGGGGAGCGAGCGCAAGCAGCAGCCCCGCGGTCAAGCGGACAAAGGCAAAGGAACTGATCGTACCCACCAGAAATGCCAGCCGCGCTCCACCTAGCGCGAAGCTGTCAAAGCCGGCTATGACCCGGCCGCGTTCAGCATCGTCGTCCATCACCATTTGGCACCGCCTGGAGGAAGGTACGAACTGTCAAACCACCACGGCCATTGAGCCGGGACAGTGAAGCTTTCAATGCTGCCACGCTCGACACCGAGGTC
>JAZKJE010000001.1:12997-33836 GCA_040384525.1 Pseudomonadota bacterium
GCGCGAAGCTGTCAAAGCCGGTGAATTCTCTGGTATCCTGGGGGTTCTGGAGCGTCTGGCCCGGGAAGGGCTGTATGTTAGTCGCCGGGCCATTGCCCGTGCCCGCTGCGGCAAGCCGGTCCAGCATTTTATCGACGGTATCCAGCCTGATGACCAGCCCTCCATCTGCGCCCGGAAGCTCTGCCGGCCCGCCAATGCCCGCCATGACTTCGGCAGGCCCCCTGAACGCAACATCGTATACAAGGACGCGGTATGCGGGCCAACTGGCGGCCAAAGTCAGCACGACCCCGATCTTGACCATCATGAGCACCCCGCCGCGTGCAGTTGGCCCTCTTCCCAGCAGCATTTCGTAGCCGAGCAGCGCAACAAACAGCGTCAGCATACCGCCGATTGCGATGGACGCGCTCGATCCGGGCGCGGCCAGCGACTGATATCCCAATTCCCCAATCGCTTGTGCCTGGCAATCGACAAAGGCGAGCATCCCGCGCAGATAATTCGTCTGTGCAGGATATATCTGGCACACGCTCACCCTACGCGCTCCAAGAAGGGCGCGATCCAGTTCGCCGGGTCATCGCCATGCTCGGCTCTTACGTCGTCAAGCAGGCGGACATTTCGTTCACGGCCCGAAAGTATCGTCAAGATATCCTGCTCGCCCGCCAGATTCAGCCGTGCCACAACACTTTCTCCGCCATGCTTGACGAGGAAGCAATGCGAATTATCGGGGAGGTTCCGAACGAGTTCGAACTCGTGCGCGGTCAGCCCGAAGCCCTCCATGTAATCCTTGGCACGTGCTTTCGGATTCGCCATGAAAATTTGTGTCGCGGCTTGCTCGATGATCGCGCTGGCAATGCGGCTTTCCAGCGCATCTTGCGCGCTTTGGGTGGCGAAGCCCACAATGCCGTTGCGCTTACGGATCGTTTTCTCCCAATCCTTTATCCGGCGGACGAAGACGTCGTCGTCGAGTGCTTTCCAGCCCTCATCAACAACAATAATCGCGGGCGTACCGTCGAGCCGCTCTTCCACCCTGTGGAAAAGGTACATCATCAGCGGGGTTCGCATCGCCGGATCATCAAGGATCTGGGTCATGTCGTAGCCCACCGACTGCGCTTCCAGATCGGAGAGGTCGACAGGGTTGTCGAATAGCCACGCCCGCTCGCCTTTACCCCACCAGGGGCGAAGGCGTGACCAGAGATCGGCCGCGGTGGGACGGTGCCCCCCGCGAAACAATTCTACGAGATGGCTTAGCCGGCGATACTCAATCGGCTGGGTAAAATTCGCATCAATCGCGTCCTTTATCTGCGCCGTCTCCGCGATATCGGCGCCACCGGCGAGCATCGCCACCCAGTCGATTAGAAACTGCCGATTGCCTGCGGTGTCTTCCATTTGCAGCGGGTTCAGACCCGACGGCGTATCGGAACGCAGGACATCATACCTGCCGCCGATTGCGCGGATGAAGATCTCGGCACCGCGGTCCTTGTCGAAAAAGATGATCCGGGGTGCAAATTTTCGGGCCTGGGCAAGCAGGAAGTTGAGAATAACGGTTTTGCCGGATCCCGAGGGGCCGATGATCGTGAAATTTCCGAGATCACCATGATGAAAGTTGAAATAATAGGGGCCTGCCGCCGTGGTCTCCAGCAGCGTGACCGCGCTGCCCCAATGATTTCCTTCGGCGCTACCGAGCGGAAAATTATGCCCGCTCACCAAGCCCGCAAAATTCGCCGTGGACACCATGCCGCGGCGGGCGATGTACTTGAAGTTCCCTGGAAACTGCGCCCAGAATGCTGGTTCGAGCGCGATCTCTTCGCGCACGGCGACGATCCCCAGATCGGAAAGCGTGGCATGAATCTCGGCCACGCCGATGTCGACTTCTTCCTGTGTAGCGCCGCGTACCGCCACCGTCATGTGATGTTCGCCGAACCCAGCCCGCCCCGCAGCAACATCGTCCTTTGCGCTACCCAAATCCATACGGAGACTGACCGCTTCATCCTCGGCAGAACGCATTCTGCGGAGCGCCAGGTTGATCTTGCCGAGAGCCGCACTTCTGTCCACGAAACCGAAGGATTGCGATATCGTGATTTCGAACGGCAAGCGCAGCAATTCGTCGAACATCCCCGCATTGGTCTGTGCGGGATAATCCTTGATCGAAACCATGCCGAGAAAACTGCGCGGTGCATTTCCTGCAGCACTAATTTCGACTGCGTCCTGTCCAAAGCTCACGCGGCGGTAGGGCAAGTACTCCGCCAAGTCCTGCTGCGGGAGCAGAACCGGCCGGATTTCGCCATTGTAAAGGTCAGACAGAAATTCCAACGGCTCCGAGCAATGACCGTTCGGGGCCTGGTACACGCCCAGCAGTCTGGGGCGATATGCGCCCAATCCGGCCATTAGTGCTTCGCGTGCGGTGTTGAGTTGCCGCAACTCAGGGGCCACCGTCGCGTGCTCAGATTGCGTGGGCGAACCAATTAGGCCGCGAAGGCGCTCCAATAGAGCGATTTTGCCCTGCAGCGGACGGCGCACGATTGTGATGAAAAGATCGTTTACATAGAGTTGTTTGCTCGCGATCCGCGCGCGCCATGCTGCATCCAACGTGGTTGCGAAGGAATCTCCATACTCGCCAGTGAGCTCAGTATCGACACGCCGTCGTACGATATGGTGATAGATGGCGAAGCGCGAAGAGCCGAGGGACTGGAGCGTGGCATCGCGCAGGCGCTTCCGGTAATTCAACTCTTCAGTGTCGGCGGTTTCGAACAGCAGGCCGCGCAGGTGTATAAACTGCATGAGCAGTCCATCGTGAGTTTCGACGGTAAAGTCATCGACATGCCGCGCATAAGGAAGATGCTTCCCCGCTGTTTTCTCCCGGGCGGCAACGCTCCGCTCGCGCTTCAGGGGCGATAGGAATTGCATTGCCAGATCGCATAATTCGGGATGCGCGGGCAGTTCGCGATCTTGGTAATCCAAAGGTCGAAGAAACGCGGCTCCGAGACGCAAGCGATCACGCCGACCAAATGCGTCAGAACAGCAAATGCCACGGGCCAGAGCGAGCCGAAAATGAGAAACAGTTCGGTCGTAATAACGGCGTTCGCGACGAAATAGCTATAGGTCACGCCAGCGAACATCTGAGGGCGCGTCAGCGCCACGAACAGGGTGTCGCGCTCAATCCCGTTCATGTCCTAATAGCCGAGGCTGGCGGTGGATTGAATGCCTGCGACGATGCTGGCCGCGCCGAAGAGAATGAAGCAGCCTAGGATTACGGTAGCGCCATAGCGCCAGTTTATGCGCCCCGTCAGCATCAGGAAGCCCACCGAGGCGACAGCGATAACGGCCACCACAGTGGCAATGGTGCCCAGCAGGGTTCCCTGCAACCACCGCACCGCCGCGACGATCGCGCCCGATCCGGCAGGGTCAGCCAATGCCCGCGCTTGCGCCATCGCCGGCCAGAACACGAGCGATGTCACAAGGGAGCATGTAATACTCCTCATGCATTCGCGAACTGACATGCGTAATTTTCCTTGATTCGGAGTACGCCTCGATACTGCCCGGTCTCCGGTCGATTGCAATAGCGCTCGCTCAAATAGGGAGTGCAGGAATACAGTATGCCCGCCCGAATAGTGAACCGCGTAGCCCCGTAATTTCTTACAGCGTCCAGAGCGAAAAACCGGCTTTCGGCTCGCGCAGCTGCAATGCATCCTTGAGATCGGCCAGCGTCCCGCCCGGATTGATCAACGACCAAAGCCGGTCCGCGCCCAGATCGATATACTCCTGATGCGCAACCGCGAGGATGACGCCATCATATTTCCCCGAAAGCGCATCGGGCTCGACCACGAGATTCAGTTCACTCCTAATAAGCGCGGGATCGGCCACGGGGTCGTGGGCCGACACGGTGTGCCCCTTCGCACGCAAAGCAGCTACCAGATCAACGACCTTCGAATTCCGCATGTCTGGCACATTCTCCTTGAACGTCAGTCCCAGAACCAGAAGGTTTCCCGATTTTTTCTGCAACGTCGCGTGAATCGATTCCGCCACGTAGTTGGCCATGCCGTCATTTGTGGAGCGACCCGCCAGAATGAGCGCCGGGTTATGACCAAGCTGCTCGGCCCGATAGCTTAGATAATATGGGTCGACGCCAATGCAGTGGCCGCCCACGAGGCCTGGCTTGAAAGGAAGGAAGTTCCATTTGGTGCCCGCGGTCGCCAGCACATCCCAGACGGAGATATCGATCTTGGCGAAAATCTGCGCGATTTCGTTCATCAGCGCTATGTTGACGTCACGCTGGGTGTTTTCGATCACTTTCGCGGCCTCAGCGACCTTGATCGAGGCCGCGCGGAACGTGCCGCCAGTCGTCACCGCACCATAGATGTCCGCCAGACGGTCGGTTACTGCCGGCGTCTGCCCGGCAATCACCTTAATGATCTTGTCGACAGTGTGCTCCCGGTCACCGGGATTGATGCGCTCAGGCGAGTAGCCCAGGAAAAAATCCTCTCCGCACCGAAGCCCGCTAAGTCTCTCGATCTCAGGCCCGCAGATATCCTCCGTTACGCCTGGATAGACGGTGCTTTCATATACGACGATGGGCTTGAGCGCTGGATCTAACAGGCCGGCAACCGTGCGTGTCGCTGCAATTACGGGCTTTAGATCAGGGACGTTCGCGGAATCCACCGGCGTCGGCACAGTAACGATATAAACGTACGCACCTTTGCAATCGGCTGCCTGATCGGTCAACCGAAGCGGAGAAGCGCTCAGGCGCTCCCGATCGATTTCGGCGGTTCTATCATAGCCATCTCGCAACTGGGCAATGCGACCTGCATCGACGTCGAGGCCGATTGTGTCGAACTTGTCTGCAAGGGCGACTGCGAGTGGCAAACCGACATAGCCCAATCCGACCACAACAACTTTCACGTAAATTCCCCGCGACTTGATATTTCCCGGCATGGCGGGCCACCGCTCGCGTCGTAATCAAAGTGACGATCGACGCAAGCGCTAGCTGGGCCAAGATGATTCAGCTCGCTTCTTTATAGAGCGGGTCGCTCAGCCCGGCACGGTTTGCAATATCCAGTTGTCCGTCCCTTCAAAGCCCATCGCCGTAAGTTTCCCGGATGCAAAAGCTCCTGTGTCGATGCCAATGCGATGGGAGTAGCGCTCGACATCTTCGCTGATGGTGTGCCCATGCACGACGGTCTTTTCGAGGGTGCCGCGAAATTTGGTGAAATCTTCCCGAATCCACCGCAGATCGCTGGTGCGCTGATTGGCGAGCGTTCGACTTGGCCGTATCCCCGCATGAACGAACGCATAGTCACCGAAAATGATGAGGTCTTCGAAGCGCTGCAGGAATGCTATATGCTCTTGCGGAACGCTCCCCTTCAGTAGGTTCAGCAATTCCGGATAGTCGGCTTCGCGATAGTCCTGCTCGGAAACACCGTAACTCAAGATGGTTTCGCGACCGCCAATACGGTTCAGAAAGGCGATGGCCTTCAAATCGCCCTGAAAGGATTTAAGAAAAACCTCTTCGTGATTTCCCAGCAGGAAGCGCGTGTTTGGCTTTTCGCGTTCGATTTGCTTGGCCCGCTCTACGACCTGCGCGGATTCCGGACCGCGATCGATAAGGTCGCCAAGGAAAATGATGTGCGTGTCTGCCACAGGGCGAGCCGCATCGTCGGCATCGATTGATGCAAGCAGGGCGTCGAGCAGGTCCAGCCTGCCATGGATATCCCCAATCGCATAGATCCGTTGACCCGCTGGCACGGAGCTTTGCGGAGTTCGGTCCGGCTGTCGCTTAAAGAGTTTGAGGATCATATTCTGAGCGTTGGCACTTTAAAGGCTGCGGGTGGCAGCCGCTGAAGTCGGGCTCCGGCCTGACCTATCCATTCGGTTCAAGGCATAAGCGGAATCAACCGTGCGCACTTGAGATTTCTCATCACCCAAGGCGCTTGCGGGTGACCAAAACAAAAGTGGCGGCCGTTTCCGACCGCCACTTAAACTCGTAACCCTGAACCCGAGATTACGGGCTGTCGGGGGTGTCATCGCTGTTTGCGAGAACAACGGCGCCGCCGATGATCGCGACAGTCGCGAGAACGCCGATGAGAACCGCCGGAGCGACTTCGTTCGACTTCTTTGCCTTGGTTGCTGCGCGCGCCTTCGACAGCGAAAGCGACGAAGCCGGGCTCGCGAGAACCGGGGTTGCCGCCAGCGAGGCGACAGCAGCGGCCGTGAGAAGCTTAGCCAACATTATTATTACTCCCTCTTCGAGTAGGATGATCTCGTCAAATGGGCCTATGACATAGGAACCAATCGACAGCAACACCTCATAAAGTCACGACTTCGACAAGATTTTTGCCGTTGCCACAACGCAACACTTGCCCGGTGTATCCCCGGTTTCGGTTCCTTGCAGCTGCTAACCCGTTGCCGCAAGCGTACGCACAATTTAGCTGTGCGTTGCAATATAGCCAAGCGGTTAACGAGGCCTTTTCAGGCAAATTTTGGGTGTTTTTTCGCCTTTCCGGGGGATTGACGGCGACTTCTAACGCGGAACGACCTGCGCCCAGCGGTAGAAGCGGCGCAATATGTATCGTTTCGGGACCGTTTGGAATCCCCTGCTGCACTGCACCGCGCGCTTCTCGAGTCGCGCGACGGCATTGTCGGAACCGGGCGAGCACGGGTAGAGAAGAGGCATGATATCCTTTCTATTCAGGCCCGTGCGTTCGTGGCGTCGCGTGGTTCGGTTCGCCGGCGCGGGGGCGGGTGCGTTCCTGCTCGCCTTCGGATCGGCCGATGCCGCGATCGATACTGGCGACGATCCGCATCTGTTCGAGAGCGTGCGCGAGGCCGATATGAAAGTGGCCACCGTCGGCTGGCGCCTCGTATCGGGCAGCGCCGCTTTGTGCGATCGGCTCGAAGCCGGCACGGGCATACAACTCCACACGCTCGACCAGTTCGATGCGCAGTCGCGTGACGATGCTGAAAAGCATTTTGGGTTCTCGACTCCGGTGGCGATTGCAGGCGTGGTTGCCGGATCGCCCGCCGCCCTCGCAGGCCTGAAGGCGGACGACTCGCTCGTGCGGGTTGGTTCGGTCGTGATCGCAGCGTTGCCGGGCAAGCCGGTTTCCACGGATCGGCTGGTTGCGGCCCAACTCGCAGTCGCCGCTTTGCCTACGGATACGCCAATCGAAGTCGAAGCGCTGCGTGGCGGCGCGCCGATTCGGGTCACGCTTCAGCCGGTCCCCGTCTGCAAGTCGCGCTTCGAGATGAAGATCGGGCCCGAATGGAGCGCTTCGGCAGACGGCACGATGGTCCAGATCGGCTCGCGCTTTGTCGAGGAATATAGCGATGACGAACTAGCCGCCGTTATGGCCCACGAACTCTCGCACAATATTCTGCGCCACCGGGAGAGGCTTGAGGCGCGCGGCGTCTCCTTTGGCATGCTTTCGGGCTTTGGGGGCAGCGTGAAATATTTCCGGCAGACCGAGCTCCAGGCCGATCTGCTCTCGGTCTATCTCCTTGCGAACGCCAGATATCCGCTGCGCGCCACGATCTCGTTCTGGAAGAAGTTCGGGCCGAGCAAAGCGGGCGGCATTTTGCGCAGCCGCTCACACCCGGCGTGGCGGGATCGCATCGCCACGCTTGAGGCGGAGATCGCGAAGGTTGAAACCGTATCGGTGCGACCCATCGTTCCCGCGATGCTTACGGATCGCGCAGTCCCGCTCGATGGCAATTGGGAACGGCTGCTGATCCGCCAGCGCTAAGCTTGCCCGGATCGTTGCCGCCGGGTTAACCCTTGGCAATGGACCGCGCCGCCGCTCGTTTTCTAGAACTCGCCGTCGCAATGCTGGTACTTGCACTTGCGCTCCCGCTATTGCTCGGGGCGATGCTGGCGATCTGGATCGCCGATGGCCGCACGCCAATCTATCGTGCACCGCGCGTGGGGCAAGGTGGCCGCGACTTCACGATGTTCAAGCTGCGCACGATGGTGCCGGGCGCAGATCGGCTGGGGCGATTCGCGCCGGAAGCCGATCCGCGGATCACGCGCGTCGGCGCCTGGTTGCGGCGCACCAAGCTCGACGAACTTCCGCAATTCTGGAACGTGCTGCGTGGCGAGATGGCGATTGTCGGCCCGCGCCCGGATGTGCGTTCCGGCGTCGAGCTATATTCGCCCGAAGAGATGCGCCTGCTGGCGGTGCGACCGGGCCTGACGGGCCTGGCGTCTTTAGTGTTTTTCGATGAGGGGCAATTGCTGGCTCGCGTCGCCGATCCGACGACATATTACATGACGGCGATCCGCCCCCTCAAGAGCCGGTTATGCCAATTGCAGTTTGAGGGGCGCCCAACAGCGGATCTGCGGATCGCGTTGCTCACCGTGTTGCGTTTCGTTAGCCGCGACGCTGCATTGGCCGGCGTCGCCAGGATTCTGGAGGCTTTCGGCGCCGAAGACGATCTGCTGGCCTTATGCGGGCAACGTCCTCAGACGGCGATCTTGAGCGGTGCGACCGAAGCGCTGCGCGGCTGATCGGGCCAGATCCCACGCGTGTCATAGACCTGCTTGTCGGCGCGCTCATCCAGCGGGATCGACTTGAACACGTCGTGATCGACCAGCGGGATCAGGATGTCGCAGGTTTCCAGCGCGGTATCGACATCGGTGAGCGTCGCGCCGGTGCCGGCAAAATCCTTCGGCAGTTCGTTCGCATAGGGCTCGACGATCGCGACACGCGGCCCGAAGCGCTCGGCGAGCGCGGTGGCTACCTTGAGCGCCGGGCTTTCACGGAAATCGTCGATATTGGCTTTGAAGGCCAGGCCCATGCACGCGACGCGGGCGTGCCGGTTCGCCTCGATCATCGCGGATGCCTTTTCGATCACATGGTCGGTCTTGCCGTCATTCACTTCGCGCGCGGTGCGGATCAGCGGCGTCTGTTCGGGCGCGGCGCTGACGAGAAACCACGGATCGACTGCGATGCAATGCCCACCCACGCCGGGGCCCGGCGAGAGAATATTGACGCGTGGGTGGCGGTTGGCGAGGCGGATGACCTCCCACACGTCGACACCCATCTTCTCGGCGATAAGCGACAGTTCGTTAGCGAAGGCGATGTTGACGTCGCGGAATGCGTTTTCGCTGAGCTTGGTCATCTCTGCTGCCTTGGCAGTGGTAGTGACGCAGGCGCCGCGGACGAAACGGCGATAGAATTGCAGCGCCTTGCGCGCGCAACGCGGCGTGATCCCGCCGATGACTCGATCATTGTCGATCAGCTCGACCAAAATGCGGCCGGGCAGCACGCGCTCCGGGCAATAGGAAATCGCAACGTCTGCGCTGCCGGTGCAATGGCCGGGAATTTTCAGATCGGGTCGTAGCTGCGAGAGCAGTTCCGCCACTTTTTCGGTGGTGCCGACGGGCGAGGTGGATTCTAGGATCACCACATCGCCGGCCTTGAGTACGATGGCGACATTGGTCGCGGCCTTCAGCACATAGCCGATATCAGGGGCGTGGTTTTCCTGGAACGGCGTGGGAACCGCGATGACAAATACATCCGCGGGCTCGATCTGGAGCGAAGCGCGCAAATTGCCGCGCGCGACCACGCCAGAAACGAGCGCGTCGAGATCGATTTCCTCGATATGGACTCTGCCCGAATTGATCGTGTCGACCACCGATTGGTGGACGTCGATGCCGAGAACGTTAGCGCCCGTACGTGCGATCATCGCTGCGGTGGGAAGGCCGATATAGCCGAGGCCGAGTACGGCAACCTTGAGCTCAGAATCCGAAACCATGCGCGACAATCCCCGCGATACGTGCCGAGGCATGACCGTCGCCAAAAGGATTGTGTGCGCGAGCCATTGCCGAATAGGCGGCACCATCGTCCAGGAGCGTTGATATTTCGGAAACGATGCGATTCTCGTCGGTGCCGACCAGCTTCGCGGTGCCGGCTTCGACGCCCTCGGGGCGTTCGGTGGTCTCTCGCATGACGAGGACAGGCTTGCCGAGGGCAGGGGCCTCTTCCTGTACGCCGCCGGAATCGCTGAGCACGACTTCGCACATGCCCAAAGCGCGGATGAAGTGCGGGTAATCGAGCGGATTGATGCGGGCAATATTGGGCCGGTCACCGAGCACGGCGTTTATCGCGGCCACAACGTTTGGATTGGGGTGCATCGGAAAGAGGATCGCGACGTCCGGGCGATCGGCGATTCGGCCAAGCGCGCGCGCGATGCTTTCCATCCCGCCGCCGAAATTCTCGCGGCGGTGCGTGGTGACGAGGACGAGGCGCTTTCCTGCGAACCGTTCCGCGATCTCGTCTAGTCCGGCGGCCATTGAGGGATGTGCGGCGATGCGTGCCTGGGTGGCGAGCAAGGCGTCGATCACGGTGTTGCCGGTGACGTGGATCATCGCGGGATCGATATTCTCGCGCTTGAGGGCGGCTGCGGCCGTCTCGGTTGGCGCGAAATGCTGGTCGGCGATGGGCGCGACCATGCGGCGGTTCACTTCCTCGGGCCAGGGCTGATAGATATCCCCCGAACGCAGCCCCGCCTCGACATGGCTGACCGGAATTTTGCGATAATAGGCCGCGAGCGCGCCGACCATCGCGGTGGCGGTGTCGCCCTGTACGATCACGCGATCGGGCTTTTCGGAATCCATCACGCCGCCGAGGCCAGTGAGCAGCCGCGCAGTGAGTTGGTCGAGCGTCTGGCCTGGCTCCATCAGGTCGAGGTCGATGTCCGGCTTTAGCCCGGCAATATCGAGCACCTGATCGAGCAGGCCGCGATGTTGCGCGGTGACGCAGGTTCGCACTTCGAGCCCCGGCACTTCGGCCAGTGCCCGAGCAACGGGGAAGAGTTTGATCGCTTCAGGGCGAGTGCCGAAGACCAGGAGAACGCGTTTCATAACAGCCTCCATAACGAGATCCTCTCACCGAGTGGTTAGCGACGGGAAATTGCTTGATTGACACAATAGGTGCCAAGGAATCTTGTGGCGGTGCCGAGGGTGGTCGCACGGGCGTGTTCGCCCATTAAGCTACACTAAAGGCTAAAGAATATATTTGCGGGTTTCCGTGGGTATCTGGGGGAAAAATGGGCAGTCATTTTCGCGCGAGGCTGAACCGATCTGCGGCGCTGGGCGCCTTGCTGCTTGCGGCGGCATGCAGCGGCGGTGGTGGCGGAGGGGGCGTTGGTACGGCGCCAGCGCCGGTTCCTGCACCGGCTCCGGCACCCACACCGACCCCAACGCCGGTCCCCACGCCGACACCTACTCCCACTCCTACTCCGACACCCACACCGACGACCGTTTACGACACCGCCGAATATCGCGCCACCACCGGTGCGGTCTCGATGAACGCGCTGGTGGCATATAATCGCGGCGGGACCGGATCGGGTATTCGCGTGGGCGTGATAGACTCCGGCATCGACTTGCAGAGCGCCGAGTTTGGCGATTGCTCGGGCGGGGTGGGCACCGGCACATGTCGCATCTCCAGCGCCTCACGCGCTACCGCGGGCAACGCGACGATCGACGATGAGGGCGGGCACGGCACTGCCGTCGCGTTCACGATTGCCGGCCGACGGAACGACGCGTTCACACACGGCGTCGCCTTCGATGCGCAATTGATCGTCGCCCGCGCCGACACGCCCGGCAGCTGCTCGACCACGAGCACAAGCGCCGACGATGGCGGCTGCAGCTTCAACGATAATGCGATTGCCGCCGGGCTAGATGCTGCGCGGCTGGGCGGGGCGCGTGTCGTCAATATCTCGCTGGGTGGCTCGGCGCCCAACGCGACGATGATCCAGGCGTTCGACCGTGCGACGCAGGCGGGCATCGTGATCGTGCTGTCGGCGGGCAATGATGGACCGAGCGCTGCCAATCCCGACGCGTTCACCGCGCCCGCTTTGGATCCGACAGTCTCGCGCGGGCTGATCATCATCGCCGGATCGGTCGACGCCAATGACAATATCTCCAGTTTCTCGAACCGTGCCGGCACCAGCGCGCAGGTCTATCTCGCCGCAGTTGGCGAACGCGTTCGCGCACCGGACGAGAACAACACCGCATTCCTTTGGTCGGGCACGTCCTTCTCCGCGCCGCAGATTGCGGGCGCTGTGGCGTTGCTGGCGCAGGCATTTCCAACGCTGACCGGGGCGCAGCTCGTGCAGTTGCTGATGACCACGGCGCGCGATGTGGGAACCACGGGCACCGATACGACGTATGGCCGAGGCGTGCTCGATCTGACGCGGGCGTTCCAGCCGGTGGGGGCGACGTCGCTTGCGGGATCGCGTGCGCCGACGTCGGACAATTTCAACGGGGCGCTTTCGGCTCCCATGGGGGACGCGCAGCAGGGTTCGCTGGGCGTGGTGATCCTTGACGGGTTCGACCGCGCCTTTGCCACCGATCTTGCGCGCACGATCCAGCGCGAGGGGCCGGGGCGGCAATTGCCCCAGTTGATGGCATCGCGGCAGCGGAGCTTCTCAGTCGGTGGAAGCGAGATGCGGGTCGCGGTGTCGCTGGTGCCAACGCAGGGTGATACGGTCCGCATCGAGCGGCTTGGGATCGGCAGCAGCGATGCTTCTCGCGCCAAAATGCTGGCGGGTTCGGTTGTGGCGCGGCTCGGCAGCAAGGCGCAGTTTGCGATCGGCGCTTCGGAGGGGGCGACCACGCTCTCGGCGCGGCTGGCAGGACGACCGGAACCGGCGTTCCTGGTGGCGCGCGATCCGATCCACAATTCGGGCTTTGACGTGGATGTGCAGGGTTCGCTGGCGGTACGCCGCCAGTTCGGGCCCTGGGGTTTTACGCTGGGCGGCGAAGCGGGCGAAGTGCTCACGCGGCGCGACACCCAGTTCGCGGCGCTCCGGCGCAGGGCCGAGCGCTTCGGCTATGCGCGAACGACACTGGGCGTGGATCGGACGTTTGGCGGATTGCGCACCGGCGTGATCGTCACCCACCTTAGCGAAGCCGATACGTTGCTCGGCGCACGCTTCTCCGGGGCGCTGGGCGCAACGCGGGCGGATAGTCTCTTCCTCGATGTGGCCGCGCGCTACGATATCGGCGATGGCTGGAGCCTGGGCGGGTCGATGCGGCAGGGCTGGACGCATGCGCGGCTGCGGGGCGGTGTTGAAGGTTCGGGCTTGGTCCGCACCAATGGGTTCGCAGCGGATTTCGGGAAGAGCGGGCTGTTGTTTGCGGAGGATCGCTTCGGCATCCGCGTCGCGCAACCGCTTCGGGTTTCGAGCGGAGGGATCGACCTGCGGCTGCCGGGCGGCTGGGATTATTACACCCAGAGCGTCGATCGCTGGAACGTCACACGGATCAATCTGGCGCCGACCGGGCGCGAGATGGATTTTGAGTTGGCCTATAGCTGGCCATTCCTCGGCGGCGATGTGAGCAGCAATCTGTTCCTGCGCCGCCAGCCTGGAAACTATGCGGCGCTACCGGTCGATCATGGAGCAGCTGTGCGGCTCAATTTCGGCTTCTGATCGGGCCGTTTGCGCAGTACACATCCCGTAACTAACCGTGTTGCAGCGCAGCAGGCGCAGAAGGACGATATGCCGATCAAGCCGCTACGCAAGGCCGTATTCCCCGTCGGGGGTCTTGGCACGCGCTTCCTGCCCGCCACCAAGGCGCTGCCCAAGGAAATGCTGCCGGTCGTCGATCGGCCGCTGATCCAATATGCGGTGGATGAGGCGATTGAAGCTGGCATCGAGCAGATGATTTTCGTCACCGGGCGCGGCAAATCGGCGATCGAAGATCATTTCGACATCGCCTATGAGCTCGAGACGACCATGGCTGCGCGCGGCAAGTCGCTCGACGTGCTCGACGCGACCCGGCTGAAGCCTGGCGCGGTTGCCTATGTTCGCCAGCAAGAGCCGATGGGGCTTGGTCACGCTGTGTGGTGCGCGCGCGATATTGTGGGGGATGAGCCGTTTGCGGTGCTGCTCGCCGATGATTTCATGCTGGGCCAGCCCGGCTGTCTCAAGCAGATGGTCGATGCGTATAATCAGACCGGCGGCAACATGATCTGCGCGATGGAAGTCGCCGAGGAAGCCACCGACAAATACGGCATCATCACCCCAGGCACGCGCGACGGCGCGCTGACCGAGGTGAAGGGGCTGGTCGAGAAGCCTGTGCGGGGCACATCTCCGTCGAACCTGGCGGTGATTGGTCGCTACATCCTGCAGCCCGAAGTGATGCGGGTGCTGGAAGGGCAGGGCAAGGGGGCGGGCGGCGAGATCCAGCTGACCGACGCGATGGCGCGAATGATCGGCGACCAGCCGTTCCACGGCCTCACCTTCGATGGCGTGCGCTATGATTGCGGCGACAAGGCCGGTTTCATCCAGGCGAACATCGCGGTGGCGCTGGGCCGCGAGGATATTGCGCCTGCGGTGCGCGCGTTCATGACTGGACTCTGCGGGTAGCAGCCGCGACCGTCGCGGGACTTTAGCGGCTTTTTGCGCTAAACGTCGTGCGACTCGAAAGGGATAGCGGGTGGACGAGATTTTGGAGAGCGAGGCCGCGGGCGAGGCGGTACTCGAAAAAGCGGAGCAGACAGCGCCGCGTGAAGCGGATCTGGAGCCCAAGGCCTATGCATTCGATGGCTGGGGGATGGTGCCGCTGGAATTCTAGCGGGCGCTAGCTCGAATAATGCTCGCGATACCATCGGACAAACTTGGCGACGCCTTCTTCCGGCGCGGTCTCGGGGACATAGCCGGTTAGCTGCTTGAGCAGAGCGGGAGACGCCTCGGTCGCTGGCACATCGCCCTGCTGCATCGGCATGAAATTCTTGATCGCAGTTTTGCCCAAAGCGCGCTCGGCAGCGCCAATATAATCCATAAGCGGCGTGAGCCTGCCGCCGCCGATATTGACGATGCGGAAGGGTGCGACGGGCGATAGGCTGTCACCTTCCACCGGTACATCGCCCGGCACTGCGCCGGCCAGCCGCGTGATCGCTTCGACTAGATCGTCGACATAAGTGAAGTCGCGGGCCATCTCGCCATTGTTGTAAACATCGATGGGCTCGTCCGCGAGGATCGCCCTGGTGAATTTGAACAGCGCCATGTCTGGGCGGCCCCACGGGCCATAAACCGTAAAGAAGCGGAACATCGTGATCGGCGTCTTGAAGAGGTGCGCATAGCTGTGCGCCATCAGTTCGGTCGCGCCTTTGGTCGCGGCATATAGGCTGAGCGGCGTTGCGGTGCGCTGCATCTCGTCGAACGGCATGTTGGTGTTCGCGCCGTACATCGAGCTGGTTGATGCCGCGAGAAGGTGCTGGGGCGGGCAGTGCCGCGCGAGTTCGAGCACGTTGAAAGTGCCCACCAGATTGGCAGCGATGTAGCTCGCCGGTGCGTCGATCGAATAGCGCACTCCCGCCTGTGCGGCGAGGTGGATCACTACATCGGGCTTGAACGCGCGCCAGGCGGCACCGAACGCTTCCATGTCATCGATCGACACCCGCGCGACCGAGAAATCGGCGTGGTTCGAGAGCATGTCGTTGCGCGCTTCCTTGAGCGCGACATCGTAATAATCGGAGAAGTTGTCGACCCCCAGCACGGTCGCACCCTGCTGCAAGAGCAGGCTGCTCGTATGGAAGCCGATAAACCCGGCCGACCCGGTCACCAAGAAGCGCTTGCCCTTCATGCATCCAATTCCATTGTTGGCTTTCCGCAGGCCTTACAGCCCGCATCTTTCGGTAATGTGATCGTGCGGAAGCGCAAGGCCAGCGCGTCGATGAGGAGGAGCTTGCCCGCTGCATCCTCGCCGAAAGGCGCGACGGTGCGAATGGCCTCCAGCGCAGCGAGACTGCCCATCACGCCGGTAAGCGCGCCCAGCACGCCCTGTTCGGAGCAGGAGACGCCGTCGCGTTCGGGATCATTGCCGACGAAGCAGCGGTAGCAGGGCTTGTCGGCTTCCCAGCCGCGATACACGCCAAGCTGGCCTTCGAATTCGGCGACGGCGGCGGAAACGAGCGGGGTGCGGTGGCGCAGGCAGGCATCGGCGACGGCAAGGCGCGTTTCGAAATTGTCAGACCCGTCAAGGACGACATCGATTCCATCGAGCAGACGCAGCGCGTTTTCGGCGGTGATCCGCTCTTTGATAGCTTCGAAATGCACGTGCGGGTTGATCTTTCGCACCGCGATGGCGGCGGCGACGACCTTCTCATGGCCGATGTCGCGCGTGCCATAGAGGGTCTGACGCTGAAGGTTGGACAGAGCCACCTTGTCATCGTCGATCACCGCGAGATAGCCGATGCCCGCAGCGGCAAGATACTGGATTGCCGGGGAACCGATGCCGCCCGCGCCGATCAGCAGCATGCGCGCCTTTTTCAGCCGCGCCTGCCCGCCGCCGCCGATCTCGCGCAGCACGATATGACGCGCATAGCGTTCGAGTTCATCGTCGCTCAGGCTCATTTCGGGAAAGTGAAGGTGAGGCTGGTGCGATACCATTGTTCGCCGGTTGCCATGCGCGGCAGGAGATTGCCCCGCGCAAAGCCGGCGACCAGCCCTGCGGCATATTGCTCGACCGAGGGGCATTGGATGGCGCGCGGCACGGTGGTGCGAACGCCGCCGCTTTCGTCGATCAGGACCGCGACATCGACCCGCATTTCAGCGGACTGGCTCGGGCATTTATTAGCGCGGGCTTCGCGCGCGACGAAAGCCTGCATGTCTGCCGTGACGAGTGGTGGCGCGCGATAGGGCAAAGGCGGCAGCGCATCCCAATCGATTGCGGCAAGCTGAAGCCCCGCGGCGAGTGTTAATACGCCAATCATATGCCCGTCGATCCGAAGCCCCCGCTGCCCCGCTTGGTTTCATCGAGCGACCCGACCTCCTCGAGCCCAGCGCGCTGGACCGGCGCGGGCACGAGCTGTGCTACCCTGTCTCCGCGCGCAATCGTGAACGGCGCATCACCAAGATTGGCCAAGATCACCTTCACCTCGCCGCGATAGTCGCTGTCGATCGTGCCGGGGGTGTTGAGACAGGTGATGCCGTGCTTGAGCGCGAGGCCCGAACGCGGGCGGACCTGCACTTCGAACCCTTGGGGAATCGCCATGGCAAAGCCGGTGGCGAGCGCGTGGCGTTGGCCGGGCTCCAGCACCCATGCCTCCGCCGCGACGACGTCCATGCCTGCTGCGCCGTCGGTGGCATAAGCGGGCAGGGGCAGGCCTTCGCCATGCGGCAGGCGCTGGATGGCGATACGGATCGGGGGCAGCATGTCAGGTCTTCCGGGGCAGTGAAGCCGCAAGCCGCTGGGTGGTGGCGAGCACTTCGGGATCGTTGAGGAGGTCGTGGCCTTTGCCCGGCACGATCCGGTAATCGGTTGCGATGCCGCGCAGCGTGAGCGCCTCGGCATAGGCGCGCGAGAATTTGACCGGGGTAATCTTGTCTTCGGCGCCGACCAGAACAGCCGCACGCAGCCCCGGCATGATGCCGCCGGCGGTCTTGAGCGGGTCCAGGCTCGCGACTTCGCCGTTCCATTTCATCAGCTTGCGCCATTCGGGCAGTGCGCAAGGGCAGCCGACCAGTACCATGCCATCGACCAGTCCGGGGCGAATGCCCGCGAGGTTCGCGGCGATCACTGCACCGCCCGAATCGCCCACAATGAGCGTGCGGGCATTGGGGTAGCGCTGGCGCAGCGCCGCGATGGAATCGCCAACTGCGTCGATACGGTCTGCGGTGTAATTATCGCCGGTCTCGGTGCCGCGTTCGCCGGGGGAGGCCTTGCCCGCGGCATCGGCATAGCCCGGGCGGAGGATAGCGACAGCGGCGCTTCCGGGGACGGCGGCCGCTGCGGCCTGCGCGAAGCGGTAATGACTCGGCTGGCCTTCGCCGTGGAGCACGACGATCAGCGTGCGGACCTGCAGTCCGCGCGCGGGTCCGAAGGTTTCGGCGTGGAGGCCGGGCACACTGGCGGTCTGCGGCGTGGTGGCGCAGCCGGCGAGCAGCACTGCGGCAAGCGCGAAGCTAAAGCGCATCGGCGATCCGCTCGGCCAACCTGCGCGCGACATCGCCCTTTGGCAGCTTTTCCCAGCTTTCGACGCCAGCGGCGGTGACGAGATGGACGGTGTTCGCATCACCGCCCATGACATCCCCGGAAACATCGTTGGCGACAATCCAGTTCGCGCCCTTGCGTTCGCGTTTCGCGGTGGCGTGTTCGATGACGCGTTCGGTTTCGGCTGCGAAGCCGATAACGAGGCCGGGGCGATGCGGGCTTTTGGCGAGCATTGCGAGGATATCGGGGTTTTCCGAGAGATCGAGGCGCGGCGGGGCGCCGTCCTTTTTGATCTTCTGGTCCGCCGTTTCGGCGCGCCAATCGCCCACCGCGGCGACCATTACGGCGGCGTCCGCAGGCAGCGATGCCGCGACGGCGTTGGCCATTTCCAGCGCGGTTTCCACATCGACGCGAGTCACGCCGGGAGGCGTGGCGAGCGCGACGGGGCCGCTGACCAGCGTCACCTTTGCGCCCAAAGCGGCGAGGGCTTCGGCGATGGCGAAGCCCTGACGGCCCGAGGATCGATTGGCGATGTAGCGCACCGGGTCGATGGGCTCGTGGGTGGGGCCTGCGGTGACGAGGATGTGCTTGCCACGCAGTCTGCCCGAGCCTGGCGAAGCAGCGGAAAGATGGGTCTGGATGGCCGCGAGGATCGCATCGGGTTCGGGCAAGCGGCCGGGGCCGAATTCGCCGCAGGCCATGGGGCCTTCGTCGGGTTCCAACACAGTCACGCCGTCGCCGCGCAGTGTCGCGACATTGCGGACGGTGGCTGCGTGCTGCCACATACGGACGTTCATCGCGGGCGCGGCAAGAACGGGCTTGTCGGTGGCGAGCAGCAAGGTGGTGGCGAGATCGTCAGCGATTCCAGCAGCCATCTTTGCCATCAGATCGGCGGTGGCGGGCGCGATAACGACCAGGTCGGCTTCGCGGCTCAACTGGATATGGCCCATCTCGGCCTCATCCTTGAGGTCCCAGAGAGTCGTGTAGACCTGATTCTCGCTGAGCGCGGCAAGCGTCATCGGGGTGACGAAATGCTGGCCGCCTGCGGTCAGCACGCATTTCACGCCGATGCCGGCCTTGCGGCACAAACGGATCAGCTCGCATGCCTTGTAGGCCGCGATGCCGCCGCCGACGATGAGGAGGATGCGCTTCATCGCGTAACCCTTGTCACGGTGATGCGCGGCTTGTCGAGCGCCTGGCGCACAAGATCGCGGATGCCGGAGGGCGCAAAGAGCAGGCCGAGCAGGAATACCGGCGCGACCATCAGCGCCCAGTAGAAAGTGTCCAGTCGCGCGAAGATGCCGATTGCGGCGGCGTATCCTGCAAGGATCGCGAACATGCGCAGGCCCAGCGGATCCTTCCAGCTGACCCAGCCGAACAGGCTGAGGCCCACGAGCAATGCGCCTGCCCAGATCGGCACCATCTGAAGCCCGGTGGCCAGCGCCACCGCCTTTACGAAGAAGCCGAAGCCGAGCAGCCCGGCCCAGCCGGGCGACATCGGATCATGCGCGCCGGTGACCCCGGCGACGGCATATGCATGCGCACCCATGGCTGCTGCGAACAGCGCAAGCGCCACGCCCCAGCCGATTGCTTCGCGCCGCTCACCCTGGCCCCAAGCGAATGCCATCATGATCAGCACGTAAAGCGCGGCGGTTTCGCGGATCAGCATCGCCGCAAGCGCCAGCGCGACGGCTTCGATCCAGCGCCCCGGGCGTCGGATCGCCAGCGACAATGCGACGAGCAATGCCGCCCATATCTCGTGGAACGGTGCGAGCTCATATTGCAGGAAGACGAGCAGCGAACCGAGCATCAGGAACAGGGCGGCGACGGCGGGCAACGGCCGGATGAGTTCGCCGCGCAGCCGGTTTGCCCATGCGCCCGCGACGCACAGCACCAGAGCGAAGAGAAAGAAGCGCACCGGCAGCCATTGCGGGATCGCCGCGAGCGCAGTCGCCAGCGCAGGCAGGCGGAAGGTTAAGAAGGGCCGGAGCGGATATTGCCCGGCGCGCAACGCATCGGCGGCCGCGACATAGTAATTCTCGCCGCCGCGCACGCCCGCGACGATCTTTTCGTAGAGCGCGAGATCGGTCTGCCCGGCGTCGTTGCGGATGGCCGAGCCCATCGCCTGCGGATCGGGGGTGATCAACGCAGTGAGGCAGAGCGCCAGCAAAAGCACGAGCAAGACGAGCGCGATGCGGGCGCGCTTGCGGCTAAATGCGGCGAACCGCGAGGGGCTCACGAAAGCAGCCACACCGCCGCGCCCGCGCTGATTATCGAGGATGCAATGGCGACTGCGACATAGCGCCAGCCACCGCCAACGCGGACAACATCGATCTCGCGCAACGGGGGCGCGGGCGGGGCGCCGCCTGCCGTCGGGTAGCGCGCTTCGATATTGCGGATGAGCTGGGGGAGGCGGGCGAGGGTGCGAAAATCCTCGACCAGACGATCTGCGATGGCGGCTTCGGGGCCGAGTTCGGTGCGGATCCATTCGCGGACGAACGGCGCGGAGACGTCCCACAGATTGATATCGGGATCGAGACCGCGGGCGACACCCTCAACCATCACCATCGTCTTTTGCAGCAACAGCAGATGCGGCTGGGTCTGCATGTCGAAATCGCGGGTGATCGAGAAGAGGCCGTCGAGCATCGAGCCGATCGACATCTCTTTCACCGGCAGCCCGCGCATGGGCTCACCCACGGCACGGAGCGCGGTGGCGAACTCGGCGACGTTATGATGGGCGGGGACGTAGCCCGCTTCGAAATGTATTTCGGCGACGCGCTTATAATTGCCGGTGATCAGGCCGTAGAGAATCTCGGCGAGCCAGACGCGGGCGCGGCGATCGATCCGGCCCATGATGCCAAAATCGATTGCGGCGATGCGGCCGTCGGCAAGCGCGAAGAGGTTTCC
>JAZKJE010000001.1:33846-143163 GCA_040384525.1 Pseudomonadota bacterium
ATTGGCCAGAGCGGTGGTGTCATGGCCGGCGGCGATGATGTCGTCGCGCTTGGAGAGCTTGATCCCGTCGACCCATTCGAGGGTCAGCACCTTGCCAGTGGTGCGCGGCCAATCGATTGCGGGAATGAAGTAATTGGGCTCGGCCTGCATGCCGTCGGCAAGTTCGGAGGCAGAGGCAGCTTCGCGGCGCAGATCGAGCTCGCGCGCGGTCCAGCGCTTGAAGGTCTCGATCACCATGCGCGGGCGCAGGCGGGCTGCTTCGCCGCCCATGCCCTCGACCTGGGCTGCTGCCCATTCATAGGTCTCGATGGCGCGGGCGAATTCGACTTCGATGCCGGGGCGCAGGACTTTGACCGCGACGGTGCGGCCATCGGTGGTGACGGCGCGGTGGACCTGGGCGATGGAGGCGGCGCCGACCGGTGCTTCCTCGATCGAGGCGAACATCGTCTCCAGCGGGTGGCCATAGCTGGCTTCGATCCGCTGGCGGATCACGGCGAAGGGAAGCGGCGGCAGCGCGTCCTGCAGGCGCAGCAGATCGTGCGCCGCCTCTTCACCGACCAGATCGGGGCGCGTCGCGAGTGTCTGGCCGAGCTTGATCGCGGCGGGACCGATTGCCTGGAAGGCGTCGGCATAGCGCGGCACTTCGGGCACGCGCGCGCCAAGGCGGGCGAGGCGGGCGACACGGCGGACAGGCTTGGGCGTGTTGGGATCGCGCTCAATCCCGCGCAGCGCGCCGTGCCGCGCGAGAATGCGTCCCCATTTCAGGAGGCGCCAGAAATGGACTGCGGAAGCTGCCACGGTGCTTTAGATCTTCCATCCGCTGTGGATCGCGACCAGCCCGCCGAGCAAAGGCTCGACCTTGGTCTGGGTAAAACCGGCCTCGCGGATCATTCCTTCGAACTTCGGCATATCGGGGAAGCGGCGGATCGATTCGATCAGGTAGCGATAGCTGTCCTCGTCATTCGCGAGCAGCTTGCCGAGCTTGGGCACCAGATGGTGTGAGTACGCATCATAGACCTGCGCAAAGCCGGGCCAGACGGTGGTGGAGAATTCGAGGACGTAGAAGCGCCCACCACGCCGCAATACGCGGTGCGCTTCGCGGAGCGCCTTGGGAATATCGGTGACGTTCCGGATACCGAAGGCGATTGTGTAGGCGTCGAAGAACTTGTCGGGCCATTGCAGGCTCTCGGCATTGGCCTCAGACCATACGAGGCCATCGATACCGCGCTCGGCGGCGCGCTCGACGCCAACTGCGAGCATCTCGGGGTTGATATCCGCCACCGTGATCGCCGCGCCGGACTTTGCCATGCGGAAGGCGATGTCGCCGGTTCCGCCGGCCATATCGAGGATATGCTCACCGTTGCGCGGTTTCACCCGGCGGACGAACTTGTCCTTCCATACGCGGTGCAGCCCGCCCGACATGGCGTCGTTCATCAGGTCGTATTTGGATGCGACGTTGGAGAAGACTTCGCCAACGCGGGCGGTCTTATCTTCCGGGGCGATGTCTTCGTAGCCGAAGGAGACGGTGTCGGGCATGGCCGACGCTCTAGCGGGGGCAAGAGAGCGGGGCTAGGGGGTAGGCATGCCAGAACTTCCCGAAGTCGAGACGACCGTGCGCGGGCTGGAGCCCGTGCTGCAGGGCGCGAGGATCGAGCGCGTGACGCTGCACCGCGCCGATCTACGGCGGCCGTTTCCCGAAGGGTTGGGCCAGCGGTTGACCGGCGCGACCGTCACCAGCCTCAGCCGACGCGCGAAATATGGGCTGATCGATACGAATCGCGGGGACTCGTTGATCTTCCACCTCGGCATGTCCGGGCGCTGGCGAATCGATCCATCGGAGATCGGCAAGCACGACCATTTCGTGATCGAGACGTCGAAGCACCGGCTGGCGCTCAACGATCCGCGGCGATTCGGCTCGGTCGATCTGGTGCAGACCGATGCGCTGGCGGAATGGCCGACGTTCAAGGCGCTGGGTCCGGAGCCGCTCGGGCCCGATTTCTCGGCCAGGCATCTGGCGGCGGTGTTCAAGGATCGAATCGCGCCGGTGAAGGCGTTGCTGCTGGATCAGCGAATCGTGGCCGGGTTGGGCAATATCTATGTGTGCGAGGCGCTATACATGGCGGGCATAGCGCCGATTCGCGCGGCGGGGACGATCACCCGGCCTCGCCTCGAAAAGCTGGTGACGGCGATTCGCGAGGTGCTGGAGGCCGCGATCGAAGCGGGGGGCTCCAGTCTGCGCGATTATGCGCGCCCCGATGGCGAACTCGGCTATTTTGCGAAGCAGTGGCGCGTCTATGGCCGCGAGGGTGAGCCGTGCGCATGTGGCGGTCTTGTCGAGCGGCGGGTGGATTCGGGCCGTTCGACGTTTTGGTGCCCAAATTGCCAGCGCTAATGGTTGACCCGAATCACCTCACGAGCTAAGGGGCCCGTCTTTCCGGGCGTGGAGGCTTGTTCCCCGCGCCCTTCTACATTGAGCTAGGAACGATACGGCATGGCGAATACGCCGCAAGCGAAGAAGCGCATCCGTCGCAACGACCGTCGCGCGGAAATCAACGGTGCACGCGTGAGCCGCATCCGGACTTTCGTGAAGAAGGTCGAATCGGCTCTCGATTCGGGCGACAAGGCAGCAGCATCGGCGGCACTCGCCGCAGCGCAGCCGGAAATCGCACGCGGCGTGGCCAAGGGCGTGCTTCACAAGAACACCGCCAGCCGCAAGTATTCGCGTCTTAACAAGCGCGTCGAAGCGCTCGCCTAAACCTAGGGTTTGCGAAAAATTCGCCCCGTCGGACCCGGTCCGGCGGGGTTTTTCGCGTGTGCGAAACGTACAAAAATGGTGTCGGCTGGCTTAACACCTCGCAATCCACGGAAATGCGCGAGTCGCAGCGAGTAAGACCGAGTTAACCATCTAAGTACTTGAAATATAACACCTTGATACAGCGACCCCTAGGTTTTCAGCGACTTAGGTGGAGTCAACTAAACTATTTCAGATTCTTTACATCCAAAGCCCTTGCTCGACTCGAACGCATCTACCTAGAAGGTTCGTCCGGGCCGAGTTGATCGCCCGGATTTAGCGGTAATCCAGCGCGCCAGTTCCGGGGGCAATGTCCGGCTGCGTGGGGTAATTGGTTTGGGATCGAATGAAGACGCGGAAGCATGTGGCTTTTGCGGCTGGAGAGGTGCGTCGTTGACTCAAGCACAAACAGTGGAGAGGCCCGGGATGGAAGCAGTTGCGAAGGCATGGACGCATGTGCGGGGGAACCTGCGGCGTTCGGCTGGGCAGCGGCTTTTTGACCAGTGGCTGAAGCCCGTCGTGCTGATCGACGGCAGCAGCACCGAGGCCGTGCGGCTGGGCCTGCCCTCGACCTTCATGACCCAGTGGGTCAAGAATCACTATTCCGAACGCCTGCTGCTCGAATTCCGCGCCGTGCTGCCCGATTGCGTGAGCGTTACGCTTGAGACGATGGCGGAGGAGCCCAAAAGGGTTCTGAAGCCCGTTGCCGAAGAACCCATGGCTGCTGCTGCACCTGCAGAGCGCCCGCAATTCGATGCGCGCTTCACGTTCGCCCGGTTCGTTACCGATGCGACGAATCGCGTGGCGTTCAATGCTGCCAAGGCAGTGGCCCAGCCGGGCACGCCGCAGTTCAGCCCGCTCTATCTTCATGCCGGCACCGGGCAGGGCAAGACCCATCTGATGCATGCGATCGGCCACGCATTCCTCGAGGCCAATCCGCAGGCTACGGCGATCTATGTGACCGCCGAACGCTTCATGTTCGAGTTCGTCCAGGCGATTCGTGCCAAGGATACGCATGCGTTCAAGACGCGGCTGCGCTCGGTTGATCTGCTGATGATCGACGATCTTCAGTTCATCGGCGGCAAGGACGCCACGCAGGAAGAATTCTTCCACACGGTCAATGAGTTCATGAGCAGCGGCAAGCGGCTCGTGATCGCAGCGGACCGCGCCCCGCAGGCGCTAGAGGGCTTTGAGACGCGGCTTGCCGGTCGTCTTGGCTCGGGGCTCGTAGCGGACATCAAGCCCGCCGAGCTGGAGCTGCGTCGCGCGATTGTTGCGCAGAAGCTCAAGGACATGCCCGCGGTCGACATGCCGCATGAGGTCATGGACCTGCTGGCGGCACGGATCACCACCAACGTTCGCGAACTCGAAGGCGCGCTCAACCGCCTTGTCGCCTATGCGCAGCTCAACGACGAGACGATCACGATCGATTTCGCGACCGTCACGCTTGGCGAAGTGCTCCGCACCGCGCAGCGCCGGATCACGATCGACGAGATCCAGCGTGCAGTCTCTGCCCATTTCGAAGTCAAGCAGATCGACCTGATCTCCGAGCGCCGCGCAGTCGCCATCGCCCGCCCGCGTCAGATCGCAATGTACCTCGCCAAGCGCCTGACCACGCGCTCGCTGCCGGAAATCGGTCGCAAGTTCGGTAACCGTGATCACTCAACCGTGATTCATGCCGTGAAGCGTATCGAGGATCTGCGCGGCAAGGATAGCGAGATTGACGGCGCGGTTCGCACGCTGATGCGGACGCTGGAAGGCTAATCAGTTCCCTCCCCATCGGAGGGGTCGGGGTGGAGGAGATGAGAGCGGGGCAACGCGAATGTCACGCCTCCACCCTGACTATCTTGCTCCACATCGCTGCGTAACCCTGAGCCCCGGCTTTTGCTGGGGTGCCGAGGGAGCGGTCACGGTACGATCCGGAAGAAATAGGTGTAGTTGCGGGCGGTGCCTGAGACGATGACGTTGTTGATCGTCACGTCGTAGATCGTGTTGTTGGCGAGGCCGGCGACTGCGAATTGCAGATTGTTGGGCAGGCCGAATCCGTCATTGTCGAACGCGACCTTCGAGACCGTCATCGCCGCGCCGCCGCGAACCCTGACCGCAATCGTCGCGCCCGAGAAATTGACGGTGGCGTTGCTGCCGAAACCGCCCGTCTTGTTGGCGATCACCCCGAACGACAGCAGAGCCGAGGTGTTGAAGTAGCGCGCCGGATAATCCTGGTACGGATAGGCGACGAAATCGGGCAGGGGACCCGCATTGTTCTGCGTGGTGTTGATTACCTTGATCGATGCGCCATCCGCGCGGTTGCTCGTCTGGTAGCGGCCCGCGACACGGCCATAGGATATCGTGCTCAGGAACGGATAGAGCAGCCAGCGGCGATGGCCGACGCTGTCGATCACCAGATTGTTGACGTCGGTTATGAAGCCGATGACGATATCGCCGTCCTGCGAATAGCGCAGGCCGCTACCGCCACCGAGATAGATGTTGCTCTGCCCCGCAGCAGTCGCGCCGGCGGCGGTGTAGCAATTCCAGCTGCTCGGCGGCGTGTGGCTGAGCGCGTTGTTGGCGGCCATCATCAGCGACGATTGCATCACGCCGGCTTCCTCGGCGGCGGCATAGGTGACCGGCGGCAGCGCGTGACGGGCACGGATATCGTTGAGCGTCGCCAGCACACGCGCGCCGACTTCGGGCTTTAGCTGACCCGCCTGGCACGCCGCGATATCGGGCTGCACGGTATAAAGCTGGGCGATCGAGGTGAAGAAATCGGAGCCCGTTGCGGGCTCGGTGCTGGGCGTTGGCGTGGGATTGGGTGCCGGGGTCGGTGCAGGGCTGGGCCCCGGATCGGGCGCGGGCGTCGCCGTTGGCGTGACCACCGTGCCGCCGCCACCGCTGGAACTGCCGCCGCCGCCGCTGCACGAAGCGATTACCAATAAGGATGGGACCGTGAGGATCCAGGGGCTACGCATCGCCACATACTTTCGATCAAGGGCGCGCTGACTGCACGGCCATTGTACGAAACAACGCGGCAATCGCCTTCGTGTTTCCGAAGAAAGAGAGTTAGCGGCCGATGCTTCACGCAGGGAATTCGCGGAAGGTGAAGCCAAGGCGGTGTTTTCGATCGCGAAAGGTTACACCAGCTTTACACTATCAGGCCAATCCTGGCGGCGCCGATTTTGGCGTGCGGGTTCTGACAATTTCAAAGAGCGGACGGCATTGCTGACCGGCTCAGCCAAGCAGGCGAAATCCTACATTGCAAGCAAGGGGCGGAGGGGGCCCAGATCAAGCCCAGGTGACGAGGGTGTCGGATGACGGGCGAACGCGTGCTGCTCCGCCCCTGTTAACCTGACCCCAAGCGTATCGTTGCTACAGCTTTGGGTATCAGGAGAAATGATCATGAAATTCGTCGAACTCCATTCGCGCGGCGGCAATTATCTCGTGGTGGCGGCGAACATTGCGTATCTGCGCCAGGACGAGAATGGCCAGACCAAGGTGGGCATGGTCGGCGGCGATTCGCTGCTGGTTGTGGGCAATATCGCCGAGGTTTCAGCGCAGGTGCTGGCCGGGGTTTCGCAAGGCTGAGCGCTGCACTGCGTTACAGATTCGGAACAAAACCACACCCTTGTCGCTTCGGCACTCCAACGCATGCAAGCGCGTTCGACGTCAACAGCAAGAGGGTGTCTGTCATGAAGAAAATGTTCGTTCTGAGCGCCGTAATCGGCCTGGCCTCGCTTTCGGCCTGCAACAGCACGCCGCGCGAACAGGCGGCGGAGAATATCCAGGCGAATGCCGAGATGACCGCCGATAATATCGACGACATGGCCGCCAACGCCACGACCGACGCATCCGAGGATGCCCTGCGCAACCAGGCTGCGGCTACCCGTGACATGGGTGACAAGAAGGCCGAGGATATGCGCACGAATAATGCGGATACGAATCTCGCAAACGGGATGTAATCCCGCGCAGGCTTGAAACGTTTCGAGCTGCTCGCACGCAGGTAACTCGAACCGGAGGGGCGCTCGCTGATGCGGGCGCCCCTTTTTCGTGGGGTCAGACTTGCAGGCCAACTGCCTTTTGTGCGGCCAGCAGCGTGGGCGCTGCGAGCGCATTTGCGCGGGCGGCGCCCTTCGCGAGTTCGGCGCCGACGGCAGTGCGGTCGTCGAGCAATTTCACCAGACGGTCACGCATCGGGGCAAGGACCGATACCGAGAGATCGGCGAGAGCAGGCTTGAACGCGCCGAAGCCCTTGCCGGCGAATTCCTCGACCACCGATTGCGGGGTGCGCTCCGCGAGTGCGGCGTAGATCGTCACGAGGTTCCTGGCCTCGGGGCGCTCCGCCAGCGCATCGAAATTGTCGGGCAGCAGATCGGCATCCGACTTCGACTTCTTGATTTTCTGGGCGATGGTGTCGTCGTCGTCGATCAGATTGATGCGGCTCATGTCCGAAGGGTCGGACTTGGACATTTTTGCGCTTCCGTCCCGCAAGCTCATGATCCGCGGGGCAGCTTTTGAGATCAAAGCTTCGGGCAGCGGGAAGAGATCGACTTCGAAATCGGTGTTGAACTTGGTCGCGACGTCGCGCGCGAGTTCGAGATGCTGGCGCTGATCCTCGCCGACGGGAACGTGCGTGGCCTTGTACAGCAGCACATCGGCGGCCTGGAGCACGGGATAGGTGAACAGGCCCACGCTGGCGCCTTCGCGGTTCTTGCCGGCCTTGTCCTTCCACTGGGTCATGCGGTTAAGCCAGCCCATTCGGGCAGTGCCCTGAAGGATCCAGCACAGTTCGGCATGAGCGGGGACGCGTGCCTGATTGAACAGGATGGCGCGGTCGTCGATGCCGGCGGCGAGGAGCGTGGCGGCCATCTCGATGGTGGAGTTGGCGAGTTCCTGGGGGCTGACGTTTCCGGTCAGCGCGTGGAGGTCCGCCAGGAAGAACAGGCACTCGCCCTGATCCTGCATCGCCACCCACTGACGGATCGCCCCGAGATAATTGCCGAGGTGGAGATTGCCGGTGGTCTGGATGCCGGAGACGACTCGCATGATTACTCCTGGATACCGTCGGCGGGACGGCGTTTGCGGATAAGGGCCTTCACGTCGCTCGGGCGGAAGGCGCGGGTGACGAAGCAGGCGATCACGTAGATCAGGCTGCCGGCCGAGACCAGCACGGCGAGCGCGAGATAGCGCTGTACCAGGGGGCCGCTGAGCCACGGATCGAGCAGGCGATCCGAAATGAAGAGGACCACGCCCATCAACAAAGCGGCGAGTGCCAGGCGAGGCAAGCGGCGCTTGAGCTGGTCGTCAGCCTTGAAATGCCCGCGCGTGGCAAGGCCGCGATAGAGCATCGCGACATTGACCGCGGCAGCGAGCGCAGTCGCGAGGGGCGGGCCGACATGGCCAATCCACGGGATCAGCGCGAGATTGGCGACGATGTTGATTGCGATCGACCACATCGCGAAGCGGACCGGGGTCCGCGTGTCCTGCCGCGCATAGAAACCGGGGGTGAGCACTTTTATGAGCACATAGGCGGGCAGGCCGATCGAGAAGCCGGCTAGCGCCATTGCGCAGGCGCGCGTGTCTTCGGCGGTGAATTCGCCATATTGGAACAGGCCACGCACGATGGGTTCGGCAGCGACGATCAGCGCGACCATTGCGGGGAGGGTTAGGAACAGCGCCAGTTCGATGCCGCGATTCTGCGTTTCCATCGCTTCGGCTTCCTTGCCCTGCCCGAGCAGCCGCGAGACTGTGGGGAGCAGGATGGTGCCGAGGCCGATGCCGATCATGCCGAGCGGAAGCTGGTTCAGCCGATCGGCGTAATAAATATAGGAGAGCGAGCCCGATGCGAGGAGCCCGCCGGCGAGTGCCGAGGAGATGAGCAGATTGATCTGCGATGCGCCGGCGCCGGCTGCTGCGGGCAGGATCAGCTTCATCAGGCGCTTCACTTCGGGATCGAGCCGGGGGAAACGAGGCTTTAGCGACACGCCCGAGCGGCGGCAGGCCAATGCGAGCCAGGCAAGCTGGAGCAGCCCGCCGACGGGCACCGAGATCGCCTGTGCCCGCGCCGTCTCATAAGGGTCGCCGTGGAAGACCAGCAGCGCAGTGACCATCGCGATGTTCAGCAGGATCGGGGCGGCGGCATTGACCCAGAATTTGTCGAGCGAATTGAGGATGCCGCCGAGCAACGAAGCCATCGAGATCAGCATCAGATAGGGGATAGTGTAGCGAGACAGCTCGACCGCGAAGGCGAAATCCTCGCGCGGCGCTTCGTTGAAGCCGCCCGACAGCGCCCAGGTGATCGGCCAGGCGGCGACGAGCATCACCGCGGTGAACGCGAGCAATGCGGTGAACAACACCGCCAGCGCAGCCTCGGCGAAATCGAGCGCCGGGCCCAGTTCGCCATCCTCGCCTACCTTGCGATTGAACATCGGCACGAATGCCGCCGCAAACGCGCCCTCGGCAAAGAGCGCTCGGAACATGTTTGGCAGGCGGAAGGCGATGGTGAAGGCGTCCGACGCGAAGCCGGCGCCGACATACCGGGCCTGGAGCGAATCGCGGACGAGGGCCAGCACGCGGCTGGCAAGCGTGAGCCCGCCCACCGAGCCAAGCGTGCGGGCGAGCTTCACGTTGTTACCTTAGGGTTCGAAAAGCGATCAGGCTTCGCCAGCGGGCTGGGCCAGCTGATCGTCGGCCTGTGCGCGCTGCGCCATGTAGATGCCGCCGAAATCGATGGGCTCGAGCAGCAGCGGCGGGAAGCCTCCGTCGCGGACGGCATCGGCCAGCACGCGGCGCGCGAAGGGGAACAGGATGCGCGGCGCTTCGCCGAGCAGGAACGGATCGACCTGATCCTCGGGGATGTTGCGCATGCCGAACAGGCCGGCATAGGCCAGATCGACGATGAACGCGGTCTGGCTCTCGGCCTGGGCGCGGACTTCGATCTTGAGGATCACTTCATAGACTTCCTCGGCAACCTTGCCCGAGCCGATATTGAACTGCACGTCGATCGCCGGCTGCACCTGGTTCTGATAGATCGCAGGAGCGTTCGGATTCTCGAACGACAAGTCCTTCACATATTGCGAAAGAATGCCGACGGAGGGCGCCGTGTCTTCGCCGTTCATGGCGGGCTCGCCGAATTCGGGCAGGTTGTCGGTCTCGGCCATTCGAAGATTCCTCTTTGATTCGGAAAGTTTCGCGCATCCTGCGCGTTTCGTCGCGAGCGCGACTAGCAGGCAGTGTCTGGCGTTTCAATTGTCCCTTGAAGAAGGGGATCATTTGAATAGCGAGCCGCTTGAGCTTATGTAGGGCCGGAAGAGACTGGAGAACCATGTACTACGTCATCCTTTTCGCGATGGTCGCGGCGTTTCTGGCGCTCAGGCTTTATTCGGTGCTCGGCAAGCGCACGGGGCATGAGCAGCAATTGCCCAAGCCCGCTGAAGAGCGCGTCGGCCTGCCCGCCGTGCCCCGCACCATCGATGTGACCCCCGAGGTGCGCGAGAGCGGCACGCGGGCAATCGAGACTGGCGCCGAGAGCGGCCTGCGCGCTGTGATCGCTGCCGATCCGAGCTTTGATGTGGCGCAGTTCGTGGAGGGCTCCAAATCTGCGTACCGCATGATTCTCGAGGCATTCTGGAAGGGCGATGAGGAAACGCTCGGCTGGCTGGTCGAGGATGACGTGCGTGCCGGCTTTACCCAGGCGATCGCCGAGCGGCGCGAAGCGGGCCATGTGCTGGAGAACCGGCTGGTCGTAATCGACCGTGCGCTGATCACCGAAGCGAGCGTCGAGGGCAAGACTGCGCGGATCACGGTACGCTTCGATGCAGATATCGCCGCGATCACGCGTGATGCAGAGGGAACGCTGGTTGCGGGCTCGATGAGCGACGCGGTCGAGACCAACGATAGCTGGACCTTTGCACGCAATCTGCGCAGCGACGATCCCAATTGGAAGCTCGTCGAAACCGACGACGCCTAAATAAGAGGCTGAAGTTTATGCGGCTATGGGGGAGTGTCGCACTGGCGGCGCTGTTGAGCGCATGCTCGGGCGGAGTCGTGCCGCAATATGTCGAGCCCGGTATGGGCCCTGCGCCGGCCTATCAGCCCCAACGATCGGATCGTGCGCCTGAACCGCAGGCGCATGTCGCGGTTCGCCAGCCAATTCCCGCGACGCCGCTGGCGCCGATCACTGCGCCTGCGGCCGCTGCGGGGATTACCAGCGCGGCCAAGGCCGGCGTGATTGCTGGTCCTCCGGTGGATACGCTGCCGATTTCGGATGCGAATGCCGCACGCGCGCTCGATGCCTTCAAGATAAGCTGCAATTCGCTCCAGAAACGCACCGACACCAGCGGGCTGACGCGCGGGGCCGATTGGGCGCCCGCATGCAACGCCGCGAAGAGCACCGCCGCTCGGGATGCGCGGGCATATTTCTCCAACTGGTTCGAGACGGTGCAGATTGCCGACGGCAAGGCGCAGGCGACGGGCTATTACGAGCCCGAAATCGCCGGTTCGCGCGAGCGCCGCCGGGGCTATGAAGTGCCGATCTATGGCCGGCCGAGCGATCTGGTCGATGTGGATCTTGGCGTGTTTTCCAGTGATCTGAAGGGCAAGCGCATCCGTGGCCGCGTGGCTGGATCGAGCTTCGTTCCCTATTTCGATCGCAAGGAAATCGAGACAGGCGCGATTCACGATCGCGCGCCGATCATCGCCTATGCCGCCGATCCGGTGGAGATTTTCTTCCTGCAAATTCAGGGCTCCGGCCGCCTGCGTCAGCCCGATGGCAGCATCGTGCGCATCGGCTTTGCCAGCCAGAATGGCCGCGATTATACCGGCATCGGCGCGTTGATGCGTGACCGCGGGCTGCTGAAACCCGGCGGCGCATCGATGCAGGGCATCATGTCATACCTGCGCGAACACCCTGAAGAGGGCCGCGACATCATGTGGGAGAATAAGAGCTTCGTGTTCTTCCAGGAGCTGACCGGCGCGGGTCCGCTGGGATCGATGGGCCTGCCGGTGACCGGCCGGGCCAGCGCCGCCGTGGACGTGCGCTTCGTGCCGCAGGGCGGTCTCGTCTTCCTGTCGATGGACCGCGCCGAGGCCAATGGGCTTTGGGTGGCGCAGGACACGGGCGGAGCGATCAAGGGCACCAATCGCGTCGACACCTTTTGGGGTGCGGGCGAGGAAGCGCGCGCGATCGCCGGGGGCATGAACTCGCGCGGCACCGCATGGCTGCTGGTGCCACAGGGCACGCTGCGGCGGCTGACGGCCACGCCGTGAGGCGACTGGCGCCGGAGGAAGCGGCGCTGTGGCAGTTGGTGATCGCAAGCGTAAAGCCGATCGCGGGGCGCCAAGCTGCGCCCAAACCTGTGGCTAAGCCTGTGGCTGCTTCCGTTGCAGCGCCGCCGCCGATGGCCAGGCCTGCGCCGAAGAAGATGAGACCGGCGCCGCCGCCCGCGCCGCCACCGCCGCGCATTGTCGCGCGCTCGTCCAACACGCTTGACGGCAGCTGGGATCGCCAGCTTTCGCGCGGGCTGGTTTCGCCGGAAAGCGCGATCGACCTGCACGGGCACAGCCTGTCCTCGGCCTATGACCGGCTCGATCGCGGGCTGGAGCAGGCGATTGCGCAGGGCGACCGTGTGCTGTTGCTCGTGACCGGCAAGCCGCCGCGGGCCGAATCCGAGCGTCCGCACGCGCGCGGCGCTATCCGCGCAGCGGTGGGCGATTGGCTCGCTTCCTCGCGGCATGCGGGGCGGATTGCCGCCGTCCGCAACGCGCATCCGCGCCATGGCGGGACGGGCGCGCTATATATTGTGCTCAGACGACCCAATTTGAGCGGCGGCGGAAAACAATCTTAACCTCTATCTGCGACTTTTCCCGTTGCTGGTTTGAGCTTTCAGCTCGAACGCGAAGGGGGATCGGGCGGCAAAAGTGGAGGGATTTTCGCTAAAGAGCCGAGCCATCGCTTTTGCGATGTGCGCCGGGGCCGTGGCGTTTATTCTCGCCCTTGCCGCTGCATCGACTCCTGAAACCATCACCGTTGAGACGGCGGGCCGCGCGCTGATCGCTGCGATCGTGTGTGGCGTGATGTGCTGGGCCTCAGCCGAGCGCACCATAGCATCGACAGCGGCTGCAATCGATTCGGCGATCGACCGGCTATCGCAGGCCGCGAACGGCGATCTTGAAAGCGAGATCCCGCCCGAAGTCGGTGAGAATGTGCCCCAACTTTCCCATGCGATGGAAGGGCTGTTCCGCCAGCTGCATTCGAACCTGGAAAGCGTCCAGCGGCTGGCGATGTTCGATCCGGTGACCTCGCTTGCCAACCGCACCAATTTCCGTCGCACGGCAGAGCGGATGCTCGCCGATATGCCGCCGGGCGAGAATGCAGTGCTCTATTTCATCGATCTGGATCGCTTCAAGGCAGTGAACGACACGCTGGGGCACGCCACGGGCGATGCCTTGCTCGGCATGGTCGCCAATCGTCTGCGCGCGGTGGCAGATCGCTTTGCCGAAGTCGGCACGCGTCCGCCGCTGATCGGGCGCCTGGCCGGTGACGAATTCACGATGTTCTTTCCGGGGCTCACCGATCTGAAGGACGCCGACCGAATCGGGCGCGGCATTTTGTTCGCGCTTTCGGAGAGCTTCGATCTGGCCGATCAAGAGGTGTCGATTGGCGCGTCGATCGGCATCGCGATCCGGCCCGATCATGGCGCGACATTGCACGATCTGATGCGCGCCGCCGATGCTGCAATGTACCATGCCAAGGCCAGCGGCCGCGGCCGCGCCGAGCATTTCACCGATCAGCTTGCCGCCGAGATTGCCGAACGCGCGCAGCTGGAAAGCGATTTGCGCGAGGCGGTGGACAAGGATCAGTTTGCGCTCGTCTTCCAGCCGCAGGTTTCGGCCAATGATGGCCGCATCGTTGGTGCCGAAGCATTGCTGCGCTGGCGGCATCCCGATGGGTTGAAGATGCCGGGTGCGTTCCTGCAGCGCGCCGAGGAAACCGGGCTGATCGTCGAGATTGGCGAATGGGTGCTTCAGAGCGTGGCCGAGACCATCGCGCGCTGGGGGCGGATGGGCGTCGAGCAGCGCCTCGCAGTGAATATCAGCCAGCGCCAGATCGATCATGCCGGCTTCTTCCGCCGCCTGCGCGAAGCAATGTTGGCGGCGAATGCGCCCGCGACGCTGCTGGAGCTGGAGCTTACCGAGACGCTGGCAATGCATTGCTCGAGCGAAGTGATCGACGCGATCGTCGCGCTGCGCGTCGATGGCGCTACCGTGGCGATCGACGACTTCGGGACGGGCTATTCGAACCTGGCGCGCCTGCGCGACCTCCCGATTGACCGGATCAAGCTCGACCGCAGCGTGATCGAGCATGTCGCCGATCATGCCGAGGCGCGGGCGATTGCACAGGCGATGATCGGGCTAATCCACGGGCTTGGCTGCGAAGCGGTGGCCGAGGGCATTGAGAATGAAGATCAGGCCGCAGTGCTGCGCGTGATCGGGTGCGACGTGCTGCAGGGCTATGCAGTGGCGCAGCCGATGGCGGAGGAGGATTTCCTCGCCTGGGCAGGCGGCGTCGAGCCGCGGCGGATCGCTGGTTAATTCTCCTCGTCTTCCCGGCCTCGAGCCGCGATGACGGTTAGGGCGCGAAGGCGCGCTTCAGAACTTCCTCATATACATCGGTGAGCGCTTCGAGATCGGCGAGGGCTACAGCTTCGTCGAGCTTGTGCATCGTCGCGTTGATCAGGCCGAATTCGACCACCGGGCAGATTTTGGAGAGGAAACGCGCGTCGGAGGTGCCGCCGGTGGTGGAGAGTTCCGCCTCTATGCCGAGCCTGGACTGGATCGCGCCGGCCACCAGCGATGAAAGTGCGCCGGGTTCGGTGAGGAAAGCTTCGCCATAGACGCGGGCTTTGATTTCCGAATCGGGCGCGTGGCGGCGGACGATTTCCTCGATGCGAGCGATCAGATCGTCCCCGCGTTGCTCGTCGTTGAAGCGGATGCTGATCCGGGCGGAGGCGCGGGCGGGAATCACGTTGGTGGCGCGGTTGCCGACTTCGAGATCGATTACCTCGATGTTCGAAGGCTGGAACCATGCATTGCCGCTGTCGAGGGCGATCGCGTCGATTTCAGCAAGGGCGCGGACGAGGCGCGGAACTGGATTGTCGGCGAGGTGCGGGTAAGCGACATGGCCCTGCTGGCCGATCACCGCGATATCTATGACGGTGGAGCCACGGCGGCCGATCTTGATCGTGTCGCCCAGCCGCTGCGATGAGGTGGGTTCGCCGACCAGGCACATATCGGGCTTCAGGCCGCGTTCGGCCATGCGCTCGATCAGGCGGGGTGTGCCGAAGGTGGCGGGGCCTTCCTCGTCGCCAGTGATGATCAGGCTGACCATGCCGCCGGGCACACGCTGCGCCGCTGCGACGAAAGCGGCGATGGCCCCCTTCATATCGACTGCGCCGCGACCGTAGAGCAGCCCGCCGCGTATTTGAGGCTCGAATGCGCCGCTGGTCCAGCCGCTGCCGGGGGGGACGACGTCGAGATGGCCGGCGAAGGCGAAATGGGGGGCGCCGTTTCCGCGAACGGCCAGAAGGTTTTCGACAGGGCCGTCCGGGGCTTCGCCCTCGACGAAGCGCTCGACTTGGAAGCCGAGGGGCAGGAGTGCGGCTTCGAGTACGTCGAACACGGTGCCGCGCGCGGGCGTTACGCTCTCGGCTGCGATCAGAGCCTTGGTCAGTTCGATTGCGTCTGGCACATGGGCCTCCAATTCCGGTGGAGGTGGCATTGCCCAAGCTCGATCTCGATACAATCCCGCAGAGCAACAAGACGGGATATCCCGATCCATTCGATCAGCCGGTGCAAGGGCGCTGGTATCGCCGGCTTGGCCCCGTTAGCGGCCTGAGCGAAATGGGGGTGAGCCATGTGACGCTGAAGCCCGGCGCATGGTCTTCGCAGCGGCATTGGCACAGCGCGGAGGATGAGTTTGTCGTGATGCTCTCGGGCGAGGCGATGCTGATCGACGATCAGGGCGAGCATGTGATGCGTGCAGGGGACTGCGCGTCGTTTCCGAAGGGGCAGGAAGACGGGCATCATTTTGTGAACCGCAGCGATGCGGACTGCGTGTTCATCGCCGTTAGCGCCGGGGACAAGGCCGGGGATTCGGGCGTGTACCCGGATATCGACATGGTCTTCGGATCGGGCGGCTATGCCCGCAAGGATGGCACGCCGTATCCGACCAAGCGGCTGCCTTAGGTGCTTGCGGGCAGTTCGAACTGTTCGATCACCCAATCCTCTTCCTGCGCCGACGCGATCCAGTCCTGCATGAAGGGGTGCTGGAGCACCGCCAGCATATAGGCCTGGGCGAAGCGCGGGACGGGGAGCGAATAGGTGACGATGCGCGTCACCACGGGGGCAAACATCATGTCCACCGCGCCGAAATCGCCGAACAGAAACTGCCCTTCGCCGCCGAAGCGCGCGCGAGCCTGCGCCCATAGCTCCATGATCCGCGCGAGTTCCTGTGCGACGTCTGAGTCGATCTGCTTGGGCGGATAGACCTGCCGGATATTCATCGTGTGTTTGCGGCGGAGCGCCGAGAAGCCCGAATGCATCTCTGCCGCCATCGAGCGGGCCATGGCGCGGGCCGCGGGGTCTTTTGGCCAGAATTTGTCGCCGCCCACCTTTTCGTTGAGATAATCGACGATCGCCAGGCTGTCCCACACCACGGCTTCGCCATCCCACAGGATCGGCACCTTGCCCGATGAGGGGGCGAACTCGTCGCCTTCGCGGCGCTTGTCCCAATTCTCGTCGTAGAGCGGCACCACGACTTCCTCGAACGGAACTCCCGATTGCTTGCACGCGAGCCAGCCGCGCAGCGACCAGGAGGAATAGGCTTTGTTACCGATGATGAGCTTCATGGGGCCGGGGGATAGCGACGGGGCAAGGAGGGGGCAATGTTGGGCTTGTCTCAAAAAGATGATGCGTATACATGATGTATATGCATCATGATTATCTATCCGCGGCCTGCGCTTGCACTGCGCTCCGCAAGGCGGCGCGTGCAGTTGGCAAGGCCTATGACGACGCGCTTGCGCCAGCCGGCATGACGACCGCGCAATTCTCGATCCTGCGCCACGTGTCGCGGGGCGATGCCGTGCCGCTGAGCCGTCTTGCCGAGAAACTGGTGATGGATCGCAGCTCGCTCTACCGTGCCGTGGCGCCGATCGAGGCTAGGGGCTGGGTGGTGCTGAGCGCCGGGCCGGGCAAGGCCAAGCTGGCGGCGCTGACCGACGCGGGCAGGGAAGCGATGGCCAAAGCCGAGCCCTATTGGGCGGAGGCGCAGAAGCATGTTGTCGGCACGATGGGCGATGTCTGGTCCGGGCTGGAATTCGGGCTGAAAGCGCTCACCCGCGTGGCGCAAGAGGCGCATCGATGACCGCGCTGCTTCGGCGTTTGCCGGTTTCCGCGCGCGGCTATGCCAGCCTTGCGGCCGGCATCACCTTTATCGCATTGCTGGTCTCGGCTGGGCTGCGTTCGGCGCCGAGTGTGATGATGCAGCCGCTGGAGATGCATTTCGGCTGGGATCGGGCGACGACCTCGACTGCCGCTGCCATCGGCATCTTCCTCTACGGGTTGATCGGGCCGTTCGCGGCGGCGGTGATGCTGAGCTTCGGTATCCGGCGGACGATGCTGGCGGGGCTGGTGCTGATGTCGGCGTCGACCTTTGCCAGCTTGTGGATGACCGAGCCGTGGCAATATGTGCTGAGCTGGGGCGTGTTTTCGGGCGTTGGCAGCGGGGCTGTGGCGGCTGTGCTGGGCGCGGCGGTGGTCAATCGCTGGTTCGCGACGCGGCAGGGTCTTGTGATGGGGATGCTGACCGCCAGCACCGCAACCGGGGCGCTGGTGTTCCTGCCGATGCTGGCATGGCTTTCGGAAGGAGGAGCGTGGCGCCCGGTGGCGCTGGCGGTGTCGATTGCCGCGGCGGCGGTGATCCCGCTGGTCTATCTGTTCATCCCCGAGAGCCCGGCGCATGTTGGCGTGCGCCGCTTTGGCGAGACGGAGGAGAGTGCGCAGCCGGCTCCATTGAAGCAGGCATCGACGGCGGGGTTGGCGTTTTCCGTACTGTTTCGCGCGGCCAAGTCGCCGATGTTCTGGCTGCTGTTCGGCACCTTCTTCGTCTGCGGGCTGACGACGAACGGGCTGGTCGGCACGCATCTGATCGCATTTTGCGGGGATAATGGCATCGCGCCGATACAGGCGGCGGGTTTGCTATCGTTGATGGGTCTGTTCGACCTGATCGGGACGACCGCTTCGGGCTGGCTGACCGACCGCTATGATCCGCGCAAATTGCTGTTCGTCTATTACGGCGTTCGCGGACTCTCGTTGCTGGCTTTGCCGTTTCTCGATTTCAGCGCCTCCAGCCTTCTGCTCTTCTCGATCTTCTACGGGCTCGACTGGATCGCGACGGTCCCGCCGACGGTGAAGCTGGCGAACATCCACTTTGGCGAACGCGATGCGCCGATCGTGTTCGGTTGGGTGATGGTGGGGCACCAGATCGGGGCAGCGACCGCTGCGTTTGGGGCAGGGATGCTGCGAAGCGAGTTTGGCACGTATACGCCCGCGTTCCTGATCGCAGGCGCGTTTGGATTGGTTGCGGCGGTGGCGATCCTTGCCGCGCGGGTGACGAAGCCGGAGCCGTTCCCCGTAGCGATCTGACCGGATTGGCGCGGAACGGGAACTGCTGGCCAGGCTGAAGGCGGCCGTATTCGGCGGAATCTGGGGGGCGCGGTCGTTGCGCCGGTGGATGCGTGTGTTTGCTGCGGGCGTGAATCTGATCTTCGCCTGAGATTACAGGCGGAGATATATGCCGCGGCGATGGAGCGGGATCAGCGCCGCGAGGACGATCAGCGTGATCGTCAGCGCGTAAAGGAATGAGGCGAGATAGGGATCGCCAACCACCCCTTGGATCGTCGCGAAGCCCCAGCCGACAAAGCCCAATCGCATGCCGGCGAGCCCGATCAGCAGCGAGAGGATGTAGCCGAGGATCGCGTTCATGCCAAAGACCTGTAGCGGACTGAGCGCAGTGCGGATGGCGGGAATGCGCACGGCGAGCACGCTCAGGACCAGCAGGAGCGCCGAGAGGCCGGAGGTCAGCAACGTGAAGCTGGAGGTCCAGAGCTTTTTGTTGAGCGGGAACCACGGCGCCATCGCGAGGCCGATGGCGATCAGGACCACGCCGCCGATGCTGATCCACTTGAGCGCGCTTTTTGGGTCCGCCTTCCATGCCAGCGCGGCGAGTATGCCGAGCAGGACGTTGGCAAGGGCGGGGATAGTCGAGAACAAGCCTTCGGGATCGTAGACCACGTTGCCCGCCGCATCCTTGCCATGGCGCCAGATGTGCTGGGTGCCGACCAGCGTGCGATCGACCCAGCCCGCGAAATTGCCTTCGGGGGTGAAGTCGCCGCCCAGCGCCATTGCGGCCCAATAGAAGAGCAAAGCAGCGGCTGCGGCCCCGGCAATGGCCTGCCAGCGCAGATGCGCGCGACCCTCGGCATCGCGGCGGGCAGTGAGGATGGCGATGGTAGCGGTCAATCCGTAGCAGAGGCCCAGACGCGGGAAGACGCCGAAGAGGCGCAAATTCGCCAGATCGGGGCGAACCAGCAATTGCCACGCCCAGCCGATCGCGATCAGCGCGAAGGTGCGCCAGGCGACGCGCTTCCACAAAGCGGCATCGACCTTGCGCGGGAAGCTTAGGCCCAGCGCCACGCCCATTGCGCAGAGGAAGGCCGGGAAGACGAGATCGGTTGGGGTGAAGCCGTGCCAAGCGGCATGATCGAGCGGCCACCAGATCTGATCGGAGCCAGGCGTGTTGACGAGGATCATCCCAGCGACGGCGAGGCCACGGAAGATATCGAGGCCCTCAAGGCGCGCGGAAGGCTGGGTAGCCATTGGTGGCAGGGTAGGCCGCAAACGCATCCCCTGTCACCCCGGCCTTGTGCCGGGGTCCAGTGTGCCGCTACCGATCCGCGAGAGGCTCTACCGCACCTCCCAGCCGCCTGGTGGACCCCGGCACAAGACCGGGGTGACAAAAAGGGGTCAGGCCATTGCGCCCAGATAGGCCCAGGCGGTGCGGCCGGAAGCGAGCGTAACCCGTTTGCGGCGGTGATGTTCGGACTGGTGGGGGTCCATCCGCGCGATTTCAGCTTCGGTGATGCGCATAATGCGGCCCGCAACCGATGCACCGGGCGTGTCGCTGGGGATCATCGAAAGATGCGTGCCGCTGCCGGTGGTCGAGAGGATTTCCTTGTCCTCCAGCACCACGGTGCGCGCGACATAGCCGGGGAGCGCATCTTCCTCATATTCCAGCACCCGACCGAACAGAGCGAGATGCACTTTTTCCAGCGTCAACGTGCCGCAGGCGAACAGCAATGTATCGGCCATCAACCGATCGCTTCGAGTACCGCGGCGCGCAGTTCGGGGATGCCGAGGCCCTTTTCGCTCGACGTGACGATGATGTCCGGGTGCGCTGCGGCGCGCTTGCGGGCTTCTTCCGCAGTGGCCGCAGTGACGTCAGCCAATTCGCTCGCCTTGATCTTGTCGGCCTTGGTCAGGATCATGCGATAGCTGACGGCGGCGCTGTCTAGCATCTCGAGGATCTCGCGATCCACATCCTTGATACCGTGGCGGCTGTCGATCAGCACCAATGCGCGCTTGAGTGCCTGACGGCCGCGCAGGAAATCGTTCACAAGATAGCGCCACTTGCGCACCATGTCCTTGGGCGCCTTGGCAAAGCCATAGCCCGGCATGTCGACCAGCCGGAATTGCAGCGGATCGCCCACGTCGAAGAAGTTGAGTTCCTGCGTGCGGCCCGGCGTGTTCGAGGTACGGGCCAGGCTGTTGCGGTTGGTCAGCGCGTTGAGCAGCGAGGACTTGCCGACGTTCGACCGGCCCGCGAACGCGACTTCGGGCACCACCGGGGACGGCAGATGCTCGAGCGCGGGCGCGGATTTCAGGAAGGTGACCGGCCCCGCAAACGCCTTGCGCGCGGTTTCGATCGCTTCCGGTTCGAAAGCTTCGGTCACTTCGCTTTCGGTTCCTTCTTCGGCAGCGGTTCCTTCAGCGCGGGATGCTTTGAATAGAGCCAGCGCTGCTGCGCGATGGTGATGACGTTCGAGGTGATCCAGTAAACCTGGAGGCCGACGGCGAACGGCGCCATCACGAACATCAGCATCCACGGCATGATCGCGAAGATCTGCTTCTGCATCTCGTCCATCGGAGCCGGGTTCAGCTTGATCTGATAGTACATAGACACGCCGAGCAGGATCGGGATCACGCCGATCGCGATGAAGTGCGGCGGCGTGAAATCGAGCAGGCCGAACAGGTTAAGCGGGGTCAGCGGATCGGGCGCCGAGAGATCCTTGATCCACAGCACAAACGGCTGGTGGCGCATTTCGATGGTGAGCAGCAGCACCTTGTACAGCGAGTACATGATCGGAATCTGCAACAGGATCGGCAGGCAGCCCGCGAGCGGATTTACCTTCTCCTCCTTGTACAGCTTCATGATCTCCTGCTGCTGCTTCTGCTTGTCTTCCTTGTAGCGCTCCTGGATCGCCTTCATCTTGGGCTGGATGGCGCGCATGTTCGCCATCGACTGGAACTGCTTGTTCGCAATCGGAAAGATCAACAGGCGGATCGTGATCGTCAGGCAGATGATCGCGACACCGAAGTTTCCGATCATGCGGAACAGCCAGTCGAGATAATAGAAAATCGGCTTTTCGAGGAGCTCGAACCAGCCCCAATCGATCGCCTTGCCGAAATGGGTGATGCCCTGACCCTCATAGGTGTCGATCAGCGCGGTTTCCTTTGCACCGGCGAAGAAGCGGCTGGTGTGGCTGATCTTCTGGCCCGGCTGGAGAAGCTGGGGATTGCGGGAGTAATCGGCCTGATACGCGCCATTAGGGGCGCCGCGGAACTTGCCGGCGACGGTGGCCGACTGATCGGGGACCAATGCGGTCAGCCAATATTTGTCGGTGAAGCCCAGCCAGCTGCCGCTCGACGTGAAGTCGTTCGACTTGCCGCCGTCCAGGTCCGAGAAATTGAGGTCGTAGTTTGCGGCATTATTATGCACCGACATCGGGCCGACATGGACGGTCCAGCTATCGGGCTCCTTGAAGATGCCGCTGCGATAGACGAGGCCATAGGGCGCGACGGGGACGACGCCGGTGCCGACATTCGCGACCGTCTGCTTGATCGTGAACATATACTTGTCGTCGACCGACAACTCGATGCGGAAGGTCTGGCCCTGGCCATTGGCGGCCGAGAGCGTGACGGGCTTGCCGGGCGCGAGGACCGGGCCGCTGGCCTGCCAGAGGGTGTCCGGGCTCGGCGGCTTCAGGCCGTCGTCGCGCCAGCCAAAGCCGGCGAAATAGGCGTCTGTAGTGCCGGCGGGTGAAAGCAGGCGGATCGGTGCCGCATCCTTGGCAATCGTCTCGGGATATTTGGCGAGCACGAGATCGTCGATCCGTGCGCCCTTCAGATTGATCGAACCCTTGAGTGAAGGCGTGTCGATCGCGACTCGCGGGCTTTCCTTGATCACGATGCCGCGATCGCGGATCGCCTTGGGCGAATCGGCGGTGGGATCGGCCTTGGGATCCACGACCGGCGTGGTCTGGCCGCCTTCGATCTTGACGGGGGCGGCATTCTGCGTTGGGAATATCCAGGCCGCGATCGTCGGCCAGCCGAACAGAATCGTGGCGGCCAGCACCGCGAAAAGCAGGAAGTTCTTCTGGTCTTCTTTCACCGATATTCCCCGGAAATCTTACGGTACTGGGTCATGGCCACAGCCGCCCCACGGATTGCAACGAAGGATGCGCTTGCCCGCAAGCCAACTGCCCTTGAGCGCCCCATAGCGGCGAAGGGCAGTGATTGCATAGGCCGAACAGCTGGGCTCGAAGCGGCACGAGGGCGGCAGGATCAGCGAAGGGCCGAGCTGCCAGCCACGCGCGAGCAGGATAAGAAGCTTGGCGATCACCGCTTGAGCTTCCCCAGCGCCTTGATCAGTTCCGTGCGGAGAGCAGCGTAATCGCGCTCGATTCCGGAATTGCGGCCGATCAGGACATGGTCTGCGCCCGGCAGGCCATCGGTGGGCAGCACTTCGCGCGCGAGCATGCGAAAACGCCGTTTCATCCGATTGCGGATCACGGCGTTACCGACCTTTTTGGAAACAGTGATGCCAATCCGCATGACCGGGTCAGCATCGTCGCGCGCACGCACCAGCAGGACGAAGCCGGGCATGGGAGCCCGCTTGCCCGCATTGACGGCGAGATAGTCTTTGCGCTGCGTCAGCCGCGCAACAGCGGTCGGAACTACGCCGACAGCTTGTTGCGGCCGCGGGCGCGGCGGGCGTGAATTACCTTGCGGCCGCCCGGAGTCGCCATCCGCGAGCGGAAGCCGTGCCGGCGCGCACGCACCAGATTGCTCGGCTGAAAGGTCCGCTTCATCGCTCATCCTCAAGTATCTAGAACGTAAAAGGGCCACCACAGGGGTGGCCGCTGGTCGGGTGCCCATAAAGGCGGCTCCACAGGAAGTCAACGCGACTCCTGCGGGAAACCGAGCAAAGCCGCCTCTGCCTGTGCTGCGGCTTCGTCCTTGGCACGTTGCTGGCGGCGGCGAAAGCTGCGGCGGCGCAGCGCCATATCGGCATAATGCCCGAATCGCGGCCAGCGGCGCTTGAGCCGCACAAAGCGCCCGCGCGCCCAATTCGAGTTCTGGAGGATCAGCGTGAGCCCGGCCGCGAAAGTGACGATGCCGCCCGGGCCGGGAATCGGGCCGACCAGCGGCGTCACCGCGAGCAGCAAGATGCCCGTGATGAGAAGACCGATGCGAAGCACGGGGCTGCGGCGTCCTTTCCTCTCCATATTCGGGGAAGTGGGGGCTGTGTGTTGCTCGCGCAAGACGGTTGGTTTGTCATCCATCGCACAAACAACGCGCATGGCCGCTGCGTGGTGCCACGAAAGGCTTTGCCTCCATTTCGGTCCGATCTCGTTCCGTAATGGATAAAAGCGCTTATGCTCCGCGGTTCTCAGGGGGAGGCGGGCTTGGTCGCGAGCGTATCGACGGTTGCGTATCTAGGATTGGAAGCCCGCGCGGTGGAGGTGCAATGCAACCTTGTCGCGGGGTTGCCGAAATTTGTCGTCGTAGGGCTGCGCGACAAGGCGGTGGCGGAAAGCCGCGAGCGGGTTCGTGCGGCGATGGCCGCGATAGGTCTCGCATTGCCGCCCAAGCATATCGTGCTCAACCTCTCGCCCGCCGATCTGCCCAAGGAGGGCTCGCATTTCGATCTGCCGATCGCACTGGCTTTGCTGGGGGCGATGGGCGTGGTCGATGCCGAGACCCTGGCCGGCTATGTCGTGGTCGGCGAACTGGCGCTGGACGGGCGGATTGCGCCTTCGCCCGGCGTGTTGCTTGCCGCGTTGCATGCGTCGGAGATCGGCAAGGGGCTGGTCTGCCCGGTCGCGCAGGGGCCGGAGGCGGCATGGGCGGGGCAGGTGGAAGTGATCGCCGCGCCAGACCTGATCGCCTTGCTCAACCACTTCAAGGGCAACCAGTTGATCGCCGCACCCGCTCCGGGGGAGGCGGATGCGCCCAATCACGGCCCCGATCTGCGCCAAGTAAAGGGGCAGGAGACCGCGAAGCGCGCACTCGAAATCGCAGCGGCGGGCGGGCATAATATGCTGATGAGCGGGCCGCCGGGGGCGGGGAAATCGCTGCTGGCTTCGTGTTTGCCGGGGATTTTGCCGCCGCTGGATGCTGCCGAGGCGCTTGAGGTTTCGATGGTCGCGTCGGTCGCGGGCACGCTGCAAGGCGGGCGGCTGACGCGGACGCGGCCATTTCGCTCACCGCACCACAGTGCTTCGATGGCGGCGCTCACGGGTGGAGGCCTCAAGGTAAAGCCGGGTGAGGTCAGCCTCGCGCATCTGGGGGTGCTGTTTCTCGACGAACTGCCCGAATTCCAGCGTGCCGTACTCGATTCGCTGCGCCAGCCATTGGAAGCAGGTGTGGTGAGCGTTGCGCGGGCCAATGCGCATGTGACGTTCCCGGCGCGGGTGCAGCTGATCGCGGCGATGAACCCGTGTCGCTGCGGGCATCTGGGCGATCCGGCACTCGCCTGCGCCCGTGCGCCGCGCTGTGCGGCGGATTATCAGGCGAAGGTCTCGGGGCCGTTGCTCGATCGCATCGATCTGCACGTCGAAGTGCAGCCGGTGACTGCTGCCGATCTGGTACTGCCCCCGCCCGCCGAAGGCTCGGCAGAGGTGGCCGCGCGGGTGGCGGCGGCGCGCAAGGTCCAGCAGCAGCGCTATACCGGTTTGGCCGCCCGCACCAATGCCGAGGCGGAGGGCGACGCGCTGCCCGTGCCCGATGAGGCGGGCCGCAAGCTGCTGGCGCAAGCTGCCGAGGCGATGCGGCTTTCTGCGCGCGGCTATACCCGTGTGTTGCGTGTCGCGCGCACCATCGCCGATCTGGCGGGCGTGGAAGGGGTGGGGCGCATCCATGTGGCCGAGGCGCTGAGCTATAGACGGCAAGCACCGCGAAGCTGAGCGCTTGCGCATGCGCGCATTTGCGCCCAGCTTTCTTGTCCGGCCAGCGCGAGGGGAGCGCTCCGCCGCCATAGGGGGAAAGACGATGGAGTGGATGTTCCTGCCGCTTAAGCGGTATTTCGACTTCAAGGGCCGCTCGCGCCGCAAAGAATTCTGGCTGTTCGTCCTGTTCCAGATTATCGTGATGATGATTGCGTCGTTCATCGACGTCGCGCTCGGCTTTGGCCAGGTCGATAGCTATGCGCAGGCGACCGAAGGGTATTCCGCAGGCTTTTCCATGAACTCGAGCGGGCCGGTGCTGATCATTACCGCGCTTGCGCTCCTCATCCCGGGGCTAGCCGTTGCGGTCCGCCGCCTGCATGATACCGATCGTTCGGGCTGGTGGCTGTTGTTCAACCTGGTGCCGCTGGTCGGCTTCATCACGATCATCGTATTCTATTGCCTGGAAGGCACATCGGGTCCGAACCGCTTTGGCGAAGACCCAAAGGGCCGCGCGCCGGGCGGGTTCGCCTGAAGCCAGTCTGATTTCCGATGGAAATGTTAGCCTTGGTCACCGCGCTGTACGGCGCTGCCCTGACTGCGGTGGCGCTGCGGTGGTTGCGTACCACTGCGGCGCTCTCGTGGCGGCAGGTGGGCTTTGTGGCAATTGCGCTGCTGGCGATGCCGGTGATCGTCTTGTCCGTCGATTTTCCCCAGGGGATTATCGGCGTCGCCTGCTGGGTGCTGCTAGAGGAGGTGTGGAAAGTCGCCGTGATCAAGGGGCTGCGTGTGGGCGGTCGCGTGGCGCTGGCGGTGTGCCTGTCCTTTGCAGGGATGGAGTTGATCTTTGCCAAGGCGCTGATCGCGGCCTTCGATCCCGAGATGCAGAATGTCGGCGCATTCGTCTGGCTGGCGATCGTCACGGCGCCGGTGCTGGTTCATGCGGCGACGGGCTATGTCTATTCGGCGCTGGACCACCGCACCGCGCTCCGGCTGCTCGGCATATCGTTTGCCGGCCATTTCGCCTATAATGTGCTGACCGACTGGTTCTGGGGCGGTGGCGAAGTGGTTGCCGCGGCGCTGCATCTTTTGCTCGCGGGCGGATTGTTATTCGCGGCGCGGCGTTTCGGCTGGCGCGTCACCCTTGCTCCGCAACGCGGCTTGGTTTAGCGAGCGCTGCGTTGCCCCTGTGGTGAAATTGGTAGACGCGTTCGACTCAAAATCGAATGCCGCAAGGCGTGCTGGTTCGAGTCCGGCCAGGGGCACCACTTCCGCTCAAAACTAGGCACCGCGGCGCAAGCTGCGGGATCGCCTTGTTGGGCAGCATTTTCGAGGGCTGCTTTTGACCCCGCTATGACGATTTCGTTGTCGTTAACCGTCACGTTGGACACCAGCAACCGCACATAGGCTCCTGGGGGTTCTTCCTCTATCAAGGGGTAACGGATCCGCTCAGCGGCGTGAACACGCTGTGGCCGCTGTTCGGCATCGCTAACCAGATGCGTGAGGCGATTGCGCGGATGCTGGCGACCGTGGTGCTGTTCCGCATGAAGCGTCAGCGCTACGCTTGGGTGAAGATGGTCCCTCCCGCCTGGTTGCTGCTGTGCACGATAGGCGCGAGGCCGGGCTGCCGGCATCATTCGCCCGTAAGGCGCATCTGCAATCTTCCTCTACGAAGTTTGATAATGCGTTTTCAAGGCTTCAACACGTTCGCCAGCGGGCGGCCTTGGCTCAGCGCCGCGAGGCTTTCCATCAACTGCACATCCAGGTTCTCTGCGGACCGGACGCTGAATCCGCCGATATGCGGGGTGAAGACCGTGTTTGGGGCGCTGCGCAATTCCACCGCCACTTTCGGCTCGTGCGCGAAAACGTCGAGGCCGGCGCCGGCGATCTCGCCGGTTTCGAGCGCGCGGATCAAGGCGGGCTCATCGACTAGCGATCCTCGGGCGATGTTGATCAGATAGCCGCTGCGTCCGAGCGCCTGCAACACATCTTCATCGACGATCGCGCGGGTCGAGGAGTTGCCCGGCGCGGCGATCACGAGATAATCGGCCCATCCCGCCAGCTCCGCCAAAGTCGGGAAATAGCAATAGGCGACATCGCCGCGCGGCGAGCGGTTGTGATAGCCGATCTCGAGCTCAAAAGCCTGGGCGCGCGTGGCGATCGCGCCGCCGATGTTGCCAAGCCCCAGAATGCCGAGGCGTCGTCCGCCCACGCCTGGTTGGCGGATCCAGCTTCGCGGCGGCATGCGTTCCCATTCGCCGCTGCGGACAAGTGCGTCGGCCTGAGGTATCCGGATGATCGCCGCCAGCAACAGCGCGATTGCCGTATCGGCCACGCATGACGCGTTCCCGCCGGCGCCATTGGTGATCTGGATATTGCGCGCCCATGCGGCATCGAGATCGACTCTTTCGAAGCCCGCGCCATAGACGGCGATAAGCTTCAGGCCCGGCAGGAGCGCGATAAGCGCGCCGCCGAATTCGATCGGACCTAGGGTTACCGCGGCAACGATCTGGCGCGCATCCGCACCGTCCAGTTCCGTCTCGGGCGATTTGAACGGTCCGATAAGCCGATAGTGCGCGGCGAGCTTCTCGCGCAACTCCGGGCGCGGCTTGAACATCAGCAGGATGGCCGGCTTCATGTCAGGCAAGGTATGCCGCGAGTTCGCGCTTGAGAACCGACTTGGGCTTGGCGCCGACCATGACCACTTCGACGGCACCGTTCCGGAACAGCTTCATGGCCGGCAAAGACAGGATCTGATATCGTATCGCGAGATCGGGCTGCTCCTCGATATTGACCTTGAGAATCGTGATTTCGCCCACATGCTCGGCCTGAATGCTGTCGAGCACTGGCAGCATCGTGCGGCAGGGTGCGCACCAATCGGCCCAGAAATCGACGAGCACCGGCCCCTCTGCCTGTAGAACGTCGCGCTCGAACGTCGCGGAGGTGGTGGCGGCAATGGGCATCAGGGCGCCTCGAAGCGCTTGATGGTGTCGACGCTGATCACGCCGGGAGCGTGGCGGCGGATTGCGGCTTCCACGACCTGGCCTAGCATCGGATCTGGCATTAGGCAGTCCAGGCACGCGCCCGGACCGGCATGGATCGCGATGACGACCGCGCCGCTTTCGCCCAAGCTTTCGAGGGCGATCTGGAAATCATCGGCGGCGAAGGAGGGCCGGAGATCGGCGAGCGCGGCCTCCACGCCTTCGGCCAGCGTGCCAATCAATGCGGATTCCGATCGTCGAGCAGGCGCTGGACCGCATCTGCGAGTTCGGCGGCGCGCTGGTCCAACTCCTCGTCGCTGATATTCTGCATCGGATGCGTCAGTACGATCGCGGGCAGGGGACGGTCGGTCTCCTGGAAAGCCGTGATGTCGCGAACGCGATCGCCGAACGGCGTGGTCAGGATCGTGAAGCCTGCGACGCCCGCGCGCTGGAGCAGAACCGAGTCCAGCGCTCCGCCCATCGAGCAGCTGCCGCAATCGTTGATCCCGCACAGGACCAGGCTGGTCTCCTGCGCGAGTTCCGCAAGCGCCTCTTCCGTCATCGGCCCGCCCGCGAACGGCTTGCTGCCGATATCCTCGCGCACCGCGACGCCGCGCCGGCGCAACTCCGCTTGGGCGCGTTTCAGGATGACGAGCGAATTGGGCTTGTTGTTGTCGACGAAATAGACCTCCGGCGTCTTGGGCTTGAGCCGCACGGAGAATGGTCCAGACGTAGGGCGGGGAATCGGGTTCAGCAGCTCCATTCCGGGGCTGATCGTCTCACTGGCCATCGTCATGCGCTCCCGACAATCGAATCGATCTTCTTGCAATGGACCGAATAGTCCCCGACCCAGCCGGGGATCACTGCGGAAAATTTGCCGCCATCATGCCCGCTCTCGATGAGGTGGATCTGGGATTCATCATCGAAGGGCGCGCGCATCGTACCGGGCTCGACCTTGCTCTTCTCGCGCGGTTCGGCGGGCATGCGGCCCAGCCGGAGCAAATCGTCGGTGGGGCGCTTCGACAATTCGAACAACAGGTGCCGGGCCTGATCGCGCGAATATTTGCTGGCAATCAATTCGGCATGCTGCGGGGCGATCGCCACGACGCAGGCGCCGAAATGCCAATACCAATTGGTGAAGCCCGGATGGGCGAGGGTGCCGGCGATGGTCTCCAGAACCTGGTCCGCGTCGCTGGCATAATGATTGTTGACGCTGTTGGGGCCTTCGGCGGCCATGATCCCGACCGCGGAGTCTCCGGCATCGATCCCCAATTGGGTGTGGAACGGGCCCCATTGGGTTTCGGGATGTTCGGCGATCAGAAAGGAATAGCGGCCGGGGTGGCCGATCGTGCCATGCGTTTCGAGCACGCCGCCGCCGCGTCCGCTGAAATGGCGTACCAGATTGGCAAAGCGCCCGATCGTCGCATTGGGCCTCGCATTCGCGCCGCCGATCGCATTTGCAGCGTGCGCGAACTCCATTTCCTGCACGACCGGCCCGCTGATAAGCACCAGCACCGCGGGGCCGCCGGTGGTGACTTCCACGCCGCTGATGTTGAAAGCTTCGTCCGTAACAAGCTCGGCAAGCGGTCGCAGCACCCGGGCATAGCTGGTGTGGCAGCCGGCCATCACGGCGGCGGTGGCAAGATGCTGGGCGGTGATCTCGATCCGCTGCGTCTTGATCCCGCCGATCACTTTATCGGCCTTCCAGCCCAGCGCCTCGAGCATCTGATCAACGAGATAACGATAAGGCGGGACCACCGGCAGTCCGTCCGTCCAGCCGATCTCGAAACAACGTTCTATCGCATCAACCGTCATGGTCACTCCCCTACGCGCTCGCATCCGCTTCCGGTCGGCGATGTGAACTAGTTATAATAAGTCATATAGGTTGACAATTGAAATGTGCATGGGCGCCATGCTCAGAGGATCAGGCGCCGGTCGATGGCCTGCAGGTCGGCGCAACCGGCCAGCTTCATCGCTACGCTGAACTCAGCGCGCAGAATCTCCAGCGCGCGGGCGACTCCGGCCTGTCCGCCGGCGCCGAGGCCGTAGAGGTAGGGGCGGCCGATCGCGCAGGCGGTGGCGCCTAGCGCGAGCGCCTTGAGCACATGCACGCCGCGCCGCACGCCACCTTCCAGGATGATCTCGACATGGCCGCCCACCGCGTCCGCGATATGCGGCAGCATCTCGATCGGCGCCGCCGCGCCGTCGAGCTGCCGGCCGCCATGGTTCGAGACGATGATCGCGCTGACTCCGGCATCCACAGCACGCTTCGCATCCGCCACGGACAGGATGCCCTTTAATGCGAAGGGGCCGCCCCACTGGTCGATGAATGCGCCCAGATCCTTCCAGCTGACCGAAGGATCGAGCCCGGCGCTGAGGCGCCTCGACCGCTTGACGAAGCTGGCCTCGTCGCGGCGGGCCTCGTAACTCGCATAGGTTAGCGGCCCCTTACGCATCTGGCCCCAGAGCCAGGCGGGATGCGCGGCGAAGCTCATGAAGCTGGCGGGAGTCAGCCGGGGCGGAATGGTGAAACCGGTCCGCAGATCGCGCTCGCGCTTGCCGACGACGGGCACGTCCACCGCGAGGCACAGTGCGTCATAGCCCGCATGCTTGCAGCGCTCGATCAGCGCGCGAGTCTCGCCACGGTCCTTGTTGACATAGACCTGGAACATCTTGGGGCCGTTCGTGGCGGCGGCGACGTCTTCGAGACTGTAGGTGGACGCTGTCGAAAGCGTGTAGAAGGTCTCCTCCGCCGCTGCCGCACGTGCCACCGCGAGCTCGCCATCGGGATGGAACAGCCGCGACGCGCCGGTGGGCGAACACAGCAATGGCCATGCGATGTCCCGGCCCAGCACGCGGGTCATGGTATTGATCGCGCTGACGTCGACAAGACAGTGCGGAACCAGCCGGAGTTCGTCGAACGCGCCGGTGTTGCGGCGGGCGGTAATCTCGTCTTCCGCGGCGCCGTCGAGATAGTGGAAGACCGGGCCGGGCAAGCGGCGGCGTGCCATGGCGCGCAGATCGGAGATGTTGTGGCAGTTGCGCAGCATATCCGGACTCCCCCGATCGCCGTTCGCCAGCGGTTTCAATTATATTACTAATTGATCCCGCGATCGGAGGTGCGAGTCAAGGCGCGCGCCAGACTATCCGCGCAGCATGTCCTGGAGATCGGCCACTTGCGGGCTGGGCTGGATGCGCAGGATGAACGCGCGCACCCGCGCGAAATAGCGCTTCCACAGATTCTCTGCGGCCTGGCCGTCATGCGCTTCGATGGCGTCGACCAACTCTTCCTTCATCGCCATGATCTGCAGCTTGCGTTCCCGGCTTTCGGCAACGACCTGAACCGAGAGCTGGGCGGACGCCTCGACATAAGTCGCGAGGACGCCGCTTAGCATGTGGATAAACAACTCCAGGCTCTTTAGGGCCGAGAGCTGCACCAACAGGTGGTGAAACGCAGCGGATTGCACGCCATAAGCGTGGTGATCGTCGATTACTTCGCGGGTCTGCGCGAGATGGAGGCGGAGCGTGGCGACCATTTCGGGCGTCGATTTCTCGGCGAGCATCCGGACCACCGCCGGCTCGAAGATCGCAAGCGTGGAATAGACGTCGTCAACCGAGACCTGTTGGTTCTGGAGGATGAAATCCATATATTTCGCGGCCATCGCCACGGTCGGGCGATGGACGATCGCGCCTTTGCGCACGCCGCGAGAAATGCTGATCAGCCCCTCGGATTCGAGGATGCAGAATGCCTCGCGGAACGTGATGCGCGAGACGCCGAAATGCGCGACCAATTCGCTTTCGGGGGGAAGCCGCTCACCTTCCTTGAGGGAGCCATCAATGATCTGCTGGCGCAGTTTCGACGCGACCACCTCTGCCATGCGGGGCACGCGCTTGCTGCTTTTTTGGGCTTCTTTGGCCAAGTAATCCGCCTGTATTTGTCTTGGCGGCCGGGCGGCCGCGTGCTTTGACACCCTCACTCTCATAATCTACCTATTATAACTAGTCAGGCCGAGCAATGCGGTGCTTCGGCGCTCTGGTTCGGGCCGCGCCATTCTTCTTTGGAGCCGCCAATGTCCCTCTCGATCCTCGGCACCGGCGTCTATCTTCCACCGGCAAAGGATGTCCGGACGCTGGTGGCCGCGCATGGCGGCGATCTGAGCAAATATAGCAGCTGGGCAAATGTCTGCGTGGCGGAGGAAGACGACCATCCCGGCAACATGGCCGGGCGCGCATTGCAGGATGCGATCGACGAGGCGGGGGTGCAGGCAGCGGACCTCGACATCGTCGTGTTTGCCGGCGCGTCGCGCGATTATCCGCCGTCCTGGTCGGCGTCGACCGAGGCGATGCGGATCGTGGGTGCCTCAAGCCGCTGCGTGGGGCTCGACGTTACCGCGGGATGCGCAGCGACGCTTGCTGCGATCGAACTGGTCGATGGTTGGCTCGCATTGCGCGGCGGCGGGATGGGTGCGGTAGTCGTCGCGGAGCGCTGGTCGTTCACGATCGATTATGCCAACCCGGCCAATCGCGGCATCTGGACGCATGGCGACAGCGGCGCGGCGCTGATCCTGGGACAGGCGATTGGGGGACGTTCGATCGCGACCTATATGGGAGCGGAATTTTCGAGTGTGGCGGACAATAATGGCCATGTCCTGGTCCCCTATGGCGGAACGCGGGCGCCGAGCCCGCCGCCCGGCGTCGACCCCTATCTGAGGGTCGTGAGCAATCGCCCGGCCAAGGTGATGATCGAATCCTATGCGAACGGATTTGCCCAGGCCCATGCGGCGCTGCGCAAGCGTTTCGGCGTCACGCCTTCGCTGCTGCTGTGCAACCAGATGTCGCCCAACATGATCGACACGATCCTAGATGCGCTGGGCATGACGCGCGAGCAGGCGATCTACACAGGCGACGAGACCGGACATCTGGGCGGCGCCGATATCGTCGTGGGGCTGCGGCGGCTGGCGGGCGACGAGCCGGTCCGAGAGCCCGTGCTTCTCGCATCGAGCACGGCCTATGCATTCGGCACTGCGCTGCTGGTGCCGCCGGGCCATTCCATCGGCTGAACGACCGCCGTCACAGGGCGGGCGAACGGGCAATAAAAGGCCCCGGTCGTGGCGCGGGGCCAGGACCGGGGCGAAGGTGGTTCGAAGAGATTAGAATTTGTAGCCGAGCTTCACACCATAAGTGCGCGGCCGCGCGTAAGCGACGCGATCACCGGCGGTCGAGAAGGTCACGATCTGGGGATAGACCTGATCGGTGATATTCTGTGCCCATACGCCCAGCTCAAGGCCATTGTTGCCCGGGTGCCAGGTGATCTGACCGTTCAGGATGGTCTGGTCGCCGGACCGGATGCGGTTGGTCGGTTCGAAGAAGTAACTGCCGCTGTGGCTGGCGGTTAGCGTCGACGAGATCTCACCGTCTCCCACCGGAGCGGTGTAGGTCACGCTGACATGGCCGGTGAATTCGGGCGAGAATTCAACATTCTTCCCCGTGGCATTATAGGGCGCGACGCTGCTGTTGCCGTGGCCGTTGGCGAGCGGCACGAACACGCTGGCATTGGTGAAACTGGCATAGCGCGCGTGGAGATACGCCACGCCGGCGCGAACATCCCAACGATCGTTGAGCGACGTCGTGATCTCCGCATCCGCACCATAGCTGTGGACGACGCCGGCGTTGAGCAGGCTGGTCAGCGTGGCGCCGGGCGGAAGCGCCTGAACCTGCAGGTCCTTATAGTCGTAATAGAAAGCGGACAGGCCCAGCGAGGTGCGCCGGCCGGCATATTTATATCCGACTTCATATGCGGTGATCTGTTCGGGATTGACCGGGGTACGGCTGTTGGCAGTGACGTTGAACGTGCCGCTCTTGAAGCCCTGGCTGTAGGTTGCGTAGATATTCGAGCGATCGGTTACCGAATAGCGGATCGAGGCGCGCGGCGTCACATCGGTCCACGTCTTCTTGCCGAAATTGGTCGCGCCCCCGGCACGCAGCTGGTTGAAATCGCGCGTTTCCGAACTGTAGCGTAGCCCGGCGAGCAGATGCAGGCCATCGACCGGTTCATATTCCACTTCGCCGAATGCCGCCCAGGACTGGGTGTCGATCGATGCGCTCAGGCTGAACACGTCGGTGGTGGAGAGCAGATAAGGCTGATCGCCCTTGTCGTTATAATAGAATCCACCGACGCTCCACTGGAAGCGGCCCGGCCCGGCGGAGCTGAGGCTCAGCTCCTGCGTGAAGGTGCGCTGCAGGGTGCGGAACGTGGTGGCCGCGGTGTTCGGGACCGTGCCGTCCAGATCGCCACGGAAGTAGAAATCTGCATCGGCATAGCTGGTGATCGACTTGAACTTGGCGCCGCCAAGATTCCATTCGACCTGCGCATCGGTGCCCCAGCTATCCACCTTGATCGAGGGGATGAAGGTCTGCGCCACTTCGCGCGGGTTGGGATAATGCGGCGCGGTGAAATTCACCGTGTTGCCGTTCAGGATATCGAACACGGCGCCGGTATTATCATCGAACTTCAGCCGATAGGCCGAAAGGATGACGCTGACATCGGAGCTGGGCTGGAAGAGCAGCTTCACGCGCCCAAGGGTCTCGTGATGGTCGGCCACCGCCTTGTTGAGCAGAGCGTCTCTTGCATAACCATCGTCTTCGCGGCTGTCGAAGCTCAGGCTGATGCCGACAGTGCTGGAGATCGGGGCGGTGAAATAGCCGCGCAACTCGCGCTCGTTGAAGCGGCCATAGGAAGCCGAGAGGCTCCCCGATGCCTCGGTAAGCGACGGGCGCTTCGTGGTGATGACGATGGCGCCGCCGGTGGCGTTGCGGCCGAAAAGCGTGCCTTGCGGCCCCTTCAGGACTTCGACTCGCTCGATATCGGCGAGGCTGAACTGGTTGCTCTGCTGGTTCGGGCGATAGACGCCGTCGAGATAGACGGCGACGTTCGCGTCGGCACCCAGCGAGGTTACCTGCGAGCCGACGCCGCGGATCACGGGACGGACGAAGCCGGTGCTGCGTGTGATGACCAGGCCGGGCGAGAGCGCCGACATATCGGTGAGCGAAGTGAGGCCGGCTTTCTGGATCGTGTCGCCGGAAACCGAGGTCATCGCGATCGGCACGTCGACCACGGCCTGTTCGCGGCGCTGAACGCCAGTGACGACGATTTCGGAATTCTTGTCCTCGTCGTCCTGCGCGGCGGGATCGCTCGCCGCGTCGGACGCTTGTGCAAGCGCCGCGCTGGGAACGGCCATCATGCTCAAGGCAATCAAGCTAGCGCCGACAATGAGTTGTCTCTTTCCTTGGCTCCGCATCTCTACTCCCCTCCGATTATATTTTTGTGCTTTGCTCAGGCTTTTTGCAGTTTCAGCACGCCCTCGAAACCGCTGGAAAGTACAAAGTGGGGAGATGATGTCAATCAATTAGTTTACTATTTGGATTCGCTGGTGAAGGCGCGCTGACTGCGTCGGGTCACCGGCCGTCGAACACCGGCTTCCGCTTTTCGAGGAACGCTGCCACGCCTTCGCGGAAATCCGCGGACGCGCCCGCAATGGCCTGATGCTCCGCCTCCACCTCGAGTGCGTCTTCGAGGTTGGCGGAAAGCGCGATGCGGATCTGCTTGCGGATTAGCCCGAGCGCGAGCGTCGGCATGGCCGCCAGTTTCTTGGCTATCGCCATGGCATCGGCGAACACCGCCTCGTCGTCCACGACGCGCGTTATCAATCCGGCACCGAGTGCCTCCGCTGCGCTCAGCCGCCCGCCGAGCAGCGCCATTTCCAGCGCCTTGGCGCGGCCCACCGCGCGGGCGACCAGCCAGGTCGAGCCGGCATCGGGCACCAGTCCGATATTGGCGAAGGCCAGCAGGAAATAGGCCGAGCGTGCGGCAACGACGATGTCGGCTCCCAGCGCGAAGCCGACGCCCGCACCCGCGGCCGGGCCGTTCACTGCCGAGACGATCGGGATGTCCAGCTCGGCCATCTTCCGCGCGACTGGATTGTAATGATTGCGCAGGCGATCCCCCAGGTCGCCGGTCGCGCCGCCTCCCGTAAGCGATGCACCTGCGCAAAAGGCGCGGCCATTGCCGGTGAGCAGAACGGCGCGGGCACCGTCCTGCACTGCCCGATCCAGCGACTCGACAAGTTGCGCAAGGGTATCGAGCGTGACCGCGTTCAGTTCATCGGGCCGATTGAAGCGGAGCACCGCGACCGCGCCCTGTCGTTCGTACAAGATATCTTCGCTCACCTGTGGTCTCCTTATTCCCGCCAGCGCCTGATCAGCGCGCTTGACAGGGTTCATCGCATGCGCAATTTCTCAGCTCAATCATATAACTAATTCGTTTGGGAGAGGTCGCCGAAACCGATGACGGAAGAACGAAGCGCGAAGCAGGAATGGGCGAGCAACTGGGCATTGGTGCTCACGTCGCTGGTCGGCGTCTCGCTGGGCACGATCGGCATCTATTCCGCAGGGCTGTTCGTTGCGCCGCTCGAGGCGGAGTTCGGCTGGACGCGGTCGCAGGTGACGTCGGGGCTGCTGATCTATTCGCTGATCGCGGTGCCGCTTTCACCGTTTGTGGGCATGGCGATCGATCGCTGGGGCGCGCGGAGTCTAGCCATTCCCGGATCGATCGCGACGGGACTGACCTTCGCGGGGTTTGCGCTGACCAATGGTTCGGCAGTCATCTGGTGGACGACCTGGGCATTGTTTTCGCTCGCCGCTTTGACGGTGAAGACGACGGTATGGGCGACCGCGGTCGCCGCCGTCTTCAAGCGGGGCCGGGGACTGGCGCTGGCGGTGGCGCTGAGCGGGACGGGGCTGGCGTCCGCAGTGATTCCGATGCTGGCGCAACATCTGATCTCGGATTTTGGCTGGCGCACCGCTTATGTTGCGATCGGCCTGGGTTGGGCGGTGATCACCGCGTTGCCCAGCTATTTCTTCTTCGTCGATGTGCGCGGGAGCACCACGGACGGACCCCGGCCCGATGTGCCGGGGCTGGTGTTCCGCGAGGCGATCCGGCTGCGCTCGTTCCAGCAATTATGGGTGGTGGTGCTGCTCGGCTCGCTGCTGCTGGTGGGCATGACGGTGCACCTCGTGCCGATCCTTTCATCGCTTGGTTTTGATCGGGGACGCGCCGCCGCCATCGCCGGCGTGTTCGGTATCGCCACTGTTACCGGCAAGCTGGTCAGCGGTTTCGTGTTCGATCGCTGGTCGCCCAAACTGGCGGCGGCGATCTTCCAGGCACTGCCGATCCTCGCCTGTGCGCTGCTGCTGCAGGCGAAGGTGGACACCTACTCGGCGATCGCCGCGGTATTCTTGATTGGCTATTCGTCCGGCGCGGCGCTGACCATGGCGAGCTTCCTGACCGCCAAGCTTGTCGGCCTCAAGGCCTATGGAATGAACTTCAGTATCATGGCGAGCATCTTCGCGCTGGCGGCGGGGGTGGGGCCGCTATTGTGTTCGATCGCCTTCGACTGGGACCATAGCTATCGGCCGGTATTGCTCGTCGGGCTGGGCGTGCCGGCGATCTGCAGCCTGTTGCTTGCGCGTATCAAGCTTTAGCGGATGGCAAGTGTTGAACCTGGCGGCGATCCGCTCGAACGGCCGCTGGCCGACTGGGGCGGGGCGCCTCCCCCGGCGCCGGAATGGTTCGCGCACGCCATCGCGATTGCTCCGCAGGTGCGCGCAATCCATGTCGAGGGGGCGAAGATCGAACTGCTTGTGTGGGGCAAGCAGGGCGATCCGGGAATAATGCTGCTGCACGGCTTTGCCGGCCACGCGCATTGGTGGGCGCATATCGCTCCCTTCCTGGCCGAGCGGCACCGCGTCGTCGCGGTGACCTGGAGCGGCATGGGCAATTCCGACTGGCGACCCGAGTATTGCGTCGATCAATATGCGCGCGAGGCCCTGGCCGCAGCGGAAGCCGAGCGGTTTTTCGAGCATGCCGAGAAGCCGGTGTTCATTGCCCATTCGCTGGGCGGGGTGCCGCTGCTGCGGTTGGTCGACCACATCGGCGACCGGCTGGCGCGGGCGGTGCTGATCGATACCTTGCTCAAGCCATCGCGCGCGCCGGCGCTTACCGGCCGCATCCGCGAGACGCGGCTGGCGGACGATCCGGCGGCGCTGATCGCCCGCTTCCGACTGTCGCCGCCCAGTGCCTGCGCCAATCCCTTTGTGCTGGATCATTTCGCGCGGCTGGGGATCGTTATCGGGCCGGACGGCGTGGGGTATCGCTGGGGCATGGACCCTAATCTTCGCGAGCGGCTGGTGACGCACGACGTGCTCGAGGTCCTTGACCGGACGCCGTGTCCGCTGACGCTGCTGATCGGCGAGGAGTCGAAAGTCGTCACGCCCCGGGCACTGGCCGCGCTGACCGCGGTCGATCGGCCGGGCGTCTCTGTGGTGACGATTCCACAGGCGGGTCATCATGTTTTGGCGGACCAGCCGATCGCGCTGATCACGGCGCTCAAGCTGCTGACGACGCGCACCAGAGCCGGTTGATCGCCGGTTTTAAATAGGTATATGATTTAGACAAATGTGAGGGGAGTCGGCGTGTCGACACTGAAGGAGCTAAAGGACTCGATCTTCGGAATCGATCCGGCGGCGCAGGCGATCGAGTTTGAGGATTCGTGGTGGTCGTGGGGGGATCTCGACCGCATCGGAGCGGGGATCGAAGCGGCTTTGCAGCAATATGGGCTCGGCGTGGACACCCGCATGGCGGGCATCATGCGCAACTGCCCGGAGATCGCCGGGGCGCTGGCGCATGTGCTGACTTCGGACCGTTGCCTGGTTACGCTCAATCCGTCGCTTCCGGACGAGCGGCTGGCTTCGGATATCGCCGAACTCCGCACACCGGTTTTGTTCGGGACCGGCAAGGATCTGGCGCGGCCGGAAGTGGCGCACGCAGCGAGCGAACTTGGCTGCCTGGTGCTGACGCTGACCGGGGACCGCGAAAATCCGGTCGCGGTAAGCCGCGGCGCGGCGCTGACGGCGGATGGGTTCCGGCTCAAGGCCGATCCGGGCGTGGCCATCGAGATGCTCACCAGCGGGACGACAGGAACGCCCAAGCGCATTCCGCTCCAGCAGCGCACCGTGCAGGATTCGCTGCTCAACGCCGCAGTCTACGAAAATCGTGGCGGCACCGGACCATCGCTGCGCAAGGCGGTCGCGATCGTCAACGCGCCTTTCGCGCACATCGCCGGCATCTTCGGGCTGATGAACGCGCTGATCGCGGGGCGGAAAGTAGCGCTGTTGGCAAAGTTCACGGTTGAGGGCTGGGCGGGCGCAGTCGCGCGGCACCGGCCCAAGGTTGCGGGCGCTCCGCCGGCTGCGCTGCGGATGATCCTGGACGCGAACGTGCCGCGCGAGGCGCTGACCAGCCTTTCCGCATTCCGCACCGGCACGGCTCCCCTCGACCCCGACCTCGCGGACCTGTTCTTCGAGCGGTACGGCATTCCGGTGCTGCAGAATTACAGCGCCACCGAATTTGCGGGGTCGGGCGCGGGCTGGACGCTGGCCGATTTCCGCGAATTCGGGCGGACCAAGCGCGGCAGCGTCGGGCGCGTCAGCCCGCCGACCGAAGCGCGCATCGTCGATGGCGACAGCGGCGAACCCTTGCCAGCGGACCAAACCGGCCTGCTGGCGCTGCGCGCGCCGCATCTGGGCGACGGTTCCTGGGTCCGCACCACCGATCTGGCGATGCTCGATGCCGATGGCTTCCTGTGGATCAAGGGCCGCGCCGACAATGCGATCATCCGCGGCGGCTTCAAGGTCTTTCCCGAAGACATCATCCGCGCGCTGGAGGCCCATCCGGCGATCCTGGAGGTGGCGGTGATCGCATGGCCAGACGAGCGGTTAGGCCAGGTTCCGGTCGCGGCGTACATGACGCGGAGTGATGTGCAGCCGCCTTCCGAGGCGGTCCTGCGCGCTTATCTGCGGGATCAGCTTTTATCGTATCAGGTGCCGGTGCGGCTGTTTCACCTCGCCGAATTGCCGCGCACCCCCTCGCTCAAGGTCAGCCAGCCCGAATTGCGCGCGCTGCTCACCAAACCGATGCAGGAAGCCCAAGTGGCGGGAAGGGCGACGGCATGACCGACCTCAAGACACGCGAAGACTCCGCAGCGGACTATGGCAAGCTTAGCGACGAGGGCATCGCCAAGCTGCGCGAGCGCGTGGGCATCCAGTATAACAAGGCGACGCCGCCACATAATTTCGAAGTGACGTGGGACGGCGCCCGCCATTTCGCCAACGGCTATGGCGACGATAATCCGCTATGGTGCGATCCCGAATATGGCAAGCGCACGCGCTGGGGCGGGCTGATTGCGCCGCCGACCTTCCTCTACACGATGGGCGAACCCGACGCGCCACGGCCTTCCTTGGCGGATAAGGCGCTGCTCAAGGGCGACCCGCTGATCGGCCTCGGCTCCTATCAGGCGGTGATGGAGTTCGAATGGTGGCGGCCCTTGAAAGTCGGCGACCGGGTCAAGCTGCGCTCGGCGCTCGTCGGCGTCCAGGTCCGCGACAATAGCCGTTTCTCCGGGCGCACCGTCGGCGAGGTCAAAGGCTATATCTACTCCAATCAGGATGGCGAGATCGTCGCGATCCAGCGCGGTACATGGCTGCGCGCCGAGCGCCATGCCTCGGCCGAGCGCAAGAAGGAATATGAGCTTCCCAAGCCTTACGAACCGGAGGAACTCGCGCGCATCGACGCAGCCTATGAAGCCGAAATCCAACGTGGCGCGGACACGCTCTATTTCGAGGATGTCGCCGTGGGCGACGTACTTCCCACGATCGTTCGCGGTCCGCTGCGCCAGACCGATCTGCTGCTTTGGCATCTTGGCTGGGGGATGCAGTTAAGCCCGTCCGGCGCGTTCGGACTGACCTATAAGGTGCGCAAGAAAGTGCCCGGCATGTTCACGCCCAACGCACTGAACGTGCCCGACACGGTGCAGCGCCTGCATTGGGAAACCGAATGGGCCAACAAGCTCGGCATTCCCGTGCCCTATGATTATGGCGGCCTGCGTGAGACCTTGTTGTGCAACCTGATCTGCAACTGGATGGGCGACGATGGCTGGCTGTGGAAGCTGAGCTGCGAGCATCGCCGGTTCGTCTATCTGGGCGACACCTATTGGGTGCATGGCGAGGTGGCGGACAAGAAACTGGTCGATGGCCGCGGCGAAGTGCATGTGACGCTGCATATCAAGAACCAGCATGGATCGGTGGTCACGCCGGGCTCGGCGGTGATCCTGTTGCCGACACGCGACGCACCGGTTGAACTCCCGCGCCCCGCGGAAGAGGATGTGGATCGCATGTATGCGCACGAGGTTGCCCGCTATGCCAATGGCTGATGCCTCCGGGAAAGACGGAACGGAAGCGGGCGAACTGCCGCTGAAGGGCCTGCGCGTGCTCGATCTGGGGCGGATGATCGCAGCGCCCTGGTGCACGCAGCAGCTTGGCGATCTGGGTGCCACGATCATCAAGGTGGAACGCCCGGTGATCGGCGACGACATGCGGACCTATGGCCCGCCCTTTCTGATCAACGCAGAGGGTGGCAAGGACGATTCGCCGTACCATATCGCCGTGAACCGCAACAAACAGTCGATCACCGCCGACCTGTCGAACCCGAAGGGCGCGGAGCTGATTCGCGAACTGGCCAAACAGTGCGATATCCTCGTCGAGAACTACAAGGTCGGCGACCTGGCGCGCTATGGGCTCGATTTCGCATCGATCCATGCGATCAATCCGGGCCTGATCTATTGCTCGATCACGGGCTATGGCCAGACCGGGCCATCCTCGCATCGGCCCGGGCTCGACAGCCTGTTCCAGGCCACGTCAGGCCTGATGAGCCTTACCGGTGACGCCGATGGCCCGCCGCAGAAAGTGGGCGTGGCCATGAGCGACTTCATCGCCGGCATGTATGCCAGCGTCGGCATCCTCGCCGCGCTGCGCCATCGTGAAGTCAATGGCGGGCTGGGCCAGCATATCGACATCGCCTTGCTCGACACGACGATCGCATCGCTCACCAATCGTGTGCAGACCTATTTGATTTCCGACGAAGTGCCGCAGCGCAGCGGCGCGCAGACCCCGGGCAATCATCCGGCCGGGCTCTATGCCTGTGCCGATGGCGACCTGATCCTCTCGGCCGGCGCAGACACACAATTTCGGCGCTTCGCTGAAATGGTCGGACGCGCCGATTGGAGCGAGGATCCCCGCTTCGACACCCGCGAGCACCGCGTGCTGAACCGCGTCGAGCTGGACCGCCAGATACTCGAGGCGCTCGCCAAGCGGAAACGCGCCGAGTGGACGGAGATTTTCATCAAGGCCGGCGTCATGTCCGCCCCGATCAACACGCTCGACGAAGCGCTGGCCGATCCGCAAGTGGTGCATCGCCAGGTCGTCACGCATTCGCGGCATCCGCGCGCTGGCGACGTGAAGGTGATCGCCAGCCCGATCCGCATGTCCGGCACGCCGATCGGCGTGCCCCGCATCGCGCCGGACCTGGGCGAACATACCGATAGGGTGCTTGGCGAATTGCTCGGCAAATCGCCCGAGGAAATCGAACGGCTCCGCCAGGCGGGCGCAATCTGACGACGGACCAAAAGGGGCTGCACATATGGCGGACGAAGCGGAAATCCTGCTGAGCGTGGAAGAGGGCGTGGCCACGGTCACGCTCAATCGGCCCGAAGCGCTCAATGCGTTCAGCGCGGCGATGATGGATGCGCTGCCGGTCATGCTCGCAAAGCTGGCAAACGATCCGGCTGTGCGCTGCGTCATCCTGACAGGCGCGGGGCGGGGCTTCTGCGCGGGCGCCGATCTGCGGTTGCGGCAGCAGGCGCTGGACGAGATGGCGGCGCTTCCGCAGGACGAGCGGCTGGCCGCGACCCGGCTCGACTCGTTGGAGATGAAGCTCACCGCGCGAGTCGAGGCGTCGCGGATGCTGCATACGATGCGCAAGCCAACGATCGCGGCGATAAACGGGCCTTGCGCGGGGGCGGGCTTTTGCATGGCTGGCGCGTGCGATTTTCGGGTGGCCGGGGAATCGGCGCTGCTGACCAGCGCATTCATGCGCGCCGGCCTGTCTGGCGATTATGGCGGCACCTATTTCTGGACGAAGATCCTGGGCACGGCGCAGGCGCGCGAGCTTTACATGCTTTCGCCCAAGATCGGCGCCGACGAGGCATTGCGCCGCGGCATGGTTCACTATGTCGTGCCCAATGCCGAACTCGCCGAACGCGCGCGCGCATTGGCCCGCCAGCTTCTCGAAATGCCAGCCTGGGCGCTCAATTACGCCAAGCGCAACCTGAACCTGGCCGAGGAAGGCACGCTGGAACGGGTGCTGGAACTCGAGACGTTGTCGGTCGGCGTATCGGCGCGCGCGGCGCGCGAAAGCGGACGGCCCCCCTCCGCCGTCCTGTCAGGCGCGGGCAAGGGCAGTTAGGCCATTTTCCGGCACGAACGGCGCATTGCGATCGCGGCTGGCGAGCTGCTCGGCCAGCGCCACCAGACCGCGGATCAGGGGCCGCCGCGCCTTGAGGTGATAGAAAAGCGCCACTTCGAGCCTTAGCGGCACGCCGGCGATTGGCACGCGCACCATGTCTCCCAATTGCTTGCGGGGGGAGGGGTTTATTTCCCAGCGCAGGCAGGGCAGGCGGCGAATGCGCGCGAAATGCTCCAGTGTGCTGCGTGTGGCTTCGGGGGCGAAGACGGCCTCCACGCCCGCATCGAGAAGCGGCCGGAACGACGCGCGCCACGCGACCGGATCGTAAAGCTGCTCGCAGGTGACGAAACGCTGGCCGTGCAGCATCGGCAGTTCGATCTCCTCCAGCTCCGCCAGCTCCGATTCCGCGGGAAGCAGGATATGGGCGTAACGCTGGCACAGCAGGACCTGGCGAAAGCCGCCGGGTAGATCGAACGAGCTGCGAAAGCCGATATAGACATCGATCTGCTCGGCGAGGAGCTGGTTCTGGAGCGCGGTCGCGGCGCCGCGCTGGAGGAGCAACTCCGCGCTCTGGTAGCGCTCGATAAAGGCATCGTGGAGCAGCAGGCGTTCGGGAAATTCCGCGATCAGCGATACGGATCCCACGCGCAGGCTGTTCAGCGAGCGCGACTTCGCCTCGCGCGCAAAGGCCTGCATCCGGCTGTTGGCCTCGGCGAGCTGGGTGGCGAGGGGCAGCAGGCGGCGCCCATCCTCCGTGAGCTTGAGCACCCTGGGAGTGCGATGAAAAAGCTTCGCACCAAGCTGGTCCTCGAGCTTGCGCATCTGCTCGGAAACCCAGGGCTGCGCCACGTTCAGCGCCCGCGCGGCCGCCGTGAACGATCCTTCGCGCTCGACCGAAACGAAGGTTAGAGCAAGCTTGGGATCGACGTCCACGCGCAATCTCCCATAGCGATTACCATTAGATTGATCATTTATACATATTTGACAGCCGCTGCCAACGCCTGCTTGATCGCGGGCAACGAAAGGCGGCCGGGAGCCGTCATATCTGGGAGGGTAGAATGCGTTTCACGCTGTCGAAAACCAATTTGCTGGCCGGAAGTGCGCTTGTGGCATTCGCGCTGTGCGGCGCCCCCGGCGTGGCCGCGGCGCAGATCGTGACTGCGCCAGTAGCGCAGGACGAGGCTCAGGACGACGAAACCGCACGCTCGGATGCCGGCGAGATCATTGTCACCGCGCAGCGCCGCGAAGAACGCCTCCAGGACGTGCCGATCGCGATCAGCGCGATCAGCGGCAGCGATCTCGAAGCGCGCGGCATTTCCGGATCGAACCAGCTCGCCCAGGTCACGCCCGGCTTCAGCTTCCCCCAGACCGGTCCTTTCCCGCAGCCGACGATCCGCGGCATCGGCACGCGCGGCGCCAGCGCCGGCGAGGAATCGGTGGTCCCCTTCTATGTAGACGGCGTCTATCAGGCGTTCCTCGCCGGGCAGGATCTCCAGTTCAACAATATCGAGCGGGTCGAGATCCTGAAGGGTCCGCAAGGCGCGCTGCTCGGCCGCAATGCCGTGGGCGGCGCCATCAACATTATCACCAAGAAGCCGACCAAGGACGGCGTCGAGGGGGCAGCGAGCTTCAGCTATGGCCGCTTCAACGAGATCGTCGCCAAGGGCTATCTGAGCGCGGGCAACGACGTGATCGGCGCCGATATCGCGGTGTATCGCTCCAAGGATGACGGTTATATCAAGGACCTGATCGCCAACCGCACCTATATGGAGCTGGACGCGCTTTCGGTTCGCGCCAAGCTGCGCTTCGATCCGGCGCCTTGGGTGAATTTTCTTTTTTCGGCGGCCTATGTCGACAATGTCGGTAGCGGCGGCGGGGCTACGCAGCCGGTGAACCGCAACACGATCGGCGCTCGCGTACCCGGAAATACTGTGGCGACGGTACCGTTTACCGCCGCCCTTTCGTTCCAGCCGCAGAACACGCTGAAGCAGCGCGTCTATTCGGTGGTGGCGACCTTCCATGCCGGGCCGTTCGATATCACGTCGATCACCGGCTATCAGAATAACGAGACGCGTTACCTGACGGATTCGGACTCGACTCCGGCGGACCTCAATGTCCTGGATTACACGATGTTCTCGCGGAACTGGGTGCAGGAAGCGTATCTGACGTCCACCGGCACCGGTCCGTTCTCATGGATCGCAGGCGGCATGTATTTCCACGATACCGCCGGTGACGATCCTTATACCAGCAAGTCGCGGACAGTCTCTACGGCCGGTGTGATCGGCGCGCAGGCGACGACGTTCATCCTGCCGACGCTGCGGACCGAATCCTATGCGGCCTATTTCCAGGGCAGCTATGAATTTTCGCCGGTGTTCTCGCTCACCCTCGGCGGACGCTATACCTGGGAGACCCGGCGTGCCTTCAGCAGGATCGGATCGCCGACGACGCTGACGCTGTCGAACCAGGCGAGCTTCGAGAAGTTCACCCCGACCGCGACGCTGCAATTCACGCCGTCGAGCGACCTCAATATCTTCGTGAAGGCAGGCAAGGGCTTCAAGAGCGGGCTGTTCAGCCATTCGGCGACGACCGTGGCGACGTACAAGCCGGTGCGCCCGGAAAATGCCGTCCAGTACGAGCTTGGCCTCAAGACTCGCCTGGCGCCGGGCGTCCGGTTCGAGGCATCGGGCTATTATACCGATTACAAGGACCTGCAGGTCACTACGCGCGATCCAGTGACACTGGCGTCGCTGCTGCAGAATGCGGCGACTGCGCGTTTGTACGGCCTGGAAGCGAGTTTGACGCTGAGCCCCAGCCGGCAGCTCGACTTCAACTTCGGCATTTCCGCGATTAACGGCAAATATACCAGCTTCCCCGCAGCGCAGGTGGCGACGCCGACGCTGAGCGGGGGCGTGCCGATCGGCGGCAACACCAACGTCTTCATCGACGCGACCAACAAGCGCCTGATCCGCACGCCGTTCCTGACGCTCAGCGCGGGCGGCACCTATACCGTCCCGGTGGGCGATGCCGATGTCGCCTTCACCGGTAATCTTTATTACAATGGCAAGTCCTATTGGGACATCGCCAACCGTCTGGCGGAAAAGGCCTATGTGCTGGCCAATGCGGAAATCACGCTGTCTTCGGACCGGTTCCCGGTTTCGCTTTCGGTGTGGGGCAAGAACTTGCTGAACGAATTCTACAGCCAGACGATCGTGAGCTCGGCAACGGCCGACACGCGCATCTGGGCGCGGCCGCGGACCTATGGCCTGCGTATCGGCGCGAAGTTCTGATTGGCGGCGCCCGGCTGCGCAGCATGCGTGGCCGGGTGTAGCTCTATTCCAGAACGTCGATCGCGGCTGTGCCCGACAGGCGGCCGACCCAATAACGCTCGACCTCGTGCATGTGGCGAGTCCAATGCGCTTCGGCCTCATCGGCCTCTTCGCGCTCGATCAGGCCGATCAGCTTCTCGTAGGAGCGCAGACCTACTTCGGCGGTGCGCTTGTCGCGCTTGGCGACGAGATTGCGCTCGCGCTCGTTCGCGAGCTTCATGTGCTTGTCGACGACATCCTGCAGCGCCTGACCGACTACGCTCAAGACGACATTGCCGCATTCGGCGAGCAGGACGCGGTGGAACTCCGCCACGGCCTGGGCCATCTTCAGCGGATCCCCGACAACCTTCCTCGCCTCGTCGAGTACCAGACGCAGCGCCGCAGCGGCGGGTGCTGCGTTGAGCTCGGCGGCGAGCCGGGCGGCCGGCGGCTCGATGATCGTGCGGGCGGTGTAGATGTCGCCAAGCGTCGCGCCGCGCGCCTGGAGCGCCACGCCGGCGGCGCGGGTGATGACGTTGCCCGTCGTGGTGTTGACGCGGGCGCCGCCCTGCGAACCGCGCGAAACGGTGATGAGCCCTTCGGATTCGAGGATGCGGATCGCTTCGCGAACGGTGGGCCGGGACACTTCGAATTCGGAGATCAGCTCGGCTTCGCGGGGCAGCTTTTCGCCCACCTTCAGGTCGCCCCGGACGATCGCCTTGCGTATCCGGCTGGCGAGCACGTCCGCCGCCTTTGGAACCCGGATCGGATTGCCTTCCCGTCGATCGAACATGTTGCTCCTTTGCCGGAAGGCCCAGTCATATCCGGCTCCCACCGGATCGGCATACACACCTGCGAAACACAAGTCGAAGCCCTGTTCCGCCCGATTTCGCCCATGCTTTGCGCCAGCCCAAGTCCACGCCCCGGCCATTGTAAACAGCCGCAAACCGCCATAGTAATACGTACAAATTTGGATCGTGGGAAAGCATGGAAACGCGCGACGAGCAACGGCTTGAAGAAAGGTTTCTGGTACGCAGCGACGCTGGCCTTTGGGCGCTACGCGGCGGCTATTCTGAGACCAGCGGGCAGCACCATTTTCCGCTGGCCGAGCGATGCCCGTTCTCGGGTGCGGATGATGTGGTCGAGATGCGGCTTCCGACAAGCGGACGGCTGGAATATTGGACGGTCGTGCGCAGTGCACCGCCCGGGTATCACGGGCCGGTCCCCTATGGACTCGGTGTGGTCGTGCTCGATGGCATCGGGCTGCGAATCCTCACCCGGCTTTCCATTACCGACGAAGCCGCGATCGAGACCGATGCCGCGATGCATCTGACGACGGAGGCACTTCCCGGGCCCGAGGAGCACGAGCTGCTGATCTGGCAATTCGCGCCGGTGGAGTCTCGCGCATGAGCGGCGCGGTGATCGCCGGGATCGGCATGCATCCCTTTGGCCGGTTCGGGGCGACGAGCGTGGCGCAGATGGGGAGCGTCGCCGTCGAGCGCGCACTTCGCGATGCGGAGATCGAACCCTCGCGGATCGGGGCGACTTTTTGCGCGACAGTCTATTCGGGCGTGGCAACCGGGCACCGCGTGCTGGCCCAGCTTGGCATGACGGGCGGGCCGATTGTGGATGTCGAAGCCGGCTGCGCTTCGGGCGGCGCGGCGCTGCAACTCGCGGTCGATGCGGTTTTGAGCGGGCAGCATGAGGCAGTGCTGGTGGTCGGCGTCGAGAAGATGCCGCGCGGCATCATCCGCTCGAGCTTCTTCGCGCCCTGGCAAGAGGCGGCGGGCTTCTCCCCGGCGCCGGCCTATTTCGCGATGCGCGCGCAAAGGCTGTTGCGCGAACAGGGGCTCGACAAAAATGATCTGGCGCGGCTGGTGGTGAAGAACCGTGCGGCCGGTGCGCATAATTCCGACGCGATGTTTCGGGCAGCGGTGACGGTGGAGCAGGTCCTCGCCTCCACCTTGGTGTGCGATCCGCTGCATCTGTGGATGCTGTGCTCGCCCAATGAGGGTGCAGCGGCGGTCGTCGTGCGGCGCGCGAAAGGCAATGCCAGGGACGTGCACATCGCCGGAATTGCGCTGCGATCGCATCGACCGGGCAGCATATTGGGCGAGGATACGCCGCTCTGCGGAGTAGACGATACGGCGATCGTCCCGCCGACCACGTCGGCGGCGCAGGCTGCCTATGCGCAGGCCGGGATCGGGCCGGCAGACCTGGATATCGTGGAATGCCAGGATACGGATGCGGCCCGCGAGCTGATGGTCTGGACGGAACTCGGCCTTTGTGCGCCGGGAGACCAGCGCGCGTTGCTCGCGGGCGGCGAGGCCGAACCGGGCGGCGCGCGGCCGATCAACCCGTCGGGCGGCCTGCTGTCAAAGGGCGAGCCGCTGGGCGCTTCGGCACTGGGCCAAGTGTGCGAACTGGTCACGCAATTGCGCGGCGAGGCGGGGCCTCGCCAAGTGAAGCCATCGCGCACGGCGATGGCGCATGTGATCGGCCGCGGCGCGAATGCGTGCGTGACCGTCCTCAAGCGATAGGCTTGGCGATCATTCGCCGGGCTTGCGGCGCAGCGTGACGAAATAGGCGAAGCGATCCGCCGGGTGGATGCTGAACGCGACCTCGATCACTTTGTCGCGATCGGTGAGATAGACGCGCTCGACCTCCAGCGCGGCGGAACCGGCCTGGCAATCGAGGATTTCGGCGAGATTTTCGGGGATCACCGTCGCGCGGATCGTCTGGCGAACCTCGACCACCCGTTCGTCGAACTCGCTTTCGATCCAGCTCGATATGGGCCCGGCGCGCTTTCCCACCAGATTGCGGATGCGGCCATAGCTGGCGTGGACATAAACTTCGGTCCAGCCGATCGGCGAATCAGGCTCGGCGCCGAAGCGCAGCCCCTCAAGAAGCAGCCATTCGCGGTTCGGGCTGCAATTGAGACGCGAGGCCAGCTTCGCATCGGCCTTCACGAACGCGGTGCGCTCGATCGAAAGCCGCGTCTCGGCGGCATATTGCAGCAGTTCGGAGAGATCGGAGATGGCGTGGACGTAGCGGCTCGGCTGTCCGGCATTGGCGATCATCGAGCCCGAGCCCTGGCGCGAGGTGATCGTGCCCGCGGCGCGAAGCTGGCGCAGCGCCTCGCGAACCGTATGCCGGCTCACGCCGAGCTGCTTGCTCAGTTCCTGTTCGGTCGGCAGGCGCGTGCCGATCGGCCGCTTGCCGGTTTCGATATCAGCCAGCAAATTCCGAACCACCTGCTTGTAGAGCGGTTCCTGTGAGGCCTTGCGGTTGATCATCGGCGCATCTCCGCTTGCCGGGTGCCCTTCGTCAAGCGGCTTCGCCGTGCGCGCCGCCGCGCGGCAGGATCAATGCGTCGAGCGCCACAGCGCCCTTCTCGCGGACCAGCAGCGGATTTACTTCGATCGTCCCCAGCGTAGCGGCGCAGGCGGCGCCATAGCTCGACAGACACGCCAGTGCCTCCGCTGCCGCTGCGATATCGAGCGGCGGCGCCCCTCGAATGCCGCGCAGCAACGCCGCCGAACGCAGGCTTTCGATCATCGCACGCGCCTGTTCGATCGAAACCGCTCCGACGCGCATCGCGACATCCTCGAACATCTCGACCAGCACCCCGCCAGCCCCGACCAGCGTGACGGGCCCGAAGCTGGGGTCGTGCCGGACGGCGATGATCAGTTCGACGCCTGTGCCCGCCATCGGCACGATCGAGACGCCGTCGAGGCGCGCATCCGGCGCGAGGCGCCGGACATTTGCCATGATCGCGTCAAAGGCATCCCCTGCCGCTTGCGGACCGTGGATGCCGAGCCGGACGCCGCCGAGCTCGGTCTTATGGGCGATATCGGGGGATAGGATCTTGAGGGCGAGGGCGGTGCCGAATTCTGCCGCCGCGGCTTCTGCGTCGGCGCGATCGGTCGCGATCCGTTCGGGCAGGGTGCGGAGGCCGATCCGGGCGAGGAGCTGCTTGCCCTCGGCCTCGTTGAGCGCGCGCGCGGGAAATGCCGGAACCGTGGCCAGGTCGATCGGCGCACCCTGCCTGGGGCCCGCGAAATTGCGGCCGATCTCGGCTAGCCCAGCCAGCGCCGTCACTGCGCGGCTGGGATCGTCAAACACCGCGAACCCCTGTGCCTCATAGTCGGCAATCACCGCTTCGCCAGCCAGCGCGACGAGGATCATCGGGCGGCCATTGCGCGCCCGGCACCCCGCCAGGATCGCCTGTCGCAGCGGCGCGGCGAGCGTCTTCGATCCGGCCCAGCTTGTGAAGAAGGCGACGAAGGCGCTGTATTCCTCGGCCATCATCATCTCGCCAAGAAAGTCGCTGACCATGGTGAAGTCGTTGATCGCCTGCGCGGTGATATCGACCGGATTGGCGGGCGCGGCCATTGGATTGCGGCGCAGCAGCCGTTCCTGCGCCGCGGCGGGCATGGGCGGCAACGTGAGCCCGCCCGCCTCGGCGGCGTCGGCCATCATCACGCCGGCCCCGCCCGAAATGGTCAGCACGCCGATGCCATTGTCCTTCGGAATGGGCAGGCGGGACGCGGCATAGACCAAGTCGAACATCGCATCGGTGGTATCGACCCGGACGACGCCCAGATCGCGGATCGCGGCGTCGAACACCGCGTCCTCGCCGGTCAACGCGGCGGTATGGGCGGCAACGGCGCGGATGCCGGCTTCGGATCGGCCGACCTTGATGAGGATGACGGGCTTGCGCTGGGCGGTGGCGCACGCCAGCGCGCGCAGCAGCGCCTGACCGTCGGTCACGCCCTCCAGATAGGCGGCGATCACATCCACATCGGGATCCATCGCGAAGGCGTGAATGATATCGGCCACCGCGATATCGGCTTCGTTCCCGGTCGAGACCCATTGGCCGATCCCGATCCGCCGCGCCCGCGCCTGCGCCAGCAGATGCGTGCCATAGGCGCCCGACTGGCTGACCAGCCCGACGCGCCCCTCCGGCGAAAGCCCGGCTTCGGGACCCGAGGAGAAGGTCGCGATATGGCCGATGCGGGCATTGAACAGACCGACGCAATTGGGACCGAGCAGACGCACGCCCAGTTCCCGGGCACGGGCGAGCAAGGCTTCCTGGCGCGCGCGGCCTTCGGGGCCGGTCTCCGCGAATCCTGCGGAAAACACCACCGCCGCCTTGGCGCCCTTGGCGGCAACGGCTTCGAGCGCGGCGGTCACTTCGCTGGCGGGAACGGCGATGACAGCGAGGTCGACCGCGCCGGGGACGTCGGCGATCGACGCAAAGGCGGGAAGGCCCTGCACCACAGCGCGATTGGGATTGACCGGGTAGAGCGCGCCGGTGAACCCGGCGGCGAGCGAATAGGCAAGCGGGCGGCCGCCGATCCTGGCCGGATCGTCCGACGCGCCGACGATTGCGATCGCCCCGGGCCGCAGCAGTGCATCGAGCGCGGCCTGATTCATTTGCTTCCCGCGCGGGCGCGACGCAGCATGGCCTTGGCGATCACCAATTGCTGGATCTGCGTGGTCCCCTCATAGATTCGCAGAATCCGGGCGTCGCGATAGAGCCGCTCGACGGGAAACGCCTTGAGATAGCCGGCCCCGCCCAGCACCTGCACCGCGCGATCGGTGACGCGGCCCACCATTTCCGAGCAGAACATCTTCGCGCAACTGGCCTCCATGTCCACATCCTGTCCGGCGTCGCGGCGCCGCGCCGTGGCCAGCACGAGTTCGCGCCCGGCCAGGCTCTCCGCGCGGCTGTCCGCCAGCAAAGCCTGCACCAATTGGAAATTGGCGATGACCTCGCCGAACTGCTTGCGCTCCATCGCATAGCCCAACGCTTCCTCGAGCGCGCGCTCCGCCAACCCGCAGCACACCGCTGCGATATGGAGCCGGCCGCGCGCCAGAATTCGCATGGCGACGGCAAATCCCTTGCCGGGTTCTCCGAGCAGCGCATCGTCCGGGATCCGGCAATCGTCGAAATAGACTTCGTGGATATGCGCGCCTTGCTGGCCCATCTTGGCTTCGGAGCCGCTCACGCGCAGCCCTTCTACGCCGGCGGGGACCAGAAAAGCCGTGACGCCGGAGCCGCCATCCTGCTCGGTGCGCGCGAATACGGTGAAGACGCCCGCTATGCCGGCATTGGTGATGTAGCGCTTGCCGCCATTGAGCACCCACCCGCCATCGACCTTCTCTGCCTTGGTGCGCACCGCCGCGGCATCCGATCCGGCCTCCGGCTCGGTCAGCGCAAAGCTGGCGATGGTCTCGCCGCTCGCCAGCCGGGGAAGCCAATACACTTTTTGCGCATTGGTGCCGGCAAGGACGATGCCCAGGCTGCCGATGCCGTTATTGGTGCCGATCAGCGATCGGAATGCGGGGCTCGCCCGGCACAATGCCATGACGACTCGCATCTCCTCTTCCACATTCAATCCGATGCCGCCAAATTCTTCGGGGATGGTGAGGCCGAACAGGCCCATGTCGCGCATTTCCGCGACGATATCCGCGGGTATCGCATCGGTGTCCGAGACCTCGCGTTCCGCCGGGATCAGCCGGTCCCCGACATAGCGTTCTATCGTCGCCAGCAACTGCTCGAACGTTTCGGTATCCACGCTTCAGAACCCTCCCAGGCAGCTTCAGTAATCACCCTCACTCAGAAATTGTATGGACAAACTTGTCCGGTAATGCAACGTTCCTCCCCGGATTAAGGATGAGGAAAAACGTGAGCGGACTGGCGGATTGGGTGGGGTATCCGGAGGAAAGCGCCGGGCGCGCATTCGAGGATTTCGTGGCGGGACAACGTTTTGCGCACAGGCCCGGCCGCACGATCAGCGAGACCGACAATAGCTGGTTCACGCTGCTGACCATGAACACCCACCCGCTGCATTTCGATGCCGAATATGCGCGGCATCAGCATTTCGAGAAAATCGTCGTGAACAGCTGCCTGACGCTATCGATGGTGGTGGGGATGAGCGTGCGCGACGTATCGCAGCGCGCGGTCGCCAATCTGGGTTGGACCGACATCAAACTCACCGTTCCGGTATTTGTTGGCGACACGATCTATGCCGCCAGCGAGATTCTGGAAGTCCGCGAGTCGCGTAAGCATGCCGATGCGGGGATCGTGCGCGTCCGTACCGAGGGGCTGAAGGCATCGGGCGAAAGCTTCATGACATTCGAGCGCTCGATTCTGATGGCGTGCCGCTCCGCCCGTCCGGTCGGCTAGGGCAAAGGCGGCCATGCAATCCCCGCTTCGGTTGTTGGAAGGTGTTCGGATCCTCGCGGTCGAGCAATATGGCGCGGGCCCCTATGGTACGCAGCTGCTCGCCGAATTGGGTGCGGAAGTCGTCAAGGTGGAGACGGGCGAGGGCGATATCTCGCGCCGTACTGGTCCCTATCTGCTTGGCGAAAGCGACAGCCAGTTCTTCCAGACCTTTTCGCGCTCGAAGCAATCAGTGATGCTCGATCTGAAGAGCGAAGCTGGGCGCGCGGATTTCGAGCGGCTGGTTCGCTCGGCAGACGCGGTGGTCAACAATCTGCGCGGATCGGTGCCGGCCGGGCTCGGCATCGACTTTGCCGCCCTTCGCGCCGTGCAGCCCGCTATCGTCTGCGCGCATCTCTCGGCGTACGGGCGCGACAACAGCCGGGCGAACTGGCCGGGCTATGATTATCTGATGCAGGCCGAATGCGGTTTCCTATCGATGACCGGCGAGCCGGGCGGCCCGCCCACCCGGTTCGGCCTGTCGATGGTAGATTTCATGAGCGGATCGGTCTGGGCCGCGGGCATATTGGCGGGAATCCTCCGCGCGCGAACAATCGGGGTCGGCTGCGATGTCGATGTTTCCTTGTTCGACGTGGCGATGCACCAGCTATCTTATCCGGCGGTGTGGACGATGAATGCCGGCTTCGAGGCGCAACGGCTGGCACGGGGCGCGCATCCGTCGATAGCCCCCTCGCAACTGGTGCGCACGCGCGATGGCTGGGGCTTCCTGATGTGCCAGACACCGGCTTTCTGGCTGGTTTTCTGCGAGATGGTGGGAAGGTCCGAGCTTCTGTCCGACCCTCGCTTTGCCGATCCGCGGACGCGGCACGGAAATCTCGTGGAGCTGACCGAAATCCTCGATGCGATCTTCGGCGCGCAGGATTCGGCATGGTGGGTCACAGAACTTGCCGGGCGCGTGCCCTTCGCACCGGTCAACGATGTGGCGCAGGCGCTGTCCAACCCGTTCGTCGCCGAAGTGGCGATGATCGACGCGGTGGCGCACCCGGACGTGCCCGGGGGGCTGCAGATGCTGGCGTGCCCGATCCGCGTGAACGGCGCGCGGATGCCGGCGCAGCGCGCCCCGGCGCTGGGCGAGCAGAACGCCGCGTTCGGGATAGGCGAGGCCGCGAGATGAACGCGCCCGCGCCGCACATTCCGGGCTCGCCCTCGACGATCCGCGAAGCCGTGGCGGCGATCGCCGCAAGCCGTCCGGGCGCGGAGGCGCTGGTCGATCGCCACGCCCGCTACACGTTCGAGGAGCTTGTCCGAGCCGTGGACGCATTCGCGGCGGCGCTTGCGACGGAAGGCGTTTCGCCCTGCGACCGCGTAGCGATGGCGGCGGGCTGCCGACACGAGGTCGTCCTGGCCTTCCTCGCCACGCAATGGCTCGGCGCGGTCTGGGTGGGGATCAATCCGCTGCTGGCGGGCCCGGAAAAGGTGTTCCAGCTGCACGATTGCGGCGTGACGCTGTTCATCGGCGAGTCCCGCGCGGTCGCGCAGATCGAAGCGGCGCGAGCCGGATTGCCGGATCTACGGCGGATCATCCTGCTCGGTGAACCGGGAGAAGCGAGCGAATTCCACGCGCTGATCGATCGCCACCGGGATTCGGCCGGGCCTCGACCCGTCATTGATTCGCTTGCCCCGGCGGCGATCGGCTATACCAGCGGCACCACCGGCTTTCCCAAGGGCGTGGTGCACAGCCAGCGCAACATGCTGGTTGCCGCCGTAAGCCGGGCCAGCGGCGTGCAGGCCGACGAGGGCCCGGCCGATATACGGCGCGGCGCGGCGATGGGGCTCAGCATCCTCAATGCGATCATCCGCTCCGGGCTGACGGCATTGGTCTCGGGCGGGTGCCTCGTCTGCATCGATCGGCGCGATGCCGAGGGGATCATCGAGTGGATCGAGCGCGAGCAAGTCGAGGCGATCAGCCTTCCTTCGGCAATCCTGCATGATTTCCTGCGGCTCGATTTCGATCCTGCACGCCTCGCCAGCCTGACGCTGGTCGGCAATTCGGGCTCGGCCGTGCCCGAGGATGTGCGGCAAACCTATGTCGATCGCTTCGGCCATCCGGTGCTGGTCGGCTATGGTCTGACCGAAGCGCCGACGGTGCTGACCAGCAGCGGCATCGACCGGCCGTTCGTGCCCGGCGGCAGCGGGCAGCCCTGCGGCCATATCGACGTGGCGATCCTCAAGCCCGATGGCAGCCGCTGCGCGACGGGCGAGGATGGCGAAATCTGCGCACGCGCGCGGCGGGAAGGGCCCTGGGCGGGCGTGTGGTCGCCTATGCTGGGGTATTGGAACCGCCCGGACGCGACGCTGGAAGCGTTGCGCGATGGCTGGCTGCACACCGGCGACATCGGCCATTTTGGCGACGACGACACCGTGTTCGTGACCGGCCGCAAAAACGACCTGATCGTGCGCGGCGGGGCCAATGTCTATCCCGCCGAAGTCGAGCGGGTGCTGGCGCTCGATCCCGGCGTGCGCGGTGCGGCGGTGATCGGCGTGCCCGACGCACGCCTGGGCGAAAGCGTCGCGGCGCTGATCGAGCTTGCCGAGGTGCCTGCTGACACCGCCGAGATCGAGGAACGCCTGCGCACGATCGTGAGCAGGTCGCTCGCGCGGTACAAGGTGCCGGAGCGCTGGCGCTTCGTGGAAAGCCTGCCGCGCACAATATCCGGCAAGATCGTCAAAGCGGGGCTGGCCGAGCATTTCGAGGCACCGCTGGCAGACAAAAGAGAAGGCGATTCGGATGCGGCTTGAGCTCGATACGGCGCATGAGGATTTCCGGCAGGAAGTCCGCGATTTCATCCGCGCCAATCTCACCCCCGAAATGACCGAGCGGCGCGGGCGCAGCAGTTATAATGCGTTCAAGGTGCATGACGACATGCTGCGCTGGACCGCGATTCTGAGCGGCAGGGGCTGGTCGGTGCCGTCCTGGCCCGTCGTATACGGCGGGCGCGACTGGACGCCCTTGCAGCACTTTATATTCCGCGAAGAGCAATATGCCGCCGATTGCCCATCGCCGAACGTGCAGGGCACCAATCTGGTCGGCCCGATTGTCTATCTGTTCGGCGACGAAGCGCAGAAGGCGCGCTTCCTCCCCGGCATCCGCGAGGGGCGCAGCTATTGGTGTCAGGGCTTTTCGGAACCCGAAGCCGGCTCCGACCTGGCCAGCCTGCGCACCAGCGCGGTGCTCGAAGGCGGGCGCTGGCTGGTCAACGGGCAGAAGATCTGGACCAGCGGCGCCTATGACAGCGACTGGGGCTTCTTCCTGGTGCGCACCGATGCCTCCGGCAAGAAGCAGGACGGCATTTCGTTCCTGATGATCGACATGCAGAGTCCGGGGATTACGGTGCGCCAGATCCCCTCGATCCATGGCGATGCCCATCTCTGCGAAGTGTTCCTCGACAATGTCGAAGTGCCCGCCGAAAATCTGATCGGCACGCCGGGGCAGGGGTGGACCTATGCGAAGGCGCTGCTCAATCTGGAGCGCACCGAGGGCGCATTCATCTATTCCACCAAGCGCGAGCTTCGGCGGCTGCGCGATCTGGCTGCGCGCGAAGGACTGCTGGAGGGTTTAGGGCACCGGGGCTATGAGTTCCGCCGCCGCATTGCCCGCGCCGAGGCGATGGCGACGGGGCTGGAATGGTCGGTGCTCCGCGTGCTGGGGCAGGAGCCGCGACCCTATCCGCCCGGGCCGATCGCGTCGGCGCTGAAATTGCGCGGTGCGGATCTCCAGCAGATGATCAGCGAGCTCGAAACCGATTTGCTCGGTGCCAAGGGTGTGCGCGCCTTCACCGATGCAGAACTGCTCGAATGGCACAGCGGCGACGCCTATTGGCATGACGAGGTGCCAGGCCGGACCTTCGCGATGCTCTATTGCCGCGCCGCCTCGATCTTCGCCGGTGCGCGCCAGGTTCAGTCCGATATCATCGCCCAGACCGCGTTCGAGCTAAGGTAGCCGTGATGGATTTCACTCTCTCCGCCGAACAGACGCTGTTGACTGACAGCGCCGCGCGTTTCCTTTCCGAACGCTATGGCCTCGGCCACTATCGCGCCACGACGGAGCGCGGCGGCTTCGACCCGGAAAGTTGGGCGCGTTTCGCCGAGATGGGCTGGCTCAGCCTTCCGTTCATCGAGGACGAGGCCGGCGGTCTGGACTCGCTGGAAGACGTGATGCTGCTGCTGATCGCGTTCGGCCGGGCGCTGGTGATCGAGCCCTATGTGACTAGCCTGTTGCTCGGCGGGAGGATTCTGTCGCGGACGCGCGGGGGCGAGGACTCGCTGCTATCCGGGCTGGCCGAAGGGAATGTCCGGGTCGCGCTGGCGCATGATGAGACCAACGTGCCGTCGCACGCGAATGCCGAGATCGCAGTCACGGCGGACACGGCGGATGGGGGCTATCGGATCAAAGGCCGCAAACGCGCCGTTCAGGATGCGCCGCACGCCACCCACCTGATCGTCACCGCTCGCCTGAAGGGCAAACTCGCTCTGCTCCTCGTCCCGGCGGATGCACCGGGCATGGTCCGCCAGGACTATCGCCAGCTCGACGGCACGCGCGCCGCCGATATCGCTTTCGAGCAGGTGTCACTGCCCGCCGACGCGCTGCTCGTCTCGGGCGACGACGCCCGCGCGCTCCTCAGCGAGGCGCTAGATCATGCGCGGCTCGGCTGCCTTGCGCAGTCGATCGGATCGACGGAGCGCGTGCTAGAATTATGCAGCGATTATCTGAAGGTACGCGAGCAATTCGGGCGCAAGATCGGCAGCTTCCAGGCGCTGCGGCACATCATGGCGGGGATGTTCGTGGAGGCGCAGGAGGCGCGCTCGATCTTATACATGGCGGCGGCGAGTATGCGCGGCGATCCGGCTGCCCGGGGCAGGGCGCTGGACCAGGCGAGCGTCGTGATCGGCGAGGCTGCGGACCATATCGCCAAGGCCGGCATCCAGCTGCACGGCGGCTATGGCATGACCGACGAATTCGCCGTCAGTCACCATTTCAAGCGGCTACTCGTGCTCGGCAAGATCTTTGGCGAGGGTCAGGATGCGCTGGTCCGGCTGGCCGAGCTGGCCTAGTCGGTGCGGGAAGGGGAGAAGCCGTGAGCGAGGGAATCCTTTGCGAGATACGCGACGGGATCGGCATCGTCAGCCTGTCCCGCCCCGAACGGCACAATGCCTTCACCCAGGAAATGCACGTCGCTTTCGGGGCAGCGATCGATGCGATGGCCGCGGATCCGGGGGTGCGCGTGATCCTGCTGCGCGGCGAGGGCCGATCATTCTGCTCCGGCATGGACGTGACGATGATCGGCAGCCGCGCGCCCGGCGACAGCGACATGGCCTATCTCGCGCGGTTGCAACAGGTGCGTCTGAAGCAGCTCGATTGCCCCAAGCCCATCGTCGCGGCGCTGAAAAATGCGGTGCTCGGGCTGGGTTGCGAAGTGGCGCTCGCCTGCGATTTCCGCATCGCGGGCAGCGACCTCCAGCTCGGCGTGCCCGAAGTGGCGATGGGATTGGTCACCGATAGCGGCGGTCTGCCGCTGCTCAATGCGCTGATCGGATCGGCACGCACCAAATATCTGATACTCACGGGGCGGCGGATCGATGCCGCGACGGCGCTCGCCTGGGGTGCGGTGGAGCTGGTGGTGGACAGTGACGCGCTTGACGTCACCGCGCTCGCTATCGCCGCCGAAATCGCCGCGCAGCCGCCGCTGGCGGTGCTTGCCGCGCGGCGGATCATCGACGACGCTGCGCGTGGCGCGATCCGCGCGGGGCTGAACGCCGAATTGCTCGCGCAATCGGCGCTGTTCAAGTCGCAGGACTATCAGGAGGCGCGCGGCGCGCGGCGCGACGGCCGGCCGTCCGAATTCGGCGGCACCTAGTCGGCAAGCGCGGCTTCGGAGAGGAGCGCTACGGCCAATTGCCGCACCGGCGCATCGATCATCATGCCATCGATGGAAACCGCGCCGGTATCTTCGCCCGCCGCCATCACCCTGCGGGCCCAGGCGAGCTGCTCGGCATCGGGGGCGAAGCCGCTGCGCAGCGCCGCGATCTGGCGCGGGTGGATCGCCATCTTGCCGGCAAAGCCGAGTTCGCGCGCATACCGCGCCTCAGCCGCCGCGCCCTCTGTATCGTCCAGCTTGAGAAACACGCCGTCCAGCGGCGCCAATATCCGGGCGAGCCGGCTGGCGACGACCAGCTCCGAGCGCGCATGGAGCAATGCCTCGCGAATGTGCGCGCACCCGGCATCCGCGCTGTAATCTACCGATCCAAAGGCGAGCCGCTCGACGGCGGGGGCGGCGGCGATCCGGCGCGCATTGGCCAATCCGGCGACCGTCTCGATCAGCGGCCACAGCGCCTTGCCCGGGAAGCGATCCGCCTCGGGCGGCGCTTCGCATTTGGGAAGCATGACCGCCGCCAGCACGAGGCTGGCGCGTGCCGCGGCGCAATCCTCGTCATGCCAGGGCGTGCCCTCGGCATTGATCCGCAGGGCGATCGGAATCGCCTGGGGCGCCAGCGCGGCCACTGCGGCGCGTGCGGCGGCCTTCTGGTCGGCCGGTACGCCGTCCTCGAGATCGAGGATGACGCAATCCGCGCCCGAGGCCACCGCGCCCGCCAGCCGGTCGATCCGGTGCGCGGGCAGGAATAGGGGGACGCGGATCAAACGGGATCGCTCGGGAAAACGTCGCGCGACTGTTCGAGTCCGTAGAAGCTGTTGCGCAACGTCGGCACCAGATATTCGGCGAGCGCATCGACCGACCAGCCTTCGCCGCGATGGATCGAGCGCAGCGGGCGCGACTGGCCCATCAGGAATATCTCGTTGTTGCGCACCGCGAAGATCTGCGCGTTGACCTCCTTTGCCTCGTCCGAAAGCAGGAAGGCAACGAGTGGCGCGACCTTTTCGGGCGACATCTGGCTCAGCTTGCGCACGCGCTCGGCCTGTTCGGGCGTGTCCGAGGGGATGTTGCTGGTCATCCGCGTCCAGGCAAAGGGCGCAACGCAGTTCGAGCGGACGCCGAAGCGCTCCATGTCGAGCGCGATCTGCTTGGAAAGGCCGACGATGCCTGCTTTGGCCGCGCCGTAATTCACCTGGCCCGTGGTGCCGATCAGCCCCGCGGTGGACGTGAAATGGACCAGCGAGCCGCTGCCCTGCTCGCGGAACACCGGCGCCGCCGCGCGGCTGACATAGAAATAGCCGCTGAGATTGACGTCGATCACCGCGCGCCATTCGGCGGGGTCCATATTGTGGAAATAGCGATCGCGCAGAATGCCGGCATTGTTGACCACGCCGTGGAGCCCGCCAAACGCGTCGATCGCGGTCTGGACGATGGCCTGCGCCTCGTCCCAGTCGGCGATCGAATGGGCATCGACCACAGCAGATCCGCCCTCGGCGCGGATCTGCTCGACCAGGGCCTCGGCAGTGCTCAGATCCTGACCCTCACCCTTCAGGCTGGCGCCCACGTCGTTGACCACGACATTCGCGCCCTGCCGCCCAAGCTCCAGCGAGATCGCGCTGCCGATGCCGCCGGCGCCGCCGGTGACGATGATCGTCTTGCCCTTCAGATGTCCCAACTTGTCCTCACTTCTTGCAATTTGAACACTGGCTCAAAGCGCTGCGGTGGTGCCGAGTAGCGCGGTGATCTGGCTGGAAAGTACGCCGCCATTGCCATGGCACAGCGCCACCTGCGCATCTGCCACTTGCCGCGCGCCCGCTTCGCCACGCAACTGGCGCACCGCTTCGATGATCGTGAAGATGCCGTACATCCCCGGATGATTGCACGAGAGGCCGCCGCCATTGGTGTTGACCGGCAGGCTCCCGCCCGGCGCGATCCGGCCCTCGGCCACGAACGGCCCACCTTCGCCCTTTGCGCAGAAGCCCAGATCCTCGAGGAACAGGATCGTGTTGATCGTGAACGCATCGTACAATTCGATCACGTCCACGTCGGCGGGCGTGAGCCCTGCCATCGCAAAGGCTCGGGCGCCTGAGGACGCCGCCGATGTGGTGGTGAGATCGGGCATCTGGTCGATCTGGTAATGGCTTTGCGCGGCTGCTGCTCCAAGCAGGTGGATCGGCGCCTGGCGCAGATCGCGCGCCCGATCGGGCCGGGTGAGGATCACTGCGCCGCCGCCATCGGTGACGAGGCAAGCGTCGCGCACCGTGAGCGGATCGCAGATCATCCGCGCCGCGAGCGCTTCCTCCACCGTCATTGGGGCGCGCATGAACGCTTCGGGGTTAAGTGTGGCCCATTGCCGCGCGGAAACCGCGACATGCGCCAGATGCTCGCGCGTCGTGCCATATTCATGCATGTGCCGCCGCGCGGCGAGGGCATATTGCGCCATCGGGTAACGCGGCCGGTAAAGCTCTTCATAAGGCGGCATACGCGAGACCGAGACGAGCCCGCCGGCCTGCGATCGCTGCGCGCTGCCGTAGCAGATCAGCGCCACGTCGCACTGGCGGGTGTGGAGGGCCATCGCCGCGGTGAGCAAATGACCGACGAAGGACGATCCGCCGACCATGTTGTTGCTCGCGAAGCGCGGCTGGATGCCCAGATACTCGCCGATCTCCAGCGTCGCCAGGAACGAGCCGGGCGCACCGGCGAACAGCCCATCGACATCGGATAGCTTGAGGCCGGCATCTTCGAGGGCATGGGCGACGGCTTCGCCCATCTGGTCGAAGACGGTGCGGCCCTTCGCTTCCCATTGTGCGCAGATGCCGACGCCGACGATCGACGCAGCGCCGCGAAGCTGCCCCTCGCCGCGCTCAGACATGGTCGAACACCACGAAATGCCGTCCTTCCTCTTCCACGATCCGCGCGACCACAGGCATGTCGGGCGCCACCGCATCGGGCGCGATCCCGTCGATGCGCGTCATCATGCGCGGGCCTTCCTCAAGCTGGACGATGGCGAGGCTGGTGTCGCTTCCGCGAACCGGAAAGCCGCGCTGGACGGTGGCCGAATAGACCGTGCCGCGCCCCGAGGCTGCGACGAATTCCGGATTTGGTGCGCCGCATTTCGGGCACAGGCTTCGCGGGTAAAAGATGTGCGCGCGGCACTCGCCACAGCGCTGGATCATGAAGCGGCCCGCCGCCAGATGCGCGGCATAGACCGCGTCGGGGCCGTCGCCCAGGAAGCGCGGATCGCTCATCCTTCGGCCCGCGCGATCAGCTGGCGCGCGATCAGGATGCGCTGGAGCTCGTTGGTGCCTTCGCCAATCACCAGCAACGGTGCATCGCGATAGAGCCGCTCGACGATATATTCCTTCGAATAGCCATAGGCGCCATGGATGCGCATCGACTCGCTGGCGCAGAACATCGCGGCTTCGGTGGCGAAATATTTGGCCATGCCGGCCTCCATGTCGCAGCGCTCGCCACGATCGTGCGCTGCGGCGGCGCTGCGCACCAGCAGGCGAGAGGCCGCGATCTGCGTCGCCATGTCGGCCAGCTTGAGCTGGATCGCCTGATGCTCGCAAATCGGCTTGCCGAAGGTGTGGCGCACGCGGCTATAGGCGACCGCTTCGTCCAACGCGGCCTGCGCCACGCCGACACCGCGCGCCGCGACATTGATCCGCCCGAGTTCCAGTCCGCCCAGCGCATGCTGCAGGCCCTTGCCCTCGACTTCGCCGATCAGGTCGCCGGCTTCGACGCGATAATCCGAGAAGTGGATTTCCGCGGTGTCGATACCCTTGTAACCCAGCTTTGGAAGCGTCCGCGATACGTTGAAGCCCTCGCGCTTCTCCGCGATGAACAGGCTCATGCCCTTGTGGCGCGGCTCAGCGCCGGGATCGGTCTTGACCAGCAGCGCGACTGCATGGCCATTCGCGGCATTGGTGATCCACATCTTGGTGCCGTTGATCAGATACGAGCCGTCCGCCTGTCTGGCCGCGACCGTGCGGATCGCCTGGAGATCGGTTCCGCAATCCGGTTCGGTAAGCGCAAGCGCGCCGCGGATTTCACCGCTCGCCATGCGCGGCAGATATTTGCGCTTCTGCTCCTCGGTGCCGAAGCGCTGGACCGCATTGGCCATGATCAGATGTGAATTAAAAATGCCTGACAGCGACATCCACACCCGCGATACGCGCTCGACAATCTGCGAATAGGTGACGGTCGAAAGGCCGAGTCCGCCATATTCCGGCGAGATTGTTGCGCCGAACAGGCCGAGTTCGGCCATGCGGCCGACAATCTCCTCCGGCCAGATGTCCGCATGCTCGAGATGCTGGACATGCGGCTTCACATGCTGGTCGAGCATCTTCTGCACCGCATCCAGGATCATCTCGGATTCGGAGTCCGTCATTCCACTCTCAGTCATTCAGCCCGCCTAATATATTTTCCATCTTGTACGTACATATCCATGGCTGTCAACGCGTGCTGGTGATGTAACTACACCGCTCCCCGCGACGATAGGCGATAATAGTATGGACAAATAGTTGGCTTTGAGAAATAGCCTTGGGCAGGCGCAAGCGTGCGCCGGCGCTTCCCACGGCGCCCGGGAGGATGTGATGGCAATCGACTATGCGGCGCTGATGGAGCGACCGTTTCCGCTGGTTCGCCAGGCCTATTCGCGCCGCGATACGATGCTCTACGCGCTCTCGATCGGCGCCGGTGCCGATCCGCTCGACGAGAGCGACCTGGCGTTCGTCTATGAGGAGAATCTCCAGGCGCTTCCCATGATGGCCTGCGTCCTGGCGTCGCCCGGCTTCTGGCTGCGCGAACCGGATACCGGCATCGACTGGAAGATGGTGCTGCACGCCGAGCAGAATCTCGAGATCCACAAGCCGCTGCCCGTCGAAGCCGAGATCTTCGCGCAGAACCGGATCGAGGAGATCATCGACAAGGGGCTGGGGCGCGGCGCGATCCTCTATCAGCGGCGCGACATCACCGACGAGGCTGGTACGCTCTACGCAACGGTTCGCCAGAGCACGTTCGTGCGGGGCGAGGGCGGCTTCGGCGGTGCCGAGGGACCGCTCAAACCGGTGCATACGATTCCTGACCGGGCCCCGGACCTGAGTGTCGACGTGACGACGCGGCCCGCTGCGGCTTTGCTCTATCGTCTCAATGGCGACTATAATCCGCTGCATGCCGATCCGGCCGTGGCGCATTCGGCGGGTTTCGAGCGGCCGATCCTGCACGGCCTGTGCACCTATGCCATTGCCGGGAAGGCGCTGATTCGCGCCCTTTTGGACAACCAGCCGGAGCGGATTCGGGGGCTCGACGCCCGCTTTTCGGCTCCCGTGCTTCCGGGCCATACGATCCGCGTTGAAATCTGGCGCGGGGAGGCAGGCAGCGCGGCGTTTCGCTGCGTGATCGTGGAAACGGAGCAGGTGGCGCTCAACAACGGGCAGGTCCGCTTCGATTGAACGACGGGTCCGGCCTGCGCCGATGCCGCGCGGCCAGGCTGTCGAAACGAACCGCCCGCGCACGCCTCAGGCTTTTTCAAAGATCGCGGTGAGGCCCTGTCCACCGCCGATGCACATCGTCTCGACACCGTAGCGCGCCTGCCGCCTGTCCATCTCGCGGAGCAGCGTGGCGAGGATGCGGCCGCCGGTCGCGCCCACGGGATGGCCGAGCGATATTCCCGATCCGTTGACGTTCAGGCGCTCGAAATCGCCGGGTGCGAACTGCCAGGCGCGGGTGCAGGCGAGCACTTGCGCCGCGAACGCTTCGTTGAGCTCGATCAGGTCGATATCGGCCAAAGCGAGGCCTGCCCGCTCGAGCGCGCGTGCGGTCGCGGGCACCGGCCCGATCCCCATCGTGCGCGGCGGGGTGCCCGCCACTGCCCAAGATTTCAGCGTCGCGAGCGGCTTTAGTCCGTGGCGCTCGGCCATTTCGCGCGTGCAGATGATACAGGCCGATCCGCCGTCATTCTGTCCGCTCGCATTGCCCGCAGTGACCGTCGATTCGGGATCGCGCGCGCCACTGATCGGCTTCAGCTTGGTCAGCGCTTCCAGCGAGATATCCGGCCTGGGATGCTCGTCCGCAGATATGATCGTCTCACCCTTGCGGTCGCGCACGGTCACCGGGATTATCTCGTCGTCGAAACGCCCGGCTTTCTGTGCGGCGACGGCGCGACGATGCGATTCCAGCGCATAGGCGTCCTGCTCCTCGCGGGAGATGGAGTATTCAGCGCGCAGATTTTCCGCGGTTTCGATCATGCCGCCGGGTACCGGATAGCTCTTGCCCCCTGCGGTGATGCGGCCGCGCGCCAGCGAATCATGCAGCATCATGCCGTCGCCCTTGGCGCCCCAGCGCGCCTGGTGCGTGAAGAAGGGCGCGTTGCTCATCGATTCCGCACCGCCCGCGACGAGCAGGTCCGCGCCGCCGGTCGCGACCTGCATGACGCCATAGATGATCGCCTGTAGCCCCGATCCGCAGCGACGATCGATCTGAAGGCCCGGCGTTCCGATCGGAAGCCCTGCATCCAGCGCCACAACGCGCCCGATAGCTGGCGCCTCCATTGTCGGATAGCATTGCGCGAAGATCACATCCTCGACCAGGTCGAGCGGCAGGCCGGTGCGCTCGATCAGGCCGGCCAGTGCCGCCACGCCCAGTTCGACTGCGCTCTTGTCCTTGAAGACGCCGCCAAAGCGGCCGACGGGCGTGCGCACCGGTTCGCAGATCACTGCTTCTCGCATCATCATTCGCTTTTCCATCCCTGCTGCATTCAACGGCCCTGCCAGTTCGGCAGGCGCTTCTCGATAAAGGCGCGCGCACCTTCGCTTGCGTCTTCGGTCGCCATCACCACGCGCATCCGCTCGCGCGACAGGCGGCGAAGCTCCGCATCACTCCGGTCCTGCGCCAACCGGGTCACGCCCAGCGCTTCGGTCACGGCGATCGGCGCGCAGGCGGCGATCTGACGCGCCAGCGCCAGCGCCGCGCCGATCACATCCTCGCCTGGAACGAGCGCATTGGCCATACCGTGATGCGCGGCGGTCGCGCCATCGATCGGTGCTCCCGTCGCGACCATCTGGAGCGCTATGTTGCGGGGAAGCAGCCGCGCGATCCGGTGGATCCCGCCCGCGCCGGCGATCATGCCCAGCTTCACCTCCGGCAAGCCGAAGCTGCTTTCGGGCGAAGCGACAATCATGTCGCAGGCAAGGCATATTTCGCATCCGCCCCCCAGCGCCGGGCCGTCCACGGCCGCGATCCACGGCTTGACGCGCATGGCATCGACGAACCCGGCAAATCCGGCATCGCCGATCCGCATTTCGGCGGTGCGCCCAGCGGCTATCGTCTTCACGTCACCGCCTGCGCTGAAGATGCCCCGCGTCGAAGAGGCGAGCACCGCGACGCGGATCTCCGGGTCCCGCTCGATGCGCGTCACCGCTGCATCGAGCGCATGCGCGGTCGCCGGATCTATCGCGTTGCGCGCCTGCGGCCGATTGATCCGCAGCAGCGCTATATGGCCCTCGACCAGCTCGAACAGCAAAGGCGCGTCAGGCTCGTTCAAGCGCGGCTGCCCTGCGCGGCGAGACCCCGTCCGATCACATGCGCCTGGATCTCCGCTGCGCCCTCGAAGATATTGAGGATGCGCGCGTCGCACAGGATCCGGCTCGCTTCATATTCCAGCGCATAGCCGTTGCCGCCATGTATCTGCACGCAGAGATCGGCGTTCGCCCAGGCCGTGCGTGCGCCCAGCAGCTTGGCCATGCCCGCTTCGATATCGCATCTCTTGCCTTCGTCCTTGTGGCGGGCGGAGGCATAAGTGAGCTCGCGGGCCATGACGAGTTCGGCGACCATCATCGCCAATTTGTCGCTTACGCGCGGGAAATCGGCGAGCGGTTTGCCGAATTGGCGGCGCTCGGTGGCGTAACGCAATGCCAGGTCGAAGGCGTTCCAGCCCACTCCGATCGCGCGCGCCGCGGTCTGGATGCGAGCGCCTTCGAAGGTGCGCATCAGCTGCTTGAAGCCCTGACCCTCCTCGCCGCCGAGCAGGCCATTTTTCTCGACCCGGAAATCGTCGAAGGAGAGGACATATTCCTTCATGCCGCGATAGCCGAGCACTTCGATCTCGCCGCCGTCCAGGCCGGTATCCGGGAAGTCGTCGCCGGCGGTCCTCCGCGTCTTGGCGGCGAGCAGCATCGAAAGGCCGCCATAGCCCGGCGTGTCCGCATCGGTGCGGCAAAGCACGGTCATCAGATCGGCACGCGCAGCATGGGTGATCCATGTCTTCGAGCCACTGACCGCCCAACCGCCATCGGGCTGGCGCGTAGCGCGGGTGCGCACGGAGGCGAGATCCGAGCCGACATCGGGCTCGGTAAACACGGCGGTCGGCAGCACTTCGCCGGAGGCGAGCCGGGGCAGCCACTCTGCTTTCTGCGCTTGGGTGCCATTCGCTCCGATCAGTTCGCCGGCGATCTCCGAACGCGTGCCGAGCGAGCCCGCGCAAATCCATCCGCGCGAGAGTTCCTCGGAGACCAGGCACATTGCGAGCTTACCGAGGCCGAGCCCGCCATATTGCTCTTCGATGCACACGCCGAACACGCCGAGGGCGGCCATCTCCTCGACGATCTCGTCGGGGATGAGCACGTCCGCGAGGTGCCAGGCATGGGCGTTGGGCGCGATCCGTTCGCGGGCGAAATCGCGGAACTGGCTGCGGACCATGTCCATCACATCGTCTTCGAGCGACTCATCGGGCAGCTCGCCGGCGCGAAGGCTCTCCGCCAGCGCGAGGCGCGTGGCCGCGACATTGCCGTTGTCCAGGAAATCGCGGACGGCCTCGTCCTCCGCCAGCCGCGTCGCCGCTTCCAGCAGGCCGAGCTCGTGCGGGCGAGCGAATTCGTTCTGGCTCATCGGCACGCCGCCGATGAGCTGGGCGAGATATTCGCCGAAGCCGACGCGCAAGACCAGTGCTTCGATCTCGCCGAACCGTCCGCCGGCACGGCCGCGCGCGGCCCAATCGGCAGTTGCCGCCATCGCTTCGGCAGTGGTCGCGATCCAGGCGAAGCCGTGGACCAGGCGCTGTTCGCGGTCCGCCAGTTCGCTGCTGGCTTTGCCGTCGATCGTGATCGCGGCATGCACGCGATCCTGCGCCGCCGCCGCATAGGTTCGCGCCGCGGCGGCGGCGGCTTGGGCGAGGGCGATCCAGTCGGTCATGATGAAGGTCATTCGTGCTCGAAGGTGGCAGTCATCGCGACGGCGCCGTCGCAGCGGAGTGCGCGCACTTCGTTGGCCGCCCGCTGCAGGAAGATTGGCTGGCCCAGAAACAAGGGCGATTGCGCACGGAAGGCGAAGCGCCTGAGCTTTCCACCGTTCGCGGCAAGACCTGCGAGCCGGGCGGCAGTGAAGGGGCCGTGGACGACGAGCGCGGGGTAGCCCTCCTCGGACTGTGCGTAGGCTAGGTCGTAGTGAATGCGGTGGCTGTTGAAGGTCGCGGCGGAGAAGCGGAAAAGGCTGACCGCATCGGGCATCCAGCGCTCACCTGCCGGACGTTCGGCCGCGGCAATCGGCAAGGGCGTTTCGCCTCCGGCGTCGCGATAGACATAGCTCTGCCGCTCGCGGATTCGCACCTGGCCCAGCTGGCTCAGAACGCGATCGACTTCGGCGAAGACCAAGTCGCCGGACCGCCCGCTCTTGTGGACCAGATCCGCGACGGTGCTGACTAGAACTGCCTCTTCCCCGATTTCGAGCGGCGCTTCGAAGCGGATATCGGCCGCCGCGAACATGCGCCGGGGTAGCGCGATCGCCGGAAGGAATCCTCCGCGCCGGGGGTGGCCGTCCTCGCCGATCTCGGCATCGGCGGGGCGCGGCAGGAAGAAGGCCCAATGCGGCAACGGCGGCGCGACGGTTTCGACTGCGGGATCGGCATCCACCGCCAGCGCGAAGCGCCGCAAGCTCTCGATTTCCAGCCGTTCGGTCCGCTCCTCGGTGCGGCCGATCGCGGATTGCCATTCGGCGAGCGCGGCGGGATCGATTGCGCTCATGCTACCAGCCCCTCGTCGTGCAGCTTGCCGATTTCGCCGCTGCCCAGCCCGAGCAAGTCCGCCAATATCTCATCGCTATGGGCGCCGATCGCGGGGGAGGGCGCGGCGGGGCCGCGTTCGTCGGCGGGAATGCGCAGCGCCGCACCCGGCGTGGGATAGGATTGTCCGCCCGCATGGGTCACGTCCGAGAAGATCGGGTTTTCGCCAAACAGCCTGGGCTCATGCTGCAAGGCTTCGCTCAGGGTGCGATAGAGCGACCATGTGACGCCATTGGCATCGAATGCGGGTGCGAGCGCGCTGAGCGGCTGCTGCAGTATGCGGGATTCGACAAGGACATCCAGCCGCGCGCGATGCACGAAACGTGCACCTTCATCGGCCTTGAACGAAACGGCCAGTTCGCTCTCCAGCGTTGCGATTTCGGTCTCGAGCGAAAGGGTCTTGATCAGCCCGGTCCACTGGCGCGGGGTGATGGCTACGAGCATGACCCGTGCGCCGTCGGCGGTCACGAAATCGCGGCCGAACGCGCCGAAAAGGTCGTTGCCGCTGCGCGCGCGGTCCGCACCTCCCAGCACCACTTCCGCGATCTGGCCCAGATTGCCGAGCGTGGCCGCCGCAAGATCAGACAGCGCCAGCCGCAGTTCGCGGCCGCGCCCGCTGGCTTGCCGCTCGCGCTCGGCGGAAACCAGCGCAAAGGCGCCATAGGCTCCCGCCAGCAAGTCCCAGGCGGGAAGGACGTGATTGACCGGGCGCGGGTCGCCCGCATGGCCCGTCATCATCGGTACGCCGGCCGATGCGTTGATCGTATAGTCGACGGCGGGGGCGCCATCGGCCCATCCCATAACGCGCAGGCAGATCAGGTCGCTGCGGAGCGCTACGAGCTTTTCGTAGGACAGGAATCCTTCGACCGGGAAGTTGGTGACGAACAATCCGTCGCCCGCGGTGGCGATGCGCTGCGCAAGTTCGCGACCCGCCGGCCGGGACAAATCGATCGCGACCGATTTCTTGCCCTTGTTGAGCCCCTGCCAATACAGGCTCTCGCCCTCCGGGCTCAGTGGCCAGCGGCGCGCATCCGGGCCGCCGCCGATCTGGTCGAAACGGATGACCGTGGCGCCCATCTGGGCCAGATGCAGCCCGCACGAAGGCCCGGCAATGAATGCCGCCCCTTCGACAATCGTCATCCCTTTCAGCAAATCATACATGCGTTCGTCCCGCTCAGCCGTTGAGGCCGGCGTCGCGCAGGAGCGCGCGCGCGATGATGACCTGCTGGATTTGGCTGGTGCCCTCATAGATGCGCAGCAGGCGCACGTCGCGATAGAATCGCTCCACCTTATAGTCGGCCATGTATCCGGCCCCTCCATGGACCTGCACCGCGCGATCGGCGACGCGGCCGACTGCCTCGGTGGTGAAGTATTTGGTCGCCGCGACATCCGCCGAGACGGCTTCGCCGGCATCGAAGCGCCGGGCGACGTCGGTGACCATCACCTTCGATGCATAGGCATCCACGCGGCTGTCCGCGATAAGGCCCTGAACGAGCTGGAAGCTACCGATCGCCTGGCCAAATTGCTTGCGCTCGACGGCATATTGGACGGTCTCTTTGAGCAGCCGCTCACTCATTCCCGAAGCAAGTGCCGACATGTGGATGCGCCCGCGATCGAGCACCTTCATCGCCGTCTTGAAGCCGCGGCCGGGCACGCCACCGATGATGTTCGCCGCGGGAACGGCGACATTATCGAAGATCACGTCGCAGGTGATCGTGCCCTTCTGGCCCATCTTCTTGTCGGGCTTGCCGAAGCTGATCCCGGGTGTGTCGGCGGGCAGGATGAAAGAGCTTATCCCCGCCGCGCCCTTCACGCCCTCTTCGCTGCGCGCCATCACGGTGAACATGCCCGCGCGGGTGGCATTGGTAATATAGCGCTTCGTTCCGTTGAGCAGATAGACATCGCCCTCGAGACGCGCCGAAGTCTGGATCGATGCCGCATCAGAGCCGGCGCCCGGTTCGGTCAGTGCAAAGCTGGCCACCATTTCGCCCGATGCTAGCTTGGGCAGCCATTCGGCCTTTTGCTCCGGCGTCCCGTCCATCACGATGCCCTGGCTGCCGATGCCCACGGTGGTTCCGATGACCGAGCGATAGGCGAATGCGGTGTGGCCGAGCTGGAAGATGATCTGGGCCTCCTCGCTCATGCTCAGGCCCAGTCCGCCATATTCCTCGGGCACGCTCAGGCCGAACAGCCCCATTTCGCGCATTTCGGCGATGATCTCGGCGGGGACCGCGTCTTCATTCTCCACGCGATCCTCGTTGGGGATCAGCCGCTGGTCGACGAAGCGCCGCACGGTATCCAGCAGCATCGAGAACGTATCGGTATCCATGACCCCTCCAGGCGCGACAGGCGCGGCAGCAATTACGTCGTTTGGCGGTGCCTAATAAGTTATATGTTTAATTGCAAACGCCGAACCGAGCCGGGCCGGAGCGTTGGGCGATAACTGAGATGCTACGCCACTTACGAAGGGAAGAGGCGGGCATTCCATCCTTTCTGCAAGCGCAATCAAGATCCTGCGCGGCTCGTATCAATCAGTTGACCATTTGAACCGACGCACGTACGGCTTGGGCCAAATCCGGAGCGGAGTTCGCCGGTGGGATAGGTGGGAAGGCGGGCAGGGATACCAGCCCGGCCGAACCCCGAAAAGAGAGGGCAAGCATGGCGCAGCAGACATTGGCGGGAAAGACGCTGTTCATCACCGGAGCCAGCCGGGGCATCGGTCTGGCGATCGCCTTGCGCGCTGCCCGCGACGGCGCGAACGTGGTGGTGGCTGCGAAGACCGCCGAGCCGCACCCCAAGCTTTCCGGCACGATCCATAGTGCGGCGGAGGCGATCGTCGCCGCTGGTGGCCAGGCGCTGCCGCTTGTCGTCGATGTGCGCGACGAGGAGTCTATCGAAAGGGCGGTCGCCCAGGCGGTGGAGCGCTTCGGCGGCATCGATATCTGCGTGAACAACGCCTCCGCCATCAAGACGACGCCGACGCTGGAGACGCCGATGAAGGCGTTCGACCTGATGCATCAGGTCAATGCCCGCGCGACGTTCGCAACCGCGCGTGCCTGCCTGCCGCACCTGCTCAAGAGCGACAATCCGCACATATTGGCGATTGCGCCTGCGCCGATCGCGGACCCTTCCTGGTTTGCGCCGCACCTTGCCTATACGATGGCGAAATTCGGGATGAGCCTGGTCATATTGGGGCTGGCGGAGGAGTTTCGGGAAGCCGGGGTGGCCGCAAACACGCTGTGGCCGCGTAGCATCATCGGCACGGCGGCGATCGAGTTTGGCAGCGGCCCGGGCGGCGCGCTGCGGCTGCGCCATGCCCGCAAGCCGGAGATCATGGCGGACGCGGCCCATGCGATCTTCACCTCTCCCGCGCGCGAGCTGACGGGGCAGTTCCTGCTCGACGACGAGATATTGATGCAGCGTGGGGTGACGGATTTCGCGGGCTATCAGATCGATCCCTCGGTCCCGCTGCAGATCGACATGTTCATCCCCGCCGATGCGCCACCGGCCCCTGCCGGCGTGCGCTTCGTCGGGAGAGGGCTGAGCGCGCTAGAGGCGCTCGCCTAGCATTCGCCTGAGTTCGACGCGGTTGATCTTCATCGACGCGGTGGTCGGCAGCGTATCGACGAACGCATAGCGTACTGGCAGCTTGTACGGCGCCAGCCGCGCGCGCGCCCAGTCGTCGATCGACTGTGCATCCAGGTACTGCGCATCGCCCCGAAGCACGATCGCCGCCACCGGGACTTCGCCCAGCCGGGGATCGGGAAATGCCAGCACCGATGCTTGCGCGATTGCGGGATGCGTTTCGAGCAGTGCCTCGACTTCCTGCAACGCCACCTTGAAGCCGCCACGGATCAGGACGTCGTCGGCCCGGCCTTCGATATAGAGGAAGCCGTCGCCATCGATATGCGCGATGTCGTTGGTGCGCACCCAATCGCCGCCGGTTCGCACGGCGCGGACCTCCAGCAGCCCGCTCTCGCCTGCAGGGCATGCCGTGCCGTCCTCGCGGTCCACGATGCGAAGCTCGTTGCCTGGGATCGCGCGCCCGGAACTGCCGCGTTTCGCACTGCCCCACAGCGTGCGATCCTCGATCGTCATCCGCGCCACCGGCCCGCCGAATTCGGTCGCGCCATAGGCGACAAGGACGGGCAGGCCGAATTCCGCTTCGAAACGATCCGCGACATCTGGATAGACAGGTGCGGAGCCGGTGTTCCAGCTTGCCAGGCTCTTCAGCGAATCACGCGGAACCGATGATTCCAGCAGCATGCGCATTGCCGCAGGCGGCAGTCCGCCCTCGCGCGGGCGATAGCGGGCGACGAGCGCCGCCCATTGTTCGACATCGACGCGCTCCATCATCGCCATGCGCAATGGCCGCGTTGCCCAGGCCAGCAGAGGGCGAAGGCCGGTCACGGTGAACAGCGGCGCGGCTACGATCACTGCGCGGCTGGACGGCGTGGCGTCGTCGCGGTCCGCGCGATAGGTTTCAAGTTGGGCGAACGAGATCGGCACGCGCTTGGGCGGGCCGGTGGTGCCGCTGGTCGGCATCATGATCGCGGCGTCGCCATCGCCGGTGCTTGCGGGATGCATTGATCGCGGCCCGGCGTCGCAGATCCGCTTCGCGATTCCGCCCTCGAGCGCGATGGCGACGGCGCCGATGGTCTCTGCCGCCGCACGCACCTCGCCGGACCAGTCCTGCGCTTCCGCGATAACGAAGGCCGGCGCGAGCCGGAGCAACTCGGCGGCGAGTGAGGCGGCGGGCTGGATAGGGCTGACCTGAACCACGCAGCGATGATCGGCCAGCAGAGCGAGCAATGCGGCGACCGATGCGGGCCGGTTGCGCGCGACATGCGCGATCGCGGCGCCTTTGGGGATATCCGACAGCGCACGCGACACCGAGGCCGCCTGCCCGGCCAGGGTCTCCCATGAGACCCAGCGATCCTCGAACAACAAGGCGTCGCCCGTGGCAGTATCGAGCACGGTGCGAACCCGCGCGCCCAGCGAGGCCGCGCGGCTCATCGTGGCGCGGCCGCGAGCAGCAACGATCGCAGCGCCGGCTTGTCGACCTTGCCGGCCCCGGTCGTCGGTATCTGATCGATCGAATCTAGGATCGCCCAATGCGTCGGCACCTTGAACGCACTCAGCCGCTGCTTCGCCTCGGCCACCAGCGTGCTCATTTGCATCGTCGCGGGATCCGCGATGACGACGGCGCCGAGCGCCACGGCGTTGTCGAAAATCAGATCGGTCGCCAGCGCGCGGTTCACGCCGGGGATCGTCACGAGCGCCGCTTCGACTTCGGACGGGTAGACGGTCGCGCCCTTCAGCTTGATCATGTCGTCGCGGCGGCCGACATAATAGAGGAACCCGTTTTCATCGACATGGCCGAAATCGCCGGTGTCGTACCAGCCGTCCGCCGTGAATATCTCGGCAGAATCGCGCCCGCAAAAGCCGCGCATCAAATTCGCTCCCGCGATCTGGATGCTTCCCTGCGCGTGCGGCGCAAGCACTTGCTGCGTCTCCGGATCGACGATGCGAAGCCTGGTGCCGGCGAAGGGGCGCCCGCAACTCCCCCATTTGTCCGTTGGCATGTCGCGGTCGAGCGGATAGCCGCAATAGGGTCCGAAGCTCTCGGTCATCCCGAACAGCTTGGCGCGGCTTCCCGGCTTCGAGCGCAGCGCGGGCGGCAATAACGGATCGAGGCTGCCCGCGGTGAGCTTCGAGAGATCGGTGCGCGCAAAATCGGGGTGCGCCGCGATCTGCGCCGCCTGGTCGGGCCATCCGCGAAACAGCGTGGCGCCTTCGCGGCTGATGAAGGCGAGGGTGCGTTCGGGGTCTGGGGCCGCTTCGGTGAGCAGCGTGGCGCCTGCCACCAGCGCGGAGATGATGCCACCTCCAAATCCCCCCATCCAAAAGAATGGCATTGGCAGATAGAGGCGGGTGCCATGACGGATGCAGCGCTCCTCGACGCCCGCGGCGGTCGCGCGCAATGCGCCGCCATGGGTGTGGATCGCGCCCTTTGGCGTACCGCTGCTGCCCGATGTGAACAGCACCGCCATATCATCGTCCGGCCGCACCGCGTCGCCCATCGCCTTTACCTGGCGGACAATCGCCGGGGAGCGGTCCTCGCCCACATCATTGAGGCTCCAGACATGGCGCAACGCGGTGAGCGCCGTGCTGTCGAGGGATGCGATCTCGGCCGCCCAGTCGCGGCCCCTGAACTGGTCGACCGCGATCAGCGCACGAACCTTGGCGACGGCAAGTTGTGCGCCAAGCTCGGGGCGCCGCAGCAGCGTGCTCAGCGGGACGAGCACCGCGCTGATGCGCATCACTGCGCAAGCGACGGCCAGCCAGCGCAAGCCGTTGGGCGCAAGTAAAGCGACCCGGTCGCCGGGCGCGATCCCGCGCGCGACTAGCCAGCCCGCGGCGGCAGCGCTGCGATCGTCGAGTTCGGCATAAGTCAGTCGCCCGTCGTCGCCGACGATTGCCTCTAACGACGGATCGGCGGCAGTGCGTTCCGCCAGCAGTGCGGCTATGGTTTCAGCGGCCATCGGATCCTCTCTGGCTCCTTGCCGGAGCATGCGCGCCGCGGGCGCGGGCTGCTTGCTCATTTATCTACCTATTTGAATCGCGGTGTGTCAATCTAGGCGAGCGCAGGCTATTCCTCGCTTTTACCCAACCGCTTGGCGCGCAGCGCGGAATTATCGCGCAAGACGAGCGGCGTATTTGCAATCCGCTCGATTGTCCGTCCGCTCGCGCGGTCCATATCCTTGCACAGATCGATTGCGAGCTTCGCCACGCCCTGTGCCTCGGCCGGGCGGGAGACGAGGCGGCGGCAGAACGCCCAGACTTCTTCTTCGAACACGTCCCGGGGCCATACCGCCTGTACCAGGCCCGCAGTGAAGGCGGTCTGCGCATCGATTTCCTCGCCGGCCATGCCCATCCATTTCGCCCAGCCAACGCCGCACAGGCGCACTATGCGGCTGGTACCGCCGCTGCCGGCGAGCACGCCGAGGTCCACTTCCGGCAGCCCGAAGCGCGCGTCTTCGGAGGCCAGCCGGAAATCGACTGCACCTGCCATTTCGAGGCCAAGGCCCAGGCATGGCCCGCCGATAGCCATCACGACGGGCTTTTCGACCTGCTCCATCTCGTCGAGGAAGCGGTGGAGATTGCGCCGGTAGTCGCGGCGAAAGCCCTGCATCGTGCGGTCGTGCGAATTAAGCGCGGCATGCTCGACGATGTCGATGCCCGCGGAAAAATAAGGGCCTGTCGCCTTGATCAGCAGCACGCGCAGATCGTCGCGGTCCCGCAAGGCGTCGACAGCTTCGAAAATGACCTGTCGCATTGCCAGGCTCATCGCGTTGCGCTTGGCCGGGCGATTGAGAGTCACGGCGAGGATCCCGTCGCGCTCCTCGAGCAAGATATCGTCGGTCATGACCCCTCCCTTTGCGATTCGCGTGATTCGATAGGGCCGCTTCCGGGCGATGAAGATCCAGCGCTTTTCTCTTGCCAATCCTATCGTATAACTCTTTAAAGTAGCAGTTCGCTGGGGGCAAGGACCACTGCACCCTAAAGCAGTTTGAGAATAGAGATGTCCCGGGCCACGCAAAACCGGCGCACAAGGGAATAAGTCAGAATGGCTCAAGACTTGCCATCGGCGGCATCGGCGGCATCGGCCGCGGAAGACGCGGCGTTGCCAGCGGCGATCCTCTACGAGAGGGTCGGCCGGGTCGCGCTGTTGACCTACAACCGGCCCGAGCGTCGCAATGCCTGGAGCGTCGAGGCGGTTCAGGCGACGGTGGCGGCGATCAAGCGCGCCAATGCGGATGCGGAGGTCGGCGCCATCGTCCTGACGGGCCGGGGCAGCGTTTTCTGCGCTGGAGCGGACCTGAAAGAACCAACAAGCCATGATCCTGAAACCGGCCGCCGCCTTTCTCCGGCCCGGTTCACGATGGGTACCGGAGATCATAACTGGATCTCGCTGCTCGCCGGTTCCAAGCCGGTGATCTTCGCGCTGAACGGCGCTGCCGTCGGCATAGGCGCGACGCAGACGCTCGCCGGGGATATCCGGATTGCAGCGCGCTCGGCGAGCTTTTCGTTTCCATTCCTCAAGCTTGGGGCAATGCCGGAATGCGGCAGTTCGGCGCTGTTGCCGCGGCTGATCGGCGCGGGGCGGGCGACCGATATCCTGTTGCGCAGCGCCAGGGTTTCCGCGGAGGAGGCTTTGCAGATCGGTCTCGTGACCGGCGTCTACCCCGATGAGGAACTGCGGGATGCCGCATTGGCACTTGGCCAGACCCTCGCGGAAATGCCGCCGGTGCAAATGCAACTGACCAAGAAGATGCTGCTGGCGAATGCGGTAAACGCCGATCCGGACAGCATCATGCGGATAGAAAGCGACGCATTCGTCGAGCTGCTCCGCACCCTGAAGCGCGATCGGGCGCTGCAGCCGGAATAGCGCCAGGCGCCGCTGCTAAGCCGCGGCGCCCTGGCGATACCCTTTAGTCGAAGCCGAGATCCTTGAAGATCCCGTTCAGGCGCTTCCACGCGCCTTTATTGCCATCGACGTTGCGTTCGCGGAGGAAATTGAACTCGTCCTCGCGCCACACCAGATTGGTGAACAACGGATGACCGACGCTGGCGAAGTTCTGGAACCCGGCCATGCCTATTCCGTGGAGGAACTGGTGCATGGCGCGCTTGCCGAGCATGAGCCCGTCGGTTGAGAGCGCGGCGATCGCGCGAGCATAGCGCATCGCTTCGGCATCGAGATCTTCGCGGGGAACCACCGAGTTGGCGATGCCCCATTCCTTGAGCTCCGCGGCAGTGACCGTGCGCCCGGTCAGCAGCACTTCCATGGCGCGATTCATGCCCATTTTGAGAAGTGCGATCGGCATCTGCCCGTCAAAGGCGGCAAAGCCGATCCGCGCCTGGCGGCGCGCGAAACGCGCATCGTCTGATGCCACCAGCATGTCGCAGGCCAGCGCGAACGAAAAGCCGAGCCCCATTACGGCGCCCTGGCACGAACCGATGACGACCTTGTCGCCCCAGATCAGCCCGCGCTGCATCGATTCGTAGGTCTTGCGCATGCCGCGCATGCGGCGTGACTGGCCCAGCTTCTCACCCTTCTTGAGGCCGAAGGTCTCCGCCGGCACGCGCCTGGTGTCTTCGCCCGAGCAAAAATCCTCGCCGACGCCGCCTAGGATGACAACCTTCACCTGATCATCGTCCTGCGCGCGCTCAAGATATTCGGCGAGCAACTCGTTCATGTCGGGAGAGACGATCGCGTTGCGCCGGGCGGGGCGGTTCAGCGTGATCTTGCAGATATGGTCTTCGACCACTTCGTAGAGCACCGAATTGGAAAGGTCTTCGGCCTCGGCCGGCGCTGCTGCGTCGCTTGCCTGATTGTCCGCCACTGTTCGCTTCCCCTTTTTTAAACAAAGGCTCAAGCGCGTGGCGGAGCCACCTCCCTCTTATCAGTTATATAATTGGCTTCAAGAGGGGCTGGCTCTGCTTCGCGGCATCACGCTCGCCGGCTTCCCAGGGGAGCTGAGCAACATCGATCGGCATCTGCGCCTTGTATCCGCTGAAAACGACTTCGCCGCTGACTTCCAGATGCTTGCGCCAATAGGCTTCGGCCGCTGCCGCATCGCCGGACTGGACGATCTCCAGCATCTTCTCGCGGCCACGGATATTGGCGGTGCGCAGGCGATCGACACCTTCTTTCGCATAGGTTCGCACCGTCACGTCGACATGCTGACGCCGCACGATATCCTGAATGAGCATCGACAGGACATGGATGGTGCGATTGCCGCAATATTCGGTGAGAATCAGCGAGAAGCGCGTGGTCAGCGTCGCATATTCCACTGGGTTGTTCATCGCTTCGCGCGCCGCTGCGATATTGGCTGCCATTTCCTGCATCGCGGCGCGGCTGCCCTGTTCGGTGAGCAAGCCGGCTGCCGACGGTTCGATCAGCATGCGCGCCTGCCATACGTCCTGTAGCGTGACGCCATCGAGCTGAAGGCATACCCCGACCTGGCGTGCCACCACGGCGATGTCGAGCGCCTTGACCCGGGCGCCGCCATGCTGGCCGCGGGTGACTTCGATGAGCGATTCCGATTCGAGCATCCGAAGCGCTTCGCGCAGCGTTGGCCGCGAGATTTCGAATTGCTCCTGCAGCTGGCGCTCTGAATGAAGCCGGTCGCCAGGGCGAAGATTCCCGGTCGCGATCTCGCGCCGCAGCTCTGCGGCGACGCGCTCCGCTGCCTTGATGCGCGGCACGGCGGTGGGAGCTGCCATTGTCTTACCTTATCCTTTTCGATCGACTGGGAGAACCCTGCCCGAAACTGCGGAACGGGACAACGCGCTTGCGCCGCTCGATCGCCTCAGATCGTGCTGGATTGCCGCAGCCCGTGGATTTCGTCTCCCGAAAAGCCCAGTTCCGCCAGTAATTCCTCGGTGTGCGCGCCTGCCGCCGGTGCGGCGCTGCGGATCGTCGCCGGTGTGGCGCTGAGTTCGATCGGCGTGCGAAACACGGCGCCCGCGCCGCCGCCAGGGGTGTGAAGGATTTCGAGCGCCTGGACCTGCGGATGTGCAAGCGCCTGGCTTGGCGACAATATCGGACCGGCGGGAATGCCTGCCCCGGCCAGGGCATCCAGCGCCTCCTCGGACGTTCGCACGGCGCACCACAGCGCCATCCGCGCGGAGAGTTCCGCGCCATTGACGCCGCGAAGCTGGTCGGTCGCGAAACGCGGATCGGCAATCCAGGCGGGCTCGCCGATCAGGCCGGCCCAGCGCTCGAAGATCGGCTGGCCGACCACCTGGGTGACGACCCATCCGTCCGCGGTGCGGAACGTGTCGGTTGGCCCGTTTAGGAAGCTGCGATTGCCGATCGCTTTGCGGTCGAGCCCGGTCAGCGCTTCTTCGATCAGGAAGGTGGCGCTGAAAGACAACGCCGAGGCGAGCAGGCTGCCGCCCAGTTCCTGCCCGCATCCGCTCCGTTGCCGCTCGAACAAAGCGACCATCACGCCGAATGCCGCGTAGAGGCCGGTCGCGTGATCGACCCAGGTGATCGGCGTTCGAAAGGGGACATCGCCTTGCCCGGAGAGATAGGCGGAGCCGCACATGGCCTGCCCGACACTGTCGAAGCCGGGGCGGCTTGCCCAGGGGCCGATGGACCCGAAGGATGAGAGATTGCACAGGATGATATCCTCGCGGATCGCCCGCAACGTCGCATAGTCCAGCCCCATGCGCTTAAGCGCCCGATGGGGGACGTTGACGACCACCACGTCCGCCGAACGGACGAGGCGTATGATTATATCGCGCGCTTGTGGCGATGCCGGATCAAAGGTCAGCGAGCGCTTGTTGCGGTTCATCTGCTGGAACAGCGCGCCATCGCCGCTGCCGTCGGCGCTGACCGGCGCAATGCCGCGATCTTCGCCGCCGCCCGGCCGCTCAATACGGATCACGTCCGCGCCGAAGTCCGCCATCAGCGTCGCGCAATAGGGGCCAGCCACGTAGCGCCCGAAATCGAGGATCCGCACTCCAGCCAGCGCGCCTTGCGTCTCGTTCACGGTTTCAGTCATCAAGTCTCGCTTCCCAATGATGCGACGGAGCTACTTGCTAGAAACGCCGGCGGCAATATAGTTATACATTTGGGAGCCTCCATAATGCAATTCGAGCCGTCCAGCGATCAAAGGATGATTTTCGATTCCTTCGGTCGTTTTCTCGATGCGGAAAGCAGTTTGACACGCGTCCGCGCCGCACTCCCCTCAGGTTTCGACACTTCCCTATGGCGCGGCCTAGGCAACCTCGGCGCGCTGGCGCTGCGCGTTCCCGAGGATAAAGGAGGGGTTGGCCTCGGCATTTTTGACGCTGCGATGCTGATGGAAGAGGCTGGGCGCACCCTGGTTTCCGGACCGCTCGCCGAAGCAATCGTCGCTACGCGCCTGCTCGCCCAGTTGGGTGGCGAGACGCACCGCGCCTTGCTCGAGCGCGCGAGGGCGGGCGAGGCGGTGCTGACAATCGCGATGCGCGACGCGGCGGACTATCCGGAACAGCTCGTGGCGGGTGGGGCGGTAGCGACGGCCGTGCTGTTTCTCGAGGGTGATTCTCTTTTCCTCCTGCCGGTGCAGAACGAGGAAGCCGAAGCCACGCTGGGCGCATCTGCCATTGCGCGGCTGCGCCTGGATGGCGGCGCGCGCCAATGTCTTGCGACGGGAATAGATGTGCGTTCCACGTTCCTGGCGGCGCGGGAGGAATGGCGACTTCTCATCGCGGCCGGACTGATCGGCATTTCGCGCGAGGCAATTCGGCGGGCGGCGGAATATGCCGTTGAGCGGCGGCAGTTCGGTCGGCCGATCGGCAGCTACCAGGCAATCTCCCACCCACTCGCCACGCTCACCGTTGAAGTCGATGCCGGACAGCTGCTGATCTGGCGCGCAATCCGGGATACGGCAGACGGCGTCGATAAGGCCGGGGCGGGGATAGGGTGGGCGTATTGGTGGGCATGTGACGTGGCGTCTCGGGTAGTGGCCCAGGCGCTGCATACCTTTGGCGGTTATGGGCTGACGATCGAATACGACATTCATTTGTTCAACCTGCGCGCCAAGGCCTGGCCGTTGGTGGCGGGGGACCCGATGGACAGCCTGATCGAGGCGGGCCGGCGGGGCTTTCTCGACGAGGCGGCTTGTCTGCCCGATGCCGGACCGGTCGAAGTCGAGTTTGGCCTGGGCGCGGAAGCCGAAGCGCTTGCGACCGAACTTCGCGGCTTTTTCCACGCGACGCTGACCCCCGAACTGCGCGCCAAGGCGCACCATTCGTTCGACGGTCACGATCTCGGAGTCCACCGCAAGCTGGCCGAGCGGAACTTGCTTTTCCCGGCATGGCCCAAACGCCTGGGGGGCCGCGAGGCTGGCCCCTATGCGCGCGAAGCGGCGCTGCGCGTCTGGGACGAGAATGGCTGGACCACGAACTTCCAGGGCACCACCAACATTATCGGTCATATGATCGACCGCTTCGGCACCGACGAATTGAAGGCTGACGCGTTGAGCAGGATCGTGGCCGGGACCGCAGTGTGCAGCCTGGGCTTCAGCGAACCTGACTCAGGCTCCGACGTATTTGCCGCCGTTACCCGCGCGACTCCGGACGGAAATGGATGGCGGGTGGATGGTCAGAAGATGTTCACCAGCGGGGCGGATCAGGCGGACTTTGTGCTTTTGCTGGCACGAACAGACCCCAACGGCAGCAAACATGAAGGCTTGACGGTCTTTCTGGTGCCGATGGATGCGCCCGGCGTGACCGTGCATCCGGTGCATACGTTCCAGGACGAGCGCACTAACGTGACTTTCTATGACGGCGTGCGCATCCCCGATTCGCATCGCTTGGGCGAAGTGGGCGGTGGCGCAAGGGTGATGGCGGCATCGCTGGAGATCGAGCACGGCATGACCTTCTCGCGCGAGCATCGCGCCTTGCTGGAGGCCGCCGAAACCCTGTGCCGCGAGACGATGCGCGACGGCCGGCCGATGATCGAAGACCCGCTGGTGCTGGTTCGCCTCGCCCGCGCGGCGGCGAATGTCGGCGCGTCCGAAATGCTGCATTACCGGACCCTTTGGTCGATGGCCGAGAAGCGCCCCGATCCCAGCTTCGGACCGGCATCGAAGATGTTTTCGTCCGAAGCCTATCGCGCCGACGCCGCCGCGCTGATCGATATGACCGCCCCGGAATCACTGACCCTGCGCTCGCCCGCCGCGGCGCGGATCAACGAGAGCTATCGCCATTCGCAAGTGACGACCGTGTATGGCGGCACCAGCGAAATCCATCGCAGCGTGATCGCCGAGAAGAAGCTGGGCCTGCCGAGGACCCGCTAAGCCGCGACGCGGGGCACAGGTGCCAGGGTTGCGCCGGCTGTCCGGAGCCTTCATCGCAGGCCATGCCGCAGAACAGTCCCGATCCTTCGTCACCCTTTTCGATCCCGGTGTTTCGCGCCGTGTGGATCACGAGCATGGCATCGAACTTTGGCTGGCAGGTCCAGGCAGTGGGCGCGGCCTGGCTGATGATCTCGCTCGCCGCGTCACCGCTGATGGTGGCGCTGGTTCAGGCTTCGATCGCCTTGCCGATCGTATTGCTGTCGATCTTCTCAGGCGCGATCGCCGACAGCGTGGATCGCCGCAAGGTGATGCTCGGCGCCCAATTCTTCATGCTGCTCGTCTCGCTGATCTTGGCGGCGGGCGCGTGGTTTGGGTTGTTGTCGCCCTGGATATTGCTGGCGCTCACCTTTCTGCTCGGCTGTGGCATCGCGCTCTATACCCCGAGCTGGCAGACCGCGATCGGAGACATGGTGCCGCGCGCGACGATCCCGCGCGCCGTGGCGCTGAACAGCATGAGCTTCAATCTGGCGCGCAGCTTCGGCCCCGCGCTGGGCGGCGCGATTGTCGCCGCCGCGGGGGCGATGGTGGCGTTCCTGGTCAATGCGTTGAGCTATGTCGGATTGATCGTGGTGCTGTGGCGATGGCGCCCCGCCGTGGCGCCGAGCGCGATGCCGCGCGAGCGGATCGGCAATGCCGTGATGGCGGGCCTGCGCTATGCGGCCATGTCTCCCACCATTGGCGTGATATTGTTGCGGGCATTGCTGTTTGGCCTCGGCGCGAGCGCAGTGCCAGCCCTGCTGCCGCTTGTCGCACGCGATCTGATCCATGGCGGCCCGCTTACCTATGGCATGCTGCTCGGCGGATTTGGCGCGGGCGCAGTCTCCGGGGCGCTGGGCAGCACGTGGTTGCGCGGCAAGGGCGATGTCGAACGGATCGTGCGGATCGGGATCGCCATGACTGCGGCGGGGGCTGCTGGCGTGGCGGCGAATCTCGGGCTGATCCCTACGCTTATCGCATTGGCCCTGTCGGGCGGGGGCTGGGTGATTGCGCTCTCGACGTTCAATGCGACCGTGCAGATGTCGACGCCACGCTGGGTGACAGGGCGGGCGCTGTCGTTTTACCAAATGGCCGCATTCGCCGGCATGACGGCGGGAAGCTGGGCATTCGGAACGCTGTCTTCGCATCTGGGCCTGCCGCTCGCGCACTTCATCGCAGCCGGCTGGCTTGCCCTGGTCACGCTGGCCGGCTTCGTGCTGCCGATGCCCTCGGTCGAGAAGCTTAATCTCGATCCGCTGGACCATTGGGCGGAGCCCGAGACGGCGCTGGCGATCGACGGGCGCAGCGGGCCGATCGCCGTTACGATCGAATATCAGATCCGGGAAGGCGACGTTGCGGCATTCCTTGAGGCGATGGACGAGCGCGCGCGGATACGCCGCCGCGACGGCGCGCGCAATTGGTCGCTTGCGCGTGACTTGGCGAAGCCCGAATTGTGGATCGAGCGCTACCAGGTGCCGACCTGGTCCGATTATGTGCGGCACAATCTTCGCCGTACGCGCGAAGACGCATCGAATATCGAGCGGGTGATCGCGCTGCATGCCGGGGGATCCCCGCCCCGGATACGCCGTACGATCGAGCGGCAGACCAATTGGCCATGGCTGCGCCGCTCGCACGCTGCGCGTCAGTTTGCCGATCCGCTGACGGATGTCTCGCAAATCAGCTAACCAGCTTCCCAACGCGGATGAATTGGTTATACAATTTGGCACGTACGGCCTGGACTGGGCCATTCCGGGCCGAACGGCCTGGCCGGAAGCGATGAGGGCCCCATGGCGATTTCTATCCTGAAAGCGCGTCCGGAAATGCGCGCGCTGGCGCCGTTGCGGGGTGCGAGGCCCGATGCGCCGGCCTGGTTCGGTGGGGCGCTGGCGCACCAGCCCGAACGCAAGACGATCACGGTGGAGAATGCCGCGATCGAGATCCTGACCTGGGGCGAGGTGGGCAAGCCGGGGCTGATGTTCCTGCATGGCAATGCGGCGCACGCCGATTGGTGGCGTTTCATCGCGCCCTTCTTCGCTCGCGATTTTCGGATCGTCGCGCCGACTTGGGCGGGGATGGGCAATTCTTGCTGGCGCCCGAGTTACCGGGCGGAGACGTTCCTGGCGGAGGCGCTCGCCGCTGCGCGCGCGGCCGAACTCTATGCGGACGGTGTCGCGCCGATCGTGGTGGCGCATTCGCTGGGCGGACTGCCGGGGCGGCTGATGGCGTCTCGAACACCCGAGGCGTTGCGCGCGCTCGTGCTGCTCGATCCGCTCCTCCAGCCGCCGCGTACCTCGCGTCCAAAGCCACCCGAGCCGATGGAGACGACGCGCATCTATCCATCGCTCGATCAGGCGCTGGCGCGCTTCCTGCTGCGACCGCCTCAGCCGTTCGAGAATCTCTACACGGCCGATTTCATCGCCCGCGAATCGCTTCGCAAGGTCGAAGGCGGCTGGACCTGGAAATTCGATCCGAGCTTCTGGAAGACGTTCGATCCGGAAGCCAATGATCATCCCGATGCGCAGGTCGAAGCCGCGCGCATGCCGATCGCAGTGATCCATGGCGAGCTATCCTCGCTCTGCACGCCCGACACGCTGGCCTATATAAGATCGGTGCTGCCACCGGACGCCCCGATAATCGGCATCCCGGGCGCCTACCACCATCTGATGATAGACCAGCCGCTGGCGCTCGTCGCGGCGCTGCGCGGACTCTTCGCGCGCTGGCCGGATCACGGGTGCTCCATTTGACACAGTGGACCCCGCACGACACAAACAGTTATATAAATGTGAGAGGATCAGCATGAGCATCGACGGCGAATCCTTGCCCGGTTCCGGAGCGCCGGCTCAGATTCCGGCGGATGCGGAGCCGGCGACAACACCCGCCGCGGCCCCTGCGGCCCCGGCGGCCCGTGCCGATTTCGGCGCCTGGTGGATGCTGGCGATACTCTTCTCGCTCTACGTCTTCTCGTTCATCGATCGCCAGATCGTGAGCATGCTCGTGCCCGACATCAAGGCCGACCTGAATATCAGCGATTTCCAGATGGGCCTGATCCTGGGGCCGGCCTTTGCAATCGTCTATGCGGTGTTCGGCATCCCGATGGGCTGGCTGGCCGATCGTTTCTCGCGCCGTTGGCTTATCTTCCTCGGCACCTGTTGCTTCGGGCTGGCGACCTTCGCTTCGGGACAGGCCAATTCATTCGCCGTGCTGCTGCTGGCGCGGATCGCGGTGGGCATAGGCGAGGCATCGCTGACCCCCGCTGCCTCCTCGCTTCTTGCCGCGCGTTTTCCTCGCCACCTGCTGACCACGGCATTCTCGATCTACACGATGGGCGTGAAGGTCGGGACGGCGGCCGCTTATGCGATCGGCGGCGTGCTGATCGTCTCGGTTGGCTATTGGGTCGCGCATATTCCCGCATTGCAGGGCTATCACGCCTGGCAGATCGTCTTCATGGCGACCGGGCTTCCCGCCGCCTTGCTGGCGCTGCTGATATTCACCGTCGACGATCCGCCACGGCCTGTGGTGTCCAAGGCCGCAGGGCAACCGACCGATTCGGTCGTCAAGCACATGTGGGAGCGCAAGCAGCTATTCGTGCCGATGCTGGTGGGTTTCTCGCTGGTGGCGATCTGCAATGGCAGCCTCGTCTCCTGGGTGCCGACCTATCTGAACCGGACGCTGAAGCTTAGCCCGGTCGAATATGGCCCGATCCTGGGCGCGATCAGCATGGCCGCGGCGCTGACACTGGCGTTCAAGGGCATGGTCGTGGACTGGCTGTTCCACCGCGGTGTCAAGGACGCGCACCTGCGCTTCTACACCTGGCTGCTGGCGGGATCGTTGCCGCTGGTCGGGCTGCTTTTCTGGGTGGAAAACGCGCTCGCCTTCATGGTGATGTATGGCGTGCTGCTGATCGTCGCGATCCCGATCATGGCCTATGTCTCCGCCGCGACGACGCTGATCGCGCCCCCTAGCATGCGCGGACGGATCATCGGCGTGTTCCTGTTCTTCCTGAGCGGGCTCGGCGTGGGCGTGGGTCCATTGCTAGTGGGCGGGATCACGCATTTCGTGTTTCAGGACGAAGCCAAGCTCGGCTGGTCGCTGGCGATCGTCATCTGCACGGTGATGCCGCTGGCCTGGGTGTTGCTGCGCATGGCGCTGAAGCCGTTCCACGCAGAGATTCTGGCGTCGGAAGCGCGCGAGAGCGCCGTGGCCTGAGGGAGCAGTCAGGTCGGTTGGCCCGGCGGTACTGCGGTGGCTAGCGGACGCTAGGAGTTGGCGAAGCCGCATATAATTGCGGGTTATCGCACTTCAGTCCCATATATTGGCCTGGCTTAGCTGCCAGAGGCTAGCACCTGTCTGAAGCGCCGGAAAATGCCCGTCGTCCAATAAGGGAGCGGAAATTGCCGGGATTCGGAAACCCTGAAAGCAAGGCTGCCGCTGCCGAACAGGTTCAATACGTCAAGATGCCGGGGGGAATCGCCGAGATCATCCTGAATCGCCCCGAAAAGCGCAATGCACTCAGCGTGCCGATGCGCGATCGGATCACGGCGCTCATCCACGCGGCGGAGCGCGACGTCGAGGTTAGCGTGCTCATCTTCCGGGGCGTTGGAAAGGCGTTTTGCAGCGGCAACGAAATCAACGAGGATTGGGGGCAGCGCGATGCAAGCAAGCGCCGCTTCACGCTAAGCGACGCGTATCGATATGGCAGCGACATGACCTATGGCCGCCAGGCGTTCAGCCAAGCGCTGGGCCGAACGAGCCTGATCACCATCGTTCAGCTCCATGGCTTCTGCGCTGCCGCAGCTTATTTCATGATCGCGACGCGGTGCGATGTCGTGATCGCAACCGAAGACTCGAAGATCGGTGCGATCGAAGGACGGTTTCTCGGGCCCGCGGGGGCGGTGTCGCATATCCATCTGAATCGAATTTTAGGCACCAAGGCGGCGCGCCGGCTTGGCTATACGGCGGAGCCGATGAGTGGACGCGAAGCCCTGGAGCTGGGGCTGGTTTCGGAGTGCCTGGCGGACGAGGAGGCCCTTCGCGCGGCAGTGCTGCGAAGGGCGGGCGAGCTTGCCAAACGGTCAACGGTCGAACTCAAATATCTGAAGGCGCGGATTTGCGCGGCGGAGTCCCTTCTCGGTGTGAGCATGCCGGCGATGAGCGGACTGCTGTTCTCGCATTTCTTCAAAAGCGAGCCGGACGAGTTGGATTTCTGGAAGGCGGTAAAGTCAGGCGGCGTCGCCACCGCGCTGGCCGAGGACAAGGCGCGAAAGGCCGCACTTAGGGGAGACGGCGAGTGATCGAATCCAGTATCGAGCGCCAGATCGCCGAAATCGAAGTTTCGGACGTGGCCGCCCTCTCTCGCCACGATGCCGGGGCCGCGCGGGCGCTGACGGAGGCGATCGAGCACTGCGTCAATCGCGACGATGTCAAGGTGTTTATCTTCACGCTGGGGCAGGGCGGCGACGGCCAAGGCCTGGCCGAGGATTCGGTGACGATCCGCGAACAGGCGTTCTTCGCTGTGACCGGCCTGTATCAAGCGATCACCTTCGCCAACAAGGTGACGATCCTCGTGGTCGATGGGAACTGCGCGGGCGCCGGCTCGCTGCTGGCCCTGAGCTGCGACTTTGTCGTTGCCGGCCCGCAGGCCGAGTTTCATTCGCCGTTCGCGGTCGCGCCCGAAGCCAATTTCGTGCTCGCCGCGCTGATCATGCGGCTCAATCGCGCCAAGCAATGGGCGCTTGGGGATCGTCCGCTATCCGCAGCCGAGGCGCATGCCGCCGGATTCGTCAACGAGGTTGCCGGTGATCCGCTCGCCGCTGCACGGGCGATGGCGCGCTCGATCGGCCGCGTGCCGCTCGATGGGCTGGCAATGTCGAAGCTGATGACGGGGGCGGTGATGGACGCGCAGGGCGTCGGTCAGGACTTCGACATGGCCGGTTTCCACGCGCAGGCGCATCAATTCGGGCAGGCATGGCATGGTTGATTTCGTTATGACGGATCGCGACCCCGAAAGTCACGTCGGCTATATCACGCTGGATCGAGCAGTAGCCGGCAATGCGTTCGACAGCGCGATGGTAAGCCAATTCTGCGCCGCGCTGACGGCGCATGAGGAAGATGACGCAATCAAGGCGATCGTCCTTCGCGCCAAAGGCTCGAATTTTTCGGTCGGCATCGATCTTGCCGAGATCGCGGAGATATTCCGACCTTTGCCGATGGAGCAGGGCGAAAAGCGCCGACTTCTGAACCAACGGATCCGGCTCGCGCGCGGCCGGGACCTGTGGTGGGGGCCGGAGGGCCTGTGCCAGCGGCTGCTCCATTGCCCGAAGATTACGATCGTCGCCGCGCAGGGCGAATGCTTCGAAACCGGGCTCTACTTCGCGCTCTATGCCGATCTCACCATCGCCGATCAATCGGCGCGGTTCGGCAATCCGAAATGGGCGCAGATCGGCGTCGATGGCGACATATCCATGCTGATCGCGGCTGTGGGCCTGCGCCGCGCCAAGGAACTGATCTACAGCAACCGCATCTGGAGCGCCGAGCAGGCGCTGGCTTATGGGCTGGTGGATGCGGTGGTGCCAGCCGACCGCCTCGACGCGGAAGCGTTCCAGCTTGCGCGCGATTGCGCCACCATCATGCGGGACGCGATTGCCGCGGAAAAGGCAATCGTCGTAGCATCGCTTGCGCGCATGCAGATCGGAATGGGACTGGCGGCGGGTACCGTCCTCTCCGGATGGGCAAGCAATATTCATTTCCGCGAAGGCGAGTTCAACATGCTCAAGGCAGTCCGGGATTTCGGACAGGCCGAGGCGGTTGCTCGCGCCCGTGCGCACTTCGAATTTTGAGCAGGATCAGCCCATTGAATTATGGCCGATAATAACTGCGTCTTTGGCCAGGACATCGAATTTTACGAAAGTTGACATGCGTGGGCGAGGCATCTCGTCGAACAGTGCAAATTGAGGGTGGCAGATTTCATGGCGCAAGAAGTGAAGGCCGGACCGCTCGACGCGATTCGGGTATTGGACTTCACGAATATGCTGTCCGGACCCTATTGCACGCGCTTGCTTGCGGATCTCGGGGCCGAGGTATTGAAGATCGAGCCGCCGGGCGGCGATCACAACCGCGGTCGCAGGCCGCTGCGCAATGGGCACAGCAGCTTCTTCGGTCATCTCAACAGCGGTAAGAAGAGCGTTGTCCTGAACCTGAAGACAGAGGTTGACCGGGATGCAGCGGTAGCATTGGCGGCAGGCTGCGACGTCGTCGTCGAGAACTGGCGGCCTGGCGTCGCCGAGCGCCTCGGGGTCGATTACCTCGCATTGCGGAAAGCCAATCCCGGACTGATCTATGCTTCCATCTCGGGGTTCGGCCAGAGCGGGCCCGATGCCGAACGGCCAGCTTATGCGCCGATCCTGCATGCGGCTACGGGCTACGATCTCGCCCAGGCGCAATATCAAGGCATCGATGAGCCGCAGCGATCCGGTACGTTCGTTGCCGATATTCTGGGGGGGCTTTCCGCCTTCGCTGCGATCCAGACCGCTTTATATTATCGCGCCGTCACCGGCAGCGGGCGGTACATCGACGTCTCCCTGATGGACTGTATGCTCAATCTGATGGTCAATGAATGCCAGGAGGGGCAGGCGCCCTCGTCGCGCGCGCAACGCATCTATCAGCCGATTCGAAGCGCCGACGGCTTCATCATGATCGCGCCGACCAGCCAGCGGAATTTCGAGCGGCTCTGTGAGCTCATCGGGCGCCAAGAATGGCTGGCTGATCCGCGCTTTGCGACCACGGTGGAGCGGGAGGCGCATTGGACCGAACTCATGCACCTCGTGGAAGCATGGACCGAGACGCGCAGCGGGCAAGCCTGCGAAACGGACTTCAACGCCGCGGGCGTGCCCTGCGCGCGATACCAGACGGTTATGGAGGCGATGTTCGGGCCGCAGACCGTCCACCGGGAGGCGCTGTCGCAAGTCACTGACGAGGCGGGGAGTTACTGGGTGCCCAATCCGCCGTTCAAGATGGCAGGTCTTCATCTCGGCGTAGCATCGCATGTACCCACGTTGGGCGAGCATACGGCGGAGGCTGTCGGCCGGGTCGCGGCTTCCACCGCGCTCATCTAGGCTGCGGCAGAAACGCGCTGGGGACCTGTGCCGCCGCCACATATTCGGCGCGCAGACGGTTCACCAGTTCCGCCACGCTGGGAATGTCGGTAATCAGCTCGACGCCGTGCCCTGCACTCCACAGATCGCGCCACGGCCGGACATCGTCCGGGAGATGATCGTAGCGCATCTTGGCCTGGGGTACGGGCAGATTTAGCGGGTCCAACCCTGCGATCCGTAGCGATTCGACCATCCAGCTCGCGTGGACGCCCGTGACACTGTTGGTGTAGGTTATGTCCTTCGCGGTCTGCGAAAGCAGGAGCTGCTTGTAGGGTTCGCTGGCGCCGGACTCCTGTGTGGCGATGAAGCGGGTTCCGATATAGGCAAGGTCCGCTCCGAGGACTTCTGCGGCGCGGATTGCCGCACCGGTGGAGATGGCGCCACCCAGCAGCAGCGTGCCGTCAAACATCTCGCGAATGCGCGGGATCATCGCCATCGCGCTGATCGAACCCGAATGCCCGCCGCCGCCGCTGCAGATTGCAGTGATGCCGTCCGCCCCAGCCGCGATCGCCTTTTCGGCGAAGCGGATCGAAATCGCGTCGCACAATACCCGCCCACCAAAATCATGGACACGCTTGATGAATTCGGTGGGATCGCCGGTGGCGGCGATGAAGTACCGCACGCCGTGCTTTTCGCAAATGCCGAGCAGATGGGCGAGCTCGTCGGCCGGCAGCGATGTTGGCAGGTTCACAGCGACCGGGCCGATCACCGCATCCGGCATTGCCTCCTTGTGCGCAGCCAGCTGGCCGGCAATTTCCTCGAGCGCTCCGGCAAATTCCTCCGTGCTGCGGAAATTTCCACGCGGAATCGCGGCCATGATGCCCGCCTTCGCTGCCTCTGCAACGAGCGCGACCGTCGAGACGAGAAACATCGGGGCGCAGATCGCCGGCAGCGAGAGCCGGTCGGCAATGTTCGGCATCAAGGACATCCACGGCTCCCAATCAGCAGCGCGCGCCAGCCTATCGCACGCCGAGTTGACAGCCAAAGCTAGACGAATATAGTTAGGATAACAAATTAGTTTTTGGAGACTCGCATGAGCTATCTTGAAGGTCGCGTGGCAGTAGTCACCGGGGCGGGGCGTGGCATTGGCGCCGCCGTTGCCACCTTGCTTGCAAAGCTCGGCGCGCATGTCGTGGTCAACGATCTCGGGGTGAACATTGACGGTTCCAACCCCGACCAGACGCCCGCGCAATCCGTGGTCGACGACATCGTAGCGGCCGGTGGCAGCGCAATCGCCAATTACAACGACGTGTCGGATTTCGACGCGGCCGAGCGCATCGTCCAATCGGCCATCGACAGTTTCGGTAAGCTGGATATTCTGATCAACGTCGCCGGCATCCTGCGCGACCGGATGATCTTCAACATGACCGAGGCGGAGTGGGATGCGGTCATCGACGTGCACCTCAAGGGCACATTCAATACCTGCCGCCACGCATCGGCCTATTGGCGGGCCAATCCCTCGCCCGAGGGCCGTCATCGCATCATCAACTTCATTTCCGCCGCCGGTCTGTACGGCATTCCCGGACAGCCGAATTACTCGGCCGCGAAGGCCGGGATGATCGGGCTGACCCTCTCCTGCGCGAATGCACTGGCGAAGTACGGCGTTACCGCCAACGCAGTCGCCCCGGCGGCCGCGACGCGCATGGGGCAGACCGTGCCGGCCGAGCGTGACCGGCCGGAGCGGGCGATCTTCCAGACCGATGAATATGGTCCGCAGAGCATCGCGCCGCTGGCAGCATATCTGGCGGGAGACTCATCGGGCTGGTGCACCGGACGCGTGCTCGGCGCCCGCGGCCATCGGGTGCTGCTCTATAGCAACCCCGAGCCGATCCGTTATCTCGTGGCTGAGCAGCAATGGGACGTCGATAAGCTGGGCAAGATGATGGAAGAAGTGTTTCAGCCGCTTCCCAATGAGTATAATCCCTTTGCGGCGGCGCGGCTGGCGAAGTGATTCCGGCCTTATGAATCGCCGTCGATGAGGTTCTCGAGCGCAGGCAGCGCGAGCGCGATGTCGCGCTGCTGACGCCGGGTCAGCCCGGCGAGGCGCTCCGCCAGCCAGCGGTTGCGGCTTTCGCGCAGATCTCCGCACGCGGTCGCGCCTTGCGCCGTCAGCACTACGCGCCGCGCCCGCCCGTCGCTGCCGCCTGCTTCGCGCGAGACCAGGCCATTAGCTTCGAGACTGTTGAGGAATTGCGTCATCGTCGGCCGCGAGACATTCTCGCTCCGCGCCAGTTCGCTTGGCGCAACGGGCTGCATCTTCTCGATCAGGAAGAGCGTGCCCAATTGCTGATAGGTCAGTTCCGAGCCGGTGGCGACGCGCTGCTGCCGCAGCACGCGGCCGATCCGGCCGAAAATCGCGCGCAGGCGTGCCAGCTTCTCCTGATCGAAATGCTCCAGCTCCGGCTTTTCCATATCAACGATCTTGATCAGTCACCGCCAGCTTCTGGCATCTTTTGCGCATGTCATACAGCATGATTGGTGCGACCATCTCAATCCGGCCGCTGTGTGCGCTTGATGATGTCGACGAACGGTTCGCTCGCGTCGATGGCGGCGTCCTTCGGTAAGCCCAGCAGCCGTTCGGCTATGATGTTCTTCTGGATCTCGTCCGTCCCTCCCGCAATCGACGCGTAGGGGGAAGTCAGCGCAAAATGCTGAACGAGGGCGTTCGCGGCCGTCCCGTCGCGCACCATGGCATGCGATCCCAATGCCTCCAGCCCGACATCCCGGCCCAGGCGCGCGAGTTGCGAGCGCATGATCTTGACGAGCGACCCCGCCGATCCCGCACCGCCGCTCGCAATCTCGGCGGCATGCCGGCGAGACAGATGTTGGAACACCGCTTCGTTCATATGCAGATCCGCCAATCGCTGGCGGAACAAGGGATTCTGCAACTGGCCGGATTGCCAAGCGGCGCGCGCGACATGGCCTGCGATCCTTCCGATCAGCGCGCCCTCGCCGGGGCTGGCAAGGATGCCCGAAGCGATGGCGTTCGCTTTCTTGTCAAGAAAGCCGCCTTTCTCTCCCGGCAGTGCCGATACCGTAGCGACCGTCATGAACCGCTCGAAGCTGAGCGTCGCGAGGGCGACCTTCCAGCCATTGCCCTCACCGCCGATCACGCGGCCTGCGGGCACGCGCGCGCCCGAGAAGATTACTTCGTTGAATTCGCTGTTGCCGTTCATCTGCCGAAGCGGGCGGATCTCGATCCCGGGCTGATCGAGATCGATCACGAAGAAGGTAAGTCCCTTGTGCTTGGGGGCGCTCCAATCGGTTCGGGCCAGCAATATGCCCCGATCGCTGAACTGCGCGTAGGAACTCCAGACCTTGCGGCCGGTGATGATCCAGCCATCGCCGTCGCGCTCCGCCCGGGTGCGCACCCCGGCCAGGTCCGATCCGGCTTCGGGCTCGGAGAAGAACTGGCTCCATTGCTCTTCGCCACGCCCGAGCGCGGGCAGGAATTGCTCCTTTTGCGCATCGGTGCCGTGCAGGATCAGGGTGGGCGCCGCAAGCTTCTGGCCGGCGCGAACCGGGGGGCCGAGCGCCCCGATTTCGGCGAACGCGTCGCGAACCTCTGACACCGAAGAAGCCGGCAAGCCCTTTCCGAAATGCTCGGTCGGCCATGTAGGATAGGCCCAGCCGGAGTCGGCGAGCAGCTTCCACCATTGGCGGACCGTCAGACCGGGTTGCCAATGTTCGCGTAGCCAGGCGATCGCCTCCTCATAGGCAGCGCCGCGGGCTTGCAAAGTCTCAGCGGTCATTGTGCCATCTCCAGGGCCTGCTCACTGATGTTCATGAATTCGAGTTGCACGTACCGCTCGCGATGAAAGGCGGCGTCGCCGAACAGCGCCTGCGACGCTTTCGCGCGCCTGAAATAGAGATGCGCGTCGTGCTCCCAGGTAAAACCTATCCCGCCATGGATCTGGATATTATCGGTCGCACAGCGGTCAAAGGTTTCGGAACAGATCACCTTGGCGAGCGAGGCGCGCGCGGAAACGGGATCAGCGGCGTCCTCCAGCGCGAACGCAAGCGCCGCAGCGGCTGCCTCGACGGAGACCAGCATGTCCGCGCATTTGTGCTTGATCGCCTGGAAACTGCCGATCTGGCGGCCGAACTGGAAACGCGTGCGCGCATAATCCACGCTCATTTCGAGGCAGGCGCGCGCGCCTCCAAGCTGCTCGGCGGCAAGCGCGACCAATGCGCGATTCAACGTCGCATCGAGAATGGCGCTGGCCTCGCCCGGCGTTCCGATCAACCGCGCCGGGGCACCGGAGAAGGCGATCGTCGCGATCCGCCGGGTCAGGTCGAGAGTCGGCAAAGCTGTCCGGATGAGACTTGCTGCCTCGACATCGACTTCGAAGAGCGAAGGGCCTGCTGGCGTGTTCGCGGCGACCAGCAATATCTGGGAGGTCGCGCCGTCGAGCACGAGATCCGCGCTGCCATGGACCTGCCAAGCCGTGCCGTCCGGTTGCGCGACCAGGCTCAGCGCGGTTCCGTCGAGCGGGGCGGCGAGCGCGATGCGGTTTCCGGCGGCGATGCCGGGCAGCAATCTGGCGATCGCTGCCTCGTCTCCGGTGGCCGCCAGCGTGGTTGCTCCCAGAACGGCGGAGGAGAGATATGGGAGCGTGACAAGCGACCGGCCCATCTCCTCCATCACAATGGCTAGTTCCACCAGACCGAGTCCAAGACCGTTCTGGGCTATCGGGATAGTCATTGCGGCCAAGCCTAGATCTGAACAGGCGCGCTGCCAGATTTCGGGATCGAATCCGGCATCGTCGTCGATCATCCGCCGCAGCATTGCGGGCGAATGCTCCTTCCGCAGGAACTTCCGCACGGTATCGCGCAGCGCCTCGCGCTCGGCCATTATTGTGGGATCCGCCGTCACCGAACTCGCCTCCGTCGCTTCATATGTGATTAGCTTACCTAATTATATTGGTATAGCAACAAGGTTCAATTCGGTGGGTATGGCGTGGTTGGTTTCGGGAGTTGCGGGGGAGGGTAGCGGCGGGCGTTGTCGGGGATATCGCCCCTCGCCATGCGGTGGCTGCCCCGCGCCATACTAGCTAGCCATTATATACCCCGTTTATGATCTATATGAAGATCGGATTGGCTCGGTTTTAACGCTTGCGCCTATTAAACTGTGCGCCACTTCCAGGGGCGGGTCAGAGAGACGGGTTTCTAACGTGGCACGCCTCAAAAAGCCCGGTCCGCTATGCGCGAGTATTTTGCAAGTCCTGGCAGGCTAAGCTCGTAAATAAATGAAATAATTATAAAATCTGCACCTAATTAGTTAGGCACTCTAAGCAAATACACCGTAAATAGCGGGAATGATGATGGGGAGAGGAAAGTGATGAAGATTCGCGGAATCGCGGCGGGCGCCGCGGCGTCTGTCCTGGCGATTGTCTCTTCTGGAGCAGCGCACGCCCAAGCTTCCGGCGATAGCGCGTCAACCACCGCCAGCGCGCAGGATGTGCCCGCGCAGACGGTGGAAGACGGCGACGACATCGTCGTTACCGCGCAGCGGCGCGAGGAGCGGTTGAAGGACGTGCCGATCACGGTCAACGTGATATCCGGCGAGGATCTTGCCGCCAGCGGTGCGAGCAGTAGCCGCGACATCCAGACACTCGTCCCGGGCGTCACCACCGCGAACAATGCCTATGCCACACAGTTCACGATACGAGGTGTGGGCTCGACGGTCGTGTCGGGAGAAGCGCCGGTTTCGATCTATATCGATGGCGTTTATCTCGCCAGCCAGTCTTTCTCCGTCTTCGACTTGATGAACATCGAGTCGATACAAGTCCTGAAGGGGCCGCAGGGCACGCTGTTTGGACGAAACGCGACGGGCGGCGCGATCCTTGTCACGACGGCAGCGCCTGCCAAGACGCTCAGTGGTAAGATTTCAGCGGGTTATGGCAGCTTCGATGACGTTCGTCTCGCCGCTAATATTTCCGGCCCGCTTTCCGATGCTTTGGGGTTCGATCTCACTGCGCGCTACCATGACGACAACGGATATACCCGCGATGTCTCAGGGCAGCGCATGTCGGATTACCGCGAATATGGCGTGCGCGGGAAACTGGTGTTCGAACCGAGCGCCGACACAAAGGTTCGCGTGATCGGCGACTGGGGCAGGTTGTATGACGCCGCCGGCGCCTCGTTCGTGCCGGTCCCGGGCCAGAAGGTGGCGACGGTCGGAGCGTTCGTGCCGTCGAAGCCTTACGAAGTGTCGTTCACGTTCAGCCCCTATACCAGGAGCGTAGGCGGCGGCGGAAGTTTGGATGTGCAGCATGACTTTGGCGGAGTCAGCCTGAAGTCGATCACCGCTTATCGTTCCAGCAAAACCCTATCGCTGTCTGACTCGGATCGCGTGAAGAATGCGGTACAAAGCATTCGATCCGGCATCAACGAGGATATGCTCACGCAGGAATTCACGCTGGCATCCGATAAGCCCGGGCCGTTTCAGTGGATTGTCGGGGCCTATTACTTCAACTTGAAGCGCTTCGCGTCGCAGCAGATCAATAATGTGACGACCATTGAGGCGAATGCGGACAATGAGTCCTATTCAGGCTTTGGTGAAGTCACGGTTCAAGTAGCGGAGCCGCTGAAACTGATCGCGGGGCTGCGATATACCCGCGATTCGACGGCTATTCATCAAGTGCGACCCACGGGTTCGCCACTGACGTTCGACAACTCGGTAACCTTCAATGCCTGGACGCCGCGCGTCTCTGCAGTGTTCGCCGTGGACAGCGATTCGAATATTTATGCTACCTATAGCAAGGGCTTCAAAAGCGGATTGTTCAACGCGACGAGCTTCGCTGGTGCTCCGATCAAGCCCGAGGACCTCTCGGCTTATGAGGTCGGGTTCAAACACGCCCAGCGCGGCGTCTCCTTCAATATCTCAGCTTATTATTACGACTTCAAGGATCTGCAATTGTCGGCGCGATTGCCGAACGGTTCATCCTTCACGCTGAACGCGTCGAATGCGACGATCTATGGAATGGACGCCGATTTGGCTTTCGTCCTTGGCGGTGGTTTCCGTCTCCGCGCCGGCGCCAACTTTACACACGCAAGATATGTGGACTTCCTTCAGGCTCCGTTCTTCGAGCCACTGCCTGCCGGCGGCAATCGGTCCTTCACGGCCGATGCGTCCGGAAAGAAACTGGTGCGGGCACCTGATTTTTCAGGAACGTTGGGATTGGATTATCGCAAGGAGCTTGCGTCAGGCACGCTGACGGCAGGCACGAGTCTGTATTATAATTCGGGCTTCTCCTGGTCGGTGGATAACCGTTTCAATGAAGAGCCTTATGCACTGCTCAGTGCTACTGCGGGCTGGAGCTGGAACGACGATCGGTATCGCCTTTCGGTTTGGGGAAAGAACCTGACAAATACGCTTTACTCGCAAGGTGGTACCGTGACGACGGCCGCGGATGCCTTCTCTTATGCACGGCCTCGCTCCTACGGCGTGGCGTTCGACGCGAGCTTCTGAAGACCAAAGGGGGAGGCCGCTGTCCTGGCTTCCCCTTTTCAAAATACTGTCCAGGATGTGTGGTTGATGATGAGTGCCGAAGCAGAAATATCCGGCCATTTGTACCGCCACGCTGAGTTAAGCAGGCTCTTCAATCCGCAAAGCATCGCCCTGATCGGCGCGACGCCCAACGAGCAATCGTTCGCCGGAAAGACGCTGAGGAATTTGGAAGCGTTCGATGGGCGCCTCTATGCCGTCAACGGCAAGTACAATTCCATTCGCGAGCATGTCTGCTACCCTTCGCTGGCTGCGCTTCCGGAACCGCCCGATTGCGTGATCCTGGCCGTGGGTCGCGATGCGGTTCTGCTTGTTGTCGACGAGTGCATCGCCGCGAAGGTCGGGGGCATCGTGCTCTACGCGTCGGGGTTCGCCGAAACCGGTAATTCCATATGGGTGGCTGCCCAGGCCGAGTTGGCTGCCAAGGCCCGGGCCAGCGGCATTCCGATCCTGGGGCCGAATTGCCTTGGCCTGTTCAATTTTACCAGCAATGCCATCGCCAGCTTCGTCAATGCGCTCGCGCCGGCACCGGTGCGGGAACCTGCCATCGGTATCGTCAGCCAGTCGGGCGCGCTCGGCCTGTCGCTCGGCGAAGCGCAGCGGCTCGGGACCTCGATCAGCCACATCCTGCTTCCCGGCAATTCGTGCGACGTGGATATGGCGGACGCCATCGCGTTTCTGGGCGAAGACCCGGCATGCCGCGCGATCGCCTGTGTTTTCGAGGGCATGACCGATCCGCTTCGCCTGATCGAGGCAGCCGCCGTGGCGCGGCGGGCGGGAAAGACTGTAGTGGTCTGCAAGATCGCGACCGGGGAGGCAGGTGCGGCGGCGGCGGTCTCGCACACCGGATCGCTCGCTGGCTCGAATGCCGCGTGGAACGCCGTGTTCGAACGTGCCGGGATCGTGATGGTCGAAGATTTCGAGGCGCTGATTGAGACGGCCAGTTTCTTCGCCAAGGCACCCGCCAGGCCGGTGGCGAGCGGCGTGGCTGCGATCTCGGCTTCGGGCGGCGCCGCGATCATGGCTGCCGACAAGGCCGAACTGCATGGCATTCTCATGCCGCAGCCGCGCGACGACACACGCCACATATTGGAGCGGTTGATCCCCGAATTCGGGTCCGCGCGAAACCCCTGCGATGCCACCGCGCAGGTCGCCAGCGATCCGCAGATGCAGGAACAGTGCATCAAGGCGCTGCTGGACGACCCTTCTTATGGAACCCTTGTGCAGATCATGGGGAGTTCGGGGGGAAATACTGCCCGCCTCGTCGACCTGTTCGGTCGCCTCGCGCGTGGGTCCGACAAGCTGATTGGTATCGTCTGGAACAGTGCCTGGCACGATTCGCCGGCGACGATCGATCTCCAGGCGGATCCCCGGCTCGTCCTGTTCCGTTCGATGGACCGTTGTTTCGCGACGCTCGCCGCGTGGCTGAAACTGGGGAATGCGGCGGTAGACGATGGCGGGCAGCCGATCGCGCGCTTGTCCGCGCCGAGCGCCTCGACCGAGGCCGCCGCCCTGATCACGGCCGCCAAGGCTTCGGTGCTGACCGAGAGCGAAGCGAAGCAGGCGCTGGCGCTCTATGGCTTGCCCGTGGTGCCGGAGCGGGTTGCCATAACGGTAGAGGAGGCCGTCTCCGCAGCGCGGGAATTCGGATACCCTGTCGTGCTTAAAGTGGAATCGGCCGACATCCCGCACAAATCGGATGCGGGGGCGGTGCGACTGGGCGTGGGGGACGACGACACGCTGCGCGAGGCCTATGCCGCGGTGCTCGCGAATGCGCGGACGGCAGTGCCGACGGCGGAGATCCGGGGCGTGCTCGTCCAGCCGATGGTGCCCAAAGGCGTGGAGATCATGCTGGGCGGCCGCATCGATCCGCAATTCGGTCCGCTGATCGTCGTCAGCATGGGCGGCGTGCTCGTCGAGCTCCTCGGCGACAGTGCACTCGCGCTCGCACCTGTTTCGGTGACGCAGGCCAAACAGATGCTTTCGCAACTCAAGGCGACGAAGCTGCTCGACGGTTTTCGCGGCGCGGCGCCGGTCGATACCGACGCGCTCGCCGAACTGGTCGTGCGGGTATCGGAATTCCTGGTTGATCAGAAGGGCCTAGTGACGGAGCTCGACATCAATCCGCTGATCTGCACTGCGCACGGCATTGTCGCCGTAGACGGCCTGATCAGCCGCTGACGGCGGCGCTAAAGGCCGGTGAATTCAGGCTTCCGCCGCTCCAGAAAGGCGCGCTTTGCTTCCTGGGAATCGGCGGACAGGCGTATCGTCGCCTGGGCATCGGCCTCGGCCTGCATCTGGACCTGCAGCGGATTGGACGTCGCGGTGCGCATCAGCCGCTTGATCGCTGCATAGGTCTGGGTCGGGCCGTTGGCGAACTTGTCCAGCAGCGCTCCAGCCGCATCGGCCAGTTGCTCGTCCGCTACGCATTGCCAGACGAGACCCCAGGCGGCGGCGTCCTCGGCGCTAAAGCGCTCGCCCAGCATCAGCAAAGCGGTGGCGCGTGCCTCGCCTATCCTGGAGGCAAGCAGGCCGCTCACCCCGCTGTCCGGCACGAGGCCCATGTTGACGAAGGCGGGAAGGAAATATGCCGAGCGCGCGGCGATCACGAGATCGCATGCCAGCGCGATGCCCATGCCGGCGCCGGCGCAGGCGCCGTTGACGACCGCGACAGTTGGGAAGGGCAATGTGCGCAGCATCTGGATCAATGGCATGTAATAGTCGCGCAGCGGTTCGCGCGGATCGTCGGGATAGGCCTTGCGCGGCGAGGCGAGATCGTGACCGGAGGAAAAGCCGCGTCCCGCCCCGGTGATTTGAAGCGCACGCACGACCGGCTGAGCGGATGCCGCCAGCCCGAGCGCATGCTGGAGCTCCCCGATCATCTCCAACGTCAGCGCGTTGAGCCGTTCCGGACGGTTGAGCGTGACGCGGGCGATGCCGCCTCCGATGGCATATCCAATCGTCTTGAATTCCATCGCGCGCATCTCTCCATCCGGCCGCAGACCGATCTTCTCTGGCGGCATCGTCCGAATGACCACTAATCCCTGATTATACTACTTACGCGTTGATTGCTTGCATCGCTCTGCCCCGGCTCCCTAGGGTTGCCGTCTCCAACATGCTGCCAGCTCAGTGGATTTTCTCATGGCTTTCGCGCTGCTCGACGAACAGCAGATGCTTCTCGACAGCATCGATGGTTTCCTTCGCAAGGAGTATGATTTCGAGAAGCGGCGCGTGATCCTCGCCAGCGATAAAGGGTGGAACCCGGACGTGTGGCGGCAACTGGCCGAACTGGGAATCCTCGGCCTGCCTTTCGAGGAGGAGGATGGCGGGATCGGTCGGGGTGCGCTCGACCTGGCCATCGTGATGCGCGCGATCGGCGGGAGCCTGATGGTCGAGCCGTTTTTAGCGACCGTCGTTCTCGCCGGGGGCATATTGCGGCGGGTCGCAACCCCCGATCAGCGGCGCCGCTTCATCCCGGACATCGCATTGGGCACAAGCATTCTCGCCTTGGCATTCGCCGAGCCGGGCAGTCGTTTCAATCTGGCCGAAGTCGGGGTTTCGGCGGTGGAAGGCGATGGCGGCTATGTCGTAACCGGCAGCAAGAGCGTGGTGCTGGGGGCGCCGCTCGCGCAGGGGCTGCTTGTGACGGTGCGCACTGCCGGGGGCGCGCGGGATCGCGACGGCGTATCGGTCGTCTACATACCGTCGGACGCGGCAGGCGTAGGGATGCGGACGTTCCAGACCGTGGACGGTGCGCAGGCTGCCGACGTGGAATTCGACAAGGTGTTCGTGCCGCATGCGGATTTGCTGGGAACGCGCGACGGCGCTCTGCCGGGAATTGAACATGCCATGGACGAAGCGCTGATCGCGATCACCGCCGACATGGCTGGAAGCATGTGGGCGCTGTATGAGCGGACGCTTGCGTATTCCCGGGTCCGCACCGCGTTCGGGAAGACGCTGTCTGAATTCCAGGTGCTCCAGCATCGGCTCGTGGATATGCGGGTCGCCTGCGAATATGCCGATGCGATGGTCCAGCTCGCTGCCGAGCAAGTTGATTCCGATCCCGTCCAGCGAGCGCAGGCATGCGCCGCGGCCAAGGTTCAGGTCGGCCGGGACGGGCGCTTTGTCGCGCAGAGTGCGCTCCAGCTGCACGGCGCCATAGGCATGACCGACGAGTTGGACGTCTCCCATTATTTCCGCCGGATCGCCGTGCTCGACGGTATGCTCGGCACCCCGGACCATCACCTGCGCCGCTATGCCGCATTCTTGAGACAGTCGGGCCCATTGCTGGAGTTCGCGGCATGAGCGAGATCGACGACGAACTGCTGTCGGATGCCGACCGCGCGTTCCGCGACGAGGTTCGCGCATTCTTTGCCGAGGCGCTGACGCCGGAGCTCGCCCGGGCCGGGCGCATGACGACCTGGACCTATTCGGAATTCGAATATGGCCGGCGCTGGCAAGAGATCCTGCACGAACGTGGGTGGGGTGCGCCGCACTGGCCGGTCGAAAATGGTGGGACAGGATGGACGCCGGTGCAGCGGCTGATCTGGGAGCTTGAGACGGCGCGTGCCGCTCCGCCGGCGATCATGCGGATTGGCCGCGATCTTTGTGCGCCGGCGATCATGGCGTTCGGGACGGATGCGCAGAAGCAGGAGTTCCTGCCGCGCATTCTGTCGGGCGAGGATTGGTGGGCGCAGGGCTTCTCGGAGCCGGGGGCGGGTTCGGATTTGGCATCGTTGCAAATGAGCGCGCGGCGCGACGGCGACGATTATGTGCTGAACGGCACCAAGATCTGGACGACCTATGCGCAACACGCGAACCGGATCTTCTGCCTGGTGCGGACCGCCACGGGCGCGCGGCGGCAGGAGGGAATCACCGCGCTGATGATGGATCTCGATAGCCCCGGCATTGAAGTGCGACCGCTGATCAACTTGGCCGGAGGGCACGAATTTAACCAGGTCTTCTTCACCGACGTGCGCGTACCGGTTGCCCGGTTGCTTGGCGAGGAAAATGAAGGTTGGACGGTCGCGCGCCATCTCCTGAAATATGAGCACGGCGGGGGTAGCGGCAGCACCGTGGAGCTGCGACGCAAACTGTCCTGGCTATGGCAACTCGCTGCGTTGCAGAGCGATGGCCTGGGCGGCACGATGATCGACGATCCCGACTTCTTGAGACGCTTTTCGGAGCTGTCGATCACCACCTCCGCGGTTACCTTCGCAACAGCGCAGGCCTTTGCAGCGCTGAAACGAGGCGATCCGCCGCCGCCCTCGATACCCCTGCTCCGTCTGCGCTCGCGGGACCTGATGCAGCGGATCACTGAATTGGGCGTGGATACCATCGCTTATTATGGCGCTGTGCATCAGCCCGGGGCAGGCAAGGTCGTGCCTGACGCCGAACCGATCGGGCCCGAAGAGGCGCTGTTGGTGATGCCCTATTACCTGTCGTACCGCGGCGCGACGATCGCCGGCGGCACGCCCGACATCCAGCGAAACAATCTGGCGCGCAACCTGCTCCGGCTCTGATCCGCGCTGCGGTTATTTACCGACGAGATGCAATTCGCGTTCCAGACGGTCCCGGGTCCACCCCGGTGCCAGCAACTGGATGAAATCGAACACATTGCGCCGCGGCGTGCGCTTGCGATGAATGGCGACATTGGCGAAGGCGGGCTTGAACAATCCGCTGGCGTCGATTGCGCGCAGATTGCTGTCGCGCTCCGGCGAGAAGACAAACGAGGGCAGGATCGCGACGCCGAGCCCCTTTTCCACGCACATCTTGATGACGTCCGCGTTGATAGCGTTGAGAACGATGTTCGGCGTCAGATCGGCTGCCGCGAACGCGTCGAAATATTGTTGTCGGGTGGGGATGGACTGCTCGTACATGACAAGCGGATATTGGGCGACGTCTTCGATCGTGACTCGCTCCAGCGAGAGAAGCGGGTGTTCAGGCGGCACGACGATCACGCGGCTGAACTCGCGGCACTTGATCATGAAGATATCGCGCATGTCGCGCTCATCGACGGTCTCGATGGGCGTAAGGGCGAGATCCGCCTCGCCCGAGCGGAGCGCTTCGAACAGTTCGCCGAGACCGCACTGCTTCACCGAAAGCCCGACATTGGGGTGGGATGCCGAGTATTTCTTCAGTGCGTCGGGCAGGATGTAGAGCGCCTGGGTGTAGGTCGCGACGATCGACAGATCCTCATTGGCGAGGTTTTTCGCCGAGCGGGCGAATTGCTCGATGTTTTGGATGGCCAGCAGGATCGTGGAAATCTGATCGACGATGAGGCTGCCGGCGTCGGTCAGCGCGGTCAGCCGGTTTTTCTCGCGGGTGAAAATATCGACCGACAATTCGCGCTCCAGCGCCTGAATCTGCTGGCTGATGCCCGGCTGGGACGTGTTGAGGGATTCGGCGGCTTTGGAGATGTTCAATCCGCTCTGTACGACGCGGTGAACGTACTGAAGCTGGCGAAATTTCATGATTTCTCCGATTTCGAAGCGCTATTTTCCCATAAACGCAGATTATCGCGACCAAGAGATCATAAAAAGGAGTGATGGTCCATGCCGAATGGTTTCTGTTGGGCTTGGCGCGACCTGGATAGGATATTCGCCATCGCCGCACTCCTAGCGGACGATTGACGTGCGTCCCGGACAGCGGGCGGAGGAGCCGGATGAGCCATTTAGAGGGCGTCAAGGTCCTGGACCTTGGCAGTGCAGTCGCCGGACCGTTCAGCGCGACGTTGCTCGGGGATCTCGGCGCCGAAGTGATGAAGGTCGAGAAGCCCAAGGGCGGCGACATGATGCGCTTTACCGACCGCTATGTGCAATCCGAAAGCGGCTATTACATGGGCGTCAATCGCGGCAAGGAAGGGCTGACCATCGACGTCCGCGTGCTGGAGGGGCAGGAGTTGATCCGGCGCCTTATCGAAGATGTCGATATCGTGATCGAGAATTTCCGCCCGCACCGCATGGCCGAATGGGGCCTGGATTATGCGCGCCTCAGCGCGATCAATCCGCGGCTCATCTATTGCTCCGTATCGGCGTTCGGCGATGCCAAGGGCTACGCCACGCAGGGCGGCAACGATATCGTCGCGCAGGCCGCCTCGGGCCTGATGGACCTGACCGGGGAAGAGGATGGCGCTCCCGCCAAGGCAGGTGCGCCGGTCGTCGACGTAGCGGGTGCACTGTATGCCACCGTTGGGATCCTGGCGGCGCTGCACAAGCGCGGAGCGACCGGGCGCGGCGAGCATCTGAAGGTATCGCTGCTCGAGGCGTCCTATGGGCTGATGCCGAACTATATCCTCAGCGTGCTGAACGGTTCGCCCGATTTCAAGCGCCAGGGCAGCGCGCATCCGCAGCTCGCGCCCTATCAGACCTATCGCACGTCCGATGGCGGGTATCTGGTTGTCGGCGTGTTCCACAAGAATAGCTGGCATGGCTTCTGTGAGGCAATCGGCAAGCCGGAATTGAAGGAAGATCCGCGCTTCGTCTCCAATTGGGAACGGGTGAAGCGCCGCGAAGAACTCAACGCGATCATCGAGCCGATCTTGCTCCAGGGCGAGCGAGGGGACTGGCTCAAGCGCTTCAGCAAGGCAGGGCTGCTGGCCGCGCCGGTGCTGAGCCTTGCGGATTCGCTGTCGCAATATTCCGGGCTGATCGACGGCCTGGTGGTGCCTGCGCAGCATTCTGCTCTGGGAGAACTCAAGATGTTGCGCAGCCCGATACGGTTCGAGGGAGAGCCGCCGGCCTCGCAGGGCCGTGCTTCTCCGCTCCTGGGCGAGCATACCGACCGGCGGCTGGCTGCGCTCGGGCTGGACACCGATGAGATCGCGGGGTTGCGAAGCCGCAACGTTATCTGAAGGGCAGGCAAGTGAACGAGAAGGTTCGACAGGAGCGCAGTGGGATGGGACGTTGGCGATGAGCATTAGAGGCAAGGCGTTCATCGCGGGTGCGTTCGAGCATCCCGAGCGCCGGATCACCGATAAATCGATGATGCAGGTGCATACCGAAGTCATCCTCGGCGCGCTGGCCGATGCCGGGCTGAGCATCGGCGACGTCGACGGCTTTTTCTGCGGCGCGCGGGCGCCGGGAGCCAATGCCGGGCGCGTCGTGACCCTCACCATGGCCGAATATCTTGGCATCCAGCCGCGCTATGTGGACTCCACCGAGATGGGCGGCTCGTCCTACATCTCGCATATCGGCCATGCCGCCGCGGCGATCGCGGCCGGCAAGTGCAGCGTCGCGGTGATCAGCCTTGCCGGCCTGACCACGGGCAACAAATCTGCGCTGGAGCGCACCGTCAGCGATGCCCCTGAATCCCCGTTCGAGGATGTCTGCGGGGCGCCGCCGGTTGCGATGTATGCGCTCGCGGCGCGGCGCCACATGCACGAGTTCGGCACGACCAGCGCCCAGCTCGCAGAGATCCGCGTGGCCGCGTCGCACCATGCCCAATTCAATGAGCGCGCCGTATTTCGCACCCCGGTCACGGTCGAGGAAGTGCTCGCCTCGCCGTTCGTCAGCGATCCGCTGCGCCGGCTCGATTGCTGTGTTGTCACCGACGGCGGCGGTGCGCTGGTCGTCGTAAGCCGGGAGATCGCGCGCGACCTCAAGCGCCGCTCGGTCAAGGTGTTGGGGCATGGCGAGAGTCCCAAGCTCACGATGAACGGTCGGATGGACCTCACCTATACCGGGGCCGTGTGGTCCGGGCCTGCCGCATATGCTGAGGCGGGCGTTACTGCCGCCGATATCGACTATGCGTCGATCTATGATTCCTTCACGATCACGGTGCTTGAGAGCCTCGAGGATCTCGGCTTCTGCGCCAAGGGCGAAGGCGGCCGCTTCGTCATGGATGGCAATCTCATCTCCGGTGTCGGCAAGCTGCCGATCAACACCGATGGCGGCGGGCTGTGCAACAATCATCCGGGCAATCGCGGGGGGATGACCAAGGTGATCGAAGCGGTTCGGCAGCTGCGGGGCGAGGCCCATCCGGCCGTGCAGGTCAAGGATTGCACCATCGCGCTGGCGCACGGAACCGGCGGTTCGCTCGCCACGCGCCATGGCAGCGCGACAGTCATTCTCGGTACGGACGACGCATGATGACGGATACCATCTTTCCTGCACCCTCGCCGACGATCAATCCCGAGACGGCGCCTTTCTGGGAAGCCACCAAGCGCGGGGTGCTGCTGCTGCCTAAATGCCAGCATTGCCAGCGGACGATCTGGTATCCCAAGACCTTCTGCTCGGCGTGCGGCACGATCGGCGTCGATTGGTACGAGGCTTCCGGACGCGCCACCGTCTACAGCTACACGATCATGCACGCCAAGCGCGCCGCCGGCCCCTATGCCGATGTCGTGCCATATGTGATCGCCGTGGTCGAACTCGAGGAAGGGCCGCGGATCATGACCAATATCGTCGAGTGCGATCCTGACAGCCTGGCGATCGGGCAGGCGCTGAATGTCGTCTTCCACCCGACCGAGAACGGCGTGGCGCTGCCGCGCTTCAGGCCCGCATGAGCAGTGCCGTGGACGCTGCGCCGCTGCGCC
>JAZKJE010000002.1:0-4454 GCA_040384525.1 Pseudomonadota bacterium
CTGGATGCGCGTGCCGAAATTCTCGACGCCCTCCAGGAAGTGATCGAAGGTCAGTAGCACACCGCCGGTGTTCGGCACTTCGGCCATCTCGTCGAGCATGCGCGCGACGCTTTCATAGCTGCCGACCAACGTGCCCATGTTGATGTTCACCGCGCCTTCTGGAGCGGCGAGCTGGCGGACATTGGTAGTTGCGTTGACCTTGTCGGCTGCGCCCTGATTGGCGAGCCAGGCAATCGCTTCATGGTCGACGCCGTCATTGTACGACTTCCATTTGGCCATCGCCAATTCGTCAGTCTCGTCGGCGATCACCATGATGAGGACGAAGACCGATACGTCGCGGCCCGTTTTCTCCGTCGCGACCGCGAGGCGCTCATTGTTGGAGGCGAATGCCTTGGGTGTGTTGACGCCCTTGCCCAGGCAAAAGGCATAGTCAGCCCATTTGGCCGAGAAGGCGAGGCCTTCATCCGACGAGCCGGCGCAGATGATCTTCATGTCACCCTGCGGCGTGGGTTTTACGCGGCAGTCGTCCATCTGGTAATATTCACCCTTGAAGTCCGACGAGCCGGTTTCCCACAATTCGCGCAGGATTCCGGCATATTCGTCGAGCATCTGGTAGCGATTGCGGAAATGCTCGTCGCCCGGCCACATGCCCATCTGGCTATATTCAGGGCGCTGCCAGCCGGTGATCAGGTTGAGCCCGAAGCGGCCATGGCTGATGCTGTCGATCGTGTTGCACATGCGCGCCGCAAAGGCGGGCGGGATCACCAAAGTGGGGCAAGTCGCGTAGATCTTGATCTTGCTGGTGACGGCGGCGAGCGCGGCCATCAGCGTGAAGCTTTCCAGGCCATATTCCCAGAACTCGGTCTTCCCGCCGAACCCGCGCAGCTTGATCATCGAGAGCAGGAAATCGAGCCCGTGCTTCTCGGCGGCGATCGCGATCTCTTTGTTCATGTCGAAGCTCGGATGATATTGCGGAGCGTTCTCCGAGATCAGCCAGCCATTGTTGTTGATGGGGACGAAGACGCCGACCTGCATGGTGTTTAGCTCCCTAAAAATTCGAGGACGCGGGCATTGAAGCCGGCGGGGTCGGTGACGTTGCAGCCATGCCCGCCCCACCCCATCATCGCCAATTCCGCCCCCTTGATACCCTCGGCCAGGCGCCGCGAGCAGTTCGATGGCACGAGCATGTCATCCTCGGCAGCGAGCGCAAGAGTCGGCGCGGAAATTTGTGACAGTTGCGCATCCACATCGAAGGCGCGGAGCGCGGCGATGCGCTTCTCATAGGCTTCGGCACCAGCGAAATGGGCAAGATGCTGCTCGGTCTCAGCCACGAGTTGTTCGTGATGTTCGGAGAGCCAATTGGCCGGGAACAGGAAGATCGGCTGCGCTTCGAGATAGGCGCGCTGGCCGCTGTTGCGGAGCAGAGCGAGGCGCGCGTCGAAGCAACGGGCGAAATGCGGATCGGGCTTTGACCAGCCGTTGACGAGGACGAGCCTGTCGATCCGCTCGGGTGACTTGAGCGCAGCCGCCAGCCCCGCGACTGCACCCGCCGCATGGCCGATGATCGTCGCTTTCTCGAGTTGCAGACCCTCGACCAACGCGAGGATGTCGTCGCCCATCTGCTCGACGGTCACGGTCTCTGGAAGCGTCCGGTCGCTGCGCGCGGTGCCACGGTGATCGTAGAGGATGACACGATGGTTTGCCGCGAGCGCGGGTACGTTTGGCAACCAATAATTGCCCGATCCACCGAGACCCGCCGACAGGATCAGCGGCGGGCCGGAGCCGTGCGACTCCCAGTAAAGCCCGTCGATCAACCGATATGCGCCACGCTGGCGATCTCAACGAGGCAATCGGGCTTCACCAGATCGCATTTGATGCAATAGCGCGCGGGCTTCGCGCCCGGGAAATACTCGGCATAAACCGCGTTGAACGCGGCGTAATCGGCCAGATCCTTCAGGAAGATGTGGTTCATCGCCACGTCTTCCAGCGTCGCGCCCGCGGCCTCCAGCGTGATCTTGATCACGTCGAGCACATGGCGCGTTTGCGCCGCGGCGTCGCCGATATGGAGCACCACTCCGCCCTCACCCAACGCCAGCACGCCCGAGACGTAGACGGTGTTGCCTGCCTTTGCGCCGGCCGAATAGGGCGCGATGGGCGTGGGGAATTGCGGGGGGTTGATCGGTTCGAAGGGCATCAAATCACTCCTTGGGCATCTGACCGAACGAGCCGCAGAAATCCTGCGTAGTGCTCACCCAGCCGAAGAATTTCTCGACATTATAGACAGTCGCATCCTGCATCGCGGGTGGCCCCAGATGATGCGTCGCATCCTCCAGCATCACGCCGAAATATTCGAGGTGAAAGCCGTCCCGCAGCGTGCTTTCGACGCAGACATTGGTGGCGATCCCGACGAACACGATCGTCTTGATCCCGCGCGAGCGCAGCACGCTATCGAGTTGCGAATTGAAGAAAGCCGAGTAGCGCGTCTTGCCGATGGTGATGTCACCCGGCTGCGGCTTCAGGCTATCGACCAGATCGTAATCCCAGCCGCCGCGCGCGAGCAATTTGCCCGAAAGCTCAGGGCGCTTGCGCATCGTCTTGAGCGCGTTGGATTTGTGCCAATTGGGCGAACCGGGGCCGCCGGCTTCGACATATTCCGGGTCCCAGCCATTTTGCAGAAAGACGATCTGCACGCCAGCGGCCCTGCCCGTCTCCAGCACCTTGGCGATCTGGCCGATTGTGCCCGCCGCCCCCGAAATGTCGAACCCCGCCTGATCGACATAGCCGCCGGGCGAGGCATAGGCATTCTGCATGTCGATCACGACAATCGCGGTTTCGGAAGGCACCACGCGGACGGGCTCGGGCCGCGCGGGCAGCGTTACCGTCGCCTCGCTTCGCTCTGCCGAGCCAATATTAATCGCAGCCTGATCCATGCGCTCACCCTTGCCAGCCGCGAAAGGTGGACCAGTGGCCCCGCCATCGCAAGCTCCTGTTTACTTCCTTGGGTTAGACCGGGTGACGGTGGGGGCGCACCGATGAGGAAGCTCGTGAGTCGCACCGCCAAACCCCCGAACGATCACAAGCCCCTGAACGATCAGCTATCGAGCCGTCGCCGCCATATTTATGGCTTTGGCGCGGTGATCGCGCTTGCGCTGATGCTGATGGCCATCACCGTGAACGCCCTGCAGGCCGGACAGCGCCAGCGGGCGGCCGAGGGCTGGCAGATGCACACGATGCAGGTTTTGCTGGTCGCCGAACAGGTGCGCTCGGCTGCGAACGCGATAATGCGCGGCGAGCGTGGCTATCTGATCACCGGCGATGCGAATTTCCTGGAGCCATATGCCACCGGCAGCCGCGAGGCTCCGAAGCTGACGAGCCGACTGCGTGAACTGACCCAGGACAATATCGTACAGCGCCCGATGGTGGTGTCGCTCGACGCACAAATGAAGCGCTATCTCGATGTGATGGGAGGTACGGTTTCGCTCGCGCGCGAGGGCCGCACTCCAGACGCGGTTGCAATGGTGAAGAGCGGCGCGGGACGGCGCGAGATCGAGGCGTTGCTAACGCAGATCGACCGCATCGAAGCCGAGGAACACCGGCTGCTCAGCGAGCGCGAGGCAGCGAACACCTATGCGGCCAAAGCGAGCGAGATCGCGGATTATGCGCTGGCCGGACTAGCGCTGATGTTCCTGATGATCGTTGCATGGGCAGGCGTGCGGGCGTCTCAGGCGCGGATGAACACGTTGGAGATGGAGGAGAAGCTCCGTTACGCCGCGACCACGGACGAACTCACCGGCCTGCTCAATCGCCGCGCTTTCCTGACGGCGCTGGATGCCGAGATTACACGGTCTGCGCGCAGCGGTTCGCCGCTGGCACTGGCGCTGATCGACCTAGACCATTTCAAGAGCGTCAACGATCGATTTGGCCATGCCGGCGGCGACGAGGTGCTGCGCCGCTTTGCCACCACTGCGCGCGAGACGATGCGCGCAGCGGATGTGATCGGGCGCCTGGGCGGCGAGGAATTTGCGGTGCTGATGCCCGATACCGATCAGGTGCAATCGGGCATCGCCGGCGAACGGCTGCGCGATGCGATCGCGCGGCGGCGGGTGGTGCTGTCAACGGGTGCGCTGGCGCCGGTGACGATCAGCGTGGGCGTAGCGCATTATCACGCAGGCGAAGAGCGCGACCGGCTGATTATCCGTGCCGATGAGGCGCTGTACGAGGCGAAAGACAGCGGGCGGAACCGGACGCGCCTCGCGGCGTAAAACTTAAAATCCTCCCCCCGCCAGGGGGAGGATCATTCAGGCAGCGGCCAGCTTGAAATCCTTATATTGCGCCCGGATCGCGGTCTTGAGCAGTTTGCCGGTCGCGGTGTGCGGCAGTTCGTCGACGAAATGCACTTCGTCGGGCAGCCACCATTTGGCGACGTGCTTCGCCAGATGCGCCTGAATCTCGTC
>JAZKJE010000002.1:4464-15442 GCA_040384525.1 Pseudomonadota bacterium
GGCCGTGACTTCGCTGCCGGGGCGGCGGATCACCAGCAGGATCGGGCGCTCATCCCATTTGGGGTGATGTACACCGATAGCGGCCGCTTCATGCACGCCCGCGCAGCCGACCGCGGCATTCTCCAGATCGACCGAACTGATCCACTCGCCGCCTGATTTGATGACGTCTTTCGCCCGATCGGTGATTTGCATCACGCCATCCGGATGGAGGACCGAGACGTCTCCGGTGTCGAACCAATTATCGGCGTCTACCGCGTCTTCCTCGCCCTTGAAATAACGCTTCACCACCCAGGGTCCGCGCACCTGCAAGCGGCCCGAACTCTTGCCATCGCGCGGCTGCAAATTGCCCTCATCGTCCACCACGCGCAGCTCGATGCCAAAGGGTGCGCTGCCCTGTTTGCTGATCAGATCGAGCCGTTCGCCGGTGCTCATCTCTTCCCATTGCACCGGATAGGTGCCCGCGGTGCCGATCGGCGAGGTCTCGGTCATTCCCCACAGATGCTTGACCTCGACGCCCATGTTCATGATCCGCTCGATCATCGCGCGCGGCGCAGCGGAGCCCCCGATGGTGACCTGCTGAAGATGCTTCGGCGCATCGCCGGTCTCATCCATATGCTTGAACATGGCGAGCCAGACGGTGGGCACGCCCGCCGAATGCGTGACCTTTTCCTTGTTCATCAGGTCGCAGATCGTCTTGGCGTCGTTGGTCGCCGAATAAACGAACTTCACCCCCGCCAGCGCGCCCGCAAAGGGGAGCCCCCAGGCGGCGGCATGGAACATCGGCACGATCGGCAGCACCACAGAGCGAGCCGACATGTTGAACACGGCGGGCGCGACCTCAGCCATGGCGTGGATCATCGTCGAGCGATGTTCGTACATCACGCCCTTAGGATTGCCCGTCGTGCCGCTGGTGTAGCAGATCATGCACGGGTCACGCTCCGGCCCCTCATGCCAGGTGTAATTGCCGTCTTCCTGACTGATCAGGGCTTCGAAACCATCAGCGCCGGCGCCATCGAACACCACATAATGCTCGATTGTCGTCCACTGCGATTTCAGGCGATCGACGATGGGCTGGAAAGCCTTGTCGTAAAACAGCACACGGTCTTCGGCGTGATTGGCGATGTAGATCAATTGCTCGTCGAACAGGCGCGGATTGATCGTGTGGATCACGCCCCCCATGCCGATCGCGCCATACCATGCAACGATGTGAGGGCCGTGGTTCATGCCCAGCGTGGCGATGCGGTCGCCCGGTTTCATTCCCATCCGCTCCAGCGCCTGCGCCAATTTCCTGGCATCGCGCGCGACCCCGGCCCAGGTGGTGCGGCTTTCCGTCCCATCGGCCCAGCGAGTGACCAGCTCACGGCTCCAATGCTCACGCGCGGCGTGATCGATCAGCCGCGGCACCCGAAGCTCGAAATCCTGCATCCCACCCAACACCAGCGCTCTCCATACCCATTTTTCGAGAGCGTAACCTTGGATGCGGGCGCGTGTCGAGGGGTGCGCTTACTCGACAATGATACTGGTGAAGCGAAAAGCGTAGCGATCCTTGCCGTCATCCACGTCCACCGCGAAAGGCAGGCTTCGCCCACCGACCGGGCGCCAGTCCGAATAGAGGGAGACGACGGGCACCGCATCTTTGCGCTGGATCACCAGCTTGCGCGCACGTCCGCCCACGCGCTCGAAGATCAGCGAATAATATTCGATGCCCATTGCCGGCGCGGCGCGCTTGCCGCGAAGCTCTTCGCAATCGCAGCCAGGCTCGACGAACGGATGCCGCGTGGCTCCGGCATTCATCGCGGCGAAGTCGAGGATCTGGGCGTGGAAATTATGCCCGAGGATCCACAGGCCGAGATCCGCATCGAGCGGTTCACGGCCCTTGGGGCTGGTGAGCCAGATGCCGTCGCTGGCGATGGTGTAGCGGCTATCGCCTTCGGGGCGGTGCTGGACATATTCCGCATCGCTTGGGCCCGCATAGCGCGTGGTGGCGCCCCAGCTTCTGCCGTTGGAAACCTCAACCTTCGCCTCGGTGCGCACCGAAAGCGGCTGGCTGAACAGCAAAGCGGCGAGCGCTACCCATGTTGCGACACCTGTCATCGGCGCAAATTACGCCGACCGGTGATCCCGTCCAGCGGCGAGCTACGAACGGCATGACCAAGCCGTCAGGCGACCGCAGCCAAGCCTGGGCTCTCGGCGGTTTTGAGCGATGCCCAGCGGATGCCCGGAAGGTTCTCGATCTTCTGCGCGAGTTCGCCGTCGAGGCGGAAATCGCGGCCGAGAACGAGTTCGGCCTCCCCTTCGGCAATCGGCGCACGCACGAATATCTGGCCGCGACCGCCGCGCTGATCGGCGACCATGCTCGCCAGAACCGCGAGCGCCTTGGGATCGTCCACCGCGACGTTGAGCGTGAGTCGCGCAGTGTCGGCCAGCCCTTCTAGCGCCTGAACGCGGCGGACGGTGACGCGGGCGGTGTCTTCGCCGGGGCGCTTGTCGAGTTCCACGGTGAGGATCGCGCAGCCGCCGGCGCGGGCGCATTCCTCCATGTCCTTGGCCGCAAGCTCGTCGAAACAGGTGGTGGGCATCTGGCCGCTGGTGTCGCTGATCGTCGCCATCAGATAGCGATTGCCGCGCGCCGATGTGCGCCAGCGCGCATCCTCGATCAGCGCCGCCACGGTCGCGCCGATGCGTGCGCCTTCGGGAACCGGAATTTCGCTCAGTGACATCAGCAGCCGCGCGCCGTGCAGCCGGGCTAGATGCTCGTAGCGATCGAGCGGATGGGCTTCGAAATAGAAGCCGAAAGCGTCCTTCTCAGCGCTGGTCTTGTCGGCCATCGACCAATGCGCGCTTTTCGGCAGGCTGACCCCGCCGCCGCCGGGCTCGGACTCGCCGAACAGGCCGCCCTGCCCGCTGGTGCGGCTTTCATGGGTGCGCTGGCAGACCGCGAGGATCGTCTCGGCTGCGGCGAAAACGCCGGGGCGGTTGCCCTCGATGCTGTCGAACGCCCCTGCCCCGGCCAGCGTTTCCACCTGACGCTTGTTGAGGATGCGCGGATCGACGCGGCGGGCGAAATCGTCGAGCGATTTGAACGGCCCCTTGTCGTCGCGCTCCTCGACCAACTGGTCCATCGCCTTCTCGCCGACGCCCTTGAGCGCGCCGAGTGCGTAGCGGACCGCATACCCTTCCTCGACCTTCTCGACCGAGAAATCGCCCAGGCTGGCATTAATATCGGGCGGCAGACACTGAACGCCCAGACGGCGCATATCGTCTGCAAAGATCGCGAGCTTGTCGGTCTGGTGGATGTCGTACGCCATCGAAGCGGCGAAGAATTCGTGCGGATAATGCGCCTTCAACCACGCCGTATGATATGCGAGCAGCGCATAAGCGGCGGCGTGCGATTTGTTGAAGCCATAGCCCGCGAACTTGTCGATCAAATCGAACAGCTCATTGGCCTTGGCCGCCGGGATCTGGTTCACGGTTGCGCAGCCTTCGACGAAGATCGCGCGCTGCTGATCCATCTCCGCCTTGATCTTCTTGCCCATCGCGCGGCGGAGCATGTCCGCGCCGCCCAGCGTGTAGCCGGCGAGCACCTGCGCGGCCTGCATCACCTGTTCCTGATAGACGAAGATGCCATAAGTCTCACCGAGGATCGTCTCGAGCAAGGCATGCGGATAGACAATCGGCTCGCGGCCGCCCTTGCGGTGTCCGAAGCTCGGGATGTTGTCCATCGGGCCGGGACGATAGAGCGAGACGAGCGCGATGATGTCGCCGAAATTGGTGGGGCGCACCGCGGTCAGCGTGCGGCGCATGCCTTCGGATTCCAGCTGGAACACGCCGACCGTGTCGCCGCGCTGCAGGAGTTCATAGACTTCGGGATCGTCCCATTCGAGCGTCTCAAGCTCCACATCGATGCCGCGATCCGAGAGCAACTCCACCGCGCGCTTGAGCACCGACAGCGTCTTGAGACCGAGAAAATCGAACTTCACGAGGCCCGCGGCTTCGACATATTTCATGTCGAACTGGGTGACGGGCATGTCCGAACGCGGATCGCGATACAGCGGCACCAGTTGGGCAAGCGGACGATCGCCGATCACCACGCCAGCCGCGTGCGTCGAACTGTGGCGCGGCAGGCCTTCGAGCCGCATCGACAGATCGATCAGATGCCGCACATCCTTGTGCTGCTTATATTCGCTATGGAATTCGCTGACGCCGTTCAGCGTGCGCTCCAGCGTCCAGGGATCGGTCGGGTGGTTCGGGATCTGTTTCGCGAGGCGATCGACCTGCCCATAGCTCATCTGGAGCACGCGCCCGACATCCTTGAGCACCGCGCGGGCCTTCATGGTTCCGAAGGTGATGATCTGCGCCACGGTGTCGCGGCCATATTTCTGCTGGACGTAGCGGATCACTTCGCCGCGGCGGGTTTCACAGAAATCGATGTCGAAATCCGGCATCGACACGCGTTCCGGGTTGAGGAAGCGTTCGAACAGCAGCCCGAGCTTGAGCGGATCGAGATCGGTGATCGTCAGCACCCACGCGACGACCGAGCCTGCACCCGAACCACGGCCCGGTCCCACCGGAATGTCGTGCGACTTCGCCCATTGGATGAAATCGGCAACGATCAGGAAATAGCCGGGGAAGCCCATCTGGATGATGACGTCGAGTTCGAATTCGAGCCGGTCTTCGTATGGCTTGCGGTCTTCGGGCGAATTTATCCCGGCCTTGGCCAGCCGATTATCGAGCCCCACCCACGCCATTTCGCGCAGCATCGTGGCCTCGCCTTCGCGATCACCGGCTAGGCTGGGGAGGATCGGTTTGCGCTTCGGCGCTGCATAGGCGCAGCGCTGCGCCACCACCATGGTGTTCGCCAGCGCTTCGGGCAGATCGGCGAACAGCGCCTTCATCTCGTTCGCCGGCTTCATCCACGCATCGGGCGAGGAGCGCGGGCGATCGTCGCTGGCGATGTACGAGGAGTTCGCAATGCAGAGCATCGCGTCATGCGCTTCGTGGAAATTCTCTTCGGCGAAGCTGCTCGGGTTGGTCGCGACCAAGGGCAGATCGCGGGCGTAAGCATATTCGAGCAGTTTCGGCTCGGCGCGCCCTTCGACTTCGTCGAGTCGGCGGACAAGCTCGATATAGAGCCGGTCCGGGAACAGCGCATTCAGCGACTCGGCATATGCCTCGGCCGCCATATCCTGCTGCTCGGCATAAAGCCGCGCCAGTGCGCCCTCTGCGCCCGCGGTCAGGCAGAGCAACCCGTCGGTGCGCCCCTGCAGGTCGTCGAAAGTAACGTGCGCGTCTTCCTCGATCGGCCGATCCAGATGCGCCATCGAAACCAGATTGCAGAGATTCTCATAGCCCGTCTGATCCTGCGCATAGAGCGCCAGCCAGTCGATCGGCGCGGTGACGCCCTCGGGCATGTTGGGGCGCTTCACCGCAAGCAAAGTGCCAATGACGGGCTGGACGCCTGCCTTCATGCACGCTTCGGAAAAAGGCATCGCGGCATAAAGCCCGTTGCGATCGACCAACGCGGCGGCGGGAAAGCCTAATTCCTTGGCGCGCTTTGCAATTGCCTTCGGCTCGATCGCACCCTCGAGCATGGTGAAGCAGGAAAAAATCCTGAGAGGTACGAATCCCGAGTGCGACATGCCCACAAGCTAGGTTGTGGCACCTGCAAAGGCCAGCGCGGCTACCAATTTCGTCCACAAGTTTCGGAATAATCCTTGCAAATCTGTGCATTACTCCGGGTCTGCCCTTAAAGCAGAGTCTCGGAAAGGAACCGCCCTGACTGGCGGCCAATGCTGATCTGGATCAAAACATGGTTAACACGTTTCGTCGTCAAAACGGAACGGTTCATCGGAGGGCCAGATTCGGGCGCTAATATGGCGTGAATAAGGCAGCCAACATGCAGCGATGCATTTCAATGGGTTAGCCTTAGGGAAACCGAGTCGAGGCGAGTTATGAGTATTGTTTTTCTTGGTAGCGAGCTTTGTGAAGTTGGGGCGGATGGCAGCATCGTCATCCCCGCATTCCTTAATGAAGCCATTGCCGGCGACAGCGCTGAAATCCTTGTCGCCAAGCATGAATCCGATGTCTGCCTGATCGGTTACAACCGCGATCACCTGATCCGCCTTGCCGAGCGCAACGAGCGCCGACGGCTGGACGGTGAAGCACGCGGCGAAGATGCCCGTGCCCATTATCACCGGATGCGGCGCAGCTTCGCGCTGACCGACCGGATGCCGCACGATGCTTCGCGGCTCACGCTTTCCGCTGCCATGCGCCACCTCGGCAAAATCGGCAGCCACGCACTGTTTGTCGGCACCGGCGACAGCTTCGAAATCTGGAACCCCGAGATCGCTATCCAAAGCGACGATCAACAATTCCGTGACCTGGCAGCCTTTCGTCTCGAGGCTCTGGGCGCTGAGGGAGTACATTGAGATGACTGTCATTTGTACAATCGCCGGACACACTGCCGGCACCACGCATCACCAGAACCAGGGTTTGGATTTTGCGACCTGCCACCGTTGCGGGTGCGACCTGATCCGGGCCGAAAACAGTGAATGGACCGAAGTGCCCAAGGGCTTCCGCGTTGTCTGGCGGGAGTTTGGGCGGGCGGGGGACGCCACTTCGGTCGCGGCGCGGATGCAGCGCATGGCACCTCCGCCGCGCCGCAGGGATCCGCGCAATGCCCGGCCCAAGAAGCGCCGCGATCCGCGCGGCCGGCCGCTCAAGGGCGTCGCCAGCATGTTCAGCGCGCTCGCCGGCCTGCGGTCGCTGATCGAGGGCGACGAGATTGCCGACACGCCAGGCATGGAAAAGAACGGACAATATGTGATTTGCCTGCCGCACGCAGGCAACCGGTAAGAGGGCGCGGAATCTTCTAGGGAAGATTCCGGGGTGCCTCTTGCCGGGCACCCGGTCCTCAAGCGCGGTGGTGGGGCGCCCTCCTCCCGCCCCACCACTTGCGCGAAATCTATTCTCTCCGCTCCCGAGCTAAAGCAGCTTCTCGATATCGGCTTCGAGCGCTTCGGGCTTGGTGGTCGGCGCATAGCGCTCAACGGTCTTGCCGGCGCGATCGACCAGGAACTTGGTGAAGTTCCACTTGATCCCCTTCGAGCCCAGCAATCCCGGCGCTTCAGCTTTGAGTTGCTCGAACAAGGGCGCCGCCTGCGGGCCGTTCACGTCGATCTTGGGAAAGACCGGGAAAGTCACATCATATGTGAGCGAGCAGAAGTTCGCGATTTCCGCCGCATCGCCCGGCTCCTGCGCGCCGAACTGGTTGCACGGGAATGCCAGCACCGCGAAACCACGATCCTTATATTTCCGGTACAGCGCCTCCAGCCCCTCATATTGCGGGGTGAACCCGCATTTCGAAGCGGTGTTGACGATCAGCAGCACCTGCCCCGCATACGCCGAGAGATCGGCCTCACCGGTCTTGGTATCGACGGGAATTTCGGTGATCGCGGTCATGCGGCGTCTCCATATCGGGTCATGAGTTTGTCGAGATTGCTGCGCACGCCCGGCCATTCGTGCGCCATGATCGAATAGACCGCGCTGTCACGCAAATGATCGCCGATGATCAAATGCCCGCGCAGCACCCCATCGAGCCGCGCGCCCAGCCGCTCGATCGCGCGGCGCGATGCGTGGTTGAGGAAATCGGTGCGAATCTGAACGACATTCACGTCCAGCCTGTCGAACGCATAGCCGAGCAGCATCCGCTTCGCTTCGGTATTCAAGCCGGTACGCTGCACGCGCGGGGCATAGAGCGTCCCGCCAATCTCAACCCTGCGATGGCCCTCCGCCATGCGGAGGAAGCGCGTGACGCCACAGATGCGCCCTTCGCTGTCAAGCACGGTGAAGGGCATCGCCCTGCCCGCTTGCGTGTCAAACTCGATCCGGTCGTACCAGCCATCGATGCCGCGTTCGTTCGGAACCGTGGTGGTAAACTGGTCGCGGAGTTCATCGAACACCACCAGAAGCTCGGCGCCATCCTCGCGGAGCATCGGACGGAGCGTGACGTGTTTGCCGGAGAAAGTGGGCGTCTCTCGCCACGGATCGGCCATTTCTATTCAACCGGCGTGAGTGCGGGCGATGGCTTTGCGGGTACGCGCGTCACCGGCTTTCCGCGCACGATGTTCCTGGGGTCGACCACGCCGTAAACATCCTCGAACGCGACGGTTTCGAGACCGCCTTCCGCATGACTGAACCGGCTGTCAGCCGAGTTGTCGCGATTGTCGCCGAGCAGGTACAAGCGGTTCGCAGGCACCAGAACTTCGAAGCTGTTATCCTGTGGGGTCGGCCTCAACTGGACCACCATGTACGGCACCGTTTCTCCAGGGAGCAGCTCTGTTTGCTCCACGCCTTTGTCGCGGCCGTTGTAAAAGGCGTAGAGCTGGCCCTGCCCATATCCGGCGGTTTTGCCGTTAAGGATCACTTTGCCGTCGACAATGCGAACGCGGTCGCCCGGCAAACCAACGACGCGCTTGATCCAAATGGATTTGTCGACGCGGATCGCGACGATGTCCCCGCGCTGCGCCTGGGCGGCAATTCGCTTCTTCGCGATCAGGTACGATCCGGGCGGAACGCTCGGCTCCATCGATTCGCTGGGCATGGTGAACGCCTTGAACGGCGCATCCCACCACCATTCGCGATCCTGCGCTTGCACCGATCCCGGCAGTAGGACGGCAGCGAGCAGAAAACCGCGCTTGCGGATCACTCCAGCACGCCCTCATGCAGCCGCACGACGCGGTCCATCCGTTCGGCGAGGCGCTCGTTGTGGGTGGCGATCAGCGCCGCTGAACCTTCGCCGCGGACGAGATTGAGGAATTCGGCGAAGACCTTGTCGGCGGTCGCTTCATCCAGATTGCCGGTGGGCTCGTCGGCGAGGACCAGAGCGGGCTTGTTCGCCAGCGCACGGGCTACGGCGACGCGCTGCTGTTCGCCGCCCGAAAGCTGGTTCGGCCGGTGCGTCAGGCGGCTGCCCAGGCCGAGCGTGGTGAGGAGATGCGCCGCACGCGCGTCGGCATCCTTGCGCGTGGCGCCGTGGATCATCTGCGGCAGCACGACATTCTCGATAGCGTTGAAATCGGGCAGCAGGTGGTGGAACTGATAGATGAAGCCGAGCGAATTCCGGCGGACTTCGGTGCGCCCTCCGCTTTCGAGCTGGGCGGCTTCCTTCCCGGCGATACGGATCGATCCTTCGAAACCGCCTTCGAGCAGGCCCACGGCCTGAAGCAAGGTAGACTTGCCCGAACCCGAGGGGCCGAGCAGGCCGACGATCTCGCCGGGGCGCACCTCCAGATCCACGCCGCGCAGGACGTGGATGGTGGCTTCGCCCTGGGTGAAGCTGCGCTTCAGCTGGCGGGTCTGGAGGATAGCCTCAGCGCCGGGCACGGCGGTTACCGCGAAGCTACTCATAGCGAAGCACCTGTACCGGATCGGTGCTCGCCGCTTTCCACGCCGGATAGAGCGTGGCGAGGAAGCAGAAGAATAGAGCCATGAGGCAGATGCCGATCACTTCGAGTGGGTCTGTCTTGGCGGGCAAAGTGGTGAGGAAGCGCATCTGCGGGTCCCAAACCTGCGTGCCGGTCACCAGGCCGATGAACCACACGACCTGCGCGCGGCCGACGATGATCAGGAAACCCAGCAGCCCGCCGGCGGCAACGCCAACAGCGCCGATCGTCGTGCCGACCGTTACGAAGATGCGCATCAGTGCGCCGCGCGTTGCGCCCATGGTTCGCAGCACGGCGATGTCACGCGTCTTGGCGCGAACCAGCATGATCAGGGACGAGACGATATTGAATGCCGCGACGATCAGGATGATCGACAGCACGGTAAACGACACGACACGATCGATCGCCAGCGCCTCGAACAGCTCGCGGTTCATCATCCGCCAATCGGTGATCTGGCCGCGATTGCCGACCTTGTCGATCAGCGGGGCCAGGATCGTGCCGACCTTGTCCGGATCGTTGGTGTCTATCTCGACCATCGAGACGCCGTCGCCGAGCAGCAGCAGCGTCTGCGCATCGGGGATCGGCATGATCACGAAGATCTTGTCGAAATCGTAGATGCCGACCTCGAAGATCGAAACCACGGTATATTGAACGACCCGCATATTGGTGCCGAACGGTGTGGCGACGCCCTGCGGGTTGATGATCGATATCTTGCTGCCAATCGTTGCGCCCAGCGATTCGGCGAGGCGGCTGCCGATCGCGACCTGCTCGCCGCCGGGCACCAGGCTGTTGAGCGAGCCGAGCACTTCCTTGCCCTTGAGCGCCGGATTGGTGCGGATGTCCTCCACCCGCATGCCGCGGACCTGGGCGAATTCGACGCGGCCGTTAAAGCTGGCGAAGAGCGGCTGCTCGATGAGCGGGGTTGCGTCGGTAACGCCCGGCAGCGCCCTGGCATCGGCGACAATTTGCTGCCAGTCGCGCAGCTGTCCGCCATAGCCCTGGACCACGGCATGGCCATTCAGCCCGGTGATCTTGTCGAACAATTCGGCGCGGAAGCCGTTCATCACGCTCATCACAACGATGAGCGCGGCAACGCCGAGCATCACCGCAACAAGGCTGAAGCCCGCGACCACGGCGATGAACGCTTCGCTACGCCCCGGCAGCAGATAGCGTTTGGCGATCATCCGCTCGTAGCGGGAAATCAGCATGGGTTTTCCGGGGGACATTGGGTCATTGCGGCAAGGCTGTAAGGGGTGCGCCCAGCCGCCGCAATGCGCGTGGGCCAATTCCTACCGTGCATAGGGCTGTTGCGTAATCGACACAGGGTGCCGCCAAACTGGCGCAATTCCCTCCAAAACCGGTGACAAACGCGCCGTCCGCCCGTAGCAACCCCCTTGTCGAAACGCAGGCAGTAATGGCCGTGGTTCGGGGAGGGCTTAGTCCCGCTCGTTGGCAAGAACGAGCGCGTGGGCGAGGCCTTACAAAGGGGGCTGACGCGCAATCGTCACGCAGGCGGCCGGGCTGGAAACAGTCCG
>JAZKJE010000003.1:0-15901 GCA_040384525.1 Pseudomonadota bacterium
CGACATCGAACAGATGCATCTTGTCATAGCGCGCCCGGATCGCACCGCTGCCGTCGATCACATAGCCGCGGTTCGCAAGCTTCCCATCTTCGCGCAGGATGGCAAGGCTACCGATATGCACCCAGATGCCCGCTTTCGCCGCTGCCTCGCGCACCGCCGCCAGCACGCGATCATCCTCTTCACGCGAAAGCGAACCCGCCGCGCGATCCCGGTCGCGATCGATCAGGCCAGACATTTCAGGGGTAAACAACATCGCCGCGCCGCCCGCAGCCGCCTGCTCCACGCCCGCCACCAACGCGCGGGCATTGGCGAGCGGATCGATCCCGCTCGTCATCTGGAGCAAGGCAGCGCGTGTCATGCCGCGAGCAAAGCTTCCAGTTCGCCCGCCCGCTCCAGCGCGGCGAGATCGTCCGATCCGCCGATATGCTTGCCGTCGATAAAGATCTGCGGAACCGTGTTGCGGCCGTTCGAACGCTCGAGCATCTCGGTGCGCTTCGGCCCGCCCATCGTGATGTCGAATTCCTCGAACTCCGCGCCTTTGCTGGTGAGCAAAGCGGTCGCACGCGAGCAATAAGGGCAAAAGGCTTTGGTGTAGATTTCGATTCTGGCCATATGATCCTCGAATTGGTGTTCGTCGGCAGCTTGTCAATCCAGCGCCTCGCCCTCCAGAACGCGCGCCCAGCACAGAAGGATCACTTTCTCCGCCCCGCCGCGCTTCAATATGCGCGTGCAGGCCGCTGCCGTAGCGCCGCTGGTGTGGACGTCATCGACCAAAACAACGGTCTTGCCCTTGAGCGTCTCCGCGCCCGCCCGAAGTGCAAACGCCCCCGCCACAGCCTTGGCCCGCCCCTTATGGCCCAAGCCCCGCAGCACCGGTGTCGCCTTCACGCGGCGCAGTAATTCCATGTCCGCAGGCACCCCGCTGGACTTGGCCAAGGCCGCAGCGATCAAAGCCGCCTGATTGAACCCCCGCCCCCATATCCGCCAGCGATGCAGCGGCACCGGCACCAGCAGGTCCGCTCCCTCGGGCATCAGCCGAGCCATCGCGCGCGCCATCGTCTCGGCACAGGCCAGCCGCCCCGAATATTTGAGCTTGAGCGCCACTGATCGCGCAACATCGCCATAGGCCACCGCCGCGCGCACGCCCGAATGCAGCGGCGGATCGGCCATGCATTCGCCACATGCCGCGCCCTCGCCCCGATCATAATCGAACGGCGCATGACACAAAGCGCACCAGGGCGGCCCTAGAAACCGCAGGCTGCCCCAGCACAGCGTACAGAAACGATGGTCGCCCTGCGTGATCTCGCCACAGCCGGGGCAGCGCGGCGGGAGCGCAAGATCGGCGAGCCGGGCAAGTGGCGTCATCAGCACGCTCCCTTGTCCCCCGCCCCGCCCCGCTGCACAAGCGCCGCGATATGCCAAACGCCGACTCACCCTCAGAAATCTTCGATCGCGCGCTGCGCCGCAAACGCCGCGACCGTGCCGCGCGCGGCTATGAAAGCTTCGTGCGCGATCACATGCTCGAAGGGCTGATGGAGCGACTGGAGGGCGTGACCCGCCAGTTCCGCGACGTGCTCGATCTCGGCAGCTTCGGCGGCGGCTTCGACCTGCCCGGCGCAAATATCACCCGGCTCGATGCAGGCCGGGTCTGGGCCACTGGCGGCATACAGGGCGAGGAAGACCACCCCCATTTCCCCGATTCCAGCTTCGATCTGATCGTGTCGGCGGGCGTGCTCGATTCGGTCAACGACGTTCCCGGCGCGCTCGCCCTCGTCCGTCGCGCGCTAAAGCCCGATGGCCTGTTCCTCGGCGCATTTCTCGGCGTGGGCACGCTCGCCACGCTCCGCGCCAGTTTCCTCGCCGCCGAAGCCGATCGCCCCGCCGCGCGCTTCCATCCGCAGATCGACGTACGCGCGGGCGGCGACTTGCTCACCCGCGCCGGTTTCGCGCTGCCGGTGTCGGATGTCGAGACGCTCACCGTGCGCTACGCCAGCATCTTCGGCCTGTTCCGCGATCTGCGCGGCATGGCGGCAACCAATCTGCTCCCCGGCACGCCCCCGCTCACCCGCGACACCCTCGCCCGCGCCGCACAGGAATTCGCCGGCCGCACCGATGAAGGCGGCCGCACGCCTGAGCGTTTCGAGATCGTCTATCTAACCGGCTGGGCGCCAGATGCCTCACAGCCCAAGCCCGCCAAACGCGGCAGCGCCACTGCATCGCTGGCGGATGCGCTCAAGGGCAAAAGCTGATCCCACTGCTCTCTGCCATCTTCGCTCTCCTGCGAAAGCAGGAGCCCGGAATCAAAAGCGGTGTCGCCTCCGACCCCGGACCCCTGCTTTCGCAGGGGAAAACACGCGCGTTTGTCAGGCCGAGCCCAATCCCTCCAGCACCCCAATAAACGGCAGATCCGCCGGCGGCATTTCCATTCCGCGCAACTCACCCGGCTTCACCCAGCGCAGTGCCGTCGCATGATGGGCCTGCGCCACGCCTTCCCATTCGCGCAGCGTATAAAGCAGCAACACCAGCTGCCGCTCGCCCAGCGGCTCACTCGCAAAAGTCAGCGGCACCAGCGCCGACGCGTCGAAAGCGATCCCCAATTCTTCCGCCAGTTCGCGTACCAAAGCAGCCTCCGGAACCTCGCCCGCTTCCACCTTGCCCCCCGGAAATTCCCACAGCCCCGCCATCGGCTTCCCCGGTGGACGTTGCTGCACCAGCACCCGCCCGTCGCGGTCAATCAGGGCCGCTGCAACAACCAGCAACAAATCAGAAACCTCCTTAAGCACTTGGTTAACGCTCTTTCTCTATCAGGAACCTGGTTCTGAAGGAGAAGTCTAGGCGATGCGAGCCCTGGCACACATGATTGCTGCTTTGATCGGAGATCGCCGGGCGGCGACCGCGGTTGAATACGGCCTGATCCTGTCCCTGGTAGTGCTTGCGCTGCTGGCCGGACTGCAAGCCCTTGGCAGCAGCACGGGCATGCTGTGGGGAAACATCAGCACCAAGGTTCAGAACGCGAAATAATTGCAAAAAATTGCAATCGTAACGGCTTCGTAACGCTCCGTCTTAGCCGTTTATTTACTTCCGGGGCCTAGCTTCGAACGTGCCGCAACGGTTTTCCGAAGCGGTCGGGTGAATGAAGCAACACAGCAAACGTTGGAGACCGGTAATGAAGAAGATTCGCAACTTCCTGAAGAATTCCAAGGGCGCCACCGCAATTGAGTATGGCCTGATCGCCGCTCTGATTGCCGTCGCAGCCATCGCCGCGATGCAGGGTCTGGGCAACTCGCTCAACAAGACCTTCGGCAACGTGTCGTCGAACATGAAGGCTACCTAAGCTTTCTCGATCGAATGAAGAAAGGGCGGTGGAACCTCGGTTCCGCCGCCCTTTTCATTGGTGACAATCCAGCCTGCAAAACCATCCACCGTCGGCGGGCTACGGACTTGTCCGGCCAAACCGTAGACGGAATTACAGAGTAGCCGCTTAAACCCGGCCCATCGCCAGGAACTTCGCGCGGCGCGCCTGGCGCAGATCGACGGGCGAAAGGCCGTCCATCGCATCCAGCGCGCGGGCAATCGCATCGCCCAGTGCACCGATCGCCGCACCCGGCTCACGGTGTGCACCGCCCAGCGGCTCGCTCACGATCTCGTCGATCACGCCCAGATCCTTCAGATGCTGGGCCGTCACCTTCATCGCTTCTGCCGCGTCCGGCGCCTTGTCCGATGTGCGCCACAGGATCGATGCGCAGCCCTCGGGCGAAATCACCGAATAGACCGCATGCTCCATCATCAGCACGGTATTGCCCGCCGCCAGCGCCACTGCACCGCCCGAGCCGCCTTCGCCCAGGATCGCCGCGACCAAAGGCACGCCCAGATTGAGGCATTGCTCGGTCGAGCGCGCAATGGCTTCCGCCTGCCCGCGCTCTTCGGCCTGCACGCCCGGAAACGCGCCTGAGGTATCCACCAGCGTGATCACCGGCAGGTCAAACTTGTCGGCAAGCTGCATCAGGCGGATCGCCTTGCGATAGCCCTCCGGCTTGCCCATCCCGAAATTATGCTTGAGCCTGCTGGCGGTATCGTCGCCCTTCTCATGCCCGATCACCATTACGCGGCGCCCGCGAAAACGCCCCAGCCCGCCAATGATCGCCGAATCGTCGGCAAAGGCACGGTCGCCGCCCAGCGGCATGAAGTCTTCGATCAGCTCGGCGACATAATGCTTGAAATGCGGCCGCTCGGGATGCCGCGCCACCTGGGTCTTCTGCCAGGGCGTCAGCTTTGTGTACGTGTCCTTGAGCAATTTGTCGGACTTCGCCTGAAGCGGGCCGATCTCCGCATCGATATTGACCTCACCGCCCTCAGCGGTCTGGCGCAATTCATCGATGCGCGACTGCAGCTCGGCGATCGGCTTTTCGAAATCGAGAAACGTAGTCATCGCTGCGCGGGCTAGTCCTGACGGTTCGTTACGTCAACGTGAGAGAGGGTAGAAGGGTCCGGTTGGGGCTCATGGGGACGATGCCGCGCGCTGGGGGGATCGTCAGCTTTCGACCCAGACTCGGACGCAGGTCGGCTCCATTTTGCTCACTGATTGCGCACATACCGGCCTGCTGTCATGAGCATGTTCGGTGGCGTGGCGGATAAATCTGATGGAATACCAAGGCCAGAAGTTAAGGGCGATTGGTCGCATTATGATAATCGCGGCTGTGTTGACGGTGATGCTCACGTTGAGCCTCGTTTTCCCCGACGAACTGCGGCGCGCCGTCCATTATCTTCCGTTTCCTCGCTGGCGAGACGAAACCATCTGGCTGGGCGTGCTCTGCGTGATGGTTCCGGTCTGCTGGGCCGTGACCCTACTCCTGATATTCACGTCCCCGGAACAGGAGGTTCGTCTGGTTGCGTGGTCGAAGCGCTGGCTAACGAGGACAAGCGAATTCGAGAGCATAGTCTTTGACGAGCGAGATCCAGACTATCGCAAGGCAGCGTGGCGCTACTTTCTCGACCTCCGCAAGGGGGATCGGTCGTAAGTCCGCTTATCGACCCTCTACGCCTGTAAGCTGCCAATCCGCTTTCCACCCATTATCGGGCATTTGGCGGTCAGCAGCCCGATTCAAAAGCGGTCGGGCCGGTGACGACCCATAAGCGGCGCTCAGAAGACCGTTAGGCGATTCTCATCATCGTAGATTTGGCCGCACTCATACAGCCCATCGTCGCTGTAAATGCGCAAAGTATCGCGCTCGAAAGTCAGGGTAAGGCAGAACGGCTCAACCACGCAGGCCACCACCTTCTGACCAATCAGATGATGGACGAAGAGGGGTTTAAGCCTGTCCTCGTCCGTATTGTGGCGTCGGACCACTCCCTCGCTGTTGATGTGCTCAAGGTCGCCTTCAACGATTATGCTGCCAACATTAAAAGCGAATTGGAACTGCCAATACCCAAGACAAATATTCTCAAGCTGCTTACCGACTAGGAAATGCAAATCCGACGCTGGTGGAAACGGGTGCATACCCTCAGTATGCCCCGACCTTTGGGTCAGAAGCAACGGCAGCTATCCACCCAATAGCAGCCGTGCACCAAACCCTTGTAATGTAGGATTTCACCTGCTTGACTAAGCCGGTCGGCACTGCCGCCCGCTCTTTGAAATCGTCGGTCCAGGAAAGCCATGGCCACCGCGAAGATTGGGATCACTCGCGCCGCGCGAAGGCCGTGTTAGTGTAAAGCTAGTGTCAACTTTGGCGCGATGCCTGCCGACGAAACATGCGCGATAGTGTGACTTCTCGCGACGGAATTGCGAAAGAACGCCCGCGAGCGCTGCTTACCGCGCTCCCGAGACGCCTCGCCCGCCCAGCGCCTCGCCCAAGGGATGCCGTTCGTTGACCAGATCGACCAGCCTTTTGCTGTCGACATGCGTGTAAATCTCGGTCGTCGCGATGTCCGCATGGCCCAGCATCGCCTGTAACGCGCGCAGATCCGCCCCGCCCTCCAGCAGATGCGTGGCGAACGCGTGCCGCAGCACATGCGGGCTCACCCGGTCGGGCGGAATGCCCGCCTCCGCCGCCAATGCTTTCATCAGCTGGTACAGCCGCACCCGCGACAGATGCGCCTTGCCCGAGGGGAACAGCCACGCCCGGTCGCTGGCGACATGCTCGCGCCACGCCGCCACCGCTGCCCGAGCGCGGTCCGATATCGGCACCAGCCGCTCGCGCCCGCCTTTGCCGCGGAGAATCAGATAGGGCCGGTCGGGCGAGACAGCGTTGCGGGGCAGCGATACCAATTCGGTCGCGCGCAGCCCCGATCCGTAGAGCAATTCCACCAATGCCAGCAGCCGCAGGTCGTTCGGGTCCGCAGGCACGCGCGCGATGCGTGCGGCAATCGCAGCGAACAGGCGGTCCACATCCCCGGTGCTCAGCACCTTGGGCAGCGACCGCGCCGAACCGGGTCGAGGCAACGCCCCCGCAGGATCGTCCTTGCGAAGTCCCTCATCGGCGAGAAACGCGTAAAACCGCCGCAAAGCCGCCGACTTGCGCGCCACCGTGGCCCGCGCCAGCGCCTGCCACTCGCCGCCAAGCTTCTCCAGCTCGGGTTTCCCGGCCTCGCCCAGCCCACCGCTCAGCGCTTCGGACGCGAGCCGCAAATCGGTGCTGTACGCGGCGATAGTGTTCCCCGCCGCGCCAGCCTCCGCCCGCATCATCTCCAGAAAGCGCTCGATCAGCGCCTGATCGTCCGCCCAGCTCAAGCCCGGCTGATCGCCTCAACGGCGATCATCCGCGCATAATTGGTCATCCCCGCCGCCTTCATCGCCGCGACGATGTGGAACAGGCCTTCGGGCGTCACATTGTCCCAGCTGCGCGATTGCATGCCAACCGCTGCGAGCAACGCCACCATCGCCGCATCGCCGCGCTGACCCGCCGCGTCGATCGCCTTGGTCCAGCTATTCGCCACGCCAATCGGCACATCGAGCGCCGCAGCACCGCGCCGCGCATCCGCAGCTTCCAGACGGCCCAGGCCCGCGAGCCCGGCCAGCATCAGCTGCGCCTTTCGCCGCCCGGCAACGTCGCCATACACGTCGAAATCGCCATATGCGACGCGCGCATCGCCCGGATCGGCGAGCGTGAGCAACGCCCAACCCTCGCTCCCGCGCTTCACGACGCTGCGCCACTCCAACGCGGCACTTTCCATGCCCGCGCTCAGCATCGATGCGATCAGCTTCTCGGGCGCTTCCACGCTCGCCGAAGCCGGAATCCACGAAGCCGCCCGCGCAGTGAGGATCAGCCGGGCATAAGCCGTGCGCGGGGTCTTGGCCTGATCCCAAAGCTTGCGGATCGCAGTCACCCGCTCGCCAACGTCGCCGGTGATATAGGCCGCGCGCAGATCGCGGGCGACGCCGTCTTCGGGCGTGCCATTGGCATCCGGATCCTGCGCGACCTCAGAATAAAGGTCGATCAGCGCCGCGCTGGAAAACACCCCCGCGCTTGCCGCCAGCTCCGCCGCCGCAACCCGTGATGCGGGCGGCAGCGCAGGCGACAGCGCCTGCCAGTAACGGACCTGAGGGCCTGCGGTGGCGTACAGTTCAGCCGGGATCTGCTGGCCCGTCGCGGTCGCCAGACCAAAGCGCCAGGCGGTCAGCGCAGGCACACCCTGCCACTCCACCGTAACCGCACGACGCCCCTGCGCGCCGGATCCCAAAACTTTCTCGGCCAACAGCGCATCGATATCGCCCGCAGCGCCACCGCGGCGCGCCTGATCGAGCAACTGGCCCGCCTCGTTCGGCTTGCCCGCAAGCCCCGCGCACATCGCCCGCGCAAAGCCCCAGCCGCGCTCGCTCAGCGACTTCGCAGCTTCATCCGCAATCCCGCAAAGCCCTGCCGGATCGCCGTTAGCCAGCGAAGACTGCATCGCCACCTGATAGAGCCAGCTGGTGTAATTCTCGGCATCGACATCGTTGATCACCGCGCGCGCGGCATTGGCCTCGCCCATCATCAGCAGAACCCAGGCGCGGCTGGCGGCATAATCGGCGCCGTTGATATTCTTCGGCGTATCCAGCGGCGACATCAAAGCCCGGCGCAATGCGATCGAGGCCCAGCGCGACGCGATCGGCGCCTTCAGCCGCCGCAGCAGCGAATCGACATAACGGCCATCCATGGCACCCATGCTTTTCGCCGGGAACGGCGCATTGCCGAGTGCAACCACGCCAACCTTGTCAAGCGAATGCCGGGCATATTCGGGCAATTCGTAGCGCGAGAGATCGACCGGGCCGATCGCCGCCTCCGCGCTATCGGCCACGCTATTATTGCCCAGCGGCTCGGCGGAAAGGGGCGCGGTGCCGTCCGCAGGGCGCGCCGGATCGGCTGCACGCGTCGCGGCGGGCGCCGGAGCGGGTGCCGGCGTCGTCGGCTCGTCAAAGCCGGGCGGGAGCAGCGATTCGGGCGCATCCTGCTGCTGCCCCAATGCGGGAACAGCCGCGCTGGCCAGCAGCAACGCCGCCAGCGCGATGCGCGAACGCTTACTTGGCGAGGTTATCAAGCGGAACCACCTTCTCCATCCGCGTCGGCTCCTTCACCGAGCTGCGACCGGCCAGGAGGAACAGCCCCCCAACCAGAATTACGAGAACGACGATCAACGCTATCAGCGAACGCGACATGAAAAAGGGCCCGTCAATGTGAATGCCAAGAAATTCTAGTGCGGTCGTCTTTTGCCCGACTGCCCCCCAAGCTGTATAGCCCCCGCAACGATGCTGCAAACAGGGACAAGTGGACACCGCTGGGGCGGGAAACCGATCGTGCTGGTCGGGCTGATGGGGGCGGGCAAGACTACGGTCGGCCGGCGCCTTGCGCAGCGCATGAAGCTTCCGTTCGTCGATGCCGATCACGAAATCGAGGCCGCAGCGGGCATGACCGTGGCGGACATTTTCGAGCGCTTCGGCGAGCCTTATTTTCGCGATGGCGAGCGCCGGGTGATCGCCCGGCTGGTGGATGGCACGCCCAAGGTGATCGCAACGGGCGGCGGCGCCTTCATCAACGAAGCGACCCGCGAGCTCATCCTCGATCAGGCAATCACGATCTGGCTCGATGCCGAACCCGACGTGCTGGCCGATCGTGTGCGACGCCGAGACACCCGCCCCTTGCTGCGGGATCGCGACCCGTTCGAAGTGCTCAGCGAGCTCGCCGCTATCCGCAATCCCTTCTACGCGCTCGCCCCGATCCGGGTGGAGAGCATCGCCGCACCCCATGACGCCACCGTCGATGCGATCCTGAAAGTCTTACGCCCGTGACTATTGTTCCCGTAGCACTTGGTGCGCGCAGCTATGACGTTCACATCGAGGCCGGTTTGCTCGCCGGGGCCGGGCCCGCGCTCCAGCATCTCGCAAACGGCCGCGCGATGCCCATCGTCACCGAAGACAATCTCCGCGGGCATCTGCCCGTATTGCAAGCCAGCCTGCGCGCCGTGGGGATTGCCAGCGAAGCGCTGATCCTGCCCCCGGGCGAAGGCACCAAGAACTGGGCCAATCTGGAGCGCGTGACCGACTGGCTGATCGAACTGGGCGTGGAGCGCAGCGATCACATCATCGCATTCGGCGGCGGCGTGATCGGCGACCTGACGGGCTTTGCGGCCAGCGTGCTGAAGCGCGGTTGCAACTTCATCCAGTTTCCGACCACCTTGCTCTCGCAGGTCGATAGCTCGGTCGGTGGCAAGACTGCGATCAACTCGGGCGCGGGCAAGAACCTTGTCGGCGCGTTCCACCAGCCCGCTCTGGTGCTGATCGACCCGAACCTGCTCGACACGCTCGACACCCGTGACGTGCGGGCGGGTTATGCCGAAGTCGTCAAATACGGCCTGATCGACGATTTCGCGTTCTTCGAATGGTGCGAAGCCAATGCCGAAGCGCTGCTGCGCGGCGATGCCGCAGCGCGCGAATATGCCATAGCCCATTCGGTAGCCGCGAAAGCGCGCATCGTTGGCGAAGACGAGCGCGAAACCACCGGCAAGCGCGCACTTCTCAACCTGGGCCACACCTTCGGCCATGCGCTGGAAGCGGAGAGCGGCTTCTCCGACAAGCTACTCCATGGCGAAGGCGTGGCTGCGGGCATGGCGCTGGCCTTCGCCTATTCGGCGCGGCTGGGCCTTTGCTCCACGCAGGATTCGGAGCGCGTCGCGGCACACCTGCGCGCGGTTGGGCTGCCCGATAGCCTCAAAGCCGCAGGCATTACCGCTTCGGGGGCTACGCTGGTCGAGCATATGCTCCACGACAAGAAGATGGCAGGCGGCACCCTGCCCTTCCTGCTCGCGCGCGGCATCGGACAAACCTTCCTCGACACGACCGTAGATTTGAAGGACGTCGCAGCGTTTCTCGACGGGGAGTGATGCCCCGGCCCTCAGGCGGAACGGCAATGGCTTAAGCTGTCCTACGTTCGGCAGAGCTGTCATCCTCCCTGCATGTCGATCACACTGCTCATCGTCACCTTCGCCGTTTGCGCAGCGATCTTGCTCCGTCGCGCAACGAAATTTCACGATTCGCATGAAAAGTGTGAAGCCAAGCAGCCATTCCCCTACGCGCTCGGCGAATCGCCGCCCGCTCCGGGTCAGTTGCCGTTCAGGCCCGATCGGCATAGGCAAGCTCCCATGCGCATGCTCCCCCTGTTCGCCGCGATGATGATCGCGTCCCCCGCCATCGCCCAGAACCGACCGGTGCCCCTGCCCGCCGTGGCGCCGATCCTGACCACGCCGGAGGCCAAGGATGTGTGGACGCACGCCCGGCCGGAAATCGCCCGCGTCACGCATGTCGCGCTCAATCTGAGCGTCGATTTCGGCAGCCAGACGCTGTCGGGCAGCGCGGTTCTCGATGTGCTTGCGGCGCCCGGCGCGAAAGAGATCATCCTCGATGTCGATAATATCGACATTCAAACCGTCGCCGAACTGAACGGGCCGAACCTGTCTTACACCGTCGGCCCGCGCGATGCGGAACTGGGCTCGGCAATGACTGTGCAGCTCAATCCCGGCACCAAGCGCATCCGCATCACGTATAGCACGCGGCCATCGGCTAGCGCGCTGCAATGGCTCGCGCCCGAGCTGACTGCGGGCAAGGCGAAGCCCTATCTGTTCAGCCAGGGCCAGCCGATCGCCAATCGCAGCTGGATCCCGACGCAGGATTCGCCCGGCATCCGCCAGACCTGGTCGGCGACCCTCGTGGTTCCCGACGGCTTCGTCGCAGTGATGAGCGGCGACCGGCTGAGCGGCGAGAAGGGCATGCAACGCGCCAATGGCGGGACCTTTTATGAGTTCAAGATGGATCGCCCGGTTCCGCCGTACCTGATCGCGCTCGCGGTCGGCGACCTCGCCTTCAAGGCAACGGGCCCGCGCTCGGGCGTGTGGAGCGAGCCTTCTATGCTCGATGCCGCCGCCTATGAAGTGGCCGATGTCGAGAAGATGATTGATGCGGCACAGAAGCTATACGGACCCTATCGCTGGGGCCGCTATGACATGCTCGTCCTGCCGCCGAGCTTTCCTTATGGCGGGATGGAGAACCCCACCCTCACCTTCCTGACGCCGACGATCATCACCGGTGATCGTTCGAACACCGATGTGGTGGCACACGAACTGGCACATAGCTGGTCGGGCAATCTGGTCACCAATGCGACCTGGTCTGACTCGTGGCTCAACGAAGGCTTCACCACCTATTTCGAGAACCGCATCATGGAAGCGGTTTACGGCAAGCCGCGCGCCGCATTGTACGCCGATCTGGATTGGGATGGCCTGCAACGCGATCTGAAGGCCGAGAATAATGGGCCGACCACGCGCCTGCATGGCGATCCCGGCGCGACCGCAGGCCAGCTCGATTATTTCAAGGGCTCGACCATGCTGCGCACCATCGAAGTCGCGGTCGGCCGCAAGCGCTTCGACACGTATATGCGCTCATACTTCGATCGTCATGCTTTCCAGCCACAGACCAGCGCGGGCTTCCTCGCCGATATCCGCAAGCGACTGATCAAGGGCGACAAGGTACTTGAGGCCAAGCTCCAGCTAGATCGCTGGGTGTATGAGCCCGGCCTCCCCGAGAACGCCGTGCATGTGAAGTCGCCGATCCTCGGGCAGATCGATGCCAAGCTTGCCGCGGTCAATGCAGGCGGCCCGGTCTCAGCCGTCCAGCCCAGCGGCTGGAACACGCAGCAATGGCTGCGCTTCCTTAACGGCCTGCCGCGCGAACAGACCCCTGCGCGCTTGAAGGAACTCGACGAGACGCTCGGGCTGTCGGCTTCGACCAACGCCTATGTCCGCTCCGCCTGGGCCGAACTGGCTATCGCCAATCGATACGATCCGGCGCTGCCGGGCATCGATGCCTTCGTGAACAGCGTGGGCCGCGGGCTGCTGATCCGCCCGGTATATTCGGGGCTGATGGCGCAAGGCGATTGGGGCAAACCGATCGCGGCGCGCTTGTTCGAGCAGGCGAAGCAGAGCTACCACCCGTTTGTGCGCGGGCAAGTGGAGAAGATGCTCGCGAAGTGATTGGCCCTCGCAACACCTTCCTGCATTAGAGCAGGATGGAGGCTGCACCCGACTCGCCATTTCGCATTCCGCTGTTCCGCGCGATCTGGCTTGCCAGCCTTGCCTCCAATTTCGGCGGGCTGATCCAGTCGGTCGGCGCGTCCTGGACGATGATCGGTATGGGCGCCTCCCCGCAGCTCATCGCGCTCGTCCAGACTTCGGTCGCGCTGCCGATTGTTCTGCTCTCGTTATGGGCAGGCGCGGTCGCCGATAATCTCGATCGGCGCCGGGTCATGCTCGCGGCGCAATGCTTCATGCTCATCACCTCGGCGACCTTGTCGTTCGCGGCGTGGCACGGCTGGCTCACGCCCTGGTCGTTGCTCACCTTCACCTTCCTGATCGGCTGCGGCACCGCGATCAACGGCCCCGCCTGGCAGGCCTCGGTTGGCGATATGGTCCCCCGCTCCGCGCTGCCAAACGCTGTCGCGCTCAACTCGATGGGCTTCAACATCGCCCGCAGCACCGGCCCGGCAATCGGCGGCGCGATCATTGCGGCGGCGGGAGCAGCAGCGGCCTTTCTGGCCAACGCGCTCAGCTATGTCGGCCTGATCGTCGTGCTGGCGCGATGGCGGCCCAATTTGCCGCCGCGCGTGCTTCCCCGCGAAAAGCTCGGCCGGGCGATGGGCGCGGGCGTCCGCTATGTATATCTGTCACCCACGATCCGCATCGTCCTGATCCGCGCCACCATGTTTGGCGTGGCGGCAAGCGCAGTGCCGGCGATGATGCCGCTGGTCGCCCGCGATATCATTGCCGGCGGCCCGCTCACCTATGGCTTGCTGCTTGGCTCCTTCGGGGCCGGCGCAGTGGGCGGTGCGCTCGCCAGTGGCAATTTGCGGCGAAAGCTATCGACCGAGCGTCTCGTCTCTCTGGCATCGCTGGCGCTGGCGATCGGCGCTGTCGCGACGGCCAATTTCGGCATGCTCCTGCCGACGATGCTGGCACTGGCGATGGCGGGCGCGGGCTGGCTGCTGGCGCTCTCCACGTTCAACGTCAGCGTCCAGATGGCCGCGCCGCGCTGGGTCGTCGCCCGCGCGCTGGCGCTCTATCAAATGGCTGCGTTCGGCGGCCTTGCCGGGGGCAGCTGGCTGTTCGGCTTCATCGCGGACCATTACAGCGTGGCGGCCGCACTCGAAATTGCAGCTGCGGTCCAGTTTCTTGGCATCGCCGCCGGTCTGCGCTGGCCGTTGCCGGCGATCGGCGATCTCGACCTTAGCCCCAAGGATAGCTGGAGCGAGCCGCAAACCGCGCTGCCGATCAGCGCGCGCAGCGGCCCGATCGTCATCACCATCGAACATCGCGTGCCCGACCACCACGTCCTCGCTTTCCTGATGACAATGGCCGAGCGCCGCCGGATCCGCCGCCGCGACGGCGCGCATAACTGGTCGCTGCTACGCGATCTTTCCGATCCCGAATTATGGATCGAGCGCTACGATGTCGCGACCTGGCTCGATTATGTTCGCCATAACAGCCGCCGCACGCGCGGCGACGATGCCAACAGCGCCGCGCTGCATGCATTGCGGCCCGATGGCTATGAGCCGGTCATTCACCGCCGCATCGAGCACCATGTCGGCGCACCGCGCCAGGCAACCGGCTCCGATCCGCGCGAGATCGAACCAGTGACCGATCCTAACCGGTCGAATTAGGGACGGTGCGGCTGCGGGCGGCAGTCCATGCCAAGCACAGCCACCCTGCGATCAGCGCCACCCCGCCCAATGGCGTGATCGCCCCGAACCAGCGCGGCGCACCGAGCGCCATCGCGTAAAGCGTGCCCGCAAACACTGCGCCGCCGACCACGAACAGCCATGGCGAAACCCGCTCGCCCATCCGGATCGCAACCAGCGCCGCAACCGCGTGGATCAGTTGATACTGCCCTCCCGTCTTGAGCCACTCGACCGCCTGCCCCTGAGCGCCATGCGCACCGAACGCGCCAGCGGCCACCGCGAGTGCGCCCGATAAAGCCGCCAGAATCGTGATCAACCTCACAAGCCCATCTCCTTCAGAAGCGCCGGCCCGGCATCCAATACCATCGCCACGCCCACCGCCAGAGCGGCGAAGCTGGTCACCAGCACCGCGCCCGCCAGCATATCCTTGGCGATCTTAATCGAGGGATGGATCTCCGGGTGAAGCCGGTCGATCACTGCCTCCATCGCCGAATTGAGAAGTTCCAGCGCGAGTACCAGCGAACAGGTCAGCGCGACCAAAGCCCACCAGATCGGCGCCGGACGCAGAATGATCAACGCCAGGATCGCGACACTCGCCAACATGCTCTGCGTGCGAAAGCTGCTCTCGCGCTGCCAGCCGGTACGGATGCCCTCCAGCGCGAAGCCCAGCCGTTCCCGGAACGGCCGGTTCTTCACGCGCCTTCCACCCGGGCTTCGGCATCCGCCTTGGCCGCCGCCCTGGCCTGTGCTTCCTGGCTGAACATGCGGGTCATGCCGGCGCGGATGTCACCCGCCTCTTTCTGCTCGTGCAGCCGCGCCGAATCGCGCTTGCGATACTCTGCCTCGGTCTTGTCGATCTCGGTGCCGTCGACACCCACCGCTTCCATCGCCTCGCGCGCCATGCGGATTGCGCTCTCGAGGAGTTCGCGAACGATGCCCGCGACCGGCGCACCCTTCATCTTCATGACCGAACGCCGGTCAAAGGCGCGCACGAATATGCTGGCGTTGGGGAAAGCGTGGTGGATGCCTTCCAGCAATCCCGTGTCCATCGCGTCGCCATCCTGACAGAAGACGATCAGCTCGGCATCCGCCGCCCCCGCCTGGCGCAACAGATCCGTTCGGGTGCCGTCGCCGTAATAGACTTTCATGCCGAAAGTGCCGGCAGTTTCGATCATTTCGACATCGGTATCGATCAACGTGACCGGGATATTCTGGCCGATCAGCATCTGCGCGACGGTTTGGCCGAAGCGGCCATATCCCACCACGATGGCGTTCGCGCCGTCATGCTGCGGGCCTTGCATCCCTTCGGCGCTACGCTCTGGCTCGACTCGCATATTCTTGGTGAGCATCATCAGGAACGGCGTGGTCGCCATCGAAAGCGTGATGATCGCGCCAAACACGCTGCCCGCCTGCGGCTCGATCAGGAACGCCTGTTGCGCCTGTGCGAACAATACAACGCCGAACTCGCCGCCCTGGCTGAGCAGCAGCCCGAGCGCGAAGGCCGGGCGCAGCTTCATGCCGAAGAGCATCGCCAGTCCCATGATAATCGCCATCTTGGTGACGATCAGCGCAATCGCCATGCCCGCGACGAAAAACGGTCGATCAGCAATGGCTTGCAGGTCCAGGCTCATGCCGACTGCGAGAAAAATCAGGCCGAGCAGGATCGTGCGGAACGGCTCGACATCGGCTTCCAACTCGTGGCGATAGGG
>JAZKJE010000004.1:0-65994 GCA_040384525.1 Pseudomonadota bacterium
GAAGCGATGGAGAAGGTCGGCAAGGAAGGCGTGATCACCGTCGAGGAAGCCAAGGGTCTCGAATTCGAGCTCGACGTCGTCGAAGGCATGCAGTTCGATCGCGGCTATCTCTCGCCTTACTTCATCACGAACCCTGAGAAGATGTCGGTCGAGCTCGCCGATCCGTACATCCTGATCCACGAGAAGAAGCTTTCGAACCTGCAGGCGATGCTCCCGATCCTGGAAGCAGTCGTTCAGTCGGGCCGTCCGCTCCTGATCATCGCTGAAGACATCGAAGGCGAGGCTCTGGCCACGGTCGTCGTCAACAAGCTGCGCGGCGGCCTGAAGGTCGCAGCGGTCAAGGCACCGGGCTTCGGCGATCGTCGCAAGGCGATGCTTGAGGACATCGCGGTTCTCACCAAGGGCGAAGTCGTCTCGGAAGATCTCGGCATCAAGCTTGAGAGCGTCACGCTCGGCATGCTCGGCACCGCCAAGCGCGTCACGATCGACAAGGACAACACCATCATCGTCGACGGTGCCGGTGAAGCCGATGCGATCAAGGGCCGTGTCGAAGCGATCCGTCAGCAGATCGAGAACACCACCAGCGACTATGACAAGGAGAAGCTCCAGGAGCGTCTTGCCAAGCTCGCCGGCGGCGTTGCCGTGATCAAGGTTGGCGGTTCGTCGGAAGTCGAAGTCAAGGAGCGCAAGGACCGCGTCGACGACGCGCTGCACGCAACCCGCGCAGCCGTCGAAGAAGGCATCGTCCCCGGCGGCGGTACGGCTCTGCTGTACGCAACCAAGGCGCTCGAAGGCCTGACCGGCGGCAACGAAGACCAGACCCGCGGCATCGACATCGTCCGCAAGTCGCTGACCGCTCTGGTTCGCCAGATCGCAGCAAATGCTGGCCATGACGGCGCAGTGGTCTCGGGCAAACTGCTCGACGGCAACGATCCGACGCTCGGCTTCAACGCCGCGACCGACACGTACGAGAACCTGGTTTCGGCCGGCGTGATCGATCCGACCAAGGTCGTCCGCACCGCACTCCAGAACGCAGCTTCGGTCGCCGGCCTGCTCATCACGACGGAAGCCGCCGTGTCTGAGCTGGCTGAAGACAAGCCGGCAATGCCCATGGGCGGCGGCGGCATGGGCGGCATGGGCGGTATGGACTTCTGATCGAGAACGGCCTGAATTAGCCGAGCTAATTCAGGACTCGTTCCGATCCGGACGGCGGGCAAAGCCCGTCCGACGAGTCCCCGGCTTTGCCGGGGACCGGATCCAGAACCCCCGGCCATCCGGTCGAAAGCAACAAGGGGCCGGGAGAGCGATCTCCCGGCCCTTTCTGTCTCAAAATCGAAATAACCCTGCTTGATTTTGCAGGCGATTTTGAGCAACCAAGCACGATTATCGGGGGATTACCGTGTTCGGTTGGATTTTCGGGCGGATTGCCTGCCTTGGCGGCAAGCATGAGCGCTCACTCAAGCATGTGAAACAAGCGCCGGACGAGCGGCACACCAGCGTCTGCAGCTATTGCAGCGTGCCGATGCAGCGCCGTGCCAAGCGCGATTGGGTCGTCATCCGCAAGCGCTGACCGCACCGGCGTACATCTGGTGTGTCACCCCAACAAAACGCTTCCCTTGTGCGACTTTCGGCGACAAATTGCTGGCATCAACCAGCGCTGAGCCTACCGGCGCTTTCCTTGGGGAAGCACAATCATGACCGAAGTCACGCGCCGCGAAGCGCTCACCGCTGCCGCGCTCCTCTCGCTTGCCGCCGCCACGCCCGGCTGGGCACAGGATGTAGCCGCCCAGGGCGGCGCGATGTGGGATCTGAGCGAAATCTTCCCGAACGAGGCCGCATGGGAGGCCGCCCGCAAGGCGGCTCTCACCGCAATCCCGGGCATTGCCAAATATAAGGGCCGCCTCGGCGAAAGTGCCGATGTGCTGGCAGAGGCACTCACGCTCCAGTCCGATCTCGGCCGCACGATCGGCCGCGTCTACACCTATGCCTCGCTCAAGGGCGATGAGGACGTGCGCGTCGCGGCCAATCAGGAAAAGCTCGCCCAGGCCCGCGACCTTTATACAGCGCTCGGTGAGGCGGCATCCTGGCTGACGCCCGAGTTGCTGACGCTCGGCAGCCCGAAGATCGAAGGTTTCATCGCCGCCAACGAACAACTGCGCACCCGCTTCGATCATGATCTGCGCGACACGATCCGCCAGGCAGCGCACACGCTCTCGCCCGAGGGCGAATCGATCCTCGCCAGCGTCGGCTCTCCACTGGCCGGCCCGCAGGAGATTAGCGGTCAGCTGCGCTCGTCCGACATACCGTGGCCGACAATCACGCTCTCCACCGGCAAACAAGTCCGCCTCGACAGCCAAGGCTACACGATCAACCGCGACGCCCCCAATCGCGACGACCGCAAGGCCGTGTTCAACGCCTTCTGGACCGCGCACGGCAAGTTCAAGAGCTCGTTCGGCGCGACCTATTCGGCCAAGATCAAGGGCAAGATCTTCTACGCCAAGGCGCGCAAATACCCGACCTCGCTGGCGCGCGCAGTGTCGGGCTCGAACATCCCCGAGAATGTGTACCGCACGCTGGTCGCCGAGGCGAACAAGGGCCTGCCCCAGCTTCATCGCTATTTCGAACTGCGCCGCCGGATGCTGAAGCTGCCCGATATCGGCTATCACGATATCTATCCGCCGCTCGTCTCGCTCGACCGGACCTTCACGCTCGATCAGATGCGCGCAACGACCCTCGAAGCGGTCAAGCCGCTGGGCTCGGATTACCAGACGCGCATCGCGCAGGCGACGGCGGCCAAATGGCAGGATCCCTGGCCGCGCGAGGGCAAGCGTCCGGGCGCCTATATGAGCCCCGGCGCCTATGACGTGCACCCGTTCGTGCTGCTCAACATCTCGAATAAATATGACGGGCTCAGCACCTATGCCCATGAATGGGGCCACGCGCTGCACACCGTGCTGGCGAAGGTGGCGCAGCCTTATGACAAATCGGGCTATTCGATCTTCCTCGCCGAAATCGCCTCGACGCTGAACGAACAGCTCCTCGTCGCGCACATGCTGAAGAATGCGAAGACCAGGGAGGAGAAGCTCTTCTATCTCGGCCAGCAGATGGAGAATTATCGCGGCACTTTCTATCGCCAAACGATGTTCGCCGAGTTCGAACTGGTCGCACATGACAAGGCCGAGGCGGGCGAGGGCATGTCGGGCGAGAAGTTCAACGCGATCTATTTCGATCTGCTGAAGCGCTATCACGGGCCGAACATGAGCCTGGAGCCGAGCTACGCCAACGAATGGGCGTTCATCCCGCACTTCTACACCAGCTTCTACGTCTATCAGTACGCAACCTGCATCTCGGCCGCGACCTTCTTCGCGCAGGCGATTCTGAAGGGCGGCGCGAAGGAGCGCGACAATTATCTGAGCATGCTCAAGGCTGGTGGATCGGACTATCCATACGAAATCCTGAAGCGCGCGGGCCTCGATATGGCGAGCCCGGCGCCGTATCAGGCGCTGGTCGCAGACTTCAAATCGGTGCTCGATCAGGCCGAAGCGCTGATGGCGTAATCCGGCGATGGCTGCGCCGCACTCCAACTGCGCGGCCAGCCCGCCATCCCCATATGCCTCTTTCCGCTCGCAGCCTATCGGACAGCGCCATGCATCCAACAAAGCCCGATGCCAGTCTCGATCAATTCCGCGCGGCGGTGATGGCCGATCCGGCGGCACAACAGGTGCTCGCGGAGCAAGACATTTCCGCAGAGTTCGCCGCGCGGGCCTGTGCGTTCGCGGCGGAACGCGGCATCGCGCTCGATCCCGGCATATTCCTCCGGCAGGACGCGCCCGATCCGCTCGGCATCCATCGCTACGCGCCCGCGCCGCAAGGCGGCTATGATTGGCCTGGTGCGGCATGGCTTCCCGTCCAGTTGGCACCCGACGACCTGTTCAAAGTCGATTGGCTACATTTTGCCGGACTAAAGCCCGATCACGCCTTTTTCGATGACTCGATTCGCAGGGTGGTGTCGCGTCCGTTCAATCGCTTCTTCCGCTATCGCACGCCGCTGGAGAGCTTCGTCGATCCGGCGCGCGCCGCTTTGCCCCTGCCGCGCGGCCTGATCTTTCACATGTCACGCTGCGGTTCGACGCTCGTATCCCAGATGCTAGGCGCGGCGCCCGGCAATGCAGTCCTGTCCGAAGCTGCCCCGTTCGATTCGCTGCTGCAATTGCCGGTAAAGCCCCAACATCATTCGTCCGCGCTTCGCTCGATGGCCGCAGCGCTCGGGCGCGGCCATGCGAACTATTTCCTCAAGACCGACGCATGGCACATTCTGCAGATGCCCTTGCTGCGCGAAGCGTTCCCCAAGGTGCCATGGATCTTCCTTTATCGTGATCCGGTGGAAGTGCTCGTCTCCCACGCGCGCATGCCCAGCCGATACGTTGTGCCGGATGCGGTTTCCCAGATGCATGGCCTCGCCGATACCGGGGGGATCGATCATGTGGCGCGTGGCCTCGCTCTGCTCTGCGAGGCAGCAGTCAGGCACCACGCAGACGGAGGCCTGCTCGTCCATTATCGCGAGCTGCCGGATGCGCTGTTCACCCGCATCCTCCCGCATTTCGGGATCGAGCCCACGCCAGAGGATCGCGCGCTGATGGCGCAAGCGGCACAGCGCGATGCCAAGACCCCGGCCAAAAGCTTCAGCCCCGACAGTGCCGAGAAACGCAAGGAAGCGACCGATGCGGTCCGCGAGGCGGCACGCCACTTGGCGCCGGCCTATGCCAAACTCGAAGCTATCCGCGCTGCATCGCCTCCAGCAGCCGTTTGACTTCCTGGCTGCGTCCGCGCGGCAGAATCAGTATCTCGTCGCCATGCGCGACTACGATCAGGTCTGACACGCCGACCAGAGCAACCCGCTTGCCCGGCTCCGCGCGCACCATGCAATGCGCGGTATCGATCGCGACGACATCGCCGCGCAGCACATTGCCGCCCTCATCGGCATCGCTGATCGCATGCAGCGCATCCCAGCTGCCAACGTCGTTCCAGCCCATATCGACCGGCACAACCGCGACCCGCGGCGCTTTCTCCATCACTGCATAATCGATCGAGTTCGAAGGGCTGGCGGCAAAGGCGTCCTTATCCGGCCATATCCGCGCGCAATCGCGCTTGCCCTTCTCCATTGCGGCCTGAGAAGCTGCAAGCATCTCGGGCGCATAGGAAGCAAGCGCGCCCAGATAGATGTCTGCGCGGAACAGGAAGATGCCGCCATTCCAGGCATGGCCACCCTCGGCGAGCATCGCCTCCGCGGCCTCCAGCTTCGGCTTCTCGACAAAGCGCTCCACGCGGTGGACGCCCTCGGCAATAGCCTGACCGATCTTGATATAGCCATAGCCAGTCTCGGGCGCGTCTGGCGCAATCCCGAAAGTGACCAGCCAACCATCTTCGACCAAAGGCAGTGCCGCCTGAATCGCGCGGTGGAACGCGGGCACATCGGCGATCACATGATCCGAAGGCATCACGAGCAACGGATCGGCCCCACCGCCCGCGGCAATTGCCGCAAGCGCGATCGCCGGCGCAGTGTTGCGCCCCATCGGCTCGAGGATCAGCGCCTGGGCCGCGGCTCCCACCAGGCCCAATTGCTCATCGACCAGATCGGCATGTGCGGCATTGGCCACCACGATTGGCGCTGCGAAATGCGCGTCCGCCGTCCGCCGCGCAGTCAGCTGGAGCATCGTCTCCTCGGCGGTCAGCGCCAGCAATTGCTTGGGCCGCTCGGCGCGCGACATCGGCCAAAGTCGTGTGCCCGATCCCCCGGACAGGATAACAGGGATGATCGCCTTCGAATGCGGCATCGTGATCGAACCTCCAATGCATTGTGAGATGCGGGTCTTTGCCCCGCCCGTCAAACACCCGCATCTGAGAGCGGTTGCACGACCGGCGCGACTTTTTCACGTCAAGCGGCCCGACAGCATGGCCTGTGTCGGATTTGTTTACACTTCGCCAGTACTGCGAAGGCGTTATGATCCGCTTGTTCAAGCATTATGTCCCCAATGCCGTGCTTCTGCTCGGCGCGCTGGATATCCTCCTGCTGCTCGCCGCTGGCGAGATCGGCTGGACTATCCGCGCCAATCAGCTGGATATGACCCCGCTGCCGATCATGACGCGCTGGCCCGAGCTTTTGAGCTACGCCGCCTTCCTCGAGGTCGCGATGATTTCGGTCGGCGTCTACGGCACCGAAGCACTGCAATCGCTCCGCTACGCCACCGCCCGGCTGATCGTCGCGATCTCGCTTGGCGTAATCGGCCTCAGCACGCTCTATTTCCTGATCCCCGAAATCGGCTTCTGGCGCTCGAACCTGCTTTACGCGATGGGCGTGTCGATCGGCTTGCTGATCTTCCTCCGCATGCTGCTGGGCAAGGCCTTGGGCAGCCAGGCGTTCAAGCGCCGCATCGTCGTGCTCGGCGCAGGCGCGCGTGCGCAGCGGCTCAAGGACCTATCCAAGACTCCCGGCGCAGGCTTTGCCGTGGTCGGCTATATCTCGATGAGCGAAGCCGCCCGCGTGATCCCGGAAGCCATCTCGCGCGACGCCATTTACAATCTTGCGGACCATGTCGTCTTGCTCAACGCCAGCGAAGTCGTCCTGGCGCTTGAGGAACGCCGTAACGCGCTCCCGCTAAAGGATCTGCTGCGGATCAAGACCACAGGCGTCCACGTCAACGAAATCTCGACCTTCCTTGAGCGCGAAACCGGCCGCGTCGATCTCGCGAGCGTCAATCCAAGCTGGCTGATCTTCTCCGACGGATTCTCTTCAGGCCGGATGCTGTCGAGCGCGTTCAAGCGGTTGTTCGACATCACCGCGAGCCTGATCCTGCTCACGCTGATGCTGCCGATCATCCTGATCGCGGCCATCGCGGTGAGGCTGGAGAGCAAGGGGCCGGCATTCTATCGCCAGCGCCGCGTGGGCCTGTTCGGCCAGGGCTTCGACGTCATCAAGATCCGCTCGATGCGCCAGGATGCCGAAGTCGCAGGGCAAGCCGTATGGGCCGAGAAGAACGATCCGCGCATCACCCGCGTCGGCAATTTCCTGCGCAAGACGCGGATCGACGAACTGCCGCAATGCTGGAGCGTGCTGAAGGGCGAGATGAGCTTTGTCGGCCCGCGCCCGGAGCGCCCGCAATTCGTCGAGGATCTCGAAACCCAGCTCAATTATTATGCCGAGCGCCACATGGTGAAGCCCGGCATCACCGGCTGGGCACAGATCAATTATCCCTATGGCGCGTCGATCGAGGATAGCCGCCAGAAGCTCGAATACGATCTTTACTATGCCAAGAATTACTCGCCCTTCCTCGATCTGCTGATCCTGTTGCAGACCATCCGCGTGGTGCTCTTCCCCGAAGGCGTGCGCTGATGGGAACCGAGCTGGTCCTGTGGAGCCACGCGCTCGCGGCCTTGCTCTTCGGCGGGCTGACCGTGGTTGCATGGCGTTCGCGCGAGCCGCTTCTGCCGCGCCGTGCACTGGTCCTCGCGCTGGCAATGACGGCGCTCTGGGCACTTGCAGTCGCCGGAATTGGCGGGGCAGAGATGGTGACGCGGGTTGCGGAAACGCTGCGCAATCTGGGCTGGCTGGGTTTCATGATCGCGCTGCATCGCCGCAGTGGGAGTGTTCGACCGCCGGTAGCGATCGGCACCGTCTACGGCGTTGTCGGCATGGTCGCTATCACTGCGCTCGCCGTGCATGTCGTAGGCGCCGCTGGCGGTCCGCAAGCGGCGCTTGAGGTCGAGACCGGTGCGCTCTTGCTGCGCATGCTCGTCGCGGTCGCGGCGCTGGTGCTGGTTCAGGCAATCTATTCCGCGGTCCACCCGTCCGCGGGCGGCGGCCTGAAATGGATCGTCTTCGCGCTCGGCGGGATCTGGGCTGCCGATTTCGCGATCTTCAGCACGTCGTACGTCACTGCCAGCTGGGCAAGCTGGGAGATCACGCTGCGCGGCGTCGCGATGATCTTCGTTGCGCTTGCGATCGGCACCGGCCTTCAGCGCAAGGGCGAATGGAACGTCCATGTCTCGCGTACCGTCGCCTATCAGTCGCTCTCACTGGTCGCGATCGGCGCTTATTTCGCGCTGCTTGCGCTCGCGACGTGGGGAATCGCTGCCGTTGGCGGCGGCAATGCCCGCATCTTCCAGACGGCCTTCGTCTTTGGCTCAACCGCCGCGATCCTGACGCTCGTCGCGAATTCGTGGCTGCGCGCATGGATCAAGGTGAAGCTCTCCAAGCATCTTTTCCGCCACCGCTATGATTATCGCGGCGAGTGGATGCGCTTCACCGAGACGCTGGGCGCACCCGATGGTGGCGCCGCGCTCGAGGAACGCATCGTCAAGGCGATTGCCGACCTGACCGATTCGCCCGCAGGCGTGCTGCTCGTCCCCGATGCCGGTGGCCTGGGCGTCGGCGCCAGCTGGAATTGGGACCGCGCGGCGCTGCCGCTCGCCAGCGATACCGCACTCGCCTGGCACCTCGATGCCACGCTCCGCATCGTCGATCTCGACGCCGCGCGCACCCACGAGGCAATTAGCGAAGATGCCGCCGCCGTGCCGCAATGGATGCTCGATACGCCCGAAGCATGGGTGCTCGTGCCGCTCCCGCATCTCGGCAGCCTTGCCGGCGCCATCCTGCTCGCCCGCCCCCCCGTCAGCCGCCCGCTCGATTGGGAGGATTTCGATCTGCTCAAGGTCGCCGGCCGTCAGGTCGCGTCCTACCTCGCCGAAGCCCGCGCACAGGATGCACTCGCCGAAGCGCAGCGTTTCGACGAGTTCAATCGCCGTTTCGCCTTCATCCTGCATGACATCAAGAACCTCGTCAGCCAGCTGACCCTCACCGCACGCAATGCCGAGCGTCATGCCGAGAAACCCGAATTCCGCGCCGACATGGTCGCGACCCTCAAGGATTCGGCCGAGCGGATGAACGCATTGCTCGCGCGCCTCTCGCAAATCCATCGTGGCCGCACCGAAGCGCCGCATGCGTGCGAGATCGTGCCGTTGGTCGAGCGTGTCGCCGCTTCGCGCCGCGCCCAGCATCCAGTCACCACCGCAGGCACCCGCGCAGCCATCGCGCAGGCCGATCCGGTGGGGCTCGAACAATTGCTCGGCCACCTCGTCCAGAACGCCATCGAAGCCAGCCCGGCCAACGAACCCGTCACCCTCGCGGTGAATGCCGACGGCGTACAGGTCACCATCGACGTGATCGACGCAGGCGCCGGCATGTCGCCTGCCTTCGTGCGCGACAAGCTTTTCAAGCCGTTCGTCTCGTCCAAGCCCGGAGGCTTCGGCATCGGCGCGTTCGAAGCGATGCAGCTCGCCCAGCAGATGGAAGGCCGCATCGAAGTCACTTCGCGCGAAGGCAGCGGCAGCCGCTTCCGCGTGATCCTGAAGGCCGCTCACGCCGCTGATGTCCGTGTGGAGCAGGCGGCATGACCGACAAGCGCCCGCTCCCCAAATTGCTGATCGTCGAGGACGATGCCGGGCTCCAGCGCCAGTTGCGCTGGGCCTATGACGGCTATGAAATCTTCACGGCATCGACCCGCGAGGAAGCCATTGCGCTGGTCCGCGCCGAGGAGCCGCCGGTCGTCACCCTTGATCTGGGCCTCCCGCCAGATCCGGACGGCACCGCCGAAGGCTTCGCCACGCTCGCCACGATCCTGCAGCTGCGCCCCGATACGAAGGTGATCGTCGCATCGGGCCATGGCGCACACGATTCGATGCTGCGCGCGATCCAGATGGGCGCATGGGATTTCTACCAGAAACCGATCGACATCGACGCACTGGGGCTGATCGTCGCGCGGGCGTTCCACGTCCACGCGCTCGAATCCGAAAACCGCCGCCTCGCCGAACGCACCGAAGCCGGCACCGTGCTGGGCGGCATGATCACCGGCGCGCCGGAGATGCTCAAGGTCACGCGCACGATCGAGCGCGTTGCAGGCGCGGATGTGTCGGTGATGCTGCTGGGCGCCAGCGGCACGGGCAAGGAATTGCTTGCCCGTGGCTTGCACGATGCCAGCCGCCGCAAGGGCGCGTTCGTCGCGATCAACTGCGCCGCGATCCCCGAAACACTGCTGGAATCCGAATTGTTCGGCCACGAAAAGGGCGCGTTCACCGGTGCGGTCAAGACCACCGAAGGCAAGATCGAACTCGCCCAGGGCGGCACGCTCTTCCTCGATGAAATCGGCGATGTGCCGCTTGCGCTCCAGGTCAAGCTTCTCCGCTTCCTGCAGGAGCGCGTGATCGAGCGGATTGGAGGTCGCAAGCCGATCCCGGTCGACGTCCGCGTCGTCTGCGCCACGCATCAGGATGTCGACGCCATGGTCGCCGACGGGCGCTTCCGCGAAGATCTGTATTACCGGCTGGCCGAGATCGTCATCCGCATCCCGACGCTCGCCGAGCGACCCGGCGATGCCGGCCTCGTCGCGCGCCACTTCCTCAACAAATACGCGACCACGATGAACACCGGCGTCCGCAGCTTCGCGCCGGATGCGTTGGCCGCGATCGACGCGTGGAGCTGGCCCGGAAACGTCCGCGAACTTGAAAACCGCGTGAAGCGCGCCGTCATCATGGCCGATGGCAAGCTCGTCACCGCCGCTGATCTCGATCTCGAAGCACAAGGCGAAACCAGCCTTGTGAACCTTAAGGCCGCGCGCGAAATGGCCGACCGCAAGGCGATCCGCCACGCGCTCGCCCGCGCCGAAGGCAATATCTCCGGCACCGCGCGCTTGCTCGGGATCAGCCGCCCCACCCTCTATGATCTGATGAAGGCCTATGACCTCCAGCCATAAACGCGCCCGCGCCCCGATGCTTCGCCGCGTCCTTGTGATCGGCCTGGCGCTTGCTGCGTTCGCGGCGGCTATCGTCGGATGGTTCACGCTGGCCCCCACGCGGCAGGACCCCGCTGCCGCGCGCGATGCGGTCCAGCGCAGCCTCGCGCTCTATCAGGCGAACAACGCCAATGGCGCCAAGGTACAGGCGCTCGCCGCCGTCCGCGCCGATCCCAACAATGCCGACGCGCATATCGCGCTCGCTCAGGCGATGCTTGCCCTCGACGATGGAATCGGCGCCGAAGCCGAAGTCCAGCGCGCAGTCGATGCCGGCTACAACCCCAAATTCGCGCCGCATTTGCGCGCCCACGCTCTGCTGTTGCAGGGCGAAGAGGAAAAGGCGCTCGCCGAGAGCGAGAAGACCGACCCCAAATTCCGCGTCTATGGCCTGCGCGTGCGCGGCCGCGCTTTCACCGCGCTCGGCAACTTCGCCGCCGCGATGGAGAGTCTCGACGAAGCCGCGCGCCTTGCGCCGAATGATGCCGAAGTCTGGACCGATATCGGCCGCTTCCGCTTCACCGCAGGCGATCTGCTTGGCGCTTCCGAAGCTTCCGAAAAAGCGGTCAAGCTCGCTCCCGGTAATGTCGAGGCATTGGTCCTTCGCGGCGAACTCGTCCGCAACCAATATGGCCTCGTCGCCGCCCTTCCGTGGTTCGAACGCGCGCTGGAACGTGACCAGTTCAACCACGATGCACTCATAGAATATGCCGCAACGCTCGGCGATTCGGGCCGCACCGTGGATGCCCTCGCCTCCGCCCGCCGCGCACTCGAATCGCGCCCCGGCAGCCCGCAGGCTTATTATCTCGAAGCAGTGATCGCCGCGCGCGCCGGCAAGTTCGATCTCGCCCGCACGATCATGGACAAGACCGGCGGCGCGATCGATTCGCTCCCCGGAATGCTGTTGCTCGGCGGCACGCTCGATATCCAGAACGGCGAACACGAACAGGCGCTCGCGAAACTGCGCGAACTGGTCGCCCGTCAGCCTATGAACATCACTGCCCGCAAATTGCTCGCAGTCGCATTGCTGCGCACCGATAGCGCGCGCAACGCCATCGATACACTCCGCCCCGTCGTCGCCCGCGCCGATGCCGACAGCTACGCACTCACGCTGGTGGCGCGCGGCTTCGAACGGATCGGTGACCGCGCCGAAGCCGCCCGCTATCTCGACCGCGCCGCATTCCCCGCCACCGGCGATCCCACCGCTTTCACCGCCGACGATTCGACCGCCGTGCTCGCCGGCGATGCCGCCCAGCGCCCCGGCGACCCGGGCGCAATGGTGCCGCTGATCCGCGCATTCCTGAGCGACGGCAACAAAGCGGGCGCGCTCGCCAAAGCGCAGTCCATCGTTGCGAGAAATCAGGGCGCACCCGCCGCACACATTCTGGTGGGCGACACGTTCATGCTTCTCGGCCGTCCCGCCGACGCTGCGGTCGCATACAGCCAAGCCGGCGATCTGCGCTTCGACGAACCGACCATGCTGCGTCTGGTCGAAGCGCTTGACGGCGCGGGCCGCCGCGCCGACGCCGCGAACGCGCTGGCGCTGTTCCTCACGCAGAATCCCACTAACATCGCCGCGCTCCGCCTATCCGCTAATTGGCAGCTTTCGGGCGGTGAATATGACGCTGCAATCGACAGCCTTGAGGATCTGCGCGACCGTATCGGTGATGGCGATGCCGCGCTTAATGCACAGCTTGCCGCCGCTTATACCGGCGCGGGTGAATTCGGCACCGCGCTCGAATTCGGCGAAGCCGCCTATGGTCTCGCTCCGTCGAACCCGGCAGTTGCCGATGCCTATGGCTGGGCGATGTTCCGCGGCGGCGACACGGCCGGTGCAATCGAACTGCTCCAAAAGGCCGTCGCAATCGCCCCGCGCCACGCCGGGCTGCAATGGCACCTCGCGCAAGCCTATGCCGCTGCGAGCCGCAAGACCGAAGCCAGGTTCCACGCCCAGGCCGCGCTCGCCGACCCCAGCTTTGCCGACAAGGCAGCAGCACAGGCGCTGATAGCCAAACTGGGGTGAGCTTGGGCGAAGCGCGCGCTACAGTGCTCGCGTGACCGATCCCCTCGCCCGCATCGCCGACGCGCTCGAACGGCTTTCGCCGCCCCCTGCTCCGCTGGCCGATCTGCGCGCGCACCCGGCCTATGTCTGGCGCGGAGACGCCCTCGCACCAGCCCGTGCTTTTGCTTGCCTGCCACTCGAAGCCCTGCGCGGCGTCGATGCCCAGCGCGAGGCTCTGCTGGCCAATCTCCAGCGCCTCGCCGCCGGCCATGCCGCGCAGGACGTCTTGCTCTGGGGGGCGCGCGGCACCGGAAAATCGGCCTTGGTGAAAAGCGCAGTCGCCGCAGTCCAGTCATCCGGCGCGGACATCGCTCTGGTCGAAGCCGCTACCCAGCATCTCGAAACCCTGCCGCAGCTCTTCGCCTCGATCGCCGCATCGGGCCGCCCGTTCGCGATCTTCCTCGACGATCTCGGCTTCGACGCTGCCGGTGACGCCCGCGCGCTCCGCTCGCTGCTCGAAGGCGGCGCGGAGGCCCGCCCCGCCAACGCGCGCCTGATCGTCACCTCGAACCGCCGCCACCTGATCGCCCGCGACATTGCCGAGCAATCCAGCGCGATCAACCCGCGCGACAGCGTGGATGACAGCCTCGCGCTGGCGGATCGTTTTGGCCTGAGCCTCGGTTTCCACGTTGTCGATCAGGACACCTATCTCCACATCGTGCGTGGCTATGCCGAAGCGCATGGCCTGGTGTTCGACCCGCAAGAGGCCGTGGGCTGGGCGACAAGGCGCGGCAGCCGTTCGGGGCGCGTTGCGTGGCAATATGTTGTCGATCTCGCTGGCCGATCGGGCAAATCGCTTTAGCCAACTTGATTCCGATCAACCCTAACTGCGCATTGACTTGACTTGCGCTGCCGCCTCGGGCCTCACCTCACTCTATGGGGCAAATAGCCGAACTCGATCTGCCCGACCGTCTCGCACCCGGCGTCCCGCGCTGGGTGACGTCGATCGGCGTCGGCCTGCTCGCAACGGCATGTGCGGCAATCGCCCGCTTCGCGATGGATGCGCTGATCCCCGGCGCGGCCGCCTTCCCCTTGATCTTCCCCGCCGCGATGGTCGCAACCTTGTTTGCCCGCTGGCAGGCGGGCGCGACGGCCGCCACCGTTTCCGTGCTTTATGGCTGGTATTACCACTTCCCGATCAAGAACTCGTTCCGCTTTGAGAGTTCTGCCGGCGCGGTGAGTATGGCGTCGGTCGTTGTCGGTGCAATCCTCACGGTGATGCTCGCCGAAATGTTTCGCCGCGCAGTCCGCCATGCTGCCGAGGCGCGAGACCGCGAAGTCGCCGAGCGTGATCTGTTTCTCGAGGAGTTCGATCATCGGGTGAAAAACAATTTCACATTGGTGGCGAGCCTGCTCGACATGCAACGCCGCCGCGCCGGCGAAGGCGAGACCGCCGATGCACTCGGCGCGGCCCTGTCGCGCGTGGAGAGTATCGCCCGCGCGCACCGGCATTTATATCGCGGCAGCGACACCGCGGTCGGCACCGTCGATATGGCATCTTACCTCAACGAGCTCTGCTCTGCGCTTTCCGAAGCATTGTTCCTGCGCGGCGCAATCACGCTCGATTGCCATTCGGACCACGCCGCAATCCCCCGCGACCGCGCCGTATCGATCGGGCTGGTGATCAACGAACTTGTCACCAACGCGGTGAAGCACGCGTTTCCGGGCCGCGACGAGGGCCGCATCCATGCGCGCTTCGAAGCAGTTGAAAATGGTTGGCGGCTGACGGTTAGCGACGATGGCAATGGCATGCCCGCCGAAACGCGCGCGCAAGGCCGCCAGGGCGGCATGGGCCAGCGCCTGATCGAAGCTTTTGCCCGCCAGGCGCATGGCACGGTGAAGACCGAAAGCTCGCCGGAGGGCACGGTGGTGACGGTCGAGCTGGAGACTTAAATACCCAATCCCCCTCCTCCGGGGGAAGATATGCTCAGCCCAAAGCCTCAACCATTTCGGCCAGCTCAAGCCAGCGCATCTCCGCCGCGTCCTTCTCGTCCCGCAGCTTGGCGATACCGTCGCTCAGCGCCGCGAACTTCGCCGGATCGCGCGTGTAGAGCGCCGGATCGGCCAGTGCGGCCTCGTCCCTCACGATCTGCGCTTCGATCTCCTCCACCCGCTTGGGCAGCAGTTCATAGTCGCGCTGATCCTTATAGCTCAGCTTGGTCCGCACCTTGGGCGCCTCGGGTGCCGCCGCCTTGGCAGCCGCCTTCTTCGCTTCGGCCTTGGGCTTCTTCTTGGCTTCCCAGTCCTGATAGCCACCGGCGACCACATCGACCGTGCCCGAGCCATCCAGCCCCAGCGTCACCGTCACCGTGCGATCCAGAAAGTCGCGGTCATGGCTGACGATCAGCACCGTGCCTTCATAGTCCGCGATCACTTCCTGCAGCAGATCGAGCGTCTCGAGATCCAGATCGTTGGTCGGCTCATCGAGCACCAGCAGATTGGAAGGCCGCGCAAATTCGCGCGCCAGCAACAGCCGCGAGCGCTCGCCGCCCGAAAGCGTGCCGATCTTGGCATCGGCCAGGGTCGGTTCGAACAGGAACTCCTTGAGATAGCCGTGGATGTGCTTGCGGATGCCGAGCACGTCGATCCACTCTCCACCCTGCGTCAGCACATCGCGGACGGTCTTGTCGGGATCCATCAGGCTGCGCTGTTGATCGATGAACACCTTGTCGAGCGTCTTGGCCAGCCGGATATGCCCTTCATCCGGCGCCAGCTCGCCGGTCAGCAATCGCAGCAGGGTCGTCTTGCCTGCGCCGTTCGCGCCGACGATGCCGATGCGGTCGCCCTTGGTGACGCGCAGCGTCAAATTGTTGATGATCGTGCGCTGATTGTCTCCGGCGCCAAACTTCTTGGTCACGCCCTTCACGTCGATCACGACCTTGGTCTGTGCGCCATCCGATCCAATCGCGATCTTGGCTGCGCCCGCCGGGCCGATCATCGATGCCCGCTCTGCGCGCATCTCGTGGAGCTTGGTCAGCCGCCCCTGATTGCGCCGACGGCGCCCGGTGACGCCGCGGAGCAGCCAATGCTCCTCGATCTTCAACTTGGCGTCGAGCTTCTGCGCGTTGCGTTCTTCTTCGGCATAGACCTGCTCGGTCCACGCCTCGAAACCGCCAAAGCCGACTTCCGCCCGCCGGATCGCCCCGCGATCGAGCCAAAGGGTCTGCCGCGTCAGCCGCGTCAGGAAAGTACGATCATGGCTGATCGCGACGAACGCGCCATTGAAGCGGCTCAGCCAGCTTTCCAGCCAATCGATCGCGGCGATGTCGAGATGGTTGGTCGGCTCGTCCATCAGCAGCACATCGGGATTCTGCGCCAGCGCCCGCGCAATCGCCGCGCGCCGCCGTTCGCCACCGGAAGCCGTTGCCGCCTCACGGCTCAGGTCGACGCCCAGCTGGCCGGCAATCGCCTCCACCTCATGCAACAGCGGCGCATTTTCGCCGCCGAGTGTGAAATCGAGCAAGGTAGCATAGCCCGCAACCTGCGGATCCTGCTCCAGGATCACCACATTGGTGCCCGGCACGATCACGCGGCGGCCCTCGTCCGAATCGATCCGCCCGGCGATCAGCCGCAGCAAGGTGGACTTGCCCGCGCCGTTCCGCCCGATCAGCGCCAGCCGATCCCGCGCGCCGATATAGAGGTCAAGCTCGCGAAACAGCCAGCCATGCCCCTGGACGAGTCCGAGACCTTCATACGCGAGAACAGGTGCAGCCATGGGCTGCGCACCTAGAGGGGGTGTCTCGATCCCGCAACCTAACACCAGCCTGACACCGCTGTTCAGGGGCTATTCAATGCCCGAACCCCATGGCAGACGCATGAAGATGGCGTTTCATCCGGTTATTTGCGTGTGCCTGGCGGCAATGATGCTGCCCGCGACCGGATTCGCACAGCCTCCGCGCGACCATAAGCAAGACAGTCAGGGCCGGCGAAATCAGCCGCCGGGCGTCTCGGTGCGCGAAATCGAGCGCAGGGTGACGCCCAAATTTCCGGGCGCGCAATATCTCGGATTCGATTACGATCCGTCGCGCAACATTTACACGCTCAAATTCATGCGCGATGGGAAGGTGACTTGGGTGGATGTCAGTGGCAGCACGGGCAACATCGTGAGCATCGACGGCAAACCAGTGCGCTGAGAGGATAGTTAATGCGACTTCTGATCGTAGAGGACGAGCCCACACTCGGCCAGCAGCTCAAGAACGCGCTTGAAGGCGCGGGCTATGCCGTCGATCTCGCCACCGATGGCGAGGAAGGCCTCTATCTCGGCTCGAACGAGCAATATGACGCGATCATCCTCGATCTGGGTCTCCCCGAAATCGACGGGCTGACCGTGCTCGATCGCTGGCGCAAGGAAGGCAAGGCAACGCCTGTGCTGGTGCTGACCGCGCGGGATAGCTGGTCGGACAAGGTCGCGGGCCTGGATGCCGGCGCCGACGATTATGTCGCCAAGCCCTTCCAGACCGAAGAACTGATCGCCCGCCTGCGCGCGCTGATTCGGCGTTCCTCGGGCAACGCCTCGGCCGAATTGATCGCGGGCGACATCCGCCTCGACACCCGTTCGGGCAAGGTCACCAAGGCGGGCGAGCCGGTGAAGCTCACCGCGCAAGAATATAAGCTGCTCAGCTACCTGCTCCATCACAAGGGCAAGGTAGTCAGCCGCACGGAGTTGATCGACCATATCTACGATCAGGATTTTGATCGCGATTCGAACACCATCGAAGTGTTCGTGACGCGCATCCGCAAAAAGCTCGGCGCCGAAATCATCACCACCATCCGCGGTCTTGGCTACAGCCTGGACGAGCCCTCTTAAGCCGGTGCACGCCGGCCATCAGGACGAGGTCAACGACTCTCTGACAGCCGAGCCAAAGCCGCGCACCTATGTCCGCGCGACGGGTTCGGTCAGCCGGCGCATGCTGCTGGTCGCGATTGCGTGGATCATGCTGCTGCTCGTCGGCGGCGGCTATGCGCTCGATCGCGTGCTTGTCACGACAGTCACACGCAATTTCGACGATCAGCTCGATTATCTGCTGAAAGCGATGATCTTCTCGGCCGAGCTCGGGCCGGGCGGCGAAGTCATCCTCAATCGCGAACTCGCCGATCAGCGCTTCCTCGAATATAATTCGGGAGCTTACTGGCAGATCAGCGGCAAGGGCTTCGAGACCTTCCCCTCGCGTTCGCTGTGGGACCAGCGCCTCAAGGTCAATGAGAGCCACAAAGACGCCGACGTCCATGTCTATGACAGCAATGAATTCGCACCGCAGGTGCTGCGCATCGCCGAGCGGGACGCGGTGTTGCCGGGATCGACGGTGCGCTGGCGCTTCCAGGTCGCGCAAAGCCGCGAGACGCTCGACGGCCAGATCGGCACGCTGCGCACCACCCTGATCCGCAGCTTCATGCTGCTCGGGCTCGGGCTGATGATCATGGTCGGGCTTCAAACCTGGTACGGCCTGTTGCCGCTCCGCCGCGTCCGATCCGAAATAGCGCGATTGCGCGCGGGCCAATCGGCGCGGATCGAAAAAGCGATGCCCGCCGAAGTCGCGCCGATGGTCGAGGAATTGAACGCGCTCGTCGAGCATAACGACCGCCAGGCCGAGGAAGCGCGCCGCCACGCGGGCAATCTCGCCCACGCGCTCAAAACGCCTCTCAGCGTCATCATGAACGCCGCCGCCGCCGGCCAGGCCGATCTTGGCCCAGCCGTGATCCGCGAGGCGCGCACGATGCGCCGCCAGATCGATCACCATCTCGCCCGCGCCCGTGCCGTTGGCCGTCGCGGCTCGGCGCACAGCCGTGCTGCGGTCTGGCCCTCGATCGAAGCCGTCGAGCGCGCCGTTGCCCGGCTCTATCCCAATGTCCGCATCGACGTGGATGGCGACAAGACCGTGGTCGCGCATATCGAGCGGCAGGACCTTGACGATCTGCTCGGCAATCTGGTCGAGAATGCCGCGAAATATGGCGGCGGCAGTGTGTTCATCACTGCGGGCGTGCAGGCCGGGTTCGTCGAAATCATGGTGGAGGATGATGGCAAGGGCATTCCCGAAGCCGACCGTATCCGCATTTTCGATCGCGGCGTGCGGCTGGACAGCGGCAAGCCGGGCACCGGCCTAGGCCTCGCCATCGTCCGCGACGTGGCCGAAATCTACGATGGCACCGTCAGCCTCGAAGAGAGCGAAGACCTTGGCGGATTGCTCGTACGGCTAAGGTTGCCCGCCGCCTCCTGATCTGGCGCCCGATTGTACGGCGCCTGGAAAGCTGCTCTGCTTCAGCCGAATAGGGGGAACGCTTCATGAGAATCCACGCAGCGCTGTCGATATTCGCTCTTGTTGCAACCGCCGGCTGCACAAAGCCCGCCGCCACAAACACGACCGCGGAAAATATCGCCGTGACACAGGCCGTCGCCTGCGCATCGGGCAGTGCTACGCTACCGGTCACCGGGCTCTGCGAGGAACAGGCCGCTGCATTGATGTTCGCCGCGTCGGGCGAAGCGCCGACACCGCCGGACGATTGCGCGTGGATACTCGCCGAGGCCAAAATGCCCGACGGTGCATTGCTCTATCGCACTGCCCAATGCCCGACCGGCACCGCCCGGCTGAAATTCGTCCCCGGCACGCCGATGGCCAGCTTCGAAGTAACCGAATCGCCCTACCCCGATCCCAGCGAGATCGGCTTCAAGATGATCCACCTCCTTGCCGCACCCGATGGCAAGGCGACGGTATTGGCCACCGCGCGTCTTGCGATTGATGACAAAGCGGAGGCCGCGCGTTGCCAGATCCGGCCTCTGAACATGGAGAGCCGCCCCGCCGACGCATTTGTCGTCGATGAAGTGCCAATGCCCTCCGACGAGGAGCTACGCTCTTCCTGCGGCACCTTCGGGTACGACAACAGTGCGCAGGAATATTGGCGGCTGAGCCAGGGCCAGGCTTGGTTCTTTCACTTCGGGCAGGAAACACCGCTTATAATTCCCGAAACGGTCACGCTGGTGAAGCGCGACGCTGCGGGGAAATGGGTACGCGGCTAAAGGCCGCGCATCGCCTCTGCCGCCAGCGTCAGGCTCTTCTTGCGCGCATCGTGATCGAACATCGCACTGGCGATCATCAGTTCGTCCGCGCCGGTCTTCTCGATAAATGCCGCAATCTCGCGCCGGACCTTGTCGGGCCCACCAATCGCGCTGGCCGACAACACATGATCGAGCGCCGCCGCACCTTGGCGCCCCAGGCTCTCGCGATAGCCGGGCACCGGCGGGGGCATCTGGATGCCGCGCCCGGTGGTGCGGATCGCGACGAACGCCTGCTGCTGTGAGGTAGCGAGCAATTCCGCCTCCTCGTCGGTGTCCGCTGCAAACACATTGAAGCCGAGCATCAGATGCGGCTTGGCGAGCACCGCCGAGGGCCGGAAGTTGCGGCGATACATGTCCGCTGCTTCCATCATCAGCCCCGGCGCGAAATGCGATGCGAAGGCATAAGGCAGGCCAAGCGCCGCTGCCAATTGCGCGCCGAACAAACTGGAGCCGAGTATCCACAAATCTACCTTCGCGCCCGCGCCGGGTGTCGCGCGGATGCCGGTCTGGCCATCGTCGGCGAAGAAGCTTTGCAACTCCATCACATCCTGCGGAAACGCATTGGCATCGGTCTCCAGATTGCGGCGGATCGCCTGCGCGACCTTCTGGTCCGAACCCGGCGCGCGGCCCAGCCCCAGATCGATCCGCCCCGGAAACAGCGCATCCAATGTGCCGAACTGCTCGGCAATCTGTAGCGGTGCATGGTTGGGCAGCATGATCCCGCCCGCACCCACGCGGATCGTAGAGGTTGCCGCGCCGACATGCCCGATCACCACTGCCGTAGCGGCGCTGGCAATGCCCTCCATCCCGTGATGCTCGGCCACCCAATAGCGGGTGAAGCCCTCCGCCTCGGCGTGCCGCGCCAGATCGGCGGCATTGGCGAAAGCCTGAGAGGCATTGCCCCCCTGAATGATGGGGACAAGGTCGAGCAGAGAATATGCGGTCATGGTCAGCAGATGGGGAGCGTCCGTCGCCCTTGCCACCCCCGATGACGCAGCTTAACGCGCGCCCATGAAAGCAGCGCTATCGCATATCGAAAACTGGATCTTCGATCTCGACAACACGCTCTATCCCGCGAGCGGCGATCTATGGACTCAGATCGATGCGCTGATCGGCCAATATGTGCAGACGCTGCTGAACTGCGGGCCCGAGGAAGCGCACCGCATCCAGAAGGGTTATTTCCACAGCCACGGCACGACGCTGAACGGGCTGATGTCCGAGCACGACGTCGATCCGCATCATTATCTCGATGCGGTTCATAAGGTCGATCTGAGCGGCATCGAGACCAACCTCGCGCTGGTCGAGGCATTGGTCCGCCTCCCCGGCCGCAAGCTGATCTTCACCAACGCCAACGCGCCGTATGCGGTGCAGGTGCTCGAACGGCTCGGCATGGGCGACACGTTCGAGGGCGTGCACGACATCCACTCCTCCGAATATCGGCCCAAACCAGACCCCCTCGCCTATGAAAGCATGTGCGCGGCGTATGGCGTGGACCCGGAAGCATCGCTGTTCGTCGAAGACATGGCGCGCAATCTGAAACCGGCCAAGGCGATCGGCATGACGACAGTCTGGATCGACAACGGATCCGAACAGACCGGCGATCCCGATCGCAGTTTCATCGATTACACCATCACCGATCTCGGAGCCTGGCTCCACGAAATCCTGGAGGACCAAGCGTGACTCTCGAAACGACCATTGATGCCGCATGGGAAGCTCGCGCTGATCTGAGCACCGCCACGCAGGGCGAAGTCCGCGACGCTGTGATGGAAGCACTGAACCTGCTCGACAGCGGCGCCGCACGTGTCGCCGAACCAGCCAAAGAATCGAATGGCGCCGACGGCTGGAAGGTCAATCAGTGGCTGAAAAAGGCCGTTCTGCTATCGTTCCGCCTCAACGATAATGCGGTGATGCCAGAAAATGGCGGAGGCGCCGGCTTTGACAAGGTACCGCTGAAGACTGCGGGCTGGGACGACGCCCGCTTCCGCGCGGCCGGCTTCCGCCAGGTTCCCGGCAGCGTGGTGCGCCACGGTGCCTTCATCTCGAAGGGCGTCGTGCTGATGCCGAGCTTCGTCAATATCGGCGCATATGTAGGCGAAGGCTCAATGGTCGATGGCTGGGCCACCGTCGGCAGTTGCGCGCAGATCGGCAAGAACGTGCATCTGTCGGGCGGCGTCGGCATCGGCGGCGTGCTTGAACCGCTTCAGGCGGATCCGGTGATCATCGGCGACGGCGCGTTTATCGGCGCGCGCGCCGAAGTGGCGGAGGGCGTCCGCGTCGGCGAAGGCGCAGTCCTTTCGATGGGTGTCTATCTCGGCGCCTCGACCAAGATCATCGATCGCGCCAGCGGCGAAGTCCATCGCGGCTTCGTGCCACCTTATTCGGTCGTCGTGCCCGGCGCGATCCCCGATCCCAAGGGCGGCCCCTCGCTATATTGCGCGGTGATCGTCAAGACCGTCGATGCCCAGACGCGCAGCAAGACCGGGATCAACGAGCTGCTGCGCGACTAGCTACTCGTAATGTAGGATTTCGTCTGAAAGAGTCGCGCTCGCTCTTTCTCAGCATGAAGATCCCACGACTGCGGCCGCGCAATGAAATATCAACGCGGCGCAACGGAATTTCACGATTCACGGGAAAAGTGCGAAGCTAAGCTCATGACCGAACCCATGACATACGGCCGCTATCTCGCGCTCGATAAGCTGCTCGATGCGCAGCACCCAATCTCGGATCGCGACGACGAACTGCTCTTCATCATCATCCACCAGACCAAGGAGCTGTGGCTCAAGCAGATGCTGGTCGAGGTGCGCGACGCGATCCGCCTCGTCCGCGATGACAAGCCGGTCGAGGCCTATAAGGCGCTTGCCCGCGTCAGCCGCATACAGGCGGTGATGACGCTCAGCTGGGATGTGCTCGCGACAATGACGCCGAGCGATTACACGCGCTTTCGCGAAGTGCTCGGCTCCTCATCGGGCTTCCAGTCGGACCAGTTCCGCGCGGTCGAGACCTTGCTCGGCGTGCGAGGCGGCGGCGTTCCCGGCCCGCTCACCGATGCCGCCAAGGCTGAGCCGAGCTTGTGGGACGAAGCAAACGCTGCGCTCGCCCGCGCCGGTTTTCCAGTGCCCGCCGAAGCGCTGAACCGCGATTGGCCCGAACCCTATCAGCCCAGCAAGGCAGTCGAGGATGCCTGGGCGCAGGTCTATCGCGACACGCATGGCCAATGGGAGCTTTATCAGCTCGCCGAGAAACTGGTCGATGTGGACGACGCGCTCGCCACCTGGCGGCACAAGCACGTCATCACCGTCAGCCGCGTGATCGGCATGAAGATGGGCACCGGCGGCACCGCTGGCGTGCCCTATCTCGAATCGACATTGTCGAAGCGCGCATTCCCCGAGCTCTGGTCGCTGCGCACCCAATTATGAGCTATAAGCGCCTCTTCCAGCGCGCCATCGCAGCGGCACCCGAACGACTGCATTTCGCCGCGCATTCGCACCATCTCTGGCCCGATGCCTCCTATGTCGGCCAGCTCGCCGCGTGGGACGACGCCGCGCGTCTCGCCGACCGCAAATGGGAGCGCGTGATGGGCGAGATATGGCCCGCCGCGCAGCAACATGTCGCCGCCGAACTCAAGCTGCCCGATCCCAACACCTTGGTCTTCGCACCCAACACGCATGATCTGCTGCTGCGCATTGTCTCGGCACTGCCCAGGCGCCCGCTGCGCATCCTCACCAGCGACGGGGAATTCCACAGCTTCCGCCGACAGGCCGCGCGCTGGGAAGAGGCAGGGACCGCGGTGATCGAGCGCGTGCCGCTCGACCAGATCGTCGCGCGCGCCAAATCCGGCGAACACGACCTGATCTTCGTCAGCCATGTCCAGTTCGGCACCGGCCATATCTTCGGCGGCATATCCGATCTCGCGGCACTCGCGCGTCCCGAAGGGCCATGGGTGGTGATCGATGGCTATCACGGCTTCATGGCAATGGAGACCGACCTGTCTGCCGTCGCGGACAAGATCTTCTACCTCGCGGGCGGTTATAAATACGCGATGGCCGGCGAAGGCTCGGCCTTCCTCCACGCCCCGCCCGGCTACGGCGTCCGCCCCGAGATCACCGGCTGGTACGCCGAGTTCGACGACCTCGCTTTGCCCCCCGGCCAGATCGGCTACGCCCCTGATGCCCGCCGCTATATGGGAAGCACCTTCGACCCATCGGGCATCTACCGCTTCGTGGCGGTACGCGACATGCTGGCGGATGAGGGACTGACCACCGCGAAAATCGCCGCATATGTCGATGGCCTGCGCGCCTGGTTGCTCGCCGATCTGCCGCTCGATGCCGAGCTGCTGAACCCCGGCTCGCCTGCCCGCTTCATCGCGCTGCGCAGCCCGCACGCCCAGCGCTGGAAGGCGGAGCTCGAAGCGCAGGACATCATCACCGACGTCCGCGGCGACGTGCTCCGCATCGGCCTTGGCCTGTATCAGGACTCGCGCGATGTGGATGCACTGCTCGGCGCGCTGAAATCCATGGGCTAAAAGCCGGTCAGGTCGGCAACGTTACACCGCGTTTTCAGGAAATTCATCGCAACCGCAATGCGCCCAGCCATTTCCGGACTCGAGGCAAACACCTTGGTTCTTACCCCCTTCCAGTTTGGATTGGTCAGGATCACCTGCTTCTCGCTGCTGACGATCTCGGTGATATTGCGGAAATCCATATTAATGTCTGCAAACGGCGTCGCTGCGACGGATCGGTCGCGGTACACAAAACCCGGACGGCTATAGTTGAACATGAGCCAGCAAGTGCTGTCAGTACCGATTGGCTCGCCGAGCAAGCCTATCCAATCTTCAAACGAGCCGTTCAAATCCAGATCTTGCGGCAGCATCACGGTGCCGATGGCGCTCGCGCTTTCGGCAGCATAGCGCGAACCGGGGAGCACCTTTTCCAGGAAGGTCTTGGCGCCTTCGATCGTCTGCGCGGTCTGCGCCAGCGCCGGCACCGGCAACCCCGCCAGCAAGCCAACTGCCCCTACAAAACGCCACCACCGCTTATTCATGACCATGCCCCCTACGCGCCACCTCCACCATGGCACGCCGAGGCAAGCTGGCAATAGCTCCTGGAACCCTAAGCGGTCAGGCGACCTTCGTCACGCCCAAGCGCGGGATATCGATCTTGGGGCAGCGGTCCATCACCACCTTCAGTCCCGCCGCTTCGGCCCGCGCGGCGGCTTCCTCGTTGATCACGCCGATCTGCAGCCACACCGATTTCGCGCCCGCCGCGATAGCCTCGTCCACAGCGTCCCCGGCAGCCTGTGGGCGGCGGAAAATATCGACCATGTCGATGGGTTCGCCGATCTGGCTCAGCTCGCGGAACACGAACTCGCCATGGATATGCTCGCCGGTGATCTGCGGATTGACAGGGATCACGCGGTAGCCCTGGCTCTGGAGGTAAGCCATCACGCCATAGCTGGCCCGATCGGGGCGATCCGAAGCGCCGATCATCGCGATGGTTTTCGTCTCTTCGAGCAGCGTCCTGATGTCTTCGTCGCGCGTCATCGGCATATCAGCCTCCCAGCCAGCGATTCACTTGTGTCGCCAGATAAGCAAACACCTGCGCCTCCGGCCCGTTCCCCGCAGCAGGCGGCGTCCCCGCATCGGACGCCGCGCGAATCGCCATTTCCAGCGGGATGCGGCCAAGGAAGGGGATGCCGAGCTTTTCAGCCGCAGCCTCCGCACCGCCCTTGCCGAATGGGTCCGAATGCTCGCCACAATGCGGGCAGGCATAGCCGCTCATATTCTCAACCAGTCCGATGATCGGAATGTTCGCCTTGCGAAACAGGTCGATCGCCCGCGTCGCATCAATCAGCGCCAGATCCTGCGGGGTCGATACGATCACCGCGCCTGCCGGCTTGTGCTTCTGGATCATCGTTAGCTGCACGTCACCCGTGCCCGGCGGCAGATCGAGCACGAGAAGTTCGGCCTCGCCCCAATCGCCATCGACCAATTGACCGAGCGCCCCGCCCGCCATCGGCCCGCGCCACGCAATCGCCTGCCCCTCCGCGACCAGCCCGCCCATCGAGAGCAACGGCACGCCATATGGCGTCTCGACCGGCAGCAAGGTCTTTTCGCGCGCCTTGGGCTTCACGCCCTCGACGCCCATCAGTCTTGGCTGCGAGGGGCCGTAAATATCGGCATCGACCAGCCCCACCTTGCGGCCCAATTTCTTGAGCGAGATCGCCAGATTCGCCGCGACGGTCGATTTCCCCACGCCGCCCTTGCCGCTCGCCACCGCGATTAGCCGCCGTGTGCGACGTTCGCTGGTGAGCAAAACACGGACTTCCTTCACACCTTCGACGCCGGCAGCCGCTGACCGCACATCCGCCTCAAGCTCCGCACGAGCAGCTTCGTTTAGGCCGGTCACGTCGAGGACAATGCTCGCGCGTTTGTCCTCGAGCCGGGCGGTGGCGCGGCCTGCTGCAAGGGAGTCCAAGACGGCCTGAATCGTTGCGCTATCGGTCATTATCCCGCCAGATAGGGACGTAATCGGCGCGTGCCACTGTAAATCGCCCAAAAGTCACCCTATAACGATAGGTATGTTGAACATCTCGGGCTGGCGATCATGGGCCGGCGCTCTCAAGAACGAACCTCCAAAAAGCCCATGGGGCAGCGGCGGCGGCTCCGGCGGCGGCGGCGATAAGGGAGGCGGTAACGGCGGAGACGGCAGCGGCCCGCGTAATCCGTGGTCGCTTCCGCCGGGCGGCAAGCGCCCAGGTCGCAGTGCCGCCAGCACGCTCGACGAGCTTCTCCAGCGCGCCCGGCGCGGCGGCGGCGGCGGCATGGGTGGCGGAGCGGGCCTGCCCGGCATTCCGCAGGGCGCCGGATTCTGGGGCCTGGTTGTCGGTGTCCTCATCCTTGGCTGGATCGCTTTCACGTCAATCCACTCGGTTGGCCCGCAGCAGCGCGCCGTGGTGCAGACGCTTGGCCGTTTCTCCGGCACGCTCGAGCCCGGCTGGCGCTTCACACTCCCGGCACCGCTGTCGATAGTCGAGGCGATCGACGTCCAGGCGATTCGCGACGAGAAATTCCCCGAAACAGACCGCGAAAACCTGATGCTGACCGGCGATCAGAACATCGTCGACCTGGCTTATCTGGTGCAGTGGAAGGTGCGTAGCGCCTCCGACTATGTCTTCCAGGTCAAGGATCCGCGCGCCACGGTGCGCGACACCGCCGAGACCGCGATGCGCGCCGTCGTCGCCAATGCGACGCTCAACGACACGATCACCTCGGGCCGCGCCAAGATCGAAGCGCAGGTCATTCTGCTGATGCAGCAGATCCTAGATGAGTATAATTCGGGAATCGAAATCCAGAGCGTGTCGATCCAAAAAGCCGCTGCCCCACAGGCGGTGGACGAAGAGTTCAAGCAGGTTACCGCCGCGCAGCAACAGGCGCAGGCCGCGAAGAACAACGCCAACGCTTATGCTCAGCAGGTGCTCGCCACCGCGCAGGGTGAGGCGGCCGAGTTCGACAAGATCTATGAACAGTACAAGCTCGCCCCCGAAGTCACCCGCCGCCGTCTCTATTACGAGACCATGGAGCAGGTGCTGAGCAGGACGAACAAGACCATCGTCGAAGCGCCGGGCGTCACGCCCTATCTGCCCTTGCCCGCGCTTGGCCAGAAAGCCGCGCCTGCCGAAAAGCCCGCTCAGGGAGCCGCACGATGACCGCCTATTTACGTAACCCCATTGCGATGGCGGTAGCGGGCGCGATCCTGCTCGTGCTGATCTTCAGCTCCTTCTCGATCGTTCCCGAAACGCGTCAGGCAGTCGTGCTGCGGCTCAACGAGCCGTATCAGACGGTCAACGCCTATAAGCCCGGTGAGCAATTCGGCCGCACCGGTTCGGGTGTGCTCTTCCACATCCCGTTCATCGATCGCGTCGTCTGGGTGGACAAGCGCGTGCTCTCGCTCGATCTGACCAACCAGCCGGTGCTTTCGACCGATCAGCAGCGCATCGAAGTGGACGCTTTCGCGCGCTTCCGCGTCGTCAATCCGCTGATGATGGCGATCACGGTCGGTTCGGTCGAGCGCCTGACCGAGCGTCTCCAGCCATTGTTCAGTTCGGCATTGCGCAACGAGCTCGGCAAGCAGCCTTTCGCGGCTTTGCTCAGCGCTGAGCGCGGCCAGGTGATGGATAATATCCAGGGCAATTTGCAGACGCTGGCCGGCCAATATGGCGTCCAGATCGTCGATGTGCGGATCAAGCATGCCGATCTGCCGACCGGCTCGCCGCTCGACAGCGCCTATGAGCGGATGCGCACCGCGCGTCAGCAGGAAGCCGCTACGATCCGCGCCGGCGGTACGAGGGATGCGCAGATCATCCGCGCGACCGCACAGGCGCAGGCAGCAGAAATCTATGCCGCCGCGTTCAATAAGGATGCGCAATTCTACGACTTCTTCCGCGCGATGCAGTCCTACCGGACCACATTCATCAGCCCGGTCGAGGGCAAGGGCGAGACCAACATCATTCTGAGCCCGCAGAATAGCTATTTGAAGGAGTTCATGGGGCAACGGTGATCTTGGCAGCCAAAAGCCTGTCAAAACGTTCATATTCAATCGCCGTTCAGGAAACGGACGCAAGAATGTGCCCCAATATCTCGTTCTACCTTTGAGAGGATTTACGCCTGTGCGTTATGCCTACGCTATTACGACTGCCGTTCTGCTTGGTGGCGCGGCCACTGCCCTGACGCTCAACGTTCCCGCCGGTGCGCAGACCGCGCAGAACGAGCCGGGTGCGATCCAGTCTGCCACGCCGCGCCCCGGCGCGCCGATGAGCTTTGCAGACATGGTCGCCAAGCTCCAGCCAGCGGTGGTCAACATCTCGACCACGCAGCGCGTGCAGGTCCAGACCAACCCCTTTGCAGGCACGCCTTTCGAGGGTCTGGTGCCGCAGGGTCAGGGCGGCGGTGCGCCGGTCACGCGTCAGGCCGAATCGCTCGGTTCGGGCTTCATCATCTCGGCAGACGGCTATGTCGTCACCAACAACCACGTCATTTCGGCCGGTCAGCGCGGCGCGGTGGTCGAATCGATCACTGTCACGCTCCCGGATCGCCGCGAATTCAAGGCGAAGCTGATCGGCAACGATGCGCAGTCGGATCTCGCCGTTCTCAAGATTGAAGGCCAGACCAACCTGCCCTTCGTCAAGTTCGGCGATTCGAGCGCGGCGCGCGTCGGCGACTGGGTCGTCGCGATCGGCAATCCCTTCGGTCTGGGCGGCTCGGTCACGGCCGGCATCGTCTCCGCAGTCCATCGCGTCACCGGCCAGGGCGGCGCATATGACCGCTTCATCCAGACCGATGCTTCGATCAACAAGGGCAATTCGGGTGGTCCGATGTTCGATCTCAACGGCAACGTGATCGGCATTAATTCGCAGATCTATTCGCCCACCGGCGGCAATGTCGGCATCGGCTTCGCAATTCCCGCCGAGGAAGCGCAGCCGATCCTGTCCAAGCTTATGAAAGGCGCGCCGATCACCCGCGGCTATCTGGGCGTGGGCATGCAGGTGCTCGATGACGACACCGCAGAGGCGCTTGGCGTGCCCAAGGGGCGCGGCACTCTGGTCAACCGCATCGAGCCGGGCGAGGCCGCCGAAAAGGCCGGCATCAAGCTGGGCGACGTAATCGTCAAGGTCAGTGGCAAGGACGTTACGCCCGACCAGACGCTCTCCTATCTGATCGCCAATATCGCTCCCGGCACGCGCATCCCGCTCGAGCTGATTCGCGACGGCAAGCCCGTGGCAGTCACTCTAACGCTGGGCACCCGTCCGCCTGAGGAGCAGCTCGCCGCCAATAATTTCGATCCCAACGACAATAATAGCGGCCCCAATGCCGGTCAGCCCGAAGCGATGGGCGCAGCCGCGCTTGGCATCGCGGTCACCCCGCTCACGGCACAGATCGCGCAGAGCATCGGCGTCGATCCCAAGTCGAAGGGCGTCGTGATCCTCACCGTCGATCCGTCGAGCGATGCGGCAGGCAAGGGCTTGCGCCGCGGTGATGTAATCGTCTCGGCGAACCGCACCCCGGTTCTCAGCTCGGCCGACATCGCCAAACAGGTGACGGCGAGCAAGTCGGCGGGCCGCGGGTCGGTGCTGCTCTATGTCCAGCGCCGCAATTTCGGCACGTTCGTTCCGGTGCAGATCCCGAACTAAATCGCCCGCACGGGCTGCAATCCGCCCGTTTCTCCCCTATTGCTCGCACTTCAATCTGTGAGGTGCTGCAATGGCGGGTGAAACGGGCATTTTCTTAGGCGCAGCCGGCGGCACCCGAATCGAGCTCAACCTCAAGCGCGCCAATCGCCACGGGCTGATCGCGGGCGCCACCGGCACCGGCAAGACCGTCACCATCCAGGGCATGATCGAGGGGCTGTCCGCCGTCGGCGTCCCCTGCTTCGTGGCCGATGTGAAGGGCGATCTCTCGGGCTTGGCCATGGCAGGCTCCCCCACCGGAAAGATGCACGACATCTTCGCGGCCCGCGCCGCCGAGATCGGCCAGACCGATTGGGCCTATGCCGATACGCCGGTGCAATTCTGGGATCTCTACGGCCAGCAAGGCCACCCGATCCGCACCACTGTCAGCGAAATGGGACCGTTGCTGCTCTCGCGCCTGCTCGATCTCAACGAAGTGCAGGAAGGCGTGCTCACCATCGCCTTCACCCTTGCCGACAAGGAAGGGCTGCTGATCCTCGATCTCGACGATCTCCAATCGATGCTGCTCCACTGCGCCGAGCGCGCGGACGAGCTGACCGCGACCTATGGCAACGTCTCCAAGCAATCGGTCGGCGCGATCCAGCGCTCGCTGCTCCAGCTGCGCAGCCAGGGCGGCGAGCATTTCTTCGGTGAGCCCGCGCTGTCGATGAGCGACTTCATCGCGTTCGACGATAAGGGCCGCGGCGTGGTCAATGTGCTGGCCGCCGACAAGCTCATGGCCAGCCCGAAGCTGTACGCCACGTTCCTGCTCTGGCTGCTCTCGGCTCTGTTCGAGCACCTCCCCGAAATCGGCGATCCCGAAAAGCCCAAGCTGGCATTCTTCTTCGACGAAGCGCATCTGCTGTTCGCCGATGCTCCCAAGGCGCTGCTCGAGAAGATCGAGCAGGTCGTCCGCTTGATCCGCTCCAAGGGCGTCGGCGTCTATTTCATCACGCAAAACCCGATCGACGTGCCGGACAGCATCGCCGGCCAGCTCGGCAACCGCGTCCAGCACGCGCTGCGCGCCTTCACCCCGCGCGATCAGGCTGCAGTCAAAGCGGCGGCAACCACCTTCCGCGCCAATCCCGGCGTCGATGTCGCCACCGCAATCACCGAACTGAAGGTCGGTGAAGCGCTCGTTTCGATGCTTCAGGCTGATGGCGCACCCGCTCCCGTCGAGCGCGCGCTGATCAAGCCACCCGGCTCGCGCGTCGCTCCGGTCACGCCCGTAGAGCGCGGCGTCCTGATCCAGACCGATGCCATCGGCGCCAAATACGACACGCTGGTCGATCGTGAATCTGCCGAGGAATTGCTCGCCGCCAAGGGCGCCGAAGCGGCCGCAGCCGCCGCCGAAGCCAAGGCCGACACCGAAGCCCAAAAGGCCGCCGCGCTTCACGCCAAGGAAGACGCCCGCTTGGCCAAGGAAGCCGAACGCGCACGCCTTGTCGAACAACGCGACACCGACCGCCAGACCCGGCTGGACCGTCAGGCCGAACGCGATGCCGAGCGCGCCGCTGCCAACAATCCTTGGAACCGCGCCATCACCTCCGCTACCCGCTCGGCCACGTCCGCCGCTGGCCGCGCAGTCGCGGGCGAAGTTTCAAAGGCAGTCTTCGGCAAGAAAAGCGGCATCGGCGGCAGCATAATTGGCGGATTGGTGCGCGGCGTGCTAGGGGGCCTGTTCAAGGGGCGGTGAGGCATCCGCCTTTCCAGCGATCCTATGCTTTCGGCTGGTGCAGAACCTGCATCGGCGCGCCCGCCGCAGCCATCCGTCCGCGAACCGCAGCGTCAACGATTGGACGTGGTTGCGCGAGATAGGCCTGCGGCGTTACGCCCATAAATCGCCGGAAATCGCGGTTGAAATGGGATTGGTCATAATAATGAGCATCGAGCGAGCTCGACCAGCTTGCATTGCTACCGAGCATCACCTGGCCCAGCGTTCTAAGGAAACGCTGGCGCCTGAGCAGCAATTTCGGTTTGAACCCGAATGCACGCCGACTGAGCCGGGCCACCGATCGTTCCGATATTCCCACGCGCTCTGCCAATTCCGCAACCGTCCCTAAATCCGGATCGGCGAGCGCCGCGTGCGCGCGTGCGACGGCGAGATCGTCCGGAGGCGCGGTGGCGAGCAGGCCGAGCAGGTGATTGTTGATCGCAGCGGCCTGATCGTTTGGATCGGCGTTGGCATCCCGCAATCGCGGGCGCAGGCGCGCCAGATGCTGAAGTATCGGGTCAGTCTCAGCATCTACCGCGCGATCGGCATATGCGTCCGCCGGTGCGGCGATAAACTTCGTCCAGCCGAGCGGCAGAAAGCCGATACCCCAGCTGCGCACCGCGCCGGTCTCGAACCGCGTTCCATAGCATGTGGGTCCGGCGAACACGCATGTCGGCGTCGGCTCCATTTCGCCCGGCCCGATCGAGCCGATACCCGGGTCGCCCTCCATGAAACGCAAATTTGCCCATTCGGGATGGAGCGTGTCTGCCATGCGCGTGCCCGGCGCGGGATCAATGTCGTTTAGGTATATCGCGGACAGATACGGCGCCAGTTCAGGCGCCGGGCGGAAGAATCGCATCCTGGCGCCGCTTTCCCCCGCAGCACCCATTAGGAAACGCGTGCTTGTCTTGAAGCTGCAGATTTATCCAAGTTTGCCCCCGCCTGACCGAATAGAATGCGCATCGTCGATGATGACAGTTTGGACGGAAGGTTCAATCAATGAAAAGGAATATCCTGGTCGCCACCGCGTTGGCCGGCCTGTTCGCAATCCAGCCCGCGCATGCCCAGCTGACCCCGGAACAGCTGATCGATAATGCGATCACCCAGGCGAAGTCCGCGATGGATGCCGCCTCGCTGCCACGGGTAAAGGTGCTGCTGCAGCGCGCTGCCAATTGCCTGATCGGCCGCGATTCCGGCTATTTCGTTATCGGTGCTGGAGGTCTGTGCAATTCGCGGATCAACCTCACCACGTCCATCACGATCAAGCAGAAGCGAGATATGGTGACCGACGCGTACAACAAATTGCTCGCGGGTTCCGGCCAGCCCGATGTGCAGCGCGCGCAGGATTATGCCGAGGACGCGATAGCGCTGTTGGAAGAAGCAAAGGAAGCCGAGGACTAATCGAAAAAGGCGGGGCGGCCGATGCCACCCCGCCTCCTCCGCACGGATCGTCAGCGCGCGATTATCGCGGTCGTTTCGGCTTTACGGTAGCGCCGCTGGTCCCGTTCATCTGGCACCTCCAGTCGCCAAAAGTCGTCTGCCAGCAAGCGCCACTGGCCTGCGTGACCGGCGTTTCCCGGCAATTCATGTTCGGATCGCCATAAATCTTCGCATCGGCGCGCAATATGCACACCGACCAGGTCCAGCTGCCGCGGATCGGATAGACGCGCTTGGTGGTGTCTGCGTCCGGCATCGTGACCGAATTGTACATCACCGCAAAACTGGTCGGGCCGCCGACCTGGACCTGCAAATCTTCGACCAGCCATGATTCGCCCGAGGCTGTGGACTGCCGTTCCTTTGCGCACCGCACCAATGATAGGGCGCTCGCCACCGTCGGGGCCTGACTGATTTGCGGGCAAGTCTCAGCCGTGCGCGCACCCCAAAGTGCTCTCGCATCCTGAGCTTGCGCGGTGCCGCCCACCGAAATCGAGGCCAGCACTGCCGTCACCGCCAAAGTCACTCGTGTCATGTTGCCCTCATCTGCTGTTATGTGGACCTTTGTCGCAGATCGAGATGGGCGCTCCTTGGATAAAACGGCCTGCTGCTGGTCGTAGCGCTCACTCCAACCTAAAAAATCGCTGTCCTACATCGTCTTGAGGTGCCACGCTGACGCCATGACAGCGTCCTGGCCTTTCACGTTTTTCGCGCCCGCTGCCGGGCACCGAAACAAGCGCGTTGGCCTAAACTTCGCCTAAACTTCCAATTCCCGGAGCCCGCCAAATGGCCACCGAACCCACCCGCACTGCCGAACTCACCATCCGGGGCATCGTCCTCGGTGCGATCATCACGATGCTGTTCACCGCCGCAAACGTCTATGCCGGCCTCAAGGTCGGCCTCACCTTCGCGACGTCGATCCCTGCCGCCGTAGTCTCCATGGCGATCCTGCGCTTCTTCAAGGGATCGTCGATCCTTGAGAACAATATCGTCCAGACCATCGCAAGCGCCGCGGGTACCCTGGCGGCAATCGTCTTCGTGCTGCCGGGCCTGATCATGGTCGGCTGGTGGTCGGGCTTCCCGTATTGGACCACCGTCGCGGTCTGCGTCACCGGCGGCGTGCTTGGCGTGATGTTCTCGGTGCCGCTGCGCCGTGCCCTCGTCACCGGTTCGGACCTGCCTTATCCCGAAGGCGTCGCTGCCGCCGAGGTGCTGAAGGTGGGCTCCAATTCGCGCGTCGGCGATGCCGAGAATGCGCACGGGCTGCGCACGCTGATGCTCGGCGGGCTCTTCTCCGGCCTTTTCGCCCTCTTCGCCAAGATGAAGTTCGTAACTGAGGAAGCGGGCAAGAACTTCGCCATCGGGGGCACCGCCACGGGCTGGTCAGCAAGCTGGTCGATGCTGCTGATCGGCGTCGGGCACCTGGTCGGCATCTCGGTAGGCGTCGCGATGCTGTTCGGTATGCTGATCTCGTGGACGGTGCTGGTGCCCTATTTCGCATCGGACGCGAACTTCGCCACGGGCACGATCGACGCGATCGTCGGGGGTGCGTTCCGGGGTGAGGTGCGCTTCATCGGCGCGGGCACGATCGGTGTCGCGGCGATCTGGTCGCTGCTGCGGATCATCGGGCCAATCATCAGCGGGCTGCGCTCTGCGCTTGCCGCATCGAAGGCCCGCAAGAGCGGCGAGATTCTGGACGTCACCGAGCGAGACCTGCCGATCGGCATCGTCGCTGCGGTCAGCGTGCTGGTCCTCGGGCCGATCGCCTGGCTGCTCTGGGATTTTTCGACGGGCGGCCCGGTGCATCAATATCCGCTCGCCGTCATCGGCGGCACGCTCCTCTATGTCTTCGTTGTCGGAATCCTGATCGCTGCGATCTGCGGCTATATGGCCGGTCTTATCGGCGCATCGAACTCGCCGGTCTCGGGCGTAGGCATTCTGGCCGTGCTCGGCGCATCTTTGCTCCTCGTCCTGATCTTTGGCCAGCAGAACGATCCAGCGAGCACGAGTGCGCTGATCGCCTATGCGCTGTTCACCACTGCGATCATCTTCTCGATCGCCACGATCTCGAACGACAATCTCCAGGATCTCAAGACGGGGCAATTGGTTGGCGCAACGCCGTGGAAACAGCAGTTCGCGCTAATCCTGGGCGTCTGCTTCGGAGCGTTGGCGATCCCTGTTGTCCTCAATCTGCTCAACGACACGCTCGGCTTTGTCGGCACGCCGGGCGCCGGCCCGAGCGCGCTCGCCGCGCCGCAAGCGGCGCTGATCTCTTCGATCGCACAGGGCGTGTTGGGCGGTGCGCTGAACTGGAACCTGATCGCACTGGGTGTCGCCATCGGCGTCGCCGTGATCATCCTCGATGAGTTGCTCGGCCGTTCGGGCAAGATGCGCCTGCCTCCGCTCGCCGTGGGCATGGGCATCTATCTTCCAATGGCACTCACCTTGCTGATCCCGGTCGGCGCGCTGATCGGCTATCTCTACAATCGCTGGGCCAAGCGCCAGGCCAATCCCGAATTCGCCGAGCGGATGGGCGTGCTGGCCGCAACCGGGCTGATCGTAGGCGAATCGCTGTTTGGCGTCGCTTATGCAGGCATCCTCGCCTGGGCCAATCGCGGCAACCCGATCCCTCCGAACAACGAGCCGCTGGCGCTGATGGGCGCGAGCTGGGAACATCTCGCATTATGGATCGCGCCGTTCCTGTTCTTCGGCCTCATCGCGATTGCCTATGCGGTGACCCGGCGCATGGTGCGCAGCGTCCCGCCGGTTTCCGAAACGCCGATCGACCAGGACACTGCTACCTATCGATAAAGCCCTTCAGCCCATCTGGTCGAGGATCGACTGGATGGGCACGAAGGCAAAGGCGACCGAACTGTCCGCGACGCCATAGGGGATGAACAGCTTATCCCCATGGCGGATCGCTCCGCAGGTATAGACCACGTTGGGCACATAGCCCTCACGGTCCTGATCCGCGGCGGCGAGCAAGGGCTCTTTCGAGCGGGCGAGCACTTTCGAGGGATCGTCCTTGTCGAGCAGAGCCGCGCCAATCGAGTATTTGCGCATCGCACCCACGCCATGGGTGAGCACCAGCCAGCCCTGATCGATCTCGATCGGCGGCCCGCAATTGCCCATCTGGACCAGTTCCCAAGGGTATTCGGGCTTCATCAAAAGCTCGCCGCCCTCCCAATCGGTCAGCGTATCGGAGGAATGCAGGAAGATGTTTTCCCCATCCTGCCGCCCGAGCATCATATATTTGCCGCCCACCTTGCGCGGGAACAAGGCCATGCCCTTGTTGCGCGCAGCGCTGCCGGCCATCGGCACCAGATCGAAGGCGCGCCAATCGGTCGTGCGCATCAGCTCGGACTGGATCTGGGAGCCGTTATAGGCGGTGTAGGTGCCGATCCATTCTTCGGTGCCGTCGTCATGAAAGAAGTGGCAGATGCGCAGATCCTCCAGCCCGTTCGACTGGGCCTTGGTGATCGGGAAGATGACGGTGCCGGAAAGCGTGGAATCGCGGTGGCGGAATACGGTCACCGGCCCCTCGGGCATGTGATCCTCATCCTCCCCGCGCGCGTCCGCCGCGGTGGCGAAGGGCGGCTCGGGGGCAAGGGTCAGTTCGTTGCTGTCCGTGATGATGCCTTCGCGGAATGCCACCGACGAGATGTGCCCCTCGCCCACCGCACGCAGCGACATCAGGATGCGCAGCGATCCCTGGGGCATGCCCGATTGATCATAATGCGGCACGGCGCTGGGGTTCATCAAAGCGGCGGCGGCATAGCTATATTCATGGCAGAAATAGGCGCCGATCAACTGGCGTTTCTCATCGCCAATCTCGGCGCCGTTGAGGCCCAGCATGCCCTCAATCTCGTCATAGCGGGTCATGAACACGCGGCGCGTCTGCCAGTGTCGTGCCTCGAAATCCTTCAGCACGACTTCAAGCTGGTGCCGCGCTTCGCCCGGCGACATCCCCAGCACATTGGCGACCAGCCGCTCGCTTCGGCTCGGCCCCGCGCCGTTCGACTGCCAGGCAATATGGAATGGTCGCACCACCACTCGCGAGGGATCGGCGCGCAACCGCAGGTCGTGTGTGAATAGATCGAGCATCGCACCCCCGGAAAGCCGATCGCCCATCGGCTAACATATGTCAGGCCACGGCGAGTTCCGGTCCTGCCACGACTTCCGCCGACTTTGGAAGGGCCGAAATCGCGCAATTTGCGAGTTGCAGCGCCAAAATCGACTCGGCACCCTGATTTCGGTTGAGCCCGTGCGGCATCAGCCCGTCGAAACAGCCGCCATCCTGCGGGCTGGCGAGCGGCATTTCGAGATCGTTTGCGCCGAGATACCAGCGATAAGCGCGGGTCGCCTCGGTCACCCAGCGCATATCGCCGGTCACGTCGAAGGCGGCGACACAGGCATCGACGGTGGCTTGGGCCTCCAGCGGCTGCTGATCGAACACCAGGGGCTCGGCATATGCGCGGCCAAAGCTTTCGGTGCCCACTGCGCGGAAACGGCCTTCAGGCGACGTCTGGCGACCACAGATCCATTCGAGCGTCTCAAGCCCAACCTTCACGAAATCGTCGTTGCCAAGCGACTGACCCGCCCGGAGCAACGCTTCGGGAAGCCGGGCATTGTCATATGCCAGCACGATTTCGAACCAGCTCCATTGGGGCCGGCGCGCGTCGTCGAGCAACTGAACCAGTTCGTCGCCGAACCGCGTGAGGATTTCACGGCAAAGCGCATGCCCGGGATGCGCATCGAGCATCGCGGCGGCACCCAGCATTGCGAACGCCCGGGCGCGCGGACTGCCGAGATCGAGCGCAATCGACGCGGTCACGTCGAACAGCGAGGATGCCCAGTCGCGATGCTTCTGCATTCGCGAGTCACGCGCAGTCACCCCCAGCGCCCAAAGCGCGCGACCGTTCGAATCCTCGGACCCGACATCCTCGCACCAAGTCCGGTCGAAATTCATGAAATTGCGAAAGCGCCGCGTATCCGGGTTCCATGCATATTGAACGAACGCACCATATACCGTGGTCCATTTGTCGCGCAGCATCTCGTCCAGATCGTCGATCTTCGACATCAGAATCAGCGCGCGGGCATTGTCGTCAATGCAATAGCCGTGGCGGCGATCAGGCACCGAATAGATCGAGTGCTGGAGCATGCCGGTGGCATCGCTCATCCTCTCGACCGCGGAGATATCCGGCTTGAGCGTCGATAATTCGCTCGCTTTCTTGGTCAGCCGCTGCGGCTTTGACGCAATCACATCCTTGAGCTCGCGCATCGCGCGCTCACTTAGCGCCGACCACAACATGGTGCGCCCGCGCACATATGCCCGCCGCGAAAGCGCATGAAGCTCGTCGGGGCTCGACAGCAAGGCGCCAATTTCGCGGGCAAAGGCGGCGCTGTCGCCGAAATCGACCAGTACGCCGTGGCCATCCGCGAGGATTTCGCTGGCATGCACATAGGGCGTTGAGACCACGGCCTTGCCCACGCCGACGGCGTAAGAAAGCGTGCCAGAGGTGATCTGCGCGGGATTGCTATACGGCGTCGCATAGACGTCCGCCGCCTGCAGGTAATTGATGAGTTCGTTATGCTCGACAAAGGCGTCGATGAACTGGACTTGCTCGGCAACGCCGCGCTCGGCGGCCAGCGCCTTGAGCCGGTCGCGATACGCTTCGCCTTCATGGGCGACGAGATTGGGATGCGTCGCGCCGAGCACGACATAAAGCGCTGTCGGATCCTTCGCGACGATTGCGGGCATCGCCTCGATCATCGTCTCGATGCCCTTATTCGGCGCGAGCAAACCAAAGGTGAGAACCACGTCGCGGCCGTCCCAGCCGAACGCACCTTTGAACTGATCGGGATCGGCAAAGGCGCGATCGGGCACGCCGTGCGGGATCATCACGACCTTCTTGTCGTCGAGACCGTGCACGCGCTTGAGGATGTCACGTCCACGCTCGGCCATCACGATCACGCGCGACGAGCGCCGCAGCAGCGCCTCCATCACGCGGCGCTCATCGGCATTCGGGCGCTCAAGAACAGTATGGAGCGTCGAGATCACCGGAATGGTCAGCCGATCAATCAACGCGATCAGGAACTCGCCGGCCGGTCCGCCGTAAATGCCATATTCGTGCTGGATCCACAGCGCCTGCGCGCCGCTGGCTTCGATAGCGCGCGCGGCATCGAGATAGGCGGAACGGTCATTCTGGGGGATCGAGGCGGTTACCGCCTTGGGATAATCGTAGCGGCCGGGATGATCGTCCATCGCGTAGACGTCGACCTGAAGCTCCGGGTAACGCAGCTTGAGCGCATTATAGGTGTCGGTGGTAAAGGTCGCCAGGCCACACTTGCGCGGAAGGAAGTTGCCGATGAGCGCCAGATGCTGGATTGCCGGACGGTTCATTAGAGAATCTCGCTCCTTTCGCTGATGCACATCAAGTTTCGGCAATTATCGGCGCAAAGCGCCTGCTTCCCCTTCTGAACCAACTATTTTGAATATGGTTGCGTGCATGCTGCATTGCAACATTAATCACGCGACGAGTCGTTGTAAATCTGGCGTTCAGCCGCGTCCACGGTATCCGGGAACGTCCTGCGCAGGCACCCAGACCCCTGCTGGCGGTTCGCCCGATTGCCAGAATACGTCGATAGGGATGCCCCCGCGGGGATACCAATAGCCGCCGATCCGCAGCCATTCGGGCTTCATCTCGTCGAACAGACGCTGGCCGATGCCGACAGTGCAATCCTCATGGAATGCGCCGTGATTGCGGAAGCTGCTCAGGAACAGCTTGAGCGACTTGGATTCCACGATCGTCTCGCCGGGCACATAATCGATCACCAGATGCGCGAAATCGGGCTGGCCAGTGATCGGGCAGAGCGAGGTGAACTCAGGCGCAGCGAAGCGGACCAGATAGCGCGTGCCCGCCCGTGGATTGGGCACATAATCGAGCTCGGCCTCCTCCGGCGTGGCGGGGCGCGTCGATGTCTTTCCGAGATGCTTGGCGTCCATGGCCCGCGATGTAGTCGTTTGCCGAGCGCTTTGCATCCCGCTTTGCATCTCTCTAGGGTTTGCCGCGATGGATGGCTTGGTAACGACCGAATGGCTGGCAGAAGCGCCGCACGCGCTGGTGCTCGACGCGACCTATACTTCAACTATCCCCGGATCGCAGCCGCGCAACCCTCGCGCCGAGTTTGACGCCGAGCATATCGCCGGCGCACGCTTCCTCGATCTCGACACCCTGATCGACGAGAGTAGCCCGCTTCCTTCGACTATGCCGTCCGTTGCCAAAATCGCCGCGCGGCTGCGCGAACTGGGCGCGGATACCGAGACGCAGATTGTCCTGTACGACAATAGCCCGCACCATACCGCATGCCGCGCATGGTGGGTGCTGCGCCTCGCCGGGGTGGATGCGGCCTTGCTCGATGGCGGGATGGCGAAATGGAAAACCGAAGGACGCGCGCTTGAAAGTGGTGCGCATGGCGCCGAGCCGGGCGGCTTCGAGCCACGTCCGGCCAAGTCGCAGGCACGGACGCTTGAGCAGATGAAGACTACCGACGAGCAGATCGCCGATGCCCGCTCGGCGGCGCGCTTTACTGGTGAGGAAGCCGATCCGCGCGGCGTTGTGGCTGCTGGGCACATTCCGGGATCGAAGAACGTGCCCTATCCGCGCTTCTTCAATCCGGACGGAACGTGGAAGGAGCCCGAGCACATCCGCAATGTCTTCGAAAGCAGCGGCGTCGATCTCGCAAAGCCGCTGGTGATGACCTGCGGATCGGGCATCACCGCCGCGATCCTCGCATTCGGTGCACATCTGCTCGACAAAGAAGCCGCTTTGTATGACGGCAGCTGGACCGAGTGGGGTTCACGTCCCGAAACCGCCAAGGCATTGGGCCCCGCATGAGCGACGAGAAACCCGCGACGAAGATCGTCTCTGCCGGCCGCCGCAAGGAATGGACGAACGGCATTGTCAATCCGCCCGTGTGGCGCGCATCGACGATACTGTACGACGATGTCGCCACGCTGCGAGCGAATGCCAAGCCGGACACGCATCACACGCTTTTCTACGGCCGCCGCGGTACGCCGACGCAATGGTCGCTCGCCGACGCGCTGACCGAGCTTGAGCCGGGCGCGGAGGCGACGTTGCTCTACCCGTCGGGCGTCGCCGCGATTGCATCGGCTTTGCTCGCAGTACTTTCGCCGGGCGATCACCTGCTGATCCCCGACAGCGCCTATGATCCGACACGCAATCTCGCCAACGGGCTGCTGCGCAAGTTCGGAGTATCGACCACTTTCTACGATCCGATGATCGGCGCGGGCATCGACGCGCTCTGCACCGAGAGCACCCGCGCGATCCTGCTCGAAAGCCCGGGGAGCCTCACCTTCGAAGTGCAGGATATTCCCGCCATCGTCGCAGTCGCCAAAAAGCGGGGCATTACCACGCTGATCGACAACACCTGGGCGACGCCCCTGCTGCTGCCCGCGATCCAGCTCGGCGTGGACTATACGATCCTCTCCTGCACCAAATATGTCGTCGGCCATTCAGACGTGATGCTCGGATCGGTCACTGCGGCCGAGGGCAGATACGCCAGATTGCGCGATGCGACCTATCAGCTGGGCCAGATGGCGAGCCCCGACGATAGCTGGCTCGCCGCGCGGGGCTTGCGCACCATGGCAGTGCGGCTGAAGCAGCATGGCGAGTCCGCACTGAAGATCGCGCACTGGCTCAAATCGCGCCCCGAGGTTGCGCGCGTTATGCACCCGGCGCTGCCCGATTGCCCCGGCCACGAATTCTTCCTCCGCGATTTCAAGGGCGCGGCAGGCCTGTTCTCCTTTGTCCTCAACCGCGGCGATGAGGCCGCCCGGGCCGCGTTGATCGACGGGCTCGCGCATTTCGGCATCGGCTATTCCTGGGGTGGCTATGAGAGCCTCGCCATCCCTGCCGACCCGCAAAAGATCCGCACCGCGACAAAATGGCAGGCCGAAGGCCCCGCTATCCGCCTGCAGATCGGGCTGGAAGATCCCGACGATCTGATCGCCGATCTCGAGGCCGGCTTAGCCCGCTTCGCCGCGGTGCGCGGCTGATGGAGCGGATCCAGGCATGGCTTGCGGGGTATGGGCTCCCCCCTACGCCGGACCTGAGCGCAGCCGCTATCGCCGCGGCATTGGCAGTCGCGGCGCTTGCCATTGGCTGGCTAACCGGTCGCCATCTTGGCGCACGGGTCACCGAATTATTGGCGAAGCGCACGGGGAGCGCTGGCGAGGGGCTGGGCCCGCGGATGTGTTCGATCTTCCGGCACGGGGTCGCCGCGTTGCTGCTGGCGCTCATATCAGCGGCATGGCCGTGGCCTCCGCTTGCCGCGCTGGGGCTGGGTGTCGCCACCGGCGCGGCCGTAGCGATGCTCGCCGTCGCGATATTGCGGGGGCTTAACCTGCCGCGCTGGGCGGCATGGACGCTGGCGGCGCTCGCCTTCACCGCGATCTTCAGCAACGCGATCGGTGGCTTCTCGGTCGTCGAGACCACGCTCGACCGGGTCGGCGTTCAGATTGGCGTGCGGCGGTTCACCCTGCTTTCGGCGCTCACCATCACGGTCACGGTCCTGCTGCTCTTCGCGGCGGTTCGGCTGGTCAACCGGATGCTCGCCCATTCGATCGGCGAGGCGCGCGGCTTCGATCCCACCCAGAAGCTGCTGATCCAGAAGCTGGCGAGCATCGCCGCAGTGGTGATGGCTTTCTTCGTCGGGGTCGATCTGCTCGAGATCGATCTCACCGCATTCGCAGTATTCTCGGGTGCGTTCGGCCTCGCGATTGGTTTTGGCCTGCAAAAGACCATCGGCAATCTGATCGCCGGCATCATCCTGCTGATGGACCGATCAATCAAGCCGGGCGACGTGATCGTGGTGGGCGACAGCTTTGGCTGGGTGAACAAAATCGGCGTCCGCGCAGTCAGTGTCATCACCCGCGACGGCAAGGAGCATCTGATCCCGAACGAGATCCTGATGACGCAGGAGGTGGAGAATTGGTCGTTCACCGATCGCAACGTCCGCGTGCGTATCCCGGTGACGGTCTCCTACGATTGCGATCTGGCCAAGGCACAGGAACTGATGCTGAAGGCGGCGACGGATAGCCCGCGCGTGCTCAACAATCCCAAGGCCAATGTGTGGCTGATCGCGTTTGGGCAAAATGGCGTGGAGCATGAGATTCTGGCCTGGATCAGCGATCCCGAAAGCGGCGTGGGCAATGTGCGCAGCGACGTGCTGAACCGGCTGTGGCTGATGTTCAAGGAAGCGGGGATCACGATTCCGGTGGCGCAGCGCGAGGTGCGGATGCTGGAGTCGAAGGTGGAAGGTCAGGCGAAAATCAGGCGGCGACCCGCTTAGCTTCACACTTTTCATGCGAATCGTGAAAGTTCGTTTCCTACGCACGCAGGATTGTTGCGCGGGGCTGGATTGGGCAGGCGGACGGTTCAAAGAGCATCCGGGACTCAACCAGAGTCCGGCGCTGTAGGACAGGACTATAGGCAGGTACCGCAAGTTCGGGCATTCAGACCGGCATGGCCCGCAAGCATTCAAAACATGATCCCTATGGCGATTTGCACCGCGAGGAAGAGCCGCCAGCGGCGCCGGTGGTGTGCTGGCTGTGCGGCCGGCCTACCGGCAAGACCATCATCTGGCACCATCCCGTGCCCAAGAGCCGGGGCGGGCGCGACGTAGTGCCGATGCATTCGATCTGCCAGCAGACGGTGATCGCCAATTTCACCAATTCCGAACTGCAGCGCTATGGCACCGATGTGGATCTGTTGCTGGCCAACCCCAATGTGCGCAAATTTGTCGATTGGGTCGCCAAGAAAGATCCGGATTTCACAGCGACGATCACGAAGAAACAGCGCTGATCTTGCTGACCATGCATTGCGCATTGCCCGCCCGCGTCCCTAATTAGGGCCGGTGTCGCCCCCTCCGATCACTGCCCGCATTTCGCAAGGCGTCACCATCGTGCCCGCCATGGAATGGGATGCGTGCGCGGGGCGCGGCAATCCGTTTGTCAGCCATGCGTTCCTCTCGATCCTTGAGCGTTCCGGATCGGTTGGCTCGCGATCGGGGTGGCAGGCGCTGCCGATCATCGTGGATGGCGCGGACGGCGTGCCCGCTGCCATCGCCCCGGCTTATGCGAAAAGCCACAGCCAGGGCGAATATGTCTTCGATCATGGCTGGGCCGATGCCTGGCAGCAGGCGGGCGGCGAATATTATCCCAAGCTTCAGGTGGCGGTGCCGTTCACGCCGGTGCCGGGGCCCCGGCTGTTGCTGCGCGACGAGGCGCTGGCGCCCGCGCTGATCGGGGCGATCGAGGCGGTGACCGATCAGAACGGGCTGTCTTCGGCGCATGTGACCTTCATCGATGAGTCGCAGTTGCACTGGTTCGAAGCGGCGGGCTGGCTGGTGCGCGCGGGGACGCAATTTCACTGGCAGAATGACGGCTATGCAAGCTTCGAGGATTTCCTGGGCGCTTTATCCAGTCGCAAGCGCAAAGCGATCCGCAAGGAGCGCGCGGGCGCTTTGGAGGGGCTGACTGTCCGGCATCTGACCGGCGCCGAGATCAGCGAAGCGCATTGGGATGCGTTCTGGGAATTTTATCAGGACACCGGCAGCCGCAAATGGGGGCGGCCCTATCTGACCCGCGAATTCTTCACCTTGCTGGGCGCGGAAATGGCCGAGCAGGTGCTGCTGATCTTTGCCGAGCGCGACGGTGTGCCGATTGCGGGGGCGCTGAACCTGATCGGCGCGGAAGCCTTATACGGGCGCTATTGGGGCTGCCGGGAGGATGTGCCGTTCCTCCATTTCGAGCTTTGCTATTATCAGGCGATCGATGCCGCGATTGCGCGTGGGCTCCAGCGTGTCGAGGCCGGGGCGCAGGGCGAACATAAGCTGGCGCGCGGCTATGCGCCCGTCACGACCTGGTCGGCGCATTATATCCCCGATCCGGGCTTTCGCCGGGCCATCCAGGATTTCGTCGACCGCGAACGCGCCGCGGTTGAGCAGGAGCAGGAATTTCTCGGCGAAATGATGCCGTTCAAACGCGGATAGTTATTCCGGCGACATAGAGTTGCGCACTTCGTCCTCGGGCGTGGCCGAGAGCGGCTTGGGCTGGGGCAGATCCTCCGCAGTCGGCCGGGCCGGATCCAAACTGTGATCGATCTTGAACAAGCTGCTGGTGCCGTCGCGCCAGACCGGGATCAGGCCCTGCTCCAGCCGCCGATCATAAGCGGGCGGGCGGATCACCCAGACATAATCGAAGATATCGCGCGGGAAATTGGCGAGCATAAATGCCGCCGGACGCCAATATTCGCGCGGGCATTGCACGTCGGTGACGATCTGCGACGGATCATGCACGAACCGGCGGCGCGGATCGCCGCGCGGCCGATCGCTCTGATAGCGCACGGTGAGCAATTGCCCGCCGGCCATCGACCATTGATCGTTGGTGTAAGAAAGCTTGCGCTCCAGCGCGAGGCCGGGGAGATGCTGAAGCCGCGTCATCCGCCACTCATTATAGCAAGTCTCGCCAACGAAGCTGAGCAGGCGTGACCCTTCGGGCAGATGCTCGAGCGCCTTTAGCTCGCGATCATAGCTGCGATCGTAGAGCGCGAAGCTCCAGGTCGTCGCGGCAATACGTACGGTGAAGAACGCCATGCCGAGCATCGCCACCGTCGCCGCCCCGCGGATCGACATGCCGGGCCTGGGCCGGATCGCGACGATGCCGATGGCGAGCAGGAACGGCACCAGCCGCATATCGGCATACGCCGAGCCGAAGACGATGCGGGGGAGGAAGATGTAGACCGCGAGCAGGAACAGGCCGGACAGCGCTAGATTGCGCGAATATTCGATGTTTGGATCGCGGACTGCCTTGAACAGCAAAAGGAACAGCACGCCGACGCTGGCGATGTCGAACAGCTGCCAGCGATCGCGGAACACCTGCACCACCCAGAGGATCTTTGCGCGCCAGTTGAACATGTCCGCCGTCTGCCCGCCGACATGCTCGCCGCTGCGCCACGCCACCATCAGCAGCGCCGGCAGTGCCATCGAAACACAATGGAGGCCGGCGAAGAAGCCGGGCTTGATCCATGCGTTGACCAGATCCTGATGCCATGGCTTGCCGGAAGGCTCGCGCAGATCGTGCTGACGGATCAGTTCGGCCGAGAAAGCGAGCACGCCGAGCACGCCCCAGCCGAACGTATGCGCCACCCAGATCGCGCAGGAGATCGGCACGAAGACGATCGCGCGGAAGCCGAGCTTGCCCAGCCGCGCCAGCCGCAGCCACCAGCCGAACGCCAGCAACGCCATTGCCATCGACAGCGCAAAATTGACGAAGCCGAAATGGAAGGGGAAGGCATATGCCAGCGGCAGCGCGAAGAGCGCCGTCGCCGGGATGCGCCCATGCACTTCGCGTGCGATCCACAAGAGCCCCGCCACGGTCATCGCGGGGATCGCAATGACGATCAGCTTTACCGCGAGCTCGAGCCCGAAAATCCTGGAGAGCGGAATGATGAGCAGATCGACGCCCAGATTGCCCATCAGGCTCCACTGGAAATTATACCATTCCCGAAGGTGCGGGACCTGATCGTAGACGAGCTGGACGCGGTAGCGCCCCATATGGCCGGGTAGATCGACGAGGGGCGGAATATCGGGCCAGAGCAACGGCACGGTCGCGAGGATCGTGCAGAGCGCCACGAACCATCGTGTCTGCCACCATTGCAGCGCTTCGCCCCTGTCCATCACCGGCTTCTATGCACGCTTGTGGCGCACCTGCAAGCGGATGATTTGTCTGTGCGGTGCCGGCCGACGCAAAAGGTTTAGCGGATGACTTTCCAGACCAGCACGGGCGATCCCGGAATTGCGACGGGTTGAAGCCAGTCGAAGCGTTCGCCGCGCTCCAGCCGCGCCCAGAAACCGTTAGGCGCGGCGGATTTGTATATCTCGGTTTCGTTCGCGCCGGGGCAGCCGACGACATAAGCGGCGTTGCTGGCGTGCACCGCGGAATAGGCCGCTTCGGGAGAGCCGAGGAAGGTGGCGAGGACGCGGTGGATCGATTCGGCATTGCGATGATAGCCGCTGCCGATCGCCTTGTGCGGGGTCCAGGCGAGGAGATTGGGGCTGACGTCCAAAGGCGCGAACAGCGTGGAGGCTGGGAGCACCGCCAGGTCGGCAATTTCGTGGCCCTGGTTGCACGGGGGAACCGTGGTGCCGGTCATCACCGGAACCGGCGTTGATCCGGTGCCGATCGGAAGTCCAAATAGCGCGCTGGCAATTAGGCCGGGGGTGGCAGCCAGCAAGGCGCCAGCCGTGGCAAGGGTACGCATCGGGATCGCGGATATGGCGCGGGCACGGGTTAATAGGGCATGGAGCAGCCACGCCCCGCCGGGTAAAGCAAGCGCATTGGCGGTGGCGCCTGTGCGGATGATGAAAATCGACAGCGCGAAGGCAAGTCCCGCAAGCGCGAGCATCATCGTCCAACGCGCGCGTTCCTCTCCTTCAGTTTCGCGCCACGCCAGTACGCCACCGATCAGGCCGACGATTGGGAAGCTGATCGTCATCAGGGCCCAGGGCAGCATCTGATCCCAGAGCGGCAGCCCTTCGGAGACGTTGCGGTACCAAAAATTATACACCAGCGGATCGAGCGTTCCGAACGGGCCCTTCGCGCAAACCGGTGCGTTGACAAGGATTACCGCCAGCGCGGCCACACCCGCCACGGCAAGCATCGCCACGCGGGCCATGACGCCGGCGCGGGGTACAAGCATCGCAGCACATGCACCAAGCGCGCCGACCGCCAGCGCAGCGATCCACACCGGCGCGATTGCGTCGCAGGCAAAGGCCATGATCGCCGGGCCGCGCGTGGCAAGATGCAGTATAGACACCCCCACGACCAAGGTTGCCGACGCGGTAATCGCCTGTTCGCGGCGGCTCGAATCCACCACCCAGGCGAGTAGCATCACGCCAAGGATCGCGGCCGTTATCGGCAAGCCTTCCAGGGAGACGGTGAGCAACGCCGCCAATGCGAGGCCGACAAATGCACCCGAGCGCGCATTGGGCTTGCCCAGCAAGGCAACTACAGCGGCGAGCGCGAGGGCGATCTGCCAGCCATGATGATCGATCCGCATCGGGCGGAGCTGATAGATTAGCGGCACCGAAAGCGGCGCGAGGAGGACTGCCATCCTGGCGCGCTCCAGCCCGGCGACGCGGCGCGTAAGCTCGGCGCCCAGAGCGATGACCGCGAGCAGGGTGATTAGCGGCACGGCGGTGAGCGCGATGCGCTCGGCCCACCACGTGCCGGCCAGGGGCGTGAAGATCGTCGTGACGAGAGCCAGCGGCAGATCGACCAGTCGCGACCAGTGCATCTGGAATTGCCCGCCCCACAGGCGGTGCTGGCTGACGTCCCACCAGCTTTGCCCGCCGGTCCAGTCGCGCACTTCGACTAAGCGCATGGCGTCGTCGGGATCGGGGAGCCAGAGATGGATGATCTGGGGCAGCGAGACGAGCGTGAGCACCAGCGCCGCGACGCCCCAGCCGATCAGGACCGTTGGAGCCAGGCGTGAGCCCTCTGCCGGCAAGGCCGGTTTGGGCGTCATGCCGCCCTCAATTTCTCCGGAACGAGGCGCTCGGAAGCCAGAGCCGCCTGTTCGCCCTCGGTGCCGCTCTCGTGATATTCGGCGTCTTCGTTGACGTTCCAGATGTCGTAGACGCGTGCGCCGAGCTCGATATTCTTGACCGTCAGCATCGCGGTCATCATCGCGTGATCCTGATTATTATAGCGATGCATGCCGTTGCGGCCGACCATGTGGAGCGTCGGGTAACGCTCCTCCAGTTCGCGGCGCAGCGTATCGACATTGTCGCGATAGCCCTCGTCATAGACCGGATAGGCCTTTTCCTGGCGAACCACCGCGCCACCGACGACAGTGGCAGGATCGGCGAGGCCGAGCTTGTGGAGTTCTTCCGTAGCAAGCGCGATCAGGTCGGCATCCGAGCTGCTCCACAGGCCATCGCCTTCGAAGCAGAAATATTCGAGGCCGACACAGGCGATGCTCTCATCGGGCACCATTTCGGGCGACCAGCTGCGGAAGTTCTGGACGCGGCCCACCTTCACACCCTGTTCGTGGATGTAGATCCAATTGTCGGGGAACAGATCCTCCGAGCGGATCATGAGCGCCACCGTCAGGAAATCGCGGTAATGCAGGTCCATCGCCGCCGGGATGCTTGCGGGCATCGGCTGGATACGGCCTGCCAGCTCGCGCATCGGTGCCGAGGAAATCACATGCGCGGCATTGATCGTGACGATGCCGTCACCGTGCGAAGCCTGCACGTTCCAGCGCTGGGTTACCTCGTCGAAGCGCATCGCCTTGAGTGCGTGGTCCATCAGCACATTGTTGCCGCCTTCGACCACGCGATCGCGCGTGGCTTCCCACATCATGCCCGGGCCCTTGCGCGGATAGCGGAAGCTTTCCAGCAGCGTCTTGGTTTCCATGCCGTCATTGGGCCTGGTGTTGAGATGCAGCGAGCGCTTGAGGCCGTCGATCACAGCCTTGCCGAGCGAAAGCCCCTTGATGCGCTGTGCGGCCCAATCGGCCGACATCGTGTCGCAGGGCATCCCCCACACCTTCTCGGTATAGGTCTTGAAGAAGATCGAATAGAGCTTGTGGCCGAACTGGTTGACCACCCAATCCTCGAACGACTTCACGTCCTTTTTCGGGAACATCTTGGCCTTGGCATAGCTCGCCATGCAGAGCGTCGAGGTCCAGATGCCGAGATTGAACAAGGCTTCGAACGCGCGCAGCGGATAGGAGTAGAATTTGCCGCCATAGAAGATGCGGCTCATGCGCGGGCGTTCGATGAAATCGTCGGGCAGGATCTCGTTCCAGAGATCGACCACTTCCTTCGATTTCGAGAAGAACCGGTGCCCGCCGATATCGAAGCGGAAACCCTGATACTCCACGGTGCGGCTGATGCCGCCGACATAGACGGGATCCTTCTCGATCACGGCGACCGAATAGCCCGCTTTGGTCAGCAAATAGGCCGAAGTGAGCCCGGCTGGGCCAGCGCCGATGATCGCGACGTCAACGGCGTTCGTAGAAGCGGGCATTCTGGTGGTCCCCCGGGACATGTTCACCTGCCCGGAAATGAAGAAGGAAGGATAATGTTGAGTTAACGCGGGCCTTCACGCATGCCCGGAAACAGCGCCGCGAAAGCAGCTTGCCTCGACAAGCCAATGGCCTAGCCTGCGCGCAGTTTGATTTTGGGGGAAATCATGGTCAGCATCGCAGAACCGGCACCGCCGCGGATCAATCCGCTGGCGCCCAACACATTCGAGCGCGTGCTGGCAATCGGAGCGACCCTGTTGCTGGTCGCAGTGATCGTGGCACTGGCCAAGGGCTATTCCGAATGGGGCCGCGTGCCGTGGCAGGTGTGGCCGCATCTGCTGACGATCATGCTCGCAACGGCGCTCACCCCGGTGATGCTGCTGCGACGCCGGGGCGATCGGCCGCACCGCCTGCTCGGCACGATCTGGGTACTATCGATGATCGCGACCGCCGCTCTGTCGTTCAACCTGCGCGTGATCAACCATGGCGGGCTCAGCCTGATCCACATCCTCTCGGCATGGACATTGATCCAGGCGCCGCTGATCTGGTGGTCAGCCCGCACGCACCGCGTGACCATGCACCGCCGCTCGGTGCGCTACATGGTCCTGGGGGCACTGCTGATCGCCGGATTCTTTACGTTCCCGTTCAATCGCCTGATGGGGCATTGGCTGTTCGGCTGAGCGGCGGGTGGAGGATCAGCCGAGCGGCGTGGTCTTTCGGATAGCGACGTCGCTATCGGTGCCGCATACCCATTTGGCATTGGGGCCGACGAAACAATAATCGCCGGTCACGACGCGCGTGCGATCCGGCCCCGAAGAATATTGATGGCAGAGAATATAGGTCGAGCGCACCGGATAGAGTGGGGCATCGACCGGCGCGGCATCGGTCACGCGTTCCGGACCGACGCCGGGCCGCATCGTGATCTTGTTCCGGATCGGCGCGCCCACCGAAAACGCCTCGAAGGTCACGCCCGTCCACAGGAAGGCCGGGCGCTGGAAGGTGTGGCCACTTTCGATGACTTGCTTGAACAAGGCAGCATTGGCCGGCCGCGTGCCGGGCAGCTCGACATAGGGCGTTTTCGGGCAGGCGCCGCCCGCGCCCGTTGGCGCAGCCGGCACGGGATTGGTCTTCACATATTGCGTCGGCGGGATCGGCGCATAGCGGGCCGTGCCGCCCGGCGCGGCGGGATTGGGGGCGGTGGCCGGGGCGCGAGCGCCCGCCGCCTCCGGATACGGCGCCCGCCCGCTGGCCTGATCGCGCGTGAGCGGCAGCTGCCCTTCGGTCTCGCGCACGCTGTTGAGCTGCTTGAGCAGCTGGACATCCTCCATCCGGCGCAGGCCCCCGCCCACCAGCGAGCCTTCGCGCCAGAGTTCGTAGGAACATTCGGTGTAGCCAAGGAACTCGTGCTTGAGACCGCATTTGACGATCTTCATCACTTCCCAATTGCCGTTCTTGATCAATGTGCCGGGCGGCAATTCGATGGTGATCGCCTGTGCCTGGGCCACACCGCAGGAAAGAGCGCAGGCGAATGCGGCGGATATCCAGCGCGCGGCGGCCATCATTGCACTACCACGCGGAGGCTGCCGGCATCGTTGCCGATAAAGCCGCCGCCATTGTCGGACACCAGCCGCGCGCCGGGCGCGATCGGATAATATTGCCCGCCCCGCAGCGCCATCTGGACCCCGTCCTTGGTCACGATCTGGGTTCCGCGCCTGGGGATCTCGACGATCTTCTTGCGATAATAGGGATATTGGGACCCGTTATTATTGTCCCACGGCGCGCAGCCCCAGACGAAGACGTTGACGACGCCATTGCACCCCGTGCCGGCGCTGGCCGGGGTGGCGGCCGCCGCAGCGAAGAACGCAGCGGCAATGGCGGCGAGACGAAGCTGGGTGCGCATATCCAATCCCCTGGAAGGCCGCGGACTGGGTTCCGCAGCTGCCACCCTAGACGCCCGACGTCTCAGGGATTGGATGTTCCGGCCAATGTTCAGCCTTCGCGGCGGCCCAACAGGCGCAGGCGCAGCGCGTTGAGCTTGATGAAGCCCGCTGCGTCGCGCTGGTCATAGGCGCCCTGATCGTCTTCGAAGGTGACGACCTTCTCGCTGTAGAGCGAGTAAGGCGACTTGCGGCCCGTGACGATCACGCTGCCCTTGTAGAGCTTCAGGCGAACGGTGCCGGTTACCTTTTCCTGGCTGTGATCGATCGCCGCCTGGAGCATCTCGCGCTCGGGGCTGAACCAGAAACCATTATAGAGCAATTCGGCATAACGCGGGGCGAGCTCATCCTTCAGATGCGCGGCGCCGCGATCGAGCGTGATTTGCTCGATGCCGCGATGCGCGAGGTGATAGATCGTGCCGCCCGGCGTTTCATACATGCCGCGCGATTTCATGCCGACGAAGCGGTTCTCGACCAGATCGAGGCGACCGATCCCGTGCTTGCGGCCCAGATCGTTGAGCGCCGCCAGCAACGTGGCGGGCGACATCGCCTGGCCATTGAGGGCGACGCCGTCGCCGCGCTCGAAATCGATCGTGATGACTTCGGGCACGTCGGGCGCGTCTTCGGGGTTCACGGTGCGCGAATAGACGTAATCGGGGACTTCCTGCCACGGATCCTCGAGCACCTTGCCCTCGGACGACGTGTGCAGAAGGTTGGCGTCGGTCGAGAACGGCGATTCACCGCGCTTGTCCTTGGCGATAGGAATCTGGTGCTTCTCGGCGAACTCGATCAGCCGCTCGCGGCTGGTCAAATCCCATTCGCGCCACGGGGCGATGACCTTGATATCGGGGTTCAGCGCGTAATAGCCCAGCTCGAAGCGGACCTGATCATTGCCCTTGCCGGTCGCGCCATGGCTGACGGCGTCGGCGTTGACCATTTTGGCTATCTCAATCTGACGCTTGGCGATCAGCGGCCGGGCGATCGAGGTGCCAAGGAGGTAGAGGCCCTCGTACAGCGCGTTCGAGCGCATCATCGGGAAGACGAAGTCGCGGACGAATTCCTCGCGCAGATCGTCGATGAAGATATGCTCGGGCTTCACGCCAGCCATCTGCGCCTTGCCGCGCACGGGCTCCAGCTCTTCGCCCTGCCCCAGATCGGCGGTGAAGGTCACGACCTCGCACTTATACTCCTGCTGGAGCCATTTCAGGATCACGCTGGTGTCGAGACCGCCCGAATAAGCGAGGACGACGCGATTGATCTGATCGGACATGAAACGACTCCGGGGGGTTTTGGGAACCGGCGCGCTTTAAGGTCCCTGACAGGCTTTGTCACTTGCCCGCGGCCCAGACCACTGCAAGACTTCGCAAATACGGATCAGGGGACCGGAAATGCGGATTCGCGGACTAGTGTTTGCATGCGCCCTGATCGTGGCGACGGGCAGCGCGCTGGCGGTGCAGCGCACCGGATCGATGCCCGACATGGCGACGCAATATCACAAGCGGATGAATTGCCACGGCGCCTATGATGTTCTGATCGAGGATTCAAAAACGGGCCGCCAAGTCTCCGCCGAAGACCGCGCCTTTGGCAAAGCCTATGAGGATAATGCGGCCAACGGCATTGCGTGCCCGCAAGCCTCCGCCGCCTTGCTCGCCCGCGCGGCGGACCATGTTGTGGTCACCGATGACGGCCTCGCCAAGCTCGCTTCGTATCACAAGCTGAAGGACGCATCGGCCTATTTCGAGGCGGCATATTCCGTGCTGACCGGCAAGACGAAGATCGTCGGGCCAGAGGTGGGCTGGGAATTGCTCAATCAGGCCAATATCCTTGGCAGCCCCGAGGCCAATTACTTCTCGGGTGCGCTCTACGCAGCGGGCACGATTGGCGGAAAGGTCAATTACCCCGAGGCATTCAAGCATATGAAGATCGCGGCGGATGCCGGGCATCTCGATGCAATCTTCCAGGTCGGCAATTTCTACGCCGCCGGGCTCTCGGTCAAGAAAGACCCGAAAATCGCATTCGACTATTACAGCAAGGCCGCCGCGCAGGGGCATGTCTTCGCGACCTATCTGGCCGCGTCGATGGCCAATGGCGATCAGGGCATCAAGGCGGATCATGACCTCGCTTATCGGCTGGGGCGCAATCTGGCCGATCAGGGAGAAGTGTCCGGCGCAGTGATCGCCGCCAGCGCCCTGCTCCAGATGAAGGACGCCAGGACGCATGAGGATGAAGTGCTCTATTGGATGGACGTGGCGATCCGCGACGGCGACACCAAGATCAAGGACGAGATCGGCAAGATCCGTCCGCGCGTGATCGCCGCGTTCAAGCGCGCCAATGCGCCGCCCGAATATCATCCGCGCGTGCGCAAGGCCTGCCCGACCAAGACCGTCTGTCTGGTCGATCGCTTCACCGGCGCACGGCAGAGCTGCACGACCAACAAGGATTATTGGAACGATTGCGACGGGTGATCGCCCGAGCGCTGCACATGAATTGTCAGAGGGGAATAGGATGCGGACCGGCGGGATAGTTTTTGCAATGGTGGTCGCGGGCGCGATGGCCATGGGTTCGATGGCGCAGACGAGCAGCGGATCGATGCCCGACGCCAAGCGCCAATATTTCCAGCGCCAGAACTGTCATCAGGTTTATGACCTGCTCATCGCTCAGGGCAACCTGTCCGGTGACGAAGCGACGTGGGCGAAGGCATATGAAGCCGGCGCCAATAGCGGCAAGGCGTGTCCTGCCCCGTCCGAAGCGCTAGCGAAGCGCGCGAGCAACCGTATCATTGTGACCGACAAGGGGCTCAACACCACGGCCGATTATTCCCAGGCCGACCCCGCCGCGCTTTACGAGATCGCGTACACTGCGTTGACCGGCAATACCCAGGATTTGAGCCCGGCACAGGGTCTCCAGTTTCTCCAGGCGGCCTATGCGAAGGGCGACCCCTCCGCCGCCTATCAGCTGTCCCAGCAATATTTCGCAGGCAATCTCGGCAAGCCCCAGGATTATGCTGGGGGCATCCCGCCTTTGCTGAAAGCGGCGGATGCAGGCCATGTCGATGCGCAATTCCAGGCCGGCACGGTCTACGCCAATGGCATCGGCACCAAGAAGGATGTCGCCAAGGCATTCGGCTATTTCCGCAAGGCAGCCGAACAGGGGCATGTCTTCGCCACCTATCTCGCCGCGCAGATGGCCAATGAAGGCGTCGGGACCAAGAAGGATCCGGCACTCGCCTATCGCCTCGGCCGCAACCTTGCGGATCAGGGCGAAGTCGCGGGCGCGATCTTTGCGGCGAGCGCGATAATGAAGATGAAGGACTATAAGACGCGGGGCGACGAGGTGCTCTACTGGATGGACATGGCTTCGCGCGATGGCGATGCGCAGATCAAGGAGACCGTTGGCAAGCTGCGACCTCAGGTCGTGTCGTTCTATGAGCGGGTAACCGCCCCGCCGCCCGCCTATCGTCCGCCCCCGCGCAAAGCGTGCCCAATGAAGACGGTTTGCATCCAAAACCATTATTCGGGCATCCAGCAATGCACCACGAACAAGGATTATTGGAGCGACTGCGATGGCTGAGCTGAAGACCAAGGCCACGCCCGTCGCGGCCGCGGACTTCCTCGCGGCGGTGCCCGATCCCGTGCGCCGCGCCGATGCCGGAATACTCTCGGATATGATGGCGCGGCTGACGGGGGAGCCCGCGACGATGTGGGGGCCGACGATTGTCGGCTTCGGCAAATATGCCTACACCTATGACAGCGGCCATTCGGGCGAAATGTGCCGGATCGGCTTTTCACCGCGCAAGGCCGAATTGGTGCTCTATGTGCTGACGGGCGATGCCGATCAGACGAATGCACTCGCGCGATTGGGCAAGCACAAGACCGGCAAGGCCTGCCTCTACATCAAGAAACTGGCCGACGTGGATTTGGGCGTGGTCGAGGAACTGGTGCGCGGCGCGATCGCGCATATGGACGCGAAATATCCGCGCTAGATGCCGGCATACCATTCGTAACCGTTGCTATCTTCCCAGAAGCCGCCCTTGCCCTTGCCGATCCCGTCGAGCGAGGCGACCGCTTCGACGCGCATGACATATTTGGCGTGCTTGTAACCGAGTTGCCGCTCGACCCGAAGCCGGACGGGCGCGCCATGGCCCATATCGAGATAATGGTCGTTCATCGCCCAGGCCATGATCGTCTGGGGGTGGAAGGCGTCGACCAGATCGATCGACTCGTAATAAGGCGACGCGCCGAAGCGGTCCGCGCAGTGGAAGACGATGTAGCGCGCGCTGTCACGCAGCCCCGCCACTTGCAGGATAGTCTCCAGCCGAGGCCCCTGCCATTTGCCGATCGCGCTCCAGCCCTCGACGCAATCGTGGCGGGTGATCTGGGCCCGCTGGGGGAGCGACTGGAGTTGGGTGAGGCTGAGACTCAGCGGGCGCGAGACCAGCCCATCGACCTGCAAGCGCCAATCGGCGAAGCGGTTTGCAGCCAGCGCGGCATATTCCGGCGTGTTGGGGTTTGAATTGCCGTTGACCCGGAAGCGCGGGCTCATCTGATCGGCGCGATACTGCTTGGCCAAAGCCGCCCGACCGACCACCGAGCGCTGGAGGAAATGATGCGCGTCATCAGCGCTCAGCAACACCGGATCGTTGGTGAAGGAATCGCAGCCGGCCAGCATCACTGCGCCGGTGCCGAGGATAACGTGGCGGCGGGTGACGATCATTCCTCAGGCACCTTCCACCAGCCGGTTATCATCGAGCCGATCTCGTTTATCGTCCCCGCGATGAAAACGAGCGCGAGGTGGATCAGGATAAAGCCGCTGAGCAGCGCCATCGCGATGAAGTGGATCGAGCGCGCCGATTGGCGACCGCCGAACAGGTCGATCAGCCACGGCCACATCCCCGGCGACATCGCGAGGCCCGTCAGGATCAGCAGGGGCAGCAGCACGAAGAGTATGCCCGCATAACTGATCTTCTGGAAGATGTTGTACGCGCGGGGGTTCTTGGGATCGTGGAAGCGCAAGTCCAGATGCGCCTTCGCATCGTCGAGCAGATGCTCCGGTTTCAACTCCGCAGCCCGAACGCGCAGATCGCGCTGGATGTGGCGGTTGATCAGGCTCCAGACCAGATAGAGTAGCAGCCCGAAACTCAGCACCAATGCGAAGAACAGATGCCAGTGCCGCGCGCCCGCCAGGCTGTAGGTCGAGGGGATGGTCATCCAGCCCGGCCAGTGCGGCAATTCCAGCCAGGCGTGATCGTAATTCGCGCCGTAATGCCCCCAATAGAGGCGGGGATGCGCGTTGAGGATCATCAGCCCGGACCCAATCATCACGAACACCGCGAACGCATTGATCCAGTGCCAGATGCGCGTGATCAGCCGATGGCGATAGATTTTCGCGGGGGCTTCCGGTGCAGGCGCAGGTTCGTCCAAGTCGGGCCTCTTCCAAGCTGGTCATGCGAATAGCATGGGCAACCGCATGACAACAGCTTCGGAAATCAGGCGGCCAAGGTTGCAGCCGTCCGAAAAGAATCAGTGATAGGCGCGCCAGAAGAACACGATTGTCGTCACGCCGGTGATGATCAAGGTCCATGCGCGGACCAGCCCGTGGGGCAATTTCTTGCCCACCCGCGCGCCGAGCCACCCGCCGATTATCGCGCCCGCCAGCATCGGCAGGCACGCCCACCATTGGACCAGCCCGGTCGCGATGAAGACGAACGCCGCCGCAAGGTTCGCCACCGCCAGCATCAGCGTGCGGATTGCAAACAGGGATCGCGGATGCGCGCCCGCGAGCAGGCCATAAACCGCGGTGGTGATCAGTCCCACCCCACCGCCGAAATATCCGCCATAGATGCCGAGCATGCTCTGTGCGGCGATGAGCGTGCGCCGCCCGATGGTGACGCGCGCATTCAACCAGTTCGAGGCGCTTTTGCCGAACAGCATCACCGCAAAGGCAAAGAGCAACAGCCAGGGGATGATGAGATCGAATGCCCGCGTGGGCGTGATCACGAGCAGCACGCTGCCGATAAGGCCGCCCACGATCGTGATGATCGTCAGCGTCTTGATCGACACGCCACCCATCGGCGCCAGTTCGTCGCGATATTCCCATGCGCTGGCCGCAGCGCCGGGCATCAGCGCGACGTTCGAGGTGGCATTGGCGATGTTGGAGGGGAGGCCGAGTGCAATCAAAGCGGGGAGCGTGGCGAAGGTGCCGCCGCCCGCGAGCGCGTTCATCGCGCCGCCCAGGATGCCTGCACCGGCGGCAAGGGCGAATGTCGCAAAATCGAAAGCCACCATGTTCCCCGGCAAAGGCCGGGGCCCAGTTGGGCAACGGCAAGTTGGCGGGCACATCGCGCATCACGACGTACATCGCAACTGGGCCCCGGCCTTGGCCGGGGAGCCGGCTATCCGAGCGCCGCCAATTTCTCTTCCGACTGGCGATCCAGTTCGGCGCGCGACTTCTTTTCCGATGCAGTCTTCAGCTGGCCACAGGCGGCGTCGATGTCGCGCCCGCGCGGCGTGCGTGCCGGGGCGGAGATGCCCGCGCCGAACACGATCTCCTGGAACGACTTGATCCGCTCTGGCGTCGAGCATTCATACGGTGCGCCGGGCCAGGGGTTGAACGGGATCAAATTCACCTTGGCGGGCAGATCGTAGAATTTCAGCAAGCGGACGAGTTCGCGGGCGTCTGCGTCGCTGTCATTCTTGTCCTTGAGCATCACATATTCAAAGGTGATCCGCCGGGCATTGTTGGCGCCGGGATAATCGGCGCAGGCCTGAAGCAGTTCCTCGATGCCGTATTTGCGATTGAGCGGCACGATCTCGTCGCGCACTTCCTTGGTGACGGCATGGAGCGAGACTGCAAGGTTCACCCCGATCTCTTCGCCCGCGCGCGCCATCATCGGCACGACGCCCGAGGTGGAGAGCGTGATGCGGCGCTTCGACAGGGCAAGACCGTCGCCGTCCATCACCAGCTTCAGCGAATCGCGGACATGATCGAAGTTATAGAGCGGCTCGCCCATGCCCATCATGACGATGTTGGTGAGCATGCGCCCCTCGGGCTGGCTCGGCCATTCGCCCAGCGCATCACGCGCAAGCATGACCTGACCGACGATTTCCGAAGGCTCGAGGTTGCGCACCAGCCGCATCGTGCCGGTGTGGCAGAAGCGGCAGTTCAGCGTGCAACCGACCTGTGACGAGACGCAAAGCGTGCCGCGGTCCGCATCGGGGATGAAGACCATCTCGTAATCCTGCCCGTCGGGCGAGCGGAGCAGCCATTTGCGCGTTCCGTCGGTCGAGACCTGCGCCTCGATCACCTGCGGGCGGCTGATCACGAAGCGATTGGCGAGCCAGGGCTGCATCGTCTTCGAAATATCGGTCATCAGCGAGAAATCGGTGACGCCGCGATTATAGATCCAGTGAAACAGCTGCTTGGCCCGCAGCTTGGCCTGTTTCGGCTCGAGCTGCGAAGTCTCGAGCGCCATGCGCAGGTCAAGCTTGGACAGGCCAAGCAAGTCGATCCGGCCATCAGGGCGCATGAGGCGCGCGCGCGGAACGGGCACGGGATCGATGTGCCCGGGAATGGGCATGGAGAATTGTTCTGCTTGCTGCATGTGCGAGCATATAGCCGATCGGGGGCGATTTTTCCACTCCGCTTTCGTCGCGCCGATTTCCGGCTTCGTCGCGCCGCGCTTGTTCGCGCCCTGGTTTCCAAGCCTGTCGCGGCGCTGGTCGGGATCAACCCCGACGCCGAGGGCAACCAGCGCGCCGATTTCGCGGTGCTGGGCAACATCCGTGCGACCAGCGACGATGCCTTTCCGCCCGACATGATCATGGACGGCAAGCTGGAGATGCCGTTCCTGCGCGATTGGGCGGTGACGCTCGATCTGAAGCAGGGTCTGGCCTGGCTGGGCAAGCCAGCCGGGCCGCCCGCCGCCGCGTAACCGCTGCCGTCCAAATAAGGGCTAGCGCCCCGCGCACCCCAGCGCCGCCGCGTCAATCGCTGTCGCCGCGCCCTTGAGTGCATAAGTATCCGCGAACGGCGCGCCGTTCGTGGATACGGTCTCGACACTCATGCTGCGCCCCGAGCGGATCGCCGCGACAACCGCGGCATCGGTGCGGGCATCCGGCGCCCATGCATCCGCATCGCCCGCTTTCAATTCGAAACGCCGCTCGCCGATCGACAGCGTCACGCGTGCATTTGCGGCGCGGGCACGGCTCAGGCGGATGTGGAGCTGGTTGTGCACCCGGTCGCGCGGCCAGGTGGCGATGCTGGCGAAGGGCTGCGTGTCGCTGTGCCTTTCGACGGGCTTGGCGATGGCAAAGCAGCGAAGCGGCGAGGGATCCCGGAATGCGCCCCAGCCTTCATAGGTGCCGAGGGCGTCGCGGGGCAGCAAAGCAAGGAGCGCCAGCGCGATCATGCCGGTGCCGAATTTCGCCCGGCGCCGGTGTGCACCACGGTCTCCACGCCCTTTTCGATCATGACGACCGAGCCCTGCGGAAGATCGCGCGCAATCGGCGCATCGAATTGCGGGGCCACGTCCATGCCCGTCATCACCCCGCGCAGCACACGGCTCGACATGCCATGCATGATCACCAGCCGATCGCCAATATCCGCATCGGTATCGCCCAGCCAGGACGAGACGCGCACTGCGATCTGATCATACCATTCGCCCCCCGGCGGCGGGCGGGTGTAGAGCCCGTTTTCGAGATCGAGGAAGCCGTTCGCCTCATCCGCCAGGTCTGCATAATAGCGCCCGCTCCACTCGCCCATGCCGATTTCGACCAGCCGGTCGTCATGGCGGGCCTGATGCCAATCGAGCTCGAGATGCTCGGCGATCACCGCCAGCGTCTGCAGCGCGCGGCCCGCGCTCGACGACCACATGGTGAGCTTTGGCCTGGGCCCCAGAATCTCGCGAAGCGCCGCGCCCATCGCGTCGGCCTGCGCAAAACCGGCGCGGGTCAGCGGAGTATGCGGATGATGCCCCTGCATTCTTCGCGCGAAATTGAACACAGTCTCGCCATGCCGCGCAATAAAGTCGCGGCCCTGCCGCTGGAGGGGGTCGTGCGCGAGCGTTGGCTTGGAATCCATCGCCGCTGTTTCAAGCCCCTGTGGCCGGAAAGCAACGCCTTATCTCGTTGTCTGAGGTTCATGAAACACCGCCCCGTCGCACCTATTTAAGACACGACCCGCGCAGTTGGCGGGCCGTTTAGAGTACCCAAGGAGTTTGAAATGCGTACGAAGTTTATCGCAGCTGCCCTCATCGCCTCGTCGGCGCTCGCAGCCCCCGCCTTCGCACAGGATGCAGCGCCGTTCACCGGTCCGCGCGCCGAAGCGATCGTCGGCTGGGACCGCGTTGAAGATGGCAGCACCGCCAATGGCGATCGCGCAGACGGCGTCGTCTATGGCGGCCAGATCGGCTATGATTTCCAGGCCGGCAGCGCTGTCCTCGGCATTGAGGGCGAAGCCACCGGCGCCAGCACGCGCCAGACGGAGCATAATGTGATCGTCCCCGGCGACCGCTATCGCGTCAAAGCCGGTCGCGACCTGTATGCCGGTGTCCGCGTCGGCTTCACCGTCGGCGACAAGGCGCTGATCTATGCCAAGGGCGGCTACACCAACGCCGCGATCGACACGAGCTATCGCACGCCCACCACGACCTTCCGCGCTGACGAGAATGTCGATGGCTGGCGTCTGGGCGCAGGCACCGAAGTCAAGCTGACCGACAAGGTCTATGCCAAGGCCGAGTATCGTTATTCGAAGTATGACAGCGATTCGACCGGCATCAATGCGAAGCGCCATCAGGTCGTCGGCGGCCTCGGCGTTCGCTTCTAAAGCGAAAGCACAGCAATTTAGCTGTTGAAGGAAGGGTCGGGGCGCTTGCTCCGGCCCTTTTTGCCGTTAAGGTTATTTCCCAAATCTAGGCCCAGCTCAGCTGGATTCGGGCAGGTATCGCCCCGGGGGTTCTAAGCATGAAGGCGACGATCGAACGCGCAACTCTGTTGAGGGGCCTCAGCCACGTCCAATCCGTGGTCGAGCGGCGCAATACGATCCCTATCCTGTCGAACGTGCTGATCGAAGCGCAGGCTTCCGGTGCATTGCGGCTGATGGCGACCGATCTCGATCTGCAGATCGACGAGACGATACCGGCGGCAGTGGACCAGCCGGGCGCGACCACGATCAGCGCGCACACTTTGTTCGACATCGTCCGCAAGCTTCCGGAAGGCTCGCAGGTTGAACTGAGCGCTGCCGAGGGCCGCATCACGGTCAATGCCGGTCGCGCCAAGTTCACGCTGGCGACGTTGCCGCGCGACGATTTCCCGATGATCGCCGAGGGCGAGCTGCCCACCACGTTCGAGCTGCCGGCCGAAACGCTCAAGCAGATCATCGACAAGACGCGTTTCGCGATCTCGACCGAAGAGACGCGGTATTATCTGAACGGCATCTTCATCCACGTGACCGACGAATCGACGCCGATGCTGCGCGCGGCCGCAACCGATGGCCATCGCCTCGCCCGCGTCACCGTCGCGTGCCCCGATGGCGCCGAGAAGATGCCCGACGTCATCATCCCGCGTAAGTGCGTCGCCGAACTGCGCAAGCTGCTCGACGAAGTGGATGGTTCGGTCGGCGTGTCGCTCTCGGGCTCGAAAATCCGTTTCGACATGGGCCAGGCGATCCTGACTTCGAAGCTGATCGACGGCACCTTCCCCGATTATTCGCGCGTTATCCCGACGGGCAATGACAAGATCCTCAAGATCGACCCCAAGAGCCTGATGGAAGGCGTCGACCGCGTCTCGACCATCGCCACCGAAAAGACCCGCGCAGTGAAGATGGCGCTCGACCGCGACAAGGTGATCCTGTCGGTCACCAGCCCTGAGAATGGTGCGGCAGCGGAAGAAGTGCCCGGCGAATATGTCGCGGCAGGCTTCGAGATCGGCTTCAACAGCCGCTACCTGATGGACATCCTTGCGCAGATCGAAGGCGATCTGGTCGAAGTGCATCTGGCGGATGCTGCGGCGCCGACCCTGATCCGCGAGAATGATGCATCACCGGCGCTGTACGTGCTGATGCCGATGCGCGTGTGATCGCCCACTATTGACATTGGTGTAAGTAACTCTATCTAGGGTGCATGGCTACGCAACCAGCACCCGCATCGTTCAATCCCGGCGTTCCGATGAAGCGCGAATGGGGCACTGCCCTGTCCGCGCTGCGCCGGCTGCTGTCGAACGGCGACGATACCGAGCAGGTCTTCAAGATCATGCGCGCGCTGAACGGCGATGCCACACAGCGCAGCTATCGCAAGCTGCTGACCGTGCCGGGCGGCGGGCGGCTGGCCTATCAGCGCGTCGAGCTGGCCGAGCGGCTGACCGACCGCGCGTGGATCGACAGCTTTGCGGAAGGCACCGTTGGGGCCGCGTATCGCAACTTCCTCGATTCGACCGGCTATTCGGCGGACGGACTGGTCGAAGTGAGCATGACCGAATTCGCCGATGCCGAGGTCGAGCACCCCTATACCTGGATGGGCCGCCGAGAGCGCGATGTCCATGATCTGTGGCACGTCCTCACCGGCTACAAGGCCGACGAGCATCTGGGAGAAGCATGCCTTGTCGCCTTTTCCTATGCACAGACCGGCGGCCTCGGCTGGGGCTTTATCGGCTTGGGCGCAGCGCTCAAGAGCCTGCGCATCACCGGGAAGACCGACTTCTTCAGGGCAGTGATCGAAGGCTATAAGCGCGGCAAGCAAGCCGGCTGGCTGCACGGCGAGGATTATGAGGCGCTGCTCAATCAGCCGCTCGATCAGGCCCGCCGCCGGCTCAACATTATTCAGCCGGTGAAGTATCAGGTCGCGCAGGCGAGCCTGGCAGCGGCAGGCCTCAAGGGCATCTGATCAGAACTGCAGATGATCAGGGCAAAGGGCTGAACGCGCCTGTGCCGCTGGCCGGATTCATCGCCATCATGAATTCCATCGCCGGGATCACCGGCGCGGGAAGCTCGAAGCGCTTGGGATCAATCTCGGTTACCGTCACCGACTGAAGCGCGACCAACGTATCGATGCGGAGCGGTGCACCGCTGGAAAACAGATTGCGGGCCTTTGCCGAAAAGCCGGTCGATTCGGGGATGATCGCTGCCATCAAGGGCATCAGCGCCTCCACCGTGCGTGCGAAGATCGCGCCGACCGGGGCGAGCGCGGGGTCCGCACTCATGACAAATTCCTTCATCTGCCCGGCCCTGCCGTCCTTTTCCTTTTCGGGGCCGAAGTTCCATAGCGTGCCCTTGCGATCGCCCACCATGACGTCTCCCTTCATCGTCAGCACAAAGGGCTTGTCGAGTACGCTCGCGGCGTCCTTTTTCGATTCGCCAGCAACCGCCGCAGAGATGAATGACAGCAATTCGCTGAGTTCCGTTACCTTAGTCTCACCGTTCGGCAGGGCCATCACGGCATAGTCGAAGCCATCACGGCGGATGATGCCGAACTTGCCCTCGATCCCGATGCGCGAATTTCCATTGTCGTCGGACTCTACGAGCAATGTCATCTTGCCCGCAGAATAGGTTGCGGTGACATCGGCCCATGCCGGCAGCGGAAGCAGCGCGAGAAAGGCGGCGAGCAAGCGAAGCATCATAGTCATTCCTTTGGCGGCAGGCTTAAGCGGGCACGGAGCGCATCGCGCCCAAGCAAAGGTTCGGGCACGGCAAACATTGCCGCGGGGATCGGCCCCTTGTCGATCTTTTCGAGCTTCAGGAAACTGTTGAAACGCAGCACCGCGCCCTTGCCGAACAAATCCAGCATCGCTTTCTCGAAATTACCGAGGCCGCCCAGATCGGCGGTGTTGCGGGTGACCGAGAAGCGCGTCTGCATCGCCAATGCGCGACCGAGGCCGGCGAGCGCGGGATCGGTGCTGACCACGCCTTCGAACGAGGAAAGCGACGGCACTTCGCGCGGGTGCCCTTTCCACAACGTACCTTTGACGCCCGCTACAGTCTCCGATCGGCTTTCGGTCAGCGCATATTCGGGCTGGGTGCGCGGGCCTGTGCTGTCGAACAGTTCCGATCTGCTCTCCCCAAACACCGCTAGCGCATCGTCGATGGTAGCGCTGAAGCTGCCCGTGGCATCGTGGAGCACGACATATTCCTTGTCGCCCTTGCGCAGGAAGAGCGTGTCGCCCGCCGATACGCGCGAATCGCCATTGGTGGCGCTCATCGCGACCAAGGCCGGCTGCCCCTCCCGCACGAACCGCGCGGTCATATCTTCGGGCTTGGCGGGCGTGCAGGCGGATAGCAGCAGAGCGGCGGCGGCAAGGCAGGTCCGGATCATGCGGCATCCCTTTTCAGGCGGCTTTTTCAGGTGTGATCATCCGCGAAGCGCTGTCCGGCGGCAAGAGGCTGCGCTAGGAGATGCCACAATGGCCGTAACCCGCCTCGTCCTGACCGATTTCCGCAACCATGCAGACGCATTGCTCATGCCGGGTGCGGGCTTTGTGGTGCTGACCGGCGAGAATGGCGCGGGCAAGACCAATGTGCTGGAGGCGGTTTCGCTGCTCGCGCCGGGTCGCGGGCTTCGCCGTGCGGCGCTGCCAGAGATTGCGCGGCAAGGCGGCAGCGGCGGGTTTGGCGTCGCGGCGGAATTAGGAG
>JAZKJE010000004.1:66004-76831 GCA_040384525.1 Pseudomonadota bacterium
ACGGCTATCGGCACCGGCACGCAGGCCAATGCGCCCGAGCGGCGGCTGGTCCGGGTCAACGGCGCGGCAGCATCGGCCACCGCGCTCGCCGAATGGCTGACGGTTTTGTGGCTTACGCCTGCAATGGATCGGCTCTTCGTGGAAGGTCCGGGCGAGCGCCGCCGCTTCCTCGACCGGCTGACGCTCGCGCTGACAAGCGGCCACGCCCATCATTCCGCGCGCTACGAAGCAGCGATGCGCCAGCGCAACCGCCTGCTCGCCGCCGATACGCCAGCCGATCCCGACTGGCTGGCGGCATTGGAGGCGCGGATGGCCGAGCATGGCGCCGCAATCGATGCAGCGCGGTGCGAGGCCGTGGCGCTCCTGGGCGAGCGCCTGGCCAATCAGCCCGAAACAATCTTTGCCCGTGCAGGGCTCGCGCTCGAAGGCTGGCAGGGCGATGGGCCTCAACTCGCCCGCGAACTCGCCGAGGGACGCCGTCGCGACGCCGCCGCCGGACGCGCGCTCGCCGGGCCGCACCGCGTGGATCTGATCGTCACCCATCTGGGCAAAGGCCAGCCCGCGCATCTCTGCTCCACTGGCGAGCAAAAGGCGCTGCTGCTCGGTCTCGTCCTCGCCCATGCCGAATTGGTCGCGGATCGCACTGCCCGCGCACCGATCCTGCTGCTCGATGAAGTCGCCGCCCATCTGGATCCCGGCCGCCGCGCCGCATTGTTTGCGCGGCTGGCGGGGGCCGGACAGGTGTGGATGACCGGTACCGAACCCGAACTTTTCGCCGCCGTGCCAGGCGACGCAACCCGTTATCAGGTCGCTGGCGGCACCATTGGTTGATCGCAAACGTGCCGTTCACAGCCTTGGACTTTCGCGGCACCGCATGACGCGCTAGCATCGCGCAATACACCGCAGAAACAGGGGTCTGCACATGCGCATTATTATCGGATTCGCCATTGCCGCCGCCGGGATGACTGCCGCCGGTCAGGCCCATGCACAAAATACCGACCTGCTCGTCTATCCGGCAATGCGCCATGCGGGCGCCGCTTATGCGATTCGCACCGGGGTCGGCGGGAAGATCGTCGATTGCCAACCGCTTGAGACCAAGCCCGATGCGGCAGCGCTCGCAGCCGCCTGCGCCGCGCTCACTGCCAAGGGCGTTCCCGCCACCGTCGTCCCCGCACGCGCCACCAACGATCCCAGCCGCTGGGTCGATTATGGCGATTACCCGCGCAACGTGACCAATCGCGCCAAAAAGGGCACGGTCCAGCTCGTCTACGAAATCAACGAAACCGGCCGCGTATCGACCTGCCAGGTCTTCGAAACCTCGGGCGAAGACGCGATCGACAACGTCATCTGCGCATCGATCACTGCCCGCGCACGCTTCGCGCCAGCAACCTATAAGGGCTCGCCCGTCTCGGCGATCGGCACGAACTTCGTCAGCTACGATATCCCGGGCATCTGAGCCCCAAAAGACAGAATGACGGCGGGCCCGCGCCCGCCCCATTTTGCTTTCGTTTTGGCTGTGCCGACCCTATATGCTGGGCATGGCAAATACCGACGACGCGACCCCCGAAAACATCCCCAACGCAAACGCCTATGGCGCGGACTCGATCAAGGTTCTGAAGGGCCTTGATGCGGTGCGCAAACGCCCCGGCATGTATATCGGCGATACCGACGATGGTTCGGGCCTCCACCACATGGTGTTCGAGGTTTCGGACAACGCGATCGACGAGGCTTTGGCCGGCCATTGCGACAAGATCATCATACAGCTGAACGCCGATGGTTCGGTCTCGGTCGAGGATAATGGACGCGGGATTCCGACGGGCATCCACTCGGAAGAAGGCGTGTCGGCAGCCGAAGTCATCATGACGCAGCTCCACGCGGGCGGTAAATTCGAGAACACCAGCGACGACAATGCGTACAAGGTCTCGGGCGGTCTGCACGGCGTGGGCGTCTCGGTGGTCAACGCACTCAGCGAATGGCTCGATCTCAACATCTGGCGCGATGGGCAGGAGCATTACATGCGCTTCGCGTTCGGCGACGCGGTTGCCCCGCTCAAGGTTTTGGGCCCGGCGCCCGAGGGGAAGAAGGGCACGCGCGTGACCTTCCTCGCCTCGCCCGCCACCTTCAAGATCACCGATTATGATTTCGAGAAGCTCGAGCATCGCTATCGCGAACTGGCATTCCTCAACTCCGGCGTGCGCCTGTTCCTGCGCGACGCGCGACATGAGGAAGTCAAGGAGGTCGAGCTGTATTACGAGGGCGGCATCGCTGCGTTCGTGAAATATCTCGATCGCAACAAGGTCGCCTTGATGCCCGATCCGGTGGCGATTGCGGGCACCCGCGACGACGTAACGGTCGACGTCGCATTGGAGTGGAACGACTCATATTATGAGAACGTCCTGTGCTTCACCAACAACATCCCGCAGCGCGACGGCGGCACGCATCTGGCCGCGTTCCGCGCCGCGCTGACCCGCACCCTCAACAATTATGCCGACAAATCGGGGATGCTGAAGAAGGAGAAGGTCTCGCTCACCGGCGACGATATGCGTGAGGGCCTCACCGCGATCGTCTCGGTCAAGCTGCCGGATCCCAAGTTCAGCTCGCAGACCAAGGACAAGCTCGTTTCGTCCGAAGTCCGCCAGCCGCTCGAATCGCTGATGGCCGACAAGATGGCCGAGTGGCTTGAGGAAAACCCCGCAATGGCGCGCGCGATCATCCAGAAGGTGATCGACGCTGCCGCCGCGCGCGAAGCTGCCAAGAAAGCGCGCGAACTGACCCGGCGCAAGGGCGTGATGGATATCGCCAGCCTGCCCGGCAAGCTCGCCGACTGCCAGGAGCGCGATCCCGCCAAGTCCGAATTGTTCTTTGTCGAGGGTGACTCGGCCGGCGGTTCTGCCAAGCAGGGCCGCGATCGCCATTTCCAGGCGATCCTTCCGCTGCGCGGCAAGATCCTCAACGTCGAGCGCGCGCGCTTCGACCGGATGCTCGCCAGCCGCGAAATCGGCACGATCATCACGGCGCTGGGAACCGGCATTCGCGACGATTTCAACATCGAGAAGCTGCGCTACCACAAGATCGTCATCATGACCGACGCTGACGTCGATGGCGCGCATATCCGCACGCTGCTGCTGACCTTTTTCTATCGCCAGATGCCCGAAATCATCACCGGCGGCTATCTCTACATCGCCCAGCCGCCGCTCTACAAAGCGACCAAGGGACGTTCTGAGGTTTATCTCAAGGACGATAGCGCGCTCGATCAATATCTGGTCGATGCCGGCGTCGGTGGCACGATGCTCGACACGCAGGGCCAGCAGCGGAGTGGCGAGGATCTGCGCACGCTCGTCGAGCATTCGCGTCGCATGCGCACGCTGATGCGCTATGTGCCGCGCCGCTATTCGCCTGACATCATCGAAGTGCTGGCACTGGGCGGCGGACTCGATCCCAATGCCAACCGCGACCAGCGCGGCGATAGCCTCAAGACCACGGTCAGCCGGCTCGACGCGGCCGATCCCGAAGCCCGCTGGTCGGCGCGGATTACCGAGGATGGCGGCTATCATTTCGAGCGTTGGTGGCGCGGCGTGACCGATCACCACATCGTCGAAGCGGCGTTCCTGGTCTCGGCCGAAGCGCGCAAGCTCCATGCCCTCGCGAACGAACAGGCGTCGGCCTATCTGCTGCCGTCCAAGCTGGTTTCGTCCAAGGCGAGCGCGGCGGTGGAAGCCGAGGTCGTGGCTCCGGTCGAAGGTGCGGAGGAGACCGAAGAGCTGGTCGCCGTCGCCAAGGGCGAGACGTTGGTCTCCCGCCCGAGCCAGTTGCTCGATGCGATCCTCGCTTTCGGTCGCAAGGGCCTCGCGATCCAGCGTTACAAGGGTCTGGGCGAGATGAACGCCGAGCAGCTTTGGGAAACCACGCTCGATCCGACCAACCGCTCGATGCTCGTCGTGCAGGTCGATCAGGCCGATGTGGCGGACGAGATCTTCACGCGCCTGATGGGCGACGTGGTCGAGCCGCGCCGCGAATTCATTCAGGAAAACGCGCTCAGCGTCGCCAATCTGGACGTCTAAACCGCATTTCATCGTTTCGCCGGCACCGCATAGCGCGGTTCCGGCGAGCGAGGCTTGGGTTCGGTAACGCTTTCGCGGCATGCCCCGCCGCGGGGAGGCGCAAAAGTGGGCCGCAAGATTCGACAGGCAATGATGTTGGCAGCGGCGCTCGGCGCTTGCACCGCTTCTTATGCCCGTGCCCCCGCGCTTGAGATCTCGACCGGCACCGCCAGTTTCTATGCCGACCGTTTCACCGGCAAGCGCACCGCCAATGGCGAACTTTATGACCCCGAAGCGTTTACTGCGGCGCATCGTTCGCTGCCGTTCGGCACGCATGTTCGCGTGACCGATCTGGCGAGCGGGCGCAGCGTGATCGTGCGGGTCAATGATCGCGGGCCATGGGGCAATGGCCGGCTGATCGATATATCGCGCGCAGCTGCTCGTGAGCTGGGGCTGATCCAGCGCGGCCATGGCCGGGTGGAACTGGAGGCCGCCAATGCTGGCGGAATCGATGACCCTTCGGATTAAACGTTAGTTGAACGCCCAGCGGAAGGCGCTGGCCATTCCCGCTGTTCCCGTCCGCACCAGCGGTTTCGCAAGCCCCGGCGCAGAAAGACCGTGCATCTCGCGCGCCCATGCCGGGAGGAGATCGACTGCGGCAGCGAATATCATCGTCTGGAACGGCTTCATCGCCAGGCTTGGTGCGGGCTGGGCCAGCACCAGCCGCGCGACTTCCCTGGTGCGCGCGTCCGACATCAATTCACCGCGCATCGACTGGATCAACGCCTCCGCCTCGGCGCGGGTGCGCGGCACGGGGTCCGCGCCCAAGGCTTCGGCGATAATCGCGAATTCGGCGAAAATAGCGATCCTGATCGGCGAGCGGCATGCGCGGTTCGGCATAGCGTATCCATGCATCGAGGAAGCACACCGCCTCCGTCACATGCACCCATGCGAGCAGTCGCGGCTCATCGGCGGCGTAGGGCGTGCCATCGGGCAGCACGCCTTTCACCCGCGTATGGACCTCACGCACTTTCTCGATCGCCGCCTCTGCCGCTTCGCGCGAATCATATCCGGTGACAGCGATGAACCGCGCGGTACGCCGCAGCCGGCCCAACATATCCTGCCGGAACGCCGAATGGTCCCAGACGCCCGCGAGCACCGCCGGATGGAGCATCTGGAGCAGCAACGCAGATACGCCGCCGACCATCATCGTCACGACATCGCCGTGGACCCGCCAGCACACTGCCTGGGGCCCGAACAGCCCATCGGGCTGGCGGATCACCGGCGTCTCGCCCTTCGCCTGATCGTTGAACGTCTTGCGAACCTGCGCGATCAGCAATCGCTTGAGGGGGTTTGGCGGCATGCGGCTCAGAGTAACGCGTCCCAAAGCGTCCACAAGCCGAGACCGAGGAACAATGCAGCGGCCACACGGCGGACCCAGTCGAAATTGATCTTCGCGAGCAGCCTGTTGCCCAGCAAAACGACGGGCGCATTCGCCAGCATCATGCCGAACGTCGTACCGGCGGTAACCGCGATCACATCGTCAAAGCGCGCACCCAGAGCGACAGTCGCGATCTGAGTCTTGTCGCCCATCTCGACCAGAAAGAAGACGACGAGCGTGGTGAGGAACGCGCCGTAGCGCGGGGTCTTCTGGTCGCCTTCATCGAGCTTGTCGGGAATCAAAGTCCACGCCGCCATCGCGATAAACGAAAGCCCGATTGCGGCGCGGAACCACGGGCTCGCCAGCCAGCTTGCCGCAACGGTGCCGAGCAACGCCGCGAGGAAATGATTGGCGAGCGTCGCCACCAATATGCCCGCGATGATCGGCCAGGGCTTGCGAAAGCGGATCGCGAGCACGGCGGCGAGCAGCTGGGTCTTGTCGCCCATTTCGGCAATCGCGACGAGGCCGAGCGAAGAGAAGAACGCTTCCACATGAACTCCCGGGGTCAGGCAGCAAGCACACGACGACATCGCTTCCCCGCCCGACCCGGAACGGAAAGCCATGTCATCGGTCTCGCCTGACAAGCGGTTTCCCGCTGCCCGCGCGCGCCACGGTGTCTCCACCGAGTATGTTGACGCTGCGCTCCGCCGATCAAGCCGGTGGTGGCTACTCCCCGAAGGACGAACGGGCCTCTAGTCGCGCACCTGCGCAGGGTCAACATGCCGCGCTTTGATTTCGCGGTCGCAATGGTTAATGTCGCGTAACGAGCTGGGGGATTCGCGATGCTAAGATCCAAGCGTAGCCGTGCGTTTATCCTCGCAGCTTCGGTCGCATTGCTCGCCACTGCGGGCGCCGCGCAAATCCAGCCGCTATATTCGGGCAACGTCATGGATGCGGTCGCGCGGCTCAAGCCCGGCCAATATATCTGGGTGCCCGAAATCGCGCCCGAAGGGCCGATGCTGGTGATCGTCAACATCGCCACGCAGCGGCTGGTGGCATATCGCAACGGTGTGCCGATCGGCGTATCGACCATTTCCAGCGGCAAGCCCGGCCACCGCACCCCGCTTGGCGTGTTCCCGATCCTGCAAAAGGCCGCGAAGCACCGTTCGAGCAAATATTCGAACGCGCCGATGCCCTATATGCAGCGGCTCACCTGGTATGGGATCGCGCTGCATGGCGGTTCGCTGCCCGGCTACCCCGCCTCGCATGGCTGCATCCGCCTGCCACACGAATTCGCGCCCTTATTGTTCGATGAAACCGCGCTGGGCATGACGGTGGTAATCGTCAACCAGCCCGCCGAACTGCGTATCGCGCCCACCCCGAAGCTGACGCGCCAGATGCCCGTGGGCCCCGCAGTCTGGCGGCCCGAATTGTCGCCCAGCGGCCCGGTCTCGATCGTGGTCAGCGCAGCCGATCGCCGCATGGTGGTGCTGCGCAACGGGATCGAGATCGGCTCTGCGCCCGTGACCTTCGATGGCATTATCGATCGTGTGCAGGCCTATGTGCTGAGCGACGTGATCGGCAGCGATTATCGCTGGGCAAAGGTGCCGTTGCCGGGCCAATCCGCTTCAGTGGCATATGATATGCCCGCTCACGCATCGGGCCGTTTTCAGGGCAGCGATCCCTTTCGCCGTGCGCTGGCAACGGTGGTGGGGCCCGGCACGACCATGGTCGTCATCCCCGATACGCTGGGCATGAATAGCGGGCTTTCGTTCCCGCCGCAGCAGATGACGGTGATCGAGAATGAGCCCGCCGTCGCCAGCTGGCTGGACGAAGACGAACTGAGCGGCGGCGGCGCGGCGCGTTAGGCGCATGTTTGCTCGGCAAGCCCGAACCTGAAGATCTCCAGGCGGCTGAAAAGCGCGTCGAAAGGATTCCGATGTTGACCCGGGTTCCTATTGCGGTGCAGCAATTGCTTCCATGGCTAGTCTAGCGATCGCAAACAATCCCGATGTCCGCTTTCTCGGAAAGCTCCTTGGCGATGTGATTCGCGCTTATGGCGGCGAAGAATTGTTCAAGCGCATCGAATATATCCGCGCGACATCGGTGGACCGGGCGCGCGGCGTGGCAGGCGCAGGCACGATCGATCGCGGGCTCGATCGGCTGAGCCTGGACGAGACGCTCGATTTCACGCGCGGCTTCATGCTGTTTTCGATGCTCGCCAATCTGGCCGAGGATCGTCAGGGCGTCGCCATCGAAGGCGATGCGGATATGGCCGGCGCGCTCGCGCGGCTGGAGGCCGAGGGCATTGGCCATGAAGACGTGATGCAATTGCTCGATCACGCGCTGATCGTGCCGGTGCTCACCGCGCACCCCACCGAAGTCCGCCGCAAATCGATGATCGACCACAAAAACCGGATCGCCGAGCTGATGGCGTTGATGGATCTGGGGCTGAGCGAGACCGAGGATGGCGACAAGATCGACGAGGCGATCCTCCGCCAGATCGCGTTGCTATGGCAGACCCGCGTGCTGCGCCGGGAGAAGCTGGGCGTGGCCGACGAAGTCGAGACCGCGCTTTCCTATCTCCGCGACGTGTTCCTGCCGGTGATGCCCGCGCTGTATGCGCGCTGGGACCGGGCATTGGGCGCGCGTGCACCGAGCTTCCTGCGTGCAGGCTCGTGGATCGGTGGCGACCGCGATGGCAATCCCTTCGTCACCGCCGAATCGATGCGGCTTGCGCTCGTCAAATCGGCGGAGGCAGTGCTCGGTTACTATCTGGGGGCAGTGCATGCCCTCGGTGCCGAGCTGTCGATTTCGACCGAGCATGTGACGGTGAGCGAGGCCCTGCTCGCGCTTGCGGATGCCAGCGGCGACAATGCCCGAAGCCGCTCCGACGAACCCTATCGCCGCGCATTGTTCGGCATCTACGCGCGCCTTTCCGCGACTCATCAGGCGCTCGTCGGCAAGCCCGCGCCGCGCCCGGCACCGCACGCCGCGCTTCCTTACGCCGCGCCCAGTGAGTTTCGCGAGGAACTGGTCACCGTGGCGCATGCGCTGGCGGGCGAAGAGCCCGGCCCCCTCGCCACCGGAGGCGCGCTGGGGCGGCTGATCCGCGCGGTCGAGACTTTCGGGTTCCATTTGGCCACGCTGGATATGCGGCAGAACAGCGCGGTGCATGAGCGCGTAGTCGGCGAATTGCTGAAGGCGGGCGGGGTCTGCGAGGACTATCTAGTGCTCGAAGAGGATGCTCGCGTAGCACTTTTGCGCCGTGAACTGGAAAGCCCGCGTCTGCTGACCAGCCCCTATGCGGAGTATTCCGAAGAGACTGCGAGCGAACTGGCGATTGTCCGCGAGGCCGCCGCCAGCCACAGGAAATATGGCCGGGCCTGCATCAGTCATTACATCGTATCGATGGCGCAGTCGGTGTCGGATCTTCTCGAAGTCCATCTGCTGCTCAAGGAAGCCGGGCTCTACATTCCGGGCAATGCGCCCCGCGCCGATGTGATGGCGATACCCCTGTTTGAGACCATCGCCGATCTGCAGGGCGCGCCCGCGATCATGGAGGGCTGGCTCGCCATCCCCGAAGTCGCGCACATCGCCGCGACGCAGGGCCATCAGGAAGTGATGATCGGCTATTCCGATTCGAACAAGGACGGTGGCTACCTCACCTCGACCTGGCAACTGTCGCGCGGATCGACTGCGCTCAAGCCAGTGTTCGAGAAGGCCAGCCTCGGCATGCAATTGTTCCACGGCCGTGGCGGCGCGGTCGGGCGCGGCGGCGGCTCTTCGTTTGCGGCGATCCTCGCCCAGCCCAAGGGCACCGTGCAAGGCCGCATCCGCATCACCGAGCAAGGCGAGGTCATCGCCGCCAAATACGGCACCCGCGAAAGCGCGATGACCAATCTGGAAGCGATGGCATCGGCCACGTTGCTCGCCAGCCTTGAGCCGGAGAAGCTCGCCCCTGCCGACGAGAAGCGCTTTGCCGCGGCGATGGACCAGCTCTCGGACTCGGCGTTCAAGGCCTATCGCGGGCTGGTCTATGAGACCGAGGGCTTCCGCCAATTCTTCCGTCAGGCAACGCCCATTGCGGAGATCGCTGGCCTGAAGATCGGCTCACGCCCGGCATCCCGCAAGAAATCCGATGCGATCGAAGATCTGCGCGCGATCCCATGGGTATTCAGCTGGGCACAGGCGCGGATCATGCTGCCGGGCTGGTATGGCGTCGGCGCGGCATTCGATGCGTTCGAGGATAAGGGCCTGCTCCGCGAAATGGCGAGCGCCTACCCGCTCTTCGCATCGACGCTGGCGAACATGGAACAGGTGCTCGCCAAATCCGACATGGAAATCGCGCAGCATTATGTGGCCTTGGTAGAGGACAAGGCCCTGCGCCATTCCGTCTTCGGCCAGATCCAGAGCGGCTGGCAATCGGCGCATGACGGCCTGCTCCAGATCACTCGCCAGACGCGCTTGCTGGAAAAGCATGCCGGGCTCGAAACTTCGATCCGACTGCGTTTGCCCTATATCGAGCCGCTCAACCTGCTCCAGATCGAATTGCTCAAGCGCCACCGCAATGGCGAGGATGATCCCCGCATCGGCGAGGGCATATTGCTGTCGATCAACGCAATCGCGACGGCGCTGCGGAACTCGGGCTAACGCAATCCCCCCCCGCCAGGGGAGGATTTTTAGAAGCTACTTCATCACCGGCAGCACCACCATCGATCCGCTGCACACGCGCTGGTTCGCCTTCACAAAGTCTGCTTCGCTCGCCTTGTAGATGTTCGGCACGAACTTTTGCGGGTTGCGATCGATCACAGGAAACCAGCTCGACTGGACTTGCACCATCAGCCGGTGGCCTTTTTTGAAGACATGGTCATGGTCGCGCAGTTGCACGTCCCACGGGATCACCTGATTGGGCGTTAGCGGCGTGGCCTTCTCGTTGCTCGCCAGATAGCGCCCGCGGCGCACTTCCATCGCGATCGGGAATTGATAGCCGTTGAGCGTCTTGGGATAATCGCCAAGCTGCCCGCCCACGCCCTTCGCGTGGTAATCGTCGGGCAGCACGTCGATCAGTTTGACCACGAAATCGCTGTCGGTGCCCGAGGTCGATGCCATCAATTTGGCGACAATATCGCCGGTGACGGTCAAATCCGCCTCAAGCGGCGCGCTGGTATAGCTCAGCACATCGGTCCGGTGATCGGCGAAGCGCTGATCGGCAGCTTCCCACCAGCGCCATTCCTGTGACGGATAGGTGCGCGAGATCGGGCGCTCGCGGAACGGCACCGGATTGGCCGGATCGGAAACATATTCGCGGCATTCCTCGCCCGACGCCGGTGCATCGAACGACAGGCTGCCATCACCATGGAGATACAAAGTGGTCGCGGTCGTGCCCGGCGCGGGCCACTTCGC
>JAZKJE010000005.1:0-213254 GCA_040384525.1 Pseudomonadota bacterium
CGAGCCGGTTGCAGGCGAAGGCCATGGCGATGGCGGAATGTGTCTCAATTGCGGGACCATGCTGGCGGGCGCGCATTGCCATCGCTGCGGACAGAGCGGCCACGTCCATCGCTCGCTGGGCGCGATCGGGCACGAGATCCTCCACGGCGTTGCGCATTTCGAAGGCAAGCTCTGGCGCACCTTGCCGATGCTGGCATGGCGGCCCGGCGAGCTGACCCGGCGCTATGTAGAGGGCGAGCGGGCGCGGTTCGTATCGCCGATGGCGCTGTTCCTGTTTTCGATCTTCGCAATGTTCGCCGTGTTCGGCTGGGCTGGCATTTCAGCGCCGAGCGAGATCAACACCGGCAATCCCGCGTCCAAGATCGAGGAAGTCCGCAAAGCGATGACCGACGAGCGCGCGGAGCTGATCAAGTCGCGCGACAAGCGCGTGATCGGCACCCCCAGGCGCGCGCGCGATGAAAAGCGCATCGCCGAACTGGACGAAGTGCTCGCCGATTTGCCTGTGATCGAAAAGAAAGCCGGCTCGAATGGCGGGTTTAACGTGACGACGCGCTATAGCGGCTGGGCACCGCTCGATCACGGCATCGAGAAGTGGAACAAGAATCCCGCGCTGATGCTCTACAAGCTGCAATCGAGCATCTATAAATTCTCGTGGCTGCTGATCCCGCTATCGCTGCCGTTCCTGTGGCTGCTCTTCGCATGGCGTCGAGAGTTTCGCCTCTACGACCATACGGTTTTCATCACCTATTCGATCGCGTTCATGTCGCTGCTGTTCATCGTGGTGACCGTCGCGGGGGTTCTCGGGCTGGCCGAGGGAATATTGATACCGGCAGCGTTGCTGATCCCGGTGGTGCATCTCGGGCGACAGCTACGCCAGGCTTACCGCCTTGGCCGCTTGTCGACCATCGTGCGCACGGCGATCCTTCTTTTCTTCATCAATATTATCGTGACGTTGTTCCTGCTGATCCTGCTCGCACTCGGAATGTCGGGCTAGAGTCTTTGTAGTCAGACGGGGCCAGCCCGCTCCAAAAGCGGCTAAGGGCAGGGATATTTCCGCGCCATCATGCCGTAAAATGCCTGTTTCATGCTGATGCCGCGGCGCGCGGCCGGGATTTTCTCAAGCTCCGCGATGAATTCGTTCGAGCCCATCTTGGCCTGACCCTTTGGTGGCGGGCAGCTATGCGGCTTGCGGCCGGCGGCGCGCGCCCGTTCAATATCGGCGCGATAGGCGGCGGTGATGCCTGCCATTTCGCCTTTGAGCAGACCGATATCGGACGAGAAGGCTGCCATCATGCCCTTGGCCTTGAGCGCATTCGCCTTGGCGAGGAATTCGGCGACCGTCATCGCATTTGCCGAGGTTGCGAACAGGCCGAGACCTGCCGCTGCCAGAACCAGAACCTTACGCACGAAAAACCCTCCCCAGATCGCTCCGGGAAGGGTTTTGCGAAAGACTATGGCTTAACTCAGGCGCTGACGCGCCTCGTGGGGCTTAACTCAGGCGCTGACGCGCCTTGTGGGGCCTAACTCAGGCGCCTTGCGGCGTCGGATTGCCAAACGGACCCTTGGGCCGGCGGATCTTGGGGATCGACGTGCCCGCCACGGCGATCGTCGGCGTATTTGCACCGGGATCTTCGCGATGGATGTCGTCGCCCGCGATCAGCCGCTTAATCTCCTCACCGGTCAGCGTCTCATATTCGAGAAGCGCCAGCGCGATGGTGTGGAGCTGATCGATATGGTCGCTCAGCAACTGGCGCGCACGGCTCAGGCCCTGCTCGACAAAGCGCTTCACTTCACTGTCGATAAGCTGCGCGGTCTCGTTCGACATCGGCTTGGCCTGCTGCATCGCGTAACCGAAGCTTTCATGGCTATCGCTGAAATCGAGCGGGCCAACGGCATCCGACAGGCCCCATTTGGTGACCATCGCGCGGGCGAGCTTGCTCGCCTGCTGGATGTCGCTCGATGCGCCGGAGCTGACCTTGTCATAGCCGAAGATCAATTCCTCGGCGACGCGGCCACCAAATGCCACCGCGATATCGGCGTGCATCTTGTCGCGGTGATAGCTGTAACTGTCACGCTCGGGCAGCGGCTGGACCATGCCCAGTGCAAAACCGCGCGGGATGATCGTCGCCTTATGGATCGGATCGGCGGTCGGTTCATGCGCGAAGACGAGAGCATGGCCGGCTTCGTGATAGGCGGTCATCCGCTTTTCATCGTCGGTCATCACCATCGATCGGCGCTCAGCACCCATCAGCACCTTATCGCGCGCGTCATCGAATTCCTGCGCCGCAACCAAGCGCTTGCCACGACGAGCGGCAAGCAGCGCGCCTTCGTTGACGAGGTTGGCCAGATCGGCACCCGAGAAGCCCGGCGTGCCGCGTGCGATAACGCGCGGATCGACGTCGGGCGCCAACGGCACCTTCTTCATATGGACCTGCAGGATCTTGATGCGGCCCTCGATATCGGGGCGCGGCACCTGAACCTGCCGATCGAAACGGCCCGGACGCAGCAATGCGGGATCGAGCACGTCGGGGCGATTGGTTGCCGCGACGATGATGATGCCTTCGTTCGAATCGAAACCGTCCATCTCCACGAGGAGCTGGTTGAGTGTCTGCTCGCGCTCGTCATTCTGGTTGCCCAGACCTGCACCGCGCGAACGGCCGACCGCGTCGATTTCGTCGATAAAGACGATGCACGGCGCAGACTTTTTGGCCTGTTCGAACATATCGCGGACGCGGCTGGCGCCGACGCCGACGAACATTTCGACAAAGTCCGAGCCCGAAATGCTGAAGAACGGCACGCCGGCTTCGCCTGCGATCGCGCGCGCAAGGAGCGTCTTGCCGGTGCCGGGCGAGCCGACAAGCAATGCGCCCTTGGGAATCTTGCCGCCGAGGCGGGCAAACTTGGTCGGGTCGCGGAGGAACTCGACGATTTCCTGAAGCTCTTCGCGCGCCTCATCGATGCCGGCCACGTCGTCAAAGGTTACCTTGCCTTCGCGCTGGGTCAGCAGCTTGGCGCGCGACTTGCCGAAGCCCATCGCGCCCGAACCCGAATTCTTCTGCATCTGGCGCAGCACGAAGAAAGCGATGCCCAAGAACAGCAGGAACGGCAGCGAATTATAGAGCATGTAGAGCCAGATCGAAGGCTGCTCTTCAGCGCGGGCATTGATGATCACGCCCTTGTCACGGAGCCGTTTGACGAGTTCGGTATCGCCCGGATTGGCCGAACGGAACTTGACGTCGCCGTTCAGCGTGCCGCTGATCCCGCCATTGCCGGGCGTCAGGCTGACATCACGAACCTCGCCCGCCTCAACCTTGTCGAGGAAGGACGAATAGGGGATCGGATTGCCCGTGGTCGGGGTTCCGGACTGGGGAAACAGAGATACGAACAGCGCGAGCGCTGCGAGAATTCCCACCCAGATCAACAGGCTCTTCATCCAGGGGCTACCGCCCTGATTGTCGCCGCCTGGCTGCTTGTCACTGTCGCTCATCGAATCCTGGCACCTTTTTGGTCATCCTAAAGATAGGCGCGCGCAGGTTAATGGCAATGGAATGGACGCGAGATTAGGCCGATCAGTGTGATCGACGCGGCGGGGCCGGGCGGAAAACCCATAGATCGCCCTTCGCTGTGGCCATCACCCCGGCCTGAGTCGCGCCGCGCCCGCCCTCCAGCGCATCGAGCAGCGCCTCGACATTGGCACCATCGCTCCAATCGGGAGCGGTGATATCCGATTGGGCGCGCACCTCGGCGATTGCAGTGCGCACCAGCCGCCGGGAGAGGCCGCGTGGCAGGTCTGCGGCATGGAATGCGACCAGCGGACTGTCCCAATTGCGCCGCTTGATCCATTCCATCGCGGCCAGATCTGCCAGCGTTTGCTCGGCCTCCGCGGCATACGCTGCACTTGCGGCGATACCCACCGCATCGAGTTCGGGGCTTTGCGCGAGCAATTGCCGGAAGCGGACGCGGTCATAGGCCCGATCATGATTGCTCGCATCTTCGGCGAACGGCATGGCAGCGCGCTCGACGACGATGCGCAGGTCTGTTCGGCGCCAGCCAAGCAACGGACGGATCAGCGGGATGCGATCGTCCATGCCGACGCGCAATTCGCGGCGAGCGCGGATACCGGCCAGTCCCCCTACCCCGGAACCCCGCACCGCGCGCATCAGGAAGGTTTCGGCCTGATCATCGGCGTGATGCGCAGTGGCGAGAGCCAGCGCATTGGCCCGCCCGATCCAATCGCGCAGCAATGCATAGCGCACTTCGCGCGCCTGCGCCTGGATGCTGGCGCCCTGCAAAGAGATTTCAATCACGAGAGTTTCGTGCGGCACCCCCAGCACGCTGCAATGGGCCCCGACCATCGCCGCCTCATCCGCGGCTTCCGCGCGCAATCGATGATCGACCGTTGCCGCAATGACGTTGCCCGGAAAGGCGGCGTGGGCGAGGGCAAGCATCGCCATGCTGTCCGGACCGCCCGATACGGCCAGCGCAAGCTTGCGCTCGACGCTCGGCGGCGTGCCGGTCAATGCCTCCAGATCGCGGCGGAACCGCTCGACCGTTTCCGGCGCGAGCGTCACCGGATCACTTGCACTTCTGTTCGGTGCGCCCCTTGGCCACGCCGGCGGTCATTTCGGCGGAGAGTTTGTCGCCGTAAAGCTGGGTGAGTTCCCCATAGACCTTGCAGACTTCGCCCGACGGCTTCTTCAGCTTCACCAGCGCCTGCGCCAGATAATAGAGACTGTCAGGCGCGCGTTCGCCGTTCGGGTTGGTCTTGTAATTCTGGTAGAAAGCGACGGCGGCAAGGCTTGGTGCATTGGCGTCAAGATAGGCGCGGCCAAGCAGGTTCTGCGAATAGCTGGCGCGGCGGTGCTTCGGATATTTGGTCACGACGGCTTCGAGTTCGCGCCGCGCTTCGGGGTAAAGCTTGGCCTGCCACAGGCGGTAGCCATACGTGTAGCCATCCTCGGCAGCGTCGCCGGTGGCGGGCTTTTCGACCGCGGCGACCTGTGCCGCGCGCGGGCCTGTGGCTGCCGGCTTGGTGGCAGTGTCAGCGGCTGGCTTTGCCGGGGTCGGCTTTGCAGGCGTGGGCTTGGGCGTGACGATCGCGACATCGGCGGACGGCACGATCGGATCGCGCACCGCGACTGAAGTGGCGGTGTCTTCCAGCGCCTTGATCCGGGCATCGGTGGAGCGCTTATACGCGTTGAAGGCGTCTTCGAGCTGGCGGAGGCGATATTGGCCCTGCTCCACCTGGCCGGTAAGCGATGCCGATTGGCTTTCGAGCGCCATTACGCGCGCACCCAGATCGACGAGCGCGCTGCCCGAAGGGGTGCCGGGCACCGTGGTGTCGTTCTCGGGCACGATCTGGGGCTCTACGGTCTGGCCAGCACCGCCGGGAAAAACCTTGCGCTGCACGGCGCGCATTTCGCGCTCCAGCCGATCGACGCGGCCACCCAGCCCGGCGTCCTGCGCCGCAGCGGTTCCGGTTAGCCCGAAAGCGGACGTCATGAGCGCCGCCATCAACAATATACGCATAGTTTCACACCCCCCGGTGCAAGGTTCACTGGAAAATCAACATCCGTATAGCGGAGCCACACCGGCCCCCGCCAGTCATTACGGCGCAGCGCTGGCGTTGCCCGTCGCAGGTTCAGGCGCGGGACGCTGTATCGGCGCGGTCGTGGGACGTGGTGTCGGCGTTGCAGCTGGACGAACCGGTGCGCGCGTCGGCGTTGCAATAGGTGTGGCGGCGGGCGTCGACGATGCGACAGGTGCCGACGTGCGGGGAGCAGGCGTGCTAGATGCGGCGGGCCCTGGCTGGCCGCGCGCCTGAAGCACGGCGGCACCGACACCAACGTCGACCAGTTCGGCCTTTGCGGATAGCGGCGGCACTTGCGATCCGTTGATCAGCACCTGAATGCGATCGGGGCGCGGCGTGCGGACATGCGGGGCATTGGCATCGCCCGGCACATCATAGCGCTCGCCTGCGGCCATTTCCTTTTCAAACAGCTTCACGCCATTGGCGTCGCTCACGCGCAGCCACACCGTATCGGTTGCGACAAGCGTGACCTGACCGCCAGCCATGGGCACGCCCGCTGCGATGCTGTTGTCCGCCTCGCTCAAATTGCTTTCGGGGATCAGGAGCGTTTCGGGCGGAGGGGCGCTGCCGCGGAACAGCCCTGTGCCGTACCAGAGCGCCACGCCGACCAAAACGAGCAAGGCAACCGCAATGCCGGCCCAGGCAAGGCCGCGCGGCGGCACGCGGCTGGGGTCTTCCATCTCATAAGACGGGATCGGCTGCATACGTTCCGGGCTGCGGCCCAGTTCGATGCGAAGATCGCGGGCGATTTCGACTTCGTCAAAGCCTACGGCGCGGGCAAAAGACTTTGCGAAACCAATCGCATAAGTGATCGAGGGAAGCCCCTCATAATTCGATTTCTCGATTGCTTCGAGATGGCGCTGGGGGATGCGTGTACGCGCTGCGACGTCGGCGAGCTCAAGGCCCTGCGCTTCGCGGGCACCGCGCAATTTTTCACCGACGGTTGCGGGAAACAAATTGGGGTCTTCCGCAGTCTCGCCTTCCATTACGCTCTCCAGTGGCGGGTGCGCCCGTTCGGCCCGCCACACAGGCGGTGTCCATCACGCGCTCGCCCCTGTCAACGTGCGCAACAATGAATCCAGCCCCTGATTCAGCTCAGTTCGACGGAATGTTCGGATGCCCAGCTTTCCAGAGCCGCGCGAATGGGGATGCGGCCATCGGCGAGCAGGGTGTTCATGGTCTCCATCAGCGGCGCACGCGGCAGCGAACGGATCATCGCTTTGATCGGGCCGACCGCTGCGGGCGTGATCGAGAGACGCTCGATTCCAAGCCCGATCAGCGCCATCGCCTCGAGCGGACGCCCGCCCATCTCGCCGCAGACGCCGACGGGGACATTGGCGGCATGGCACGCATCAGAGACGCGCTTGAGGAAACGCAGGATCGACGGGCTGAGCCAATCGTAGCGCAGCGCCAGCTTCGGGTGTGCGCGATCCGCGGCGAAGAGGAACTGCGTGAGATCGTTGGTGCCGATCGAAAGGAAATCTACCTTAGGCAGCAGGATATCGAGCACTTCGGCCAGCGCCGGCACTTCGAGCATTGCGCCATATCGGATATCGACGGGCATCTTCTTGCCGCGCGCAGCAAGCCAGATGCGCTGGGCTTCGAACAAGGCCTTGGCCTGATCGAATTCCCACGGCTCGGAGACCATCGGAAACATGATGTTGAGTATCTTGCCGGCGCCTGCCTCGATCAAGGCACGCGCCTGCGCCTTCATCAGGCCATCGCGATCGAGCGCGAGGCGAAGCGCGCGCCAGCCCATTGCGGGATTCTCTTCTTCGCCATCCTCGTCATGGTTGAGGTACGGCAAGGCCTTGTCGCCGCCGATATCCACGGTGCGGAAGGTGACCGGGCGGTCGCCTGCTGCGTCCAGCACATCCTTATAGAGGCGGCGCTGCGCCTCGCGTTGCGGCAAGGTGGCCGAGACGAGGAACTGGAATTCGGTGCGAAAGAGCCCGATGCCATCGGCGCCAGTCAGATCGAGGGCAGCAATATCGTCGCGCAGGCCGGCATTGATCATCACCGCCAGGCGATGACCATCCAGAGTGACCGGCGCGACGCCCTTTAGCTGTGCGAAAACCGCGCGGCGCTTCTGGCTGAGCGCCAGTTTGGCCTGGAACGCTTCCTCCATTGCCGGGGTGGGGCGCATGAAGACGCTTTCCTCGCCAGTATCGAGGAGGAGCATATCGCCCTCCGCGATCAGGCGGCGGACGTCCTTGAAGCGGCCCAACACAGGAACGCCCATTGCGCGGGCGACGATGGTGACGTGCGCGGTGAGCGAGCCTTCCTCGAGGATCACGCCTTTCAGACGGCGGCGATCATATTCGAGCAGTTCGGCAGGGCCCATGTTGCGCGCGATCAGGATCGAATCCTGACGCAGGCCCATTTGCGCGGCGGTGCCCAATTGGCCCGAAACGATGCGGAGCAGTCGGTTCGCCAGATCCTCCAGATCGTGCATCCGATCGCGCAGCAATGGATCGTCGATCTCGCGCATGCGCTGGCGGGTACGCTGCTGGACGCGCTCGATCGCGGCCTCGGCAGTGAGGCCGGAATCGATCGCTTCGTTGATCCGGCGCGACCAGCCTTCGTCATACGCAAACATGCGATAGGTCGCGAGAATCTCGTCGTGCTCGCCACCCACGCCGAATTCGGCCTGGCTCGCCATCTTGTCGATCTGCTCGCGCATCTTGTCGAACGCGGCATAGACGCGGTGTCGCTCCGCCTCGGTATCCTCGGCGACGATATGCTCGATGGTGATGCGCGGCTGATGGAACACCGCAACGCCGGCGGCCATGCCATCGACGAGCTTGAAGCCCTTGGCGTGGCTGGGGACGGTGGGCTGCGGGCGGGTCGATCCGCCGCCGCCCGAATCGACCAGATCGGCATTTGCGATCAGTTCGGACAGCACCATCGCGACGGTCTGCAGCGCTTCGATCTCGACTTCTTCGTAGCGGCGGGGATCGGAATGCTGGACGGCGAGGACGCCGACGGCCCGCTCGCGGCGGATGATGGGCACGCCGGCAAAGCTGTGAAACGCTTCTTCGCCCGTTTCGGGGCGGTAGGCGAAGGCCGGGTGCATCTCGGCTTCGTCGAGGTTCAGCGTCTCGACGTTCGCCGCGATGGTACCCACCAGGCCTTCGCCCAGCCCCAGCTTGGTGACGTGGACAGCGTCCTGCGAGAGGCCGCGCGTAGCGTATAGCTCAAGCACGCCTTCGCGGAGCAGATAGATCGAGCAGACCTCGCTATCGAGGACTTCGCCGATCGTCTGGACAACAGAATTGAGCTTGGACTGCGCGGGCAGTCTTTTGGCCATCACTTCGTGAAGGCGGGTCAGAATTTCACGGGCAGATGCAGCTGCGGCTTTGGCCATAGGACAGCGCTATCAGATTGCGCGCAGGCTTTCCAACGTGTGCTTTAGCGAGTCGCCAGGATTTTTGGGCGCTCGCCGCCGGTCATTTGGTCATCGCGCAGAAAGTCGCGCCCGTCATAGGCGATTTGCGGACGCTGCGCACCCGCGCGCCAGAAAGCGAGATCGGCGCGATAGGCGTCGTAGGCACGGTAAAATGCGATGAACGGCGCGTCGAGTTGGGGGAGTGCGGCACGGGCGAAACTGGCGAAATCGGCCGGCTGCACCGTCACTGACTGCGACAGCAACGCAGTGGCGACCGGGCAGAAGTCCCGCTGTGCCGGGGGCTGCGAGAAGTAATTATAGACCCGCGTCATTGCCGTATCGAGATCGCGGCTTTCGGCGCTCAGACTGGTGTGCGCCCGTTTGAGCGGGTCGCGATGGATGCGCAGCAGCTGGTTATAGTCGGCGGCCAGCGCAGTGCCTCGCGGGCAGCCAAGCACCGCGACGTTGAGCGCGGAGCGAACATGCCAGATCGTGGCGGCATCGGAAAGGTTGCGATTGGGTGTGGCGTAGCTGCCGTCGGCCAGCAACTCGGGCAGCTTCAAATTGGTCGCTGCGCTGGCTGGCGGCTTCGGCATTGGACGCGCAGCGGAGGGCGCAGGCGCCCCGGCGCGATCCGCGATTTCCGCGGGACGCGAGCCGCCCGAGCATCCGGCAACGTACAGAGCCAACAGCGGTATCAAGGAAAGCGGGGCGCGCATCGTTCGATCCTCATCGCCCCCCGGCGTGAAGGAACTCTGCGCTAGGCGTGGTAAAAATTCGATTAACCGCACGCCGCCTTTCGTAAGCGTTCCCGGATCGGCCGCAGCAAGCGAGGCACGGTCCAGCATGCCGCATCAAACACTTGCATTGCCACATACTATGTATCATACAGTGTATGTCACACACGATGCGAGACACAGGCTTATGCCAATCGAAGACGACCAGTTCGAGAAAATGCGGGTGGAGCTGAGGCGGGGTTCGCTGGTGCTCGCGGTGCTCGTGGCACTGCGTGAGGAGCGCTATGGCTACACGCTGCGCCAGAGCTTGGAAGAGGCCGGGCTGCCGATCGACGAAAGCGCGCTCTATCCGCTGCTCCGCCGGCTTGAGACGCAGGGGCTGCTGACCAGCGAATGGCGCGAAGAGGCCAAGCGCAACAAGCGGTTTTACCGGCTCAGCCACGACGGCGTGACCGTGCTCGCGCAACTTCTCGGCGAATGGAATGCGATCTCCGAGTCGATCCTTCGCCTCGACACCCAAGGGGAAAAGTGATGGATCTGATCGAACGCTATCTCGGCGCCGTGCGCTGGAACCTGCCTTCGGGCAAAACCGAAGACATCATTGCAGAGCTGCGCGAAGTGATCGAGAGCCGGGTCGAGGACCGTGAGGAAGAACTGGGCCGCGCACTGACGCGCGGTGAAGTCAGCGCCCTGCTCAAGGAATTCGGGCACCCGGTCACCGTGGCCGGCGGCTATCGCGAACAGCGTGCGCTGATCGGGGCGGAGATATTCCCCTTTTACTGGCTCGCGCTGCAGGTTGTGCTCGCAATCGTCGCGGTGATCGAAGCGATCCAGATTGCCGGGCGCGTGATTGTCGGCCAGCATCTGACCCAGGCGCTGTCGCAGGGGATGCACGGCGCGATCACCTCGCTGCTGCTCAACGCCGCAATCGTGACCCTTGCCTTCGCGTTCATCGAGCGGAGCGGATGGCTCGCAAAATATCTGCGGGACTGGAAGCCCGAAGGTCTGCCCACGCTGCCACGGATCGAGGCACGCCCACGCAAGATCGCCGAGCCGATCATAAGCGTGGCTTTCGGTCTGGCCTTTATCGCCTGGTGGACCGGCATGTTGCCGATCCACTTCTGGTCGCCGCACGATGCCGAAGCAGTGGTGCATGCCGCACCGATCTGGGCGACTCTTTATTGGCCGGTAATCGCTTTGGTCGGCGCAGGCATCGTGCAGGATGCGGCATCGCTGCTGGTGCCGACCTGGAAGGCATTGCGGGCCTTGCTGTTGCTGGGCTGCGCAGCCGGGACCGTGGCCATGGCCGCCATCCTCTATCAGGCCGGACGGCTGGTCACCGTGACGGCGGTTTCGGGAACCGGCGAGCAAGCGACGCGCATGCAGGAAGGGCTCGACAAGGCGCTGGCGATCGCCGTGCCGGTGATTGCTGCGCTTTCGATCTTGCAATGCGGCGTGGAGCTATGGCGGCTGTACCGCGAACGCCGCTGAGCCAGTCGGTCAGGCCGCCCTTTTCTCCAGAGCATGGGCGGCCTCGGCCATTAGGGTGGCGATGATTTCGGCGACGGGCTCTTCCTTGGTGACCATGCCGACCGACTGGCCGGCCATCAGCGAGCCATTCTCGACATCGCCGTCGATCACTGCGCGGCGAAGTGCACCGGCCCAATAATGCTCGATCTGGAGCTGGGCTTCCATCATCTCGACCTTGCCCTCGTCCAGCAGCTGGGCGACTTCGCGCTGCTTGGCGGTGAAGAGTTCGGACGATGCGTTCTTGAGCGCACGGACGGGGATGACGGGAAGGCGCGGATCGATCTGGACGCTGGAGACAGCATCACGGGCCGAAGCGCGGATGAAGGCGCGTTTGAAGTTTGCATGGGCGATGCTCTCGGTCGCGCACACGAACCGCGTGCCGAGCTGGACGCCCGCAGCACCCTGATCGAGATAGCCGGCAATTGCCTCGCCGCGACCGATGCCGCCGGCGACGAAGACAGGCACCTGCTCGCTGACTTCGGGAAGGATTTCCTGCGCGAGCACGCTGGTCGAGACCGGGCCAATATGGCCACCGGCCTCCATGCCCTCGACGACGAGCGCGTCCACGCCCGAGCGGATCAGCTTCTTGGCGAGGCTCAAAGCGGGGGCGAAGCAGATGAGCTTGGCCCCATTCGCCTTGATCGCATCCAGGCTGCCGGGAGGCGGCAGGCCGCCGGCGAGCACGACATGGCTGACCTGATGCTTCGCGCAGACCTGGATCAGATCCATCAGCATCGGGTGCATCGTGATCAGGTTCACGCCGAAGGGCTTGTTCGTGAGCGTCTTCGTTGCAGCGATCTCGGCATCGAGCAATTCGGGGGTCATCGCACCGCAGGCGATCAGGCCGAAGCCGCCCGCGTTCGACATGGCCGAGACCAGGTTGCGCTCCGACACCCACGACATCGCGCCGCACATGATGGCGACTTCGCTGCCGAGGAATGCTGCGCCCCGCGCCATACGGCGCTTCAGGCGCTCGGCGCCGATGGAAGAATTGTTCATCTGCAACCGCCTACCCGCCCGCGGGCACGCTGGGCAAGTCACATCACAGCAATGTCTGCTGAGCTTATTTGGCGATCACATTATAGTCGATCCGGATCGAGACCCATTCCCCGACCATCTCTTTGCCACCGACGCGGGGCGGACGGACGAGAAACTGCCAGGCAGCCTGAAGCACCGCATTGCCATAGCCCGATCCAGTCGGGGTCTCGCCGAGGATCTGACAATCCTCGACACGATTGCGCGCGGCGGTGCGGCAAGCGATCAGTCCGCTGCCTTCGCGCGCCCAGCGGCGCGGCAGATAGGGATCGAGCTCCACCTGGCGCGGACGGCGATACCATTCCGCAGCGTAAAGCGGCTGACCGCCGGGGCCCATGCCCAGCTTCTTGCTGTCGTTCGAGCCTGAGGATGCGCTCGCCGAGCCCGGCTCGGATGGGCGCGACGTCATGTTTTGGATCTGTGCGCTGCGATATTCGTCACGCGTCATCTCGATGAACGGCAGGGGTCCGCGCGGGGCGATTGGAACCGGAACGGGTAGCGGCGGCGGAATTACGGGCGGCTGGGGCGTGGGCGGTCGCGTCGAAGCCTTTTCGGCGCGGGGCTTGGTATCCGCCTTGGTCGCTTCGCTCGAATCGGCGCTGTCATCGGCAGCGTCGACCGAGAAGGTGGTGATGTTGCCGCCCTTCTTGCCCCCCGGCGATGGCGGCACGAGGAAGAGCAGCAGCAGGATGAGCACCGCCTCGAACAAAAGCGTGAGCAGCAGGGCCGCGCCGCGACGACGCAGCAAGCCCGATTCGGATCGCAATCGGGGAACGCGCCACATCACGGGCGCACCCAAGCACAGGGGGTGGGGCGGCAAGACGACCGGAACATGGCGGTTTCAGCGCTTATTCTTCGTTCGCGAACACAGCGCCGACATGCGTCTCGCCACGCGCAGCTGCCAGCTGCTCCTGGCGCTGGCGCTCGGCATAGCGAGCGCGCTGCTCGTCGGTGCGTTCGCCGTGACAGGCGGGACAGGAAATACCGGCCTCGAAGAGCGGTGACAGTTTTTCCTCAGCGCTGAGCGGTTTGCGGCAGGCGCGGCAGAGTTCGTAATCGCCGGGCTGGAGGCCGTGGCCAACGCTGACGCGCTCATCGAACACGAAGCATTCCCCTTCCCAGCGGCTTTGTTCGGCGGGCACATGCTCGAGATAAGCGAGAATGCCGCCCTTCAGGTGATAGACTTGCTCGATACCCTCGGCCTTGAGGAAGGCGGTCGATTTCTCGCAGCGAATGCCGCCGGTGCAGAACATCGCGATCCTGGGTGTCGCGCCGAATTCGCCGCGATGCGCGCGAAACCAGTCGGGGAATTCGCTGAAGCTCTTGGTATGCGGATCGGTTGCGCCGGTGAAGGTGCCCAAGGCGACTTCATAATCGTTGCGGGTGTCGATCAGGATCGTGCCCGGCTCGGCGATCAATGCGTTCCAATCCTCGGGCGCGACATAATGGCCCACGTCCAGCGGATCGATGTCAGGCTGGCCCATGGTAACGATCTCGCGCTTCAGGCGAACCTTCATCCGGTGGAACGGCATGGTCTCGGCGCGCGATTCCTTGACTTCAATCGCCTCACAGCCGGGGAGCGTGCGGATGTGCGCGAGCACTGCGCCGATGCCCGCATCCGATCCGGCGATCGTGCCGTTAATGCCTTCGCGGGCAAGCAAGAGCGTGCCCCTCACACGCTGCGCGGTGCAGACAGCACTCAGCGCCTGCTGGATTGCGGGGCAATCCTCGATGCGCGTGAATTGATAGAGCGCAGCAACGCGAACGGGAAAAGCCTGAGTCACACGCGCGCCTTTACGCGCAAAATCAGGCCGCGTCTTCGGCGTCCAGACCATAAGCGGTGTGAAGCACCCGGACGGCCAGCTCGGTATAATCTTCTTCGATCAGCACGCTGACCTTGATCTCCGAAGTGGCGATTGCCTGAATATTGATGCCGCGGTCGCCGAGCGTCTTGAACATCGTCGCCGCGACACCCGCATGGCTGCGCATGCCGACGCCGACGATCGAGACCTTTGAGACGCGGATGTCGTGGACCAGCTTTTCATAGCCGATCGCGTCCTTGGCCTTTTCCAGCACGTCGAGCGCGCGGGCGAGTTCGGCGGAGGGGACGGTGAATGTCACATCGGTCGAGCCCGTCGAATGCGCGATATTCTGGACGATCATGTCGACATTGATGTTGGCGTCGGCCAGCGGCGTGAAGATCGAGGCGACCGAGCCGGGGCGATCCGAGACCGCCGTCAGCGTCACCTTGGCTTCGTTCTTGTCGTGCGCGATGCCCGTGATGAGCTGCCGTTCCATGTCGTCAATCTCCTCTTCGCCCACGATCAAAGTGCCGGGTTCGCTCTCACCATCGGCATCGACGAAAGAAGACAGCACCTGGACGCGGACGCCCTCTTTCATTGCAAGTCCAACCGAGCGGGTCTGGAGCACCTTGGCCCCGACGCTGGCGAGCTCGAGCATTTCCTCATAGGTTACGCGCTTCAATTTGCGCGCCCTGGGCACAATGCGCGGATCGGTTGTGTAGACCCCGTCCACATCGGTGTAGATATCGCAGCGATCCGCTTTCATCGCAGCGGCCATCGCGACCGCCGATGTATCCGATCCACCACGGCCCAGCGTGGTGACGCGCTCGCCCGAGGCGAGGCCCTGGAAACCTGGGATCACTGCGACTTCGCCGGATGCGAGGCTAGCGTTCAGCGCAGTCGTATCGATATCGGCAATACGGGCCGAAGCGTGTCCGTCCGACGTGCGGATCGGCAGCTGCCAGCCCATCCAGCTGCGCGCCTGCACACCGATTGCCTGCAACGCAATCGCCAACAGGCCGCTGGTAATCTGCTCGCCAGCCGAGACGACGACGTCATATTCCTTGGGATCGTAAAGCGACGATGCTTCGCGGCAGAAGCCGACGAGACGGTCGGTCTCGCCCGCCATTGCCGAGACGACGACGGCGACCTGATGGCCGGCGTCATGCTCGCGCTTGATCCGAGCGGCGACGCTGCGAATGCGCTCAATCCCCGCCATCGAGGTGCCGCCGAACTTCATCACGATGCGCGCCATGGGCTTGGTCTTGCTTCCGGGCCTTGGGATCAGGAAGGCAGGCTGATAGGAGCCACGCATGGCCAAGGCAACAATAGCAACTATTGACCGCAAAGAAGCTGAGCATTTCGGCAAGCTCGCGGCGGACTGGTGGGATCCCAAGGGATCGTCGGCGATGCTCCACCGGCTGAACCCGGCGCGGCTGGGCTATATCCGCACGGCGGTGGATAGGCATTGGGGCGGCGACGAGGCTTCGTTCACGCCGCTTGCCGGGCGAACCGGCGTGGATGTCGGCTGTGGCGCGGGGCTGCTTACCGAGCCGCTGGCGCGATTGGGCGCGGCGATGACAGGCGTGGATGCGGCGGCGGAGAATGTGGGTGCGGCGCGGGCGCATGCGGCGGCTGGCGGGATCGACGTGGACTATGTCGCAGGCGGGATCGAGGATGTGGCCGGGCGGACATTCGACCTGGTCGTGTCGATGGAAGTGATCGAGCATGTCAGCGATCCGGCGGCGTTTGTCGCAGGGCTGGCGGGCGCGCTGGCGCCGGGCGGGTTGATGATTCTCTCGACGCCCAACCGCACACCTTTATCGAAGATCGCGATGATTACCGTTGGTGAGGGGCTGGGCGCGATCCCCAAGGGGACGCATGACTGGAGCCGCTTCCTGAACCCCGAGGAACTGGAAGCGTTGCTGACCGATGCCGGGCTGCGCGTGATCGACCGGGCAGGGCTGAGCTTCTCGCCCGCGCGCGGCTTCGTCACCTCGTCGAACGAAGCGCTCAACTATCTGGTGACGGCGGTTCGCGCCTAGATCATTTTGCCTTGTCGAAGACGGCGACCACGCCGAGCGCCACGGTCTGCTTGCCGGTGTTGACGTGGAAGGCGGCGGTGAGCTGGCCCTTGGCATAATCCTTGTCGGCGACCGCGTCGAAGGTGAACAGCTTCCATTCAGGCGACAGATCGACCGGCTTGCTGGCGATCGCGGTATAGGGCGCACCGGATAGCTGGACCTGGCCGGTGATTTTGGTGGTCGTCACCCCCGGCTCGGCCTTTTGTAGCTTGGCGTAGAACATGACGGTGAGCCTGTCCCCGGCCTTGACCGCCTGCGTTAGTGGCACGTTGACGCCGACGGCATAGGGTGTGCCGCTGCCGGTGACGGTTACCGGCAGCGCACGGCCACCCTGGACGCCATCGTCCTTCACCGATTTGGGCGGCGAAGGCAGGCCATAGACCTGGAAGCTTGCCGGATTGGGATTGTTGATCGGCGCCGCGTCCTGCGCCTGCGCGGCGAACGGCGCGGTCGCGACCAAAGCGGCGACCATGGCGATGGCAAACTTCATGAAACCCTCTCCCCTATTTTGCGAAAGAGGCTAGCGCTTCGCGCGCTGCAATCAATCAGAAATGTTAGCGGTACCGCCAGAGTCTATATCAGAATAATCGGCCGCCATTGGGTACGGGCTTGCTCGGGCGCATCAGCACCACCTTGCCCTCGGCATCGGGGAAGCCGAGCGTCAGCACTTCGGACATGACTGGGCCGATCTGGCGCGGCGGGAAATTGACGACGGCCGCGACCTGGGTGCCGGGCAGATCCTCCAGCGCATGGTGCTCGGTGATCTGCGCGGAAGAGCGCCTGATGCCTATCGCCTCGCCGAAATCGATCAGCAGCTTGTACGCCGGCTTGCGCGCTTCGGGGAACGGCAGCGCCTCGACGATGGTGCCGACGCGGATGTCGACCGCGAGGAATTGGTCGAAGGCAATGGTCTCGGCGGGGAGCGAAGCGGGATCGTGGGTTACGTGCATATCTAAAAACCCGCCCCGTCGAAATTGTGGATATGGAGCGCGTCGAGGTCCACATCGTCGGCGCAGCGCAGATTGATCACCGCGACCGACTTGCCGTCCGGCCCAGTGCCTTCGCCAAACGGCGCGCAGCCGCAGGTCTTGCAGAATTGGTGGCGGATTTTGTGGCTCTTGAACGTGTAGGTGCTGATCTCGCCGCGGCTGGTGTGCAGCGTGAATTTATCGGGCGAGGAGAAATGGAGCAGATAGCCCTTGCGCCGGCAGATCGAGCAATTGCACGCCATCGCGCCGGCCGGGGCATCCTCGTCCAGCGTATAGCGAATGGCGCCGCAATGGCAGCTTCCGGTGACGGGCATCTTCTTCTCCACGCTTCAGGCCGACAAGTCTTGCACAGTTCCCGGCTTTCCGGGAGACCCGCTCGCATGGCCGATCCCAAATTGCATCCGAGCTGGCTGGAGCCGCTGCGTGGCGAGTTCGCCGATCCGTATATGGCGGCTTTGCGCGAGTTTCTGGTGGCCGAGAAGGCGGCGGGGAAGCAGATCTTTCCGGCCTCCGCCAATTGGTTTCGCGCGCTCGATCTGACGCCGCTGGATGAGGTGCGCGTCGTCATCCTTGGGCAGGACCCCTATCATGGCGAGGGGCAGGCGCATGGGCTTTGCTTCTCGGTACAGCCAGGCGTGCGGACGCCGCCGAGCTTGCAGAACATCTATAAGGAGATGGAGGCGGACCTCGGCATTCCGCGGGCGCGCCACGGCTTTCTGGAGCATTGGGCCGAGCAGGGTGTGCTGCTGCTCAATTCGGTGCTGACCGTGCAGATGGGGGAAGCGGCTTCGCATCAGGGGCGCGGGTGGGAGCGGTTTACCGATGCAGTGATCCGGCTGGTCAATGCCAGGCCCGAACCAGCGGTGTTCCTGCTCTGGGGGAGCCATGCGCAGAAGAAGGCGGCCTTTGTGGACTCCATAGACAAAGGCGGGCGGCATCTGGTGCTAAAGGCGCCGCACCCTTCCCCGCTCTCGGCCTATACCGGGTTCCTGGGGTGCAGGCACTTCTCGCAAGCCAATGCCTTTCTGGAGAGCCGCGGCTTGGAGCCGATCGATTGGGCGCTCCCTGAGCCGGAATCGGCCGAACCAAATTGAGCCCGCCGCGTTATCCGCTCCAGAACCTATAGGAGCAGGAACATGGCCAAGACTCTCGCCGAGATTGCCGAGATGATGCGCGACATCGATTTCGCGATGCTTTCCACCCATTCGGACGGCGGCACCATCGCCTCGCGGCCGATGAGCAACAATCGCGACGTGGAATATGACGGCGATAACTGGTTCTTCAGCTTGGCCAACACCCGCCTGATCGATGACATCCGCGCCAATCCGAAAGTCTCGCTGGGCTTTCAGGCCAAGGCAGGGTTCCTCAAGTTGAAGCCCGTCTTCGTCTCGATCGAAGGCACGGCCGCGCTTCTGACCGGCAAGGCTGTGTTCAAGGAACATTGGAACGCAGACCTCGATATGTATTTCGAAGGCGGCATCGATACGCCCGGACTGATGCTGATCCATGTGCGCGGCGACCGCGCTCATTATTGGGATGGCGACGATCAGGGCGACCTGGTGCTGGCGGGCGCCTCCGCAGAAAGTGTCGCCACGCCAACTGGGTGAGCGAATTGATGCGGCGTGGCGCGCCGCTTCCGGCTAGGGTGGCGGCGGGCATCTCGCCTGCGAAGGACGTGACATGGCCAAGGGTCAGATGAAATCGAACAAGGAAGTCCGCAAGCCCAAGGCTGCAAAGCCCAAGGCCAATGCCGCGAACAGCTCGACCAAGACTAGCCCGGTGCCGCTGGTTACCGTCAAGAGCTGAGCCGATATGAGCGAGGATGAAGACGCATTCGTCTATGACGAAGCGAGCGGCGAATGGATCAGCGCGGCCGATGCCGCGGCAAAGACAGGCGCGGACCAGATCGACGTGCGCGATTCGGTGGGCAATCTGCTTACCGATGGCGATCAGGTGACCTTGATCAAGGACCTGACCGTCCAGGGCGCCGGGCAGACGCTCAAGCGCGGCACGCTGATCAAATCGATCCGGCTGACCGGCGACGCGCAGGAAATCGACTGCAAGCATGACGGGATCAAGGGTCTGGTGCTGCGCGCGGAATTCGTGCGGAAGCGCTGATCTGCGCTCAATATGCGACGCCCCCGAACGGGCCCGGGGGCGCATCGCTGCGGAACCAGCCGGTGATCGAATAGCGGTTTGCCGGGCAGAAGGACGCGACCATGCCGACGCTGTGATCGCGCGGCACTTCGAACAGGTTCATCGCGTTGAACGCCGGAGAATATGCCTTTTCCACGTCCGGGCTGGCTTCATCGAAGAATTGCAGGAAGCCGCCCCAATCGCGCTCCCATTTGGGCGTGAGGTTCAGCACATAAGCGACGAGCCGGCTGCCCGAAGCATCGCCATCGGTGTGCTCCTTCAGGAAATTGCCCGAGCGAAACAGCGTGCCGTGCGCATCGGCCCACTGGATATCCGGTCGTCCGGTCAGCGTGCGGAAATAGTCCAGCGTCGACGGCGCATTGAGGAATTCGAGCGCCGCCAGGATCGGCCCCTTGGGCAACGCCGGATCGAAATATTCGGGGACGATCGGATTGAACTGATAGAGATATTGATAGGCATGGCGCGCGCGCTGCTGGATCCCCGAGAGGATCTGGTTGAGCTGCGCCTGGCTGAGCGTGGCAAGATAATGCGGCGGGAGCTGCAGCACCTTTGGCCCCTCGTTAAACGCCAGCCACCACGGCGTTTTGGTGTGGAGGATGTCGTAGAGCCGCTCAGCATCCTCGCGCACCAGAAAGTCGCGGATCTGCATGCGCTTGCCGCCCGCAGCATATTCCTGTGCCAGTTCGGCCGGATCGAGGGCGGGATTGATCGTGATCACTTGGGGGCCGGCTCCGTGGGGGTCTTGCTGCGACGGTGTTTAGGGGTGGCGGGCGGCGCTGTCACCGGGCCAAAGGTTACACCAGCTTTACACTATCACGCACCTTCCCGGCGGCGGCTTTGCGGGCGGGCGTTGCTGACCGGATCGAGATGATAGCATTCGTCCGCGAACTCCTGAGCGGTCAGCACACCACCCGCCTGGCTCTTCTTCAGCGCAGCGGCGCCGCGTGCATCGCGCGCGGCCGCCTCTTCCGCTTTGTGCTGGGCAGGAGTTTTGGGCTGGCGCTGTTCGCGAAGAAAATGCGGCAACACGCCATCGGCAGTATCGGCAAGCTCCAGTTCGTCCGCCAGCGTATCGGCGTCGAGCAGTTGCTCCGGGGGCGCGGGCAAGGCGGGCTCCATCGCCCGAAGGCTGTCCTCCAGAAGCGGCGCGGCCATGCCCGGAAGCGCCGCGCCCACTAGCCGGGCGCTGCCATAGCGTTCGGGCTTCAGATGGCTGAGCAGATATTTGAGCAGGCGATTGTCATGGATCAGCCGCGTGGCGACTATTTCGCCGTCGGGGTTGAGCACTTCCTGCTCGGTGCCTTCGATTGCGCGCTCGAAAGCGATGTCTTCGATCAGGCCGCCGGCATGGTCGCGCGCCGCATCCCAGGCACGCGCGAAAGCCGCGCCATGCGCAGACCGGCGAAGGCCATAGGCGCTCTGGCGAGTCATCCCGACCGCCTTGGCCGCGACATTGACGAGCCCGGTATCGGCTAGCGTTTCGATGAAGCGGCGCTGCTTCTCATCGGTCCAGCCATCGAGCCGCGGTTTGCGGCGGACGGGAACCCAGCGATACTCGGCGGGGTCATAGGGTTCGGGCGCATCGTCCTTGCTTAGTGCAGGTAGTGACGCGGCGGAGGGGATAGCCTCGGCGGCGCTGGCGAAGGCTTTCCGTGGTGTGTGCTTGCTCATCTACTAGCTTGGAGCAGATGGAATCCTACATTTCCAGAGGGCGCTAAAACGTCGCGCAACATTGACGCAGAAATGCAGATATGGTCCGTCGCTGGCGGGGGGACAGGCATGTCGCAGACGCATTTCGCCGCGTGGCACCGATGGGACCGGGCGCTGTATATCGGCTTCGTCCTCTCGGCGTGGGCGCTGGTATTTCTGGGCTTTTCGCCGACGATCGCAGCGCGCTTTGCGGGCAAGGCGGACTATGACGCCCCGCTCGTCCTGATCGTGCATGTATGGTCGTTCTTTGGCTGGATGACGGTGCTGAGCGTGCAGATCGCGCTGATCAATGCGCGGCGGACCGATCTGCACAAAATGCTGGGTCTGGCGGCGGTCGCGCTGATGCCGGTGATGGTCTATTCGGGCATTGCGGCGGAAGTCTTCAGCCAGCGCTTTCGCGCCGCCGCCTATCCGGAAAATGCACGGTTCTTCATCGTCCCGCTGACGACGATGATCCTGTTCGGGATCGTGGCGACGATGGCGGTGATCCGGCGCAAACAGCCGAGCGCGCACAAACGGCTGATCCTGATCGCGACCGCATTGCTGATGGGCGCGGCATTCGGGCGATGGGCCGGACCCGCGATCATCGGCGCATTGGGCGACAATATGCTGGCCGATTTCGTGATCAATGCGGCCGGCGTCGATGCGCTGATCGGCGCGGCGATGGTGCACGATTTGCTTACGCGGGGGCGGCTGCACCGGGTGTTCGTGATCGCGATGCCGCCGATCGTGGCGCTGCAAGTTGCGGCGGCGTGGATATATCACACCGATTGGTGGCCGGGGATCGTGCGGGCGATGCTGGGGCTTTGAGGGCTGGGGCTTCGAGGGCTGTGCGCTAGGCGAATTGCACGAGATCCCAGAGATTGCCGTACAGATCCTCGAACACCGCGACTTGGCCGTAATCCTGGGTAGCGGGCTCGCGGACGAAGTTGACGCCGGCTTTTGTGTAGGCGGCGTGATCGCGGGCGAAATCGTCGGTGGCGAGGAACAGGAAGACGCGGCCGCCGGACTGGTTGCCGATCGCTTGCGCCTGTTCGGGCGTGGCGGCGCGGGCGAGGAGGATGGTGGTGGCGTTTTGCAGAGCGTTGGGTGGCCGGATGGTGACCCAGCGTTTGTCTTGTTTTGACTGATAGGTGTCTTCGACGAGCGTGAAGCCGAGGGTGCCGGTGTAGAAGGCTAGCGCTTCGTCATAGTCTCGGACGATTAGGGCGATGTGGGCTACGAGGGGCGTCTTACAGACTCGCAGCAGTGCAAACCCGACTCAGCGGGGCAACTCAACATCGGTTGGCCAGTATCCCTGCCCTTCGACAGTCAAGAATTTTCCGGACCGCCATAGGTTAGTTCCAAACACCTTGTTCTTATCCCTGCCGACAATTTCGAACCCCAAGCTTTCAACGCGCTTGCGAAGCTCACCTCGCTTCATAGGGCGCTGTTCTGAAAGGATAATTCTACGTGCCGCATCCATCATTTCAGCTACACGATCTGCGTGCGCGACGCGTTTTGATTGTGGCTGAAAAAGCTCCGGTTGCTCAAAGTTAGACACGCTCTCTCGGCTTCGAACAATCTGCGAATAGTCCTCAATGAAGCGAGTGAGTGCCTCAAGCTCATCCACCAACTCTTTGTGTCTTTTCAAAGCTTTATCCAACAACTCGTTGGCGGCTGAGGCCGGCATAATGTCTGGACTCCTGCACTTGAGTGCGCCTTATCCACATAATCCACAACCTGTGAGTTAGGGAAGGCCTCTTTTGTACTGTAGAATTTGTGCAGAGAAGTGGTAAATGGAAGCTTCCGGGTACAGTATCGAGTCGTTTGCGACAGGAGAAAGCGGAAGACTAATTCGGAATCGGGCAGTGCCCGAAACGCAGAAGGGCCGATCTTTCGATCGACCCCTCCGGTGGAAGCTCCGGACGTTGGAACGTGCCGAAACACCAGCTAGCACAGTGTGAATCGCACGTTCCTTCGACAGAATCAAAGAGAATCCACCTGTGGATAACGTGAGAGTCGGGAATGACCGGCCTTGCGGCTTGAGGCTTTGCGCCTCGCTTTTGACCAAGGAACGAGCATGGTTACGACCAAAACACAGACTGCACAGATTAAGTGCATCAACAAGGACCCGCGCGAGGATCGTCATCACTCGATCACGCACGTGGGCGGATATACCAACCAACAGTGGAAGATCACGAAGGACGACGCGATCGGCATGATCGAGCGTCTCGAATGGGACTTCTACACCACGGCAAACGGACATCGCGCAGACGTGATTATCGCGACGCGTGGCGGGCGAAAGTATCTGAAGACAACAGCAGACTACGACACGCCGGACAATCTTCTGAGTCTGCCCGAGTGTCCATAATCGGGCTTTATCAATGAACCTTTGGAGCGCGGTTAGCACCGCGCTCCTATACTTTGTGAGGTTTACTATGCCGTCTTTCGATGTGGCTCATATTCGTCGACAGGGGCAAGCTGATATTGAGCGCGGCGCTGCCAACCAGCGCCGCGAGGATCGGCAGCAAGGCGATCAGGCTGGCCTTGCCGAACACGTGCCGCCGCAGCCGCTGCCATCGCGATGGGGGAGAGCGGCTGCACCACCGGCTCAGTCATGCTCGCGGCCGCCCGCACCCATATACAGCTCGCTGCCGGTTTCCTTGAAGCGCTTGCTCATCTCTTCCATCCCCGCCAGCGCGGCGGCCTTGCTGGCGGCGGCGGTTTCGGCTCCCGTCGGCCCGGTGGCGATGAAGCCTTCGGCCGACTGGTTCTGCTTCGTGGCGAACTCGCGGACTTCCTGAGAAATCTGCATCGAGCAGAATTTGGGGCCGCACATCGAGCAGAAATGCGCGGTCTTGGCGCCTTCGGCGGGGAGGGTCTGGTCGTGATATTCCTCGGCAGTGTCGGGATCGAGCGACAGGTTGAACTGGTCGCGCCAGCGGAATTCGAAGCGGGCGCGGCTCAGCGCGTCGTCGCGCATTTGCGCGGCGGGGTGGCCTTTCGCGAGATCGGCGGCGTGGGCAGCCAGCTTGTAGGTGACGACGCCGACTTTGACGTCGTCACGATCAGGCAGGCCGAGATGCTCCTTGGGGGTGACGTAGCAAAGCATCGCCGTGCCGTACCAGCCGATCATCGCGGCGCCGATGCCGCTGGTGATGTGATCATAGCCGGGCGCGATATCGGTGGTGAGCGGCCCGAGCGTGTAGAAGGGAGCTTCGCCGCAGACTTCGAGCTGCTTGGTCATGTTTTCCTTGATCTTGTGCATCGGCACGTGGCCGGGGCCTTCGATCATCACCTGGACGTCCTGCGCCCAGGCGCGGTGGGTGAGTTCGCCTAGCGTGTAAAGCTCGCTGAACTGGGCTTCGTCGTTTGCGTCGGCGATGCTGCCGGGGCGCAGGCCGTCGCCCAGTGAATAGGCGATGTCATAGGCCTTCATGATCTCGGTGATCTCGTCGAAGCGCTCGTAGAGGAAGCTTTCGCGGTGATGGGCGAGGCACCATTTGGCCATGATGCTGCCGCCGCGCGACACGATGCCGGTGACGCGCTTCGCGGCCATCGGGATATAGGCGAGGCGGACGCCGGCGTGGATGGTGAAGTAATCGACGCCCTGCTCGGCCTGCTCGATCAGCGTGTCGCGATAGATTTCCCAGGTGAGATCTTCGGCGACGCCGCCGACTTTCTCCAGCGCCTGATAGATGGGGACGGTGCCGATCGGTACCGGCGAATTGCGGATGATCCATTCGCGGGTGTCGTGGATGTTGCGGCCGGTGGAGAGGTCCATGACGGTGTCTGCGCCCCAGCGGATCGACCAGACCATCTTGTCGACTTCGGTGGCGACGTTCGAGGCGACGGCCGAGTTGCCGATATTGGCGTTGATCTTGACCAGGAAATTGCGGCCGATCGCCATGGGTTCGGATTCGGGGTGGTTGATGTTGTTCGGGATGATCGCGCGGCCGCGGGCGACTTCGTCACGGACGAATTCGGGGGTTACGTAATCGGGGATGGAAGCGCCGAAGCTTTCGCCGTCGCGCTTATATTCGCGCATCTGCTGGCGGCCGAGATTCTCGCGGGTGGCGACATATTCCATCTCGGGCGTGATGATGCCGCGGCGGGCATAATACATCTGGCTGACGTTCATGCCGAGCTTGGCGCGGAGCGGCTGTTTCACGACATTGGGGAAGGGGGCGACGCCGCCCGAGCGGTCCGGACCGAGCTGGCCGTTATCCTCGGGGCGGACTTCGCGGGCAGCAACCTGCTCGACGTCCCCGCGCTTTATGATCCAGTCGCGGCGGAGTTGCGGTAGGCCTGCGCCGATATCGATGCGGGCCTGCGGATCGGTGTAGGGGCCGGAGCAATCGTAGACGCGCAGGGGGGGCTCGCCCGAGGAGGGCTCGAGATCGATCTCGCGCATCGCCACCTTGAGCGGGCCGACATAGATTTTGCGGCTGCCGCGAATGGGTCCGGTGGTTACGCCGATTTCGGTGCGCGCGGGGATGTCGGCCATTCGTCTTCTCCAAAATCGCGGGAGAAAACGGTCTTCGGGTGAAGGTCCGCCCACTCCCTACGCCGGTGTTAGCCGGATCAGGTTCAGCGGGTCGTGGCCGTCAGCCACCTCTCAACCGCTCGTGCGGTCCCCCGGGGATGGAGAAGTCTTAGGCGGGTCAGAAGGTGAGCGCTAGTCCCGCAGCGCCCGTCCACTGATTCCGGTCGCCTGCGATGGCGACCAGCGGCGAATCCGCGAAATCGCCGACCAGTTTCTTGTAGCTGCCGCCGACGACGATGCTCAGGCCCTTGGTGAGGTTGCCGCTCAGCGCGTAGGTGAAGAAGCCGCCGAAGGTAATGTCCTTTTGACCGCCCTGCGGACGGAATGCGGGGAGGCCGCTGGCGAGGCTCTGCGTGGGAGTGACGCCGAAATAGAGGCGGGCATAGCGGTCCTCGGCGATTTCGGCAGAGGTGAAGATGCTGACCAGCGCCTTGGTGCTGAGCGGGGTGGTATACGTGATCGTCGGGTTCCAGACGCCGCTGCGATTGGCGCCGTTGACGCCCTTGCGATAGCTGACGGTCAGGGAAAGCGTGTCGAAATCGCTGGTGATGAGGCCGGTATAGCCGATGCCCGCATAGGCGCCGACTTCTACCGAGGTGTCGATCTCGCCCAAGCGACGGACGCGCAGGTCCTTGATCGCATCCTGGTTGCTGCGATTCTGGTTGAGCACGGCAACAGGACCAAGCTGGAAATTCCAGCCCGGACCGGTGCCATCGGGGATGACATCGAGCGAGGCGCGATTGGCGAGGACGGTGAAGCTCATGCCGGCGACGGTGCCGTTGGCGGCCGGGACCGGCGACCAGCGATTATGCGACGAACCTTCGTAATCGGGATAATAGGCCGCGCCGCCACCAACGGTGAGGCGGCTATTGCCTTCGCTGGCGACATCCGTCTGCTCAACGCTTGCGGGTGCCTCGTCTTGCGCGAACGCGGGGGCTGCGAACAGCAGCGGGATGGCAAGGGCTGCGCTACGGACGAACATCGATGGGCTCCGGGAAAATGTTGCAGGTGCGAAACGCTGCCAGAGCCAGGTTCGTTCCTACAACAGGTAACGCATGCGCACCTGTTGCATTTCGGCACCACCGCCGACCGCGAACCGCGCCGACGAGAAGCTGGGCGGGCCGAAGCCGATCGCGGGATTGCGCGAGAAGCCGAAGCCTTCGCGGGGGATGCCCATCATCGTATCGAGCTTTGCATTGCTATTGGCGTCATGAATCACCGAGATCGCATAATCGCCGGGGGTGAGGCCGGCGAAGCGGATGCGCGGATTGCTGGCGGGCAAGGTCCGACGGATCGAGGCTGGATCCTTGCTGCAATCCGGAAACCCCTTTGCCTCACGCGTCAGGCACAGCTGAACCACCCCCTTTTGCGAGCGAAGCTGGGTGATCTCGATCTGAAGGCTGGCGCTTTCAGGCGCGGGTGCGGCGGCGGTCAGCAGCGCGAACGAAATCGCCAAGACCCCGATCGGTGCCGCAGAGGCGATCCCAATGCCGGAAATAGAGGCCATAATTGCATCCATAAAATTCGTGGTGCCGCTGGTGATGGCTCGCGGTGATCAGCCACGCGCCCAATGGCCCACGATGCATGAACCGGGGGAAAACCTCCCAGCCCATATGATTGGTGACTCCCATAATCGTCATGATCGCCAGCACCACCCCGAGTGCGCCGACATGGATCGGAATCGCGAAGACTAGTGCCGGAATTACCACAGCGCCGGTGAGCGCCTCGACCCAGTGGAAGCTCATCGCGGCCCATGCCGTGGGCGGGCGGCTGGCATGGTGGACGGCGTGGGCGATGCGGAAGAGCGCCGGGCGGTGCATCCAGCGGTGGGTCCAGTAGAACCACGTGTCGTGCGCCAGAAGGTAGAGCAAGACCGAGAGGGGGAGGTACCAGAGTGGATAGGCATCCACATGAGTGTAAATCTGCGTCCAGCCGCGATTTTGCCAGCCCCATGCGACCACGCCGGCGGGCACCCCATAGATCGCGGCGCTGGCGAGGCTCCAGCCGATCTCCTTGCGGATCTGGCTGTCGAGACCGGTGTAGAGGCCCGGATGCCTCGCGCGCGTGGCGAGGGCGAAGGCGCCGCTGGTGATAAGATAGCGCACGCCGACGATCAGCGTCATCGCGAGGGCAGAGAGGAGGATGGCCAGCGTCACGCGCTCTGCCATGCCTTGATCGCGTCGATCGGCCAAACCAGCATCAACACATTAAGCGTGAGATTGTCGCGGATGAGCGCGAGGGTCATCAGCTCGAAGCCAATGGCAAGCGTGACGATCAGCCAGACCGGCAGGCGCATGGCGAGGACAAAACCCAGCGTCATCCAGCCCATGTCGGAAAGCGAATTAAGGATGGAATCGCCCGAATAGCCGAGCGCCATCGTGGCTTCGCGATAGCGATTGATGATGATGGGCGAGTTTTCGAGGACTTCCCAAAGCCCTTCGACACCGACCGCGACCGGCAGTGCCCAGGGCCGCGCGACGGGTGGCAACCAGCGCCAGGCGGCGGCGTAAAACAGGAAGCCGTGAATGACGTGGCTGAAGCTGTACCAATCGGCGATGTGCTGGCTGTTCTCGCTGGATTGCACGACGCCATGCCACAGCTTGATGCTGCCGCACGGGCAGATTGGCGGGCGGTGCATCGCGAGAAGGATGAGCGCGTAGATAGCCGCGACTGCAAGCGCGGCGATCGCGGCAGGGCGGAGGATGCGGAGCGGGGTACGGTTCACGCCTTCGTGCATAGCAGCGCAGCGACATCCTTGGCGATGGTGACGAGCGCCTCGCGCGGCTCGCCGGCGCGGGCACGAACGCTTAGTGAGTGGAGAACCGAGGCCACCAGCCGGCCATGCGCCTCGGGCGTGGGGCTGCCGGCGGCCGCCAGCAGCGCGGTGATGCGGGCATCCTCCATCGCGAGGAAAGTCGTGAGCCGCGTGCGGACTTCGGGATCGGCTGCGGCTGCGGTCGCTGCGGTGTTGATGATGAGGCAGCCTTCGGGGCGATCGGTGCCGGTGAGATACAGGTCTACACCGCCGGTTAGAAGGCGTTCGGCGAGCGCAGGATAAGACAAGCCGAGTGTGCCCAGACGGACCAGTTGCGCCTCGACACGCGCAGAGAGGCGATCGATCGCGGCGATATAGAGCGCGCGCTTGTCCCCGAAGGCAGCGGCAAGGCTGGGGCGCGCGAGACCGGTCGCGTCCGACAATTCATCGAGCGAGGTGCCGGCAAGGCCGCCCGTGCGGAAGCGCTCGGTCGCGCGGGCGAGCGCTTCATCGGTATCGAAGCTGCGGGGGCGACCGCGCGGACGTGGCATTTTATGCGATCTCGCAAATTAATCTTGACCGACTCATTTTTGTGCGGAATCGTATAGAAATACAAGTTGTGGTTTCGGGAGACCGTCATGAAACTCTATTTTCGTCCATTTGCCTGTTCGCTGGCCGCGCGGATTGCGTTGGAGGAGGCAGGGCTCGATGCCGAATTCGTGCAGGTGGGTGACGATTACCGGCTGCCCGACGGGCGACATTTCAGCGAGATCAGCCCGATGGGCTATGTGCCTGCGATCCAGACGAGCGGCGGCTTCACGCTGACCGAAGGGCCGGCGGTGCTGACCTATATCGCCGAACTGGCGCCCGAGGGGACGCTTAGCTTCACCGGATTTTCGGACGCGCATTACCGGATGCTCGCCTGGCTGAACTTCACCTCGACCGAGTTGCACAAATCGGTGTTTGCGCCCCTGCTGGGCAAGACCGTGGGCGAAGGCGACAGGGATGCAGCGCGGGGGCGGGCGGCCAAGCCGTTTGCAATGCTTTCGAAGCACCTGGACGGCCGCGATTTTCTGGAGGACCGGTTCAGTGTGGCAGATGCCTATCTGCTGAGCGTGCTCAACTGGTGCGAGTTTGCGAAAGTGCCCATTACCGATTGGCCGGTGCTGCTGGCGTATCGCACCAAGCTGCGCACGCGGCCGTCGGTGGCGCGCGCAATGGCGGCTGAGCTGCCGCTGCTTCAACAGGCCGCCTGACGAGATTGCCTTCGGGCGTGGCCGCGTTGGTCACTCCCGCCACACCTGCCCCCTTCGCCCCCCCGGTCGGAGGGGGCTTTTTGTTTGTATGCCCTCGACTCGTTGCGCTAGGCCGCAGCGATGCCCGCAACGATCAATTGCGACGTCGCCATCGTCGGCGGCGGACTTTCCGGAGGACTGCTTGCGCTGGCGCTTCGTAAGAAGCGGCCGCATGCCGATGTGCGCCTGATCGAGGGGGGCCGCGATATTGGCGGCAATCACCTCTGGTCGTTCTTCGCGAGCGACATTGCACCGGCCAATCGCTGGCTGACCGCGCCGCTGATCTGCCATGGCTGGTCCGCTTATGACGTAGCGTTTCCGGCCCACGCGCGGACGATCCGGTCGCCTTATTATTCGATCGAATCGCGGCGGCTGGATGCGGTGGTGCGCGCGGCGATGCCCGAAGGTTCGGTACTGACCCGGCGCAAGGTGCTGGCCGCCAGCAGCAAGGCTGTGGTGTTCGAAAATGGTGACCGGGTCGAAGCCGGGGGCGTGATCGATTGCCGGGGGGCGGGCGATCTCTCGCTGCTCGATTGCGGCTGGCAGAAATTCTATGGGCGCGAAGTGGCGCTGAACGATGCGCATGCGCTGGAACGGCCCGTGATCATGGACGCGACGGTGGAGCAAGCGGACGGCTATCGCTTCGTCTATGCTTTGCCCTTCGCGGCGACGCGGGCGTTCGTCGAGGATACCTATTATAGCGACACGCCCGAGCTGGACGTGGATGCGGCGCGCGGGCGGCTGGATGATTATGCCGTGGATAAAGGCTGGCATGTTGAGCGGATCGTGCGCGAGGAAGCGGGTTCGCTGCCGGTGGCGATGGGCGGCGATTTCGAAGCCTATTGGCAATCGGGGGGCAACAAGGTCGCCAAGGCCGGCGTGCGCGCGGGACTGTTTCACCCGGTGACCAGCTATACTTTGCCCGATGCGGTGCGCGCGGCGACCCTGGTAGCGAGCGCCAGCGATCTTTCGGGTGCGGGTCTGCACGATTTGATGCATGATTTTGCGCGGGTGACGTGGCGCAAGCGGCGCTATTACCGGATGCTCGCGACGATGCTGTTCAAAGCGGCGGAGCCGGCGGAGCGCTACAGGGTGCTGGAGCGTTTCTATCGACTGAGCCCCGAATTGATCGGGCGCTTTTATGCGGGCAATTCGACAATTTATGACCGGGTGCGGACGTTGGCAGGCAAACCGCCCGTGCCGATCGGGCGCGCGGTGCAAGCGATCCGGGGACAGATGTTGCGGAGTAAAAGCAAGTGAAGCGGGCAGCAGTCATCGGCGCAGGGTTTGGCGGGCTGGCGCTCGCGATACGCCTGCAATCGGCGGGGATCGACACCACGATCATCGAGGCGCGCGATAAACCGGGCGGGCGGGCCTATTTCTGGGAGCGCCCAACCGCCGCTGGCACCTTCACCTTCGATGCCGGGCCGACGGTGATTACAGCGCCCGAAGCTTTGGCGGAGCTTTGGAAAATCTCCGGCCATGACATTTCGGAGGATGTGAAGCTCAAATCGGTTACGCCGTTTTACCAGCTTTCCTGGCCCGATGGCGTGGCGTTCGATTATTCGAATGACGATGCGCAATTAGGCGCGGCGATCGCGCAGCTGAACCCCGAGGACGTGGCGGGATATCAGCGGTTCCTGGAATATGCCGAGGGCGTCTATCAGGAAGGCTATGTGAAGCTGGGGGCGAAGGCGTTTCTCGACTTCAAGACGATGATCGCGGCGGCGCCGTCGCTGATGAAATATCAGGCGTGGCGCTCGGTCTATTCGATGGTCTCGTCGTTCGTAAAGAATGAGAAGCTCCGCCAGGCGCTGAGCTTCCACACGCTGCTGGTGGGCGGCAACCCGATGAAGACCAGCGCCATCTATGCACTGATCCACAAATTGGAGCGCGATGGCGGCGTCTGGTGGGCCGAGGGCGGGACCAACAAGCTTGTCAGCGGCATGGTCACGCATTTCGAGCGGCTGGGCGGGGTGATGCGGCTGGGCGATCCGGTGACCGCGATCGATACGCTGGGCGACCGGGTGACGGGGCTGAAGACTGCAAGCGGTTTTGAGCTGACAGTCGATGCGCTGGCGAGCAATGCCGACATCGTCCACAGCTATCGCGATCTCCTCAAGACTTCGCGGAGCAGCCAGCGGACCGCGCGGTCGCTGGTCCGCAAGCGCTTCTCGCCTTCGTTGTTCGTGGTGCATTTCGGGGTGAAGGGCGAATTCCCGAACATCCCGCATCACAATATCCTGTTCGGGCCGCGCTATCAGGGGCTGCTGGCGGATATTTACGATCACGGCGTGCTGCCCGAGGATTTCTCGCTGTATCTGCACCATCCAAGCGCCAGCGATCCCAGCATGGCGCCCGAGGGGCATTCGACGTTCTACGCTCTTGCCCCGGTGCCGCATCTGGGCAAATTCCCGGCGGATTGGGATACGCTGGGCCCGATCCTGGAGGAGCGGATTCTGGCGGAGGTGCAGCGGCGGCTGATCCCCGATCTGAAGGACCGGATCGTGACCAAGTTCAGCTATGCGCCAAGCGATTTCCGCGACGATCTGAACGCGCATCTGGGTTCGGGGTTCAGCCTGGAGCCTTTGCTCACGCAGAGCGCGTGGTTCCGCACGCATAATCGCGACGATGCGATTTCGAACCTGTATTTCGTCGGCGCGGGCACGCATCCGGGCGCGGGGATTCCCGGCGTGGTGGGTAGTGCCAAGGCGACGGCGGCATTGATGCTTGGAGACGGCAAGTGAAGCGGATCGCAGTCTATTGCGGATCGGCGACGCCGGCAGACCCAGTCTATATCGAGTGCGCGCGCACCGTTGGGCGCACCTTTGCCGAGCGCGGCATCGGGCTGGTATATGGCGGCGGCAAATTGGGCCTGATGGGCGCGGTGGCGGATTCGTGCCTGGAGGCGGGCGGCGAAGTGATCGGAGTGATCCCGACTGCGCTCGTGAATGCCGAGGTGGCGCATCGCGGCCTTACGGAGTTGCACGTCGTAGAGACGATGCATGAGCGCAAGGCTGCGTTCACCGATCTATCGGACGGGTTCCTGACCATCCCCGGCGGCACGGGAACGATGGACGAATTGTGGGAAGCGATGAGCTGGGCGCAGCTTGGCTATCATGCGAAGCCGGTGGCGCTTTGGAACGTCGCGGGCTTCTATGACGGGTTGCTTGAATTCGTCGTGAAGATGGGCGAGGTCGGCTTCCTGCGACCGCAGCATCAGGGGCTGTTGCTCTATGATACCGACCTGGACGCAGTACTGGCCAAGATGGCGTCGTTCGAACCGAGCATTCCGATCATCCATATGAAGCGCGACGATTTGTGAAGCCGTCACGGGCAGCGATCGTCGCGACGGCGGGGGAGTCGATCGCGCGGGGGAGCAAGAGCTTTGCCGCCGCAAGCCGGCTGTTCGACCGGACGACGCGCCAGCGGGCATGGCTGCTCTATGCGTGGTGCCGGGCGTGCGACGATCTGGCCGATGGGCAGGATCATGGCCACGGCATGAGCGCAGTCGCAGATCCGCAAGCGCGGCTGGCCGAGATGCGCGCGAAGACCGCGACGGCGCTGAGCGGCGAATGGGTGGGCGATCCCGATTTCGACGCGCTGCGGATCGTGGTGGCCGAAGCCAAGATCCCGCATCGCTATGTGTGGGATGTGATTGAGGGGTTTGCGCTCGATGCCGATGGCTGGGGGCCCCGGCATGAGAGCGACCTGTATCGCTATTGCTATCATGTCGCGGGCGCAGTCGGCTGCATGATGGCGATCGTGATGGGGGTGTCGCCCGACGATGAGGATACGCTCGACCGGGCGGCCGATCTCGGCATGGCATTCCAGCTCGCCAATATCGCGCGCGACGTGGAGGAGGATGACCGGGCCGGGCGCTGTTATCTGCCCGATGAGTGGCTGACCGAGATCGATGTGCCGCCGGGGCAGCATATGAAGCCGCCGTTCCGGCACCGGCTGAGCATGCTGGTGCGGCGGATGGCCGAGACCGCGGACGAACATGCCGAAAGTGCGCGGATCGGGACGCGGAAACTGGGGTTCCGATCGGCCTGGGCAGTGCTGGCAGCAGCGGGCATTTATGGCGACATCGCCAAAAAGGTAGTCGCGCGCGGCGACCATGCCTGGGATCACCGCGTGACGACGAGCGCTCTCGAAAAGCTTGGCTGGATCGGCAAATCCATGTGGCAGGCAGCGGCGCGCAAAAAGCTATTCGCGCCGCACCCGCGCCCTAGCCATTTATGGGATCGTCCGCGCGAGCCCCAAGGCGAATAGCCAGCCATCCGCCGAGCAAGGGCGCTGCAACCGCCGCTATCTGCATCCACAAGGGATAATCAAAGCGGAATAGCTGCGGCACCGATATCAATGCGGTGATCGCCGCCACACCCCATGCGGCCGGCGCCCAGCGCGCGATCAGCATCGCCACCCAGCCGCCGGCAAAGGCACCAAGCAGCCAGGACAGGGCCGTCACAGCCTGAGCGGAGAATGGCATGGTGTTCACCCAGCCCGCCATCGCCGCCGGATCGCGGGGATCGAGGCCAACGGGAATTGGATGCAGAGCAGGGCCGATCAATTGCACCGCGATGTAGACCACGAACATCACGATGACGCCCGCGATCATCCCCAACACCTTGTTCATCGAAAAACCCCCACTTCGTTTCCGCAAGGGCTAGCGCATTCGCGTGCGGCGCGAAATGGGGCTTAGCGACCGGTGGGCCGTGGTGGCTGGGCTTCGGCGGATTGGGGGGTCTGGCGCTGGCAGGCGGCGGCGATCACCGGATAATCCACGTCGGTATTGCGATTCAACGCGGCGGGCATCGCCTGCTGGCATGCGGCATAAGAGGTGTAGCGGACCGGCTCGACGCGCGCTTGCTGGCAAGCGAGACTATCGTCGCCGCAGCCCATGATCGCGAGCACATAGAGTATCTGGTCCATTGCATCGTCCCTTCAAAAGTTAACAACTCACAGGATCGCGCGCCGTTCCGTTGCATCCGCACGCCGGACGCCCCAAATCAGCGGCAATGCCTCCCGAAACTTCGCCTCTCGCGCCCGATCGTCCGTTGTTCGGGACCATCAGGCGCTTCCTTCCCTATTTGTGGCCGAAGCATGCGCCGGGGCTTCGCGTGCGCATCGTCATCGCGATGCTGCTCGTGGTCTGTTCGAAGCTGGTGCAGGTCTATGGCGCGCCGTTTGCGCTACAAGGCGCCATCGACAAGATGGCAGGCCAAGGAAATGGGGGGGCACCGCGTGACGCAGTGATGCTCGTGACACTGTTGGTGATTGGATATGCGGCGGCGCGGCTCGGTTCGACGATCTTCGACAACCTCCGCAACGCGGTGTTCGAGCGCGTCGGGCAGGAAGCGACGCGGCGGCTGGCAGCGGATGTGTTTCGCCACCTCCACAACCTGTCGCTCCGCTTCCATCTGGAGCGGCGCACGGGTGCGGTGACCAAGGTGGTCGAGCGCGGGACCAAGAGCATCGATACGATGCTGTATTTCCTGCTGTTCAACATCGCGCCAACGATCCTGGAACTGGGGCTGGTGCTCGGCATTTTCTATACGCGGTTCAGCGGCTGGCTGGTCGCGGGCACATGCGCCATGGTGGTGGTCTATATCGCCTTCACTCGATGGGTGACCGATTGGCGCGCCAAATTGCGCCAGCAGATGAACGATCTCGATACCGGCGCGGTGGCGCATGCGGTGGATTCGCTGCTGAACTTCGAGACGGTGAAATATTTCAACGCCGAGGAGCGCGAGGGGCGGCGCTACGAAGAAGCCGTCACGGCCTATGCCAAGGCAGCGACGGTGAGCGAGAATTCGCTGGCGTGGCTCAATATCGGGCAGAGCCTGATTACCAATCTGATGATGGCCGCAGGCATGGCGCTGATCGTGCGCGGCTGGTCTACGGGACAATTCACGCCGGGCGATGTCGTGCTGGTCTCAACGTTGCTGGCGCAATTGTTTCGCCCGCTCGACCTGCTCGGCATGGTCTATCGCACGATCCGGCAGGGCGTAATCGACATGGGTTCCATGTTCGATCTGATCGATACCGATGCCGAGGTGAAGGATGCGCCCGGCGCGTTACCGCTGGCGGTGGCGAAGGGGCATGTCCGGTTCGAGGATGTGCATTTCGCTTACGATCCCGAGCGGGAGATTTTGAAGGGCATCGATCTGGATATCCCCGCGGGCGCGACTGTCGCGGTGGTGGGGCCTTCGGGGGCGGGCAAGTCCACGCTCGCGCGTATCCTTTACCGCTTTTACGATTTGACCGGCGGGCGGGTGACGATCGACGGACAGGATATTTCGCAGGTCACCCAATCGAGCTTGCGCGCATCGATCGGCATCGTTCCGCAGGATACGGTGCTGTTCAACGACACGGTTGGCTACAACATCGCCTATGGGCGCGAAGGCGCTTCGCCGGAGGAAGTCGCGGATGCCGCGCGGGGTGCGGCGATTGCGGGGTTCATCCAGTCGCTGCCCCAGGGCTTCGATACGCGGGTGGGCGAGCGCGGGCTGAAGCTCTCCGGGGGCGAGAAGCAGCGCGTGGCGATTGCGCGGACTTTGGTGAAGAACCCGCCGATCCTGATCCTGGACGAAGCGACCAGCGCTCTGGATAGCCGGACCGAGGCGGATATTCAGGCGACATTGGAAGCCATCGAGCAGGGCCGCACGACCATCGTGATCGCGCACCGGCTCTCCACCGTGGTGCATGCCGACCGGATCATCGTGCTCGATGCCGGCCGCATCGCCGAACAGGGCACCCACGCCCAACTGTTGCGCCGCAAGGGTTTATATGCGGAGATGTGGGCACGGCAGGCGCAGGAGCGCGAAGAGGGTGAACTCGCCGCCGGGTGATAAAGGGGATGCACGATGATCTGGGTGTTGCTGGGGGTTATCGTGCTGCTTGGCGCTCTGCTGGGCTGGTCGGCCTATATTTCGGGCAAGATCGACAAGGCACTACCTGCGGAAGGGCAGCGCCTGACGGTAAAGGGCGTGGATTTCCATTATCTCGATCTCGGCCCGCGCGATGCGCCGGCCATCGTGATGATCCATGGGATTCTGAGCAATTGGCGCGTCTTTACCTATGCGCTCGCCCCGGCAATGGCGCGCGATCACCGCGTGGTGGTGGTGGACCGGCCCGGCTGGGGGCATTCGCGGCTGACCGGCGGGCGGCTCGATATTGCCGAACAGGGGGATGCGATTGCGGCGCTGATCGACAAGCTTGGGCTGGAGAAGCCGTTGTTGGTCGGCCATTCCATGGGTGGCGCAGTCTCACTGGCTATCGCTCTGGCCCATCCGGACAAATTGCGCGGGCTGGCACTGATCGCACCTCTTACCCAGCCGATCGAGCGGCCGCCCGAACCGTTCAAGGGCTATGCCGTGCCGGGGCCGCTGCGCGCGCCGATTGCCTGGACAATCGCGATTCCGATGGCGATGCGCACGGGCAAGGCCACCACCGTGACGGTGTTCCACCCCGATCCTGTGCCGGAGGATTTCGCGCTGCGCGGTGGCGGGGCGCTGGCGATCCGGCCCGCGGGGTTCCAATCGGGCTGCTATGAGATCGGCATGGCGAAGGGCGTGATGGACGTGCAGGCACCGCGTTACCCGACGCTGAAGATGCCGGTCTCGATCCTGTATGCGCATGGCGATACGTTGCTCGATCCCCAGCTGCACGGCACCGATACGGCGGCGGCGATACCGAGCAGCAGAATCGAGATTGTCGAGGGCGGGCATATGCTGCCGGTGACACAGCCGGATCTGGTGGAGAAATGGCTGCGGCGGCTTAGCGGCAGGTGAAGGTGAGCGCCTTGGCGGGCTTGTCGAAGACGATCGAAGAACAGCGATCAAGATAATCGCGGCCGATATCGAGAACCATCCGGTTCTTCTTTTTCTTCTCGCCAGTCACCACAATCTCGTCGGGATCGGGCTCTGCCACTGGCGCATCGGGATCAGGGATCGAATCGACGCTGCCGAAATCGCCAGTGCGGACGTGCAGTCCGTTGAGCGCGAACGGACCGACCTGAAGTGACGCGCCGAGCGCGAGGTGGCGCACCGGGCGTTCGACGCCGAGCAGGACCAGCATCGTTTCCGCCGGACGATCGAACTTGCCCTGATATGCGGTGGCAATCTCCGCGCCGAGCGCGGCGGTGGCGATGGTGCGTTCGCGATCGAGACTGAAGCGCACACGCACCTTGGCGCCGGCGATTTCGAACGCATAGCCCATCCCTCCATAGCCGAAATCGGCAAGCGGCAGCGTCACGCGCCGTTCGCCCGGCTGGGGGGCATGGATATCGAAGCGGATCACCGGAGCGGCGAGCGTGCCGGGACCGACCGCGCCATCCGCACCTTTCAAATAATCGGCGCGGAACCATGTGACCCGGCGCTTGAACTCGCTTTGCTCCATATCGAAGCGAACCACCGCCGAACGCCCTTCGACACGGACCGGCCCGACCCGGACACTGGTACCGATCCATCCCGCTTCGAAACCGGCGCGCGCAGCGAAATCGGGGTTGAAGACCGGCATGGTCGGCCCTCCCGGATCGATGCGCAGCCGCGCGGGCGTGCCATGGACGGTGGCACCGAGGATGCGATCGCCGGTGACGACCATTGCTGGCTGATCGGCGGCAAGGAGGATTGCTAGCGCAAGGGAAAGTTTGATCATTTCGACAGCGTTACCGAATGCTGTGGCGGAATAGCGGCCTTTACGCGGCTTCGGACGCCTGCGTTGTCCAGCCCAGCCGGGGAATCGTGATCGAGCGCTTTCCCGAGAGATCGACGCGGGTGACGAACAGCTCGCGGCTTTCGATATAGGAAATCAGGCGGCGGACGCGGCCCAAAGAACTGGTGCCATAGGTTGCGGCCAGCTCCTCGTCGGTAGGGCATGGCAGCCCTTCGCGCGCGGCGCGGGCCACGAGCAGGAATGGCCCGAGCATATCGTCCGGGAGTGCCTTGGCGGCCTCCAGTGCCTGCGCCCAATCTTCGTCGGGATCGCCATGGATGCCGGCGCGCGCCGCCGAGAGCCGGCGGACGAAACCCGAGAGATCGAGCGGCGGACGGGTGAGGCCGACCATGCGGCAGCGGACGAGGAAATCCTGATAGAGGACCGAGGCCGAACGAAGCGCGGAGTCTGCGTCTTCGACAATGGCGCGCAGCACTTCGGCGATGCGCTCGGCGGCTTCTTCGGGCGCGACCAGCGTTTCGGGCTCGGGCGATCGGACCGAGCGGGCGAGCGCTTCCATCAGGCTTTCGGATGCGGCTTGCTTGGACACGGGCGGCGATGCGGGCGCGGGCGGGGTCCAGCTGGGTTCGGGGGGGGCGAGCAGCAGATCGCGCATATCCATGGCGGGGGCTTGCGGGAGGGGCGTGAGCTTGGGGCTGCCGCTGCGTGCCGAGGTTTCCACGGCACCGATGCGGATCGAGATCGGGCGGCGCGAGATTGCGGGGCCGAGGGCCAGGAAATGCCCGCGCTGGAGATCGCGAATCTGTTCGGCCTGGCGGCGCTCCATGCCGAGCAGATCGGCGGCGCGGGCCATATCGATATCGAGAAACGTCCGCCCCATCAGGAAATTCGAAGCCTCTGCCGCAACATTCTTGGCAAGCTTGGCAAGGCGCTGCGTGGCGATAACACCGGCGAGGCCGCGCTTGCGGCCGCGGCACATCAGGTTGGTCATTGCAGTGAGGCTGGCGCGGCGGACGTCCTCTGCGACTTCGCCACCACCGGCGGGCGCGAAGAGCTGGGCTTCGTCGACCACGACCAATGCCGGATACCAATGCTCGCGCGGGGCATCGAACATGCCACCCAGGAAGGCGGCCGCGCACTTCATCTGGCCCTCGGCTTCGAGTCCCTCCAGACTCAGGACCACGGACGCGCGGTGCTCGCGGATGCGCGCGGCGAAGCGGGCAACGTCGCGCTCGCTATGATCGGCGGCTTCGATGGCGACATGGCCGTATTTTTCGGAGAGCGTGACGAAATCGCCCTCAGGATCGATCACGACTTGCTGGACGTGGCCGGCGGAGCGCTCGAGCAGACGGCGCAAAAGGTGCGACTTGCCCGAGCCGGAATTGCCCTGAACCAGCAGGCGCGTGGCGAGCAGTTCCTCCAGATCGAGCGTAGCGCTGCCGCCGCGTTCGTCCAGGCCCATGTCCACGCTTACTGTCATGCCGTGTTGCTTGGCGTATCGCACACCCAAGGGGCAAGCTCGGTTCGCCGAAAAGCTGTGGGCAGCACTAGTTGCGCGGCGCGACTTTCATTCGCTCGTCACAAGTGCCGACCGATGCGGCAGGTTATGCGAGCAGGTCCTTCTGGTCCGGATGCTTTTCGAGATAGGCGGCGACGAATTCGCATCGGGGGATGATCTTCATGCCGCGCGCGCGGAAATCGGCGAGTGCGGCACCGATCAGGCGGCCGGCAATGCCCTGCCCCTGCAGCGCTGGCGGCACGATGGTGTGGGTAAAGGTGATGACATTGTCCGCAATCCTGTAAGCGGCGAAGGCAGTTTCGCCGTCCGTGGCCAGCTCGTAACGGCTGCGGTCCTTGCTGTTGGTGACTTCGGACACATTCCCTCGCTTGGCTTTGGAGGCGACCGCCCCTAACCGGTCCGGTGTGAACGATCCCCGCTCTACTCTGCAATCGGTTTTCGGCTTTCCTGACTTTCGCGGGGTGCAGGCCGATGTCGTCGCGCGCGTGATGGCGGGCCAGCGCACGCTGGCAGTGATGCCGACGGGCGCGGGCAAATCGCTAACCTATCAATTGCCTTCGGTGATGCTGGAGGGGACGTGCCTTGTGGTCAGCCCGCTGATCGCGCTGATGCACGATCAGCTGCGCGCGGCGGAAGCGGTGGGGATACGCGCGGCTACCCTCACCTCTGCGGACGACAATCGCGAGGAGACGATTTCGCGATTTCGTAGCGGGGAACTCGATCTGCTATATGTGGCGCCCGAGCGCGCGTCGGGTGAGGGGTTTCGCAACCTGCTTTCGCAAGCGAAGCTCTCGCTTTTCGCAATCGATGAGGCGCATTGCGTTTCGGAATGGGGGCATGACTTCCGCCCGGACTATCGCCTGTTGCGGCCGCTATTCGATCGCTTTCCGGAGGTGCCGCGGCTGGCGCTGACCGCGACGGCAGACGCGCACACCCGCGACGATATTTGCGAGCAATTGGGCATCCCGCATGACGGCATGATCGTCGCGGGGTTCGACCGGCCGAACATTCGCTACCTTATCAGCCCCCGCGACAATACGACGCGGCAGATCGAGGATCTGCTCGCCGAGCATCCGGGGCCGGGAATCGTTTATGCCCAGAGCCGGGCGGGCGTGGAGAAGCTCGCGGCCAAGCTGGCCGAAAGTGGCCGGCGGGTGCTGCCGTATCATGCGGGCCTCGATCCCGATGTGCGGCGGCGCAATCAGGCGGCGTTTGTGACGTCCGAAGACATGGTGATCGTGGCGACGATTGCGTTCGGGATGGGGATCGACAAGCCCGATGTGCGCTTTGTGGCGCATGCCGGCATGCCCAAATCGATCGAGGCTTATTATCAGGAGACCGGGCGTGCGGGGCGTGATGGCGATCCGGCGGTGGCGCAGCTTTTCTGGGGGGCGGAGGATTTCGCCAAGGCGCGGCAGCGGATCGGCGAGGTGGAGCCGGCGCGGCAACCCGGCGAACGCGCGCGATTGACGGCGCTTGGGGCTTTGGTCGAGACCGCGGGATGCCGGCGGCGGATTTTGCTCAAACATTTCGGCGAAGACAGCGCGCCGGAGAATTGCGGGAATTGCGACAATTGCCTGTCGCCGCCCAGCGCCGTGGACGCGAGTGTGGTTGCGCAGAAATTCCTCTCTGCGGTGTTCCGCACGGGGATGATGTTTGGCGTGGGCTATATCGAGAGCATCCTGCTGGGCCAGAGCACCGAGCGGAGCATGACCAACGGGCATGAGAAGCTCAGCGTGTTCGGCATTGTCGAGGGCGATGAGGTCGCGCTGATCAAGCCGGTGGCGCGGGCGTTGCTGCTCCGCGATGCGCTGCGCGCCAATGCGCATGGCGGGCTGGAATTCGGCCCTTCGGCCAAGGCGCTGCTGAAGGGCGAGGAAAAGCTTTCCTTGGTGCTGCCGCCCAAGCGCGAACGGCGCGCGCGCAAGGGGAAAGCTGGCGGGGCGGGCAATCCGGTTGGCGATCCGTTGTTCGAAGCCTTGCGGTCGCGGCGGCGCGAGCTGGCGCTGGAGGCGCAGGTGCCGCCTTACGTGATCTTCCACGATTCGGTGCTGCGCGACATGGCGAACGCGCGGCCCGGCAGCCTGGACGCACTCGGCCGCATCTCCGGCATAGGCAGCCGCAAGCTTGAGGCCTATGGCGATGCGTTCCTGCAAGTGATCCGCGAGGCAGCATGATCCGGACTATCGACGAGACCATCTCGGTCGCTCCCCAGCTTTCCCCCGAAGACATGACCGCGCTGGCCGCGGCGGGCTTTGGCTTTGTGATCAACAACCGGCCCGAGGGCGAGGAAAGCGACCAGCCGAGCGGCGCGGATATGCGCGCTGCGGCAGAGGCGGCGGGGCTTGGCTATATCGCGATCCCGACAGTGATGGGCGGGATGACGCGCGATCAGGTCGATGCGATGGCGGCGGCGCTCAAGTCCACCGACAAGCCCGTGCTGGCATATTGCCGCTCGGGCACGCGCTCGTGCAATCTCTGGGCCCTGGCCGAGGCAAGCCGGGGTGCCGATCCCGCGACTTTGGTCGAAAAGGGTGCGGCTGCGGGCTATGATTTGTCGGGCATCCGGCCCCTGCTCGATCAGCTTTCAGCTGAGGCGTGAAGGAACTCATCGTTCTTGGCGGATCGCTGGTGGCGATCCTGACGCTTGCCTTGGTCGCGCGGATGTTGCGGCTGGGCGGCGGCGGGATTGGCAGCGAGGCCGAGGCGATGGAAACAGCGGAGCATATCCTTTCGGGCTTTGAGGCGACCAAGGCAGTGCTGGGCGCGGACAAGCGCGCGGCGATTGTCCATGGCCGCGATGGCAGCGTGGCAGTGCTCAAGATGCACGGCGCGCGGATCGCGGGGCGGCGGCTGGATGCGCCGGTGCAGACGGTGGCCAGCGACGAGGGTCTGCGCATCGCGACGGGCGAGGCGCGGTTCGGGACGGTGCTGGTTCGGGGTGTCGGCGCGCTTTAGTGCCACGCGCCCAGAATTGCGCCGATCAGCGTGAACTGGATCGTGTGATAACCGCCATTGATCAGCACCAAAGAGAGCGGCTTGCGCTCGAACAGCCCATTGATCCCGAAGCTGGTGCCGACCCAGCTTAGACCGGCGCACAGGCCCGCCGCGGCGGCCGGGCCAGTTGTCATCGGGCCGATGAAGAAGGCGAAGGTCGCCGAGGCGATAAAGGCCAGGACGAACGCGCCGCCAAAGATTATCGCGGGGTTGCCGGCCTTGAGCGTCTCGTCGCTGAGGCCCGCTGCGGCCTGCCATTTCTTTCCGAAGAGAACGGGCGAATACCAGAGCCCGCCCAGGACGAACGCAGCCATTGTCGCGGCGAGCACCGCGAACCAATTCACGTCAGGCATGTCAGTCTTCCCTTGTTAGGCCGGCTCGCGCTCTCGGGTCGCTTTGACCAGCAGCATTTCGAAATGATCACGAAGCGCCGCGATGCTTCGATCGAAATTGGCTACATCGCGGTGGGTGCGCGCCTGCATGACGCCACCTTCCATCGTGGTGAGGACGAACTCGCCCAGCGCACGGCGGTCGAGCGATGCGGGCAGGCGATCCGCTGCGTCGGCAAGGCAGCGCTCGATCGCGCCGACCCATGCGTTGAAGTTCGCCGCCAGCAGGTCGCGGACCACCGGATCGGCTTCGTGCAACTCCAGCGCCAGGCTGCCGATCGGGCAACCATATGTGCATTCGGTATCGAGGATCATGCGGCGATAGGCGGCGAGCAATGCGAAGACGCGCTCCACGGGATCGTCGACGCCATCCCAGGCCGGATCGATCAGCATCGGATAGATGCCGTCCCGATACGCCTCGAGCACCGCGATCAATATGTCCTGCTTGCCAGGGAACGCGTGATACAGGCTGCCCGAATTGAGCTGGGTGCGGCTGAGGATGTCCGAGACCGAGGTAGAGTTATACCCCTTGGCCCAAAACAGCTCCATCGCTGCGATCACTATCCGCTCCTTGGCGCTGCGTCCGCTCATCATCACTCCATTTCTGCGCAGTTGATTGACCATTCAACCAACGCGGTCAAGGGAGATTGTTGAGCGCTCGATCAACTCGTACCGCCTGCCCTGTTTCCGCCAACTTACACTGGTGTAAGAAGCGACCATGGAGAAGCTGCCCAACCCGGTCGATTTCGCGATCCCCGCCTTCGTGCTGCTGGTGCTCGCCGAGATGGTGGTCGCCTGGGCGAAGGACCGCTCGCGTTATTGCCCCAGGGATACGCTGACCTCGCTGGCGCTGGGGCTGGGCAGCACCGTGGCGGGGCTGATCACCGGCGGCGCTGTGTTCGCCCTGTCGATGTGGATCTGGCAGTTCCGGCTGCTGGATATCGGATGGGCCTGGTATTGGTTCGTCATCGCCTTCGTGATCGACGATTTGGCATATTACGCGTTCCACCGATCGGCCCACCGGGTGCGCTGGTTCTGGGCGAGCCATGTGATCCACCACAGCTCGCAGCATTATAATCTGTCGACGGCGCTGCGGCAGACCTGGACCGGATTTATCTCGGTGAACTTTCTTTTCCGCGTGCCGCTGTTCCTGATCGGCTTTCATCCGGCCCTGGTGTTCTTCGTCGCGGGCGTGAACCTGATCTACCAATTCTGGATCCACACCGAAGTGATCGGGCGGATGCCACGCTGGTTCGAAGCGGTGATGAACACGCCCTCGCACCACCGCGTTCACCACGCGACCAACCCGCGCTATCTCGACAAGAATTATGCCGGGGTGTTCATCGTGTGGGACAAGATGTTCGGCAGCTTCATCGAAGAGCGCGCCGACGACAAACCGCGTTATGGCATCGTCAAGGATCTGGGCAGCTTCAATGTGCTGTGGGCGGCGTTCCATGAATGGATCGGGATCGCCAAGGACGTGTGGCACGCGCCGACACTGGCGGCTAAATGGAACTATATGGTCAAGCCGCCGGGCTGGAGCCATGACGGAAGCCGCGATACATCCGAGATCATCAAGGCGCGCTGGGAGGCGCGCCAGCATGGGGGAACGCCTGAGTGGAAGAAGCCGACATCGTCGTCATCGGCGGAGGATCAGGCGGGAGCGCCGCCGCGGGCCGCCTGAGCGAAGGCGGCAAATATAGCGTCTGCGTGCTGGAGGCGGGGGGCCGCAATGCCAGCCTGAAGACGATCATGCCCGGCATGATGCCGTTCCAGCCGCCAGCTGCCAATTGGCGCTTCGAGACCGTGCCGCAAAAGGGCCTGAACGGGCGGCGGGGCTATCAGCCGCGCGGACGCGGACTGGGCGGTTCTTCGGCGATCAACGCGATGCTGTATCTGCGCGGACACCATGGTGACTATGACGAGTGGCGCGATCTTGGCTGCACCGGCTGGGGCTGGGACGACGTGCTCCCCTATTTCAAGCGCGCCGAGCTTAATGTGCGCGGCGGCGACGCATTCCACGGTGGCGAGGGCCCGCTGTGGGTGAGCGACCAGAACTACGCGAACGGCGGTGCGCATGCTTTTGTCGAGGCGGGCGCCGCGCTGCAGCTGCCGGTGAATCAGGACTTTAACGGCGAACGGCAGGAAGGCGTCGGCGTGTATCAGGTGACCCAGAAGAATGGCGAGCGCTGGACCGCTGCGCGCGCCTATCTGGGGCAAAAGCGCGAGAATCTCACGATCCTGACCGATGCTCTGGTCGAGCGGATATTGTTCGAGGACGACCGCGTCTGGGGCGTTGCCTATCAGCGCGACGGGAAGGCGCGCGAGATCAAGGCCAAGCGCGCAGTGATATTGGCGGGCGGCGCATTCCAGACGCCGCAATTGCTGATGCTATCCGGCATCGGCCCGGCCGAGCATCTGAAGGAAATGGGCCTCGCAGTGCGGGTCGACCGCCCGGAAGTCGGCACGGGGCTGCAGGACCATATCGACTATGTCGCGGCGTTCGAGACCAAGGGGAGCTATTTCCTTGGCAAGTCGCTGGCCGGAGCGGTCAAGTCGCTGGGTTCGATCGTCCGCTGGCTGTTCACCCGCAAGGGCGCAATGACGTCACCTTATGCCGAGTCCGGCGGCTTTGTGCGGACACCATTGGCGGGCGAGCGGCCCGATGTGCAGTTCCACTTTGTGGTGGCGATCGTCGAGGATCATGGCCGGGCGGACGTGAAGGGCCATGGCTATTCGTGCCATGCCTGTGTGCTGCGCCCCGAGAGCCGCGGGACGGTGAAGCTGCAATCGCTCGATCCCGCGACGCCGCCGCTGATCGATCCCAATTTCCTGGGCGACCAGCGCGATGTGGAGGTACTCAAGGCCGGCGTGCGCGCGATGTACCGTATCCTCGAGACGCCGCCGATGACGCGCTTCAAGGGCAAGGACCGCTATCCGATCGACCTGGACGACGATGCCGCACTGGAGCGGCTGATCCGCGCACGATCGGACACGGTTTATCATCCGGTGGGCACCGCGCGGATGGGTTCGGATGCGGGCGCCGTGGTCGATCCCCGGCTGCGCGTGCGCGGGGTGCACGGGCTTTATATCGCCGATGCTTCGGTGATGCCGCGGCTGGTGGGCGGCAACACCAATGCGCCAAGCATCATGATCGGCGAGCGGTGCGCCGACTTTGTGCGCGAGGATCTGGGCTAAACCACGCGCCGCGCAATCGGGCGCAGCGTGGCACAGGCCGGCCCCCCATCCTTGCCCGTGCCGTGCACGCGGGTTTCAATGACGCCGCCTGTGGCCATGGCCTGATCGACCATCGCCTGTTCAATATCGTGCATGTCGATCTTCATCCGGCGCGTCCAAGGCGAGAGAGGATCGCGTGCCATCGTGCCGATGCGGACATAGACAAAGCGCCGCTCAGGCCCTTCGCGGCGCACCTGGTCCCCGAAGAATTTGGGGCCGGGCGCTACGCGGACGGAGAAGTCAAACGCCAGCGGCTCGCCATTGGAACCCTTTGGGTCGAGCGGCGCATCCTGCCCCGCCTGAAGGCTGTGAAGCACGCCGGCGACCGGCTGCTCGATCACTATCCGCATGCGGATTTCGGTCTGGTCGGCTTTTGCCATGGCGCTTTTTAGGTGAGCACAAGGCGAAAAAAAAGGCCGGTGGCATGTAACCACCGGCCTAGTATGTCCGCAGGAGGAACCTGGGTGGGGCACCGCGTCTCCGGAGAGGAGTAGAGACGCGGCGCCCGAGCTTGTCAGTAGTTGTAGGCGCGTTCGCCGTGTGCGTTGATGTCGAGGCCTTCCTGCTCGACTTCCACGCTCGGGCGCAGGCCGAAGATCATCTTGATCAGCAAGAACAGGACCAGCGAGACGCCACCCGACAGAAGCAGGGTAACGCCCACGGCCTTTGACTGGGTGATGAGCTGCGCGGTCATGTCATAGGTGCCGGCGACTGCCGGGATGACCGTGAAGTCCATCCAGCCCTGACCGCCGAACTCCGGATTGGCGACGATCGCAGTGCCGATGGCGCCGATGATTCCGCCGACGCAGTGGATGCCGAACACGTCGAGCGTGTCATCATATTTGAAGATGCTCTTCACCGTGGTGACGAAGAAGAAGCACACTACCGAAGCAACACCACCAAGGACGATTGCCGTCATCGGATGGGCGAAGCCCGCAGCAGGGGTGATCGCAACCAGACCGGCCACGACACCCGAGACGAGGCCCAGCAGCGAAGGCTTCTTGTGCACGACCTGCTCGATGATCGCCCAGACAGCGCCCGCAGCTGCCGTGGCCGTCATCGTGTTGATGAAGGCAAGAGCGGCATATTTGTTGGCTTCGAGGTTCGAGCCAGCATTGAAACCAAACCAACCCACCCACAGCAGGGCAGCACCGATCATGGTCATGGTCATCGAGTGCGGCGGCATCGGCTCTGCCTTGTAGCCGGTACGCTTGCCGATCACGATGCAGCCGACGAGACCCGCGATACCCGCATTGATGTGAACCACGGTGCCGCCAGCGAAATCGAGAGCACCCCAGCCCCAAAGCAGACCATTGTCACCAGCCAGGCCGGCGGTGAAGTCTGGACCGGGCCAGTACCAAACCATGTGCGCCATCGGATAATAAACGAGGATCGACCAGAGGACGACGAAGATCATCAAAGGCGTGAATTTCACGCGCTCTGCGAAGGCGCCGACGATCAGCGCCGGTGTGATCATCGCGAAGGTCATCTGGAAGACGACGAACACAGTCTCCGGCAGATAGACGCCGTTCGAGAAGGTCGCCGCGAACGTGTTTGCGTCGACACCCTTGAGGAACAGCTTCGAGAAGCCGCCGACATACGAATTGAGATCGCCACCATTGGTGAAGGCCATCGAATAGCCGATCGTGCACCACATCAGGCCGGCGATGCAGACGATCGAGAAGACCTGCATCATCACCGACAGCATGTTCTTCGTGCGGACGAGGCCGCCGTAGAACAATGCGAGACCGGGAACCGACATCATGAGAACCAATGCGGCCGAGACCAGCATCCAGGCCACGTCGCCCTTGCTGACCATGGTATCGTCCGGAACGACCGTTGCAGCGGCAGCAACCGCTGCGGGCGCCGCTTCGGCCACCGCAGTGGCAGCGTCTGCGATATTTGCCCAGGCGGGCATCGCGGCCAGCATCGCGACAGTCGCGCCTGCGGCCAGTTTGAATGCATGTTTCATCTGATCCCCCTTCACAGCGCCGTCTCGTCGGTCTCGCCGGTGCGGATCCGCACGGCTTGCCCGACGTCGAGGACGAAAATCTTGCCATCACCGATCGCGCCGGTGCTGGCCGCAGCCTGGATCGCTTCGACCGCACGGTCTGCAATGTCTGCTCCGCAGGCGACCTCGATCTTGATCTTCGGCACCATATTGGTGCTGTATTCCGCACCGCGGTAAATCTCGGTCTGGCCCTTTTGTCGGCCGAACCCCTTAACCTCGGTAACAGTCATGCCCGCGATCCCGACGCCCATCAGCGCCTCGCGAACTTCGTCCAGCTTGAACGGTTTTATGATGGCGATGATGAGCTTCATGTCGCCCCCTCTTGGCGGTTGTCCCCAAAGACCGAAGTCTCCGGAGGTCCCAAGAGCAAGCGCCGTGCCAGACGCATGAATCGCACGATTCCGTGTACTTCGCGCGTATTTAAAGATTAACGCGCGGTAACTTTTTGTGCAGTTGCGAAATGATGCTCAAAAATCAGGCAGATTTCGCAGTTATTTCGTGTGCAGCTGCGAGATCCTCGTCATCGACCATCACGCGCACCGGAATGAGCAGCCAGGAGCCCCCTATAAGGCTGCCATCCGCGTCGAATACGAATGACATGATCCCGGCATCCTCCAGCGCGCTCTGGACGATATAGGCTTCCTGCCGATCGAACCGGCCAAGCTCGACCAAAGCCATCAGCGCGCCGCCACGGTGGGGTTGCGCACCGGCAGGCCGTCTATGCTGTGCGTGCGCACGGCATATTTGGCGAAGCGTACCGCGTCCTCGTGCTGCGCGTGGTATTTGCTGAGCGTGTCGCGCTCGCGGACCAATTCCATATGGGGAACGCCCCAGCCGCATGAGGTTTGCACCTGATCGACCTTTGCAACGAAGATCTGGCGGGTGCCGGGGAGCAATGTGAAGTTCGCGCTGAGATCGGCCCAGCCATCATCCTGCGGCAGCACCGGCGTGCCCTGGCCATAGATGCGCAGGATCAGCGCCGGATTTTCGAACGCGCAGAACATGATCGTGACGCGGCCATCGGCGAGCAGATGCGCATTGGTCTCGTTGCCCGAGCCCGCGACATCGAGCCATGCAACGGTCCCGGCATCGAGGACGCGGAAGCAATCCATGCCCTTGGGACTGAGATTGACGCGCGCGCCCTCGGCAGCGGTGGCGACGAAGAAGACCGGCTGCTTCGCGATGAAGGCGCGGTGATCGCTATCGAGGCAATCGAAGAATTTGGCCATGCGGCGATCCTATAGTGCGCGGGGCTTTCCGGGAATGCCGGGCGCGCATTCGAGCGCGGCGCGATCCCATTTGGCGAGATTGGCGGCGGCTTCGTAGGTCGATTGGAGGAAGTCGGTGAGCGCGGTCGCGGGATTGGGCGCAGTGCGGATGGCTTCGTAATCGATCAGGAACTCGCCGAGATTGGAGTCGAAACGCGCAGCATCGGGGCGCACCCTGGCGTCGGCAAAGCCCTGTGGGCCGGGATAAGCGTAGGAATAGAAAGCTGCATGGGGATACGCGTCGCTGCCCGGCCAGAATCCGGCGCTCGAGACTTCGTGGCTATAGGCTTCGCGGGTGACATTGTCGGGCAGGCCGGGAACGCCGCCGGGGTGCCTCGGCGCGGTGCGCCCGGAGAAGCGCGTGACTGCGAGATCGAAACTGCCCCAGAAGAAATGCACCGGGCTGGACTTGCCGAGGAATGCGGTGCGGAAGGTTTTGAAGCCGTCGGTGGCGAACAGAAGTGCGCGGTGGAAGCGGCGCACCGCATCGCCATCATATGGGCGCTCGGCATGATCCTGGGGGAAAGCCACGGGATCGGCCACCTCATTGGGCATTGCGACAATTTTGGTGGGCGCGCCTAGTTCGTCGAGCGCCGTCATTACCGCCGCGTAGAAATGGGCGATGCTGCCTGCCTTGAGCGGCACCGTTCGCGTCTCGCCGCGATCGCTGGCGATGTAGAGTGCATCGCCGAGCAGATCCATGTTGAGCTGGATCGAGATGCCGGGCGCAGGGATCGGGCCCGTATCGAGGCCATGCGCGGTGGGATAGAGCGCCACCTGCCAGCCATGATTGAGCCACGGCGTGTGCGCGATGCGGACCTTGCCGACGATCTGGGTCATCAGCTGAAGATGCAGCGCGGTCTCGCGCCATTGGGCCCAATCGAGGAGGGGCAGTATGCTCACGCCGCCGTCCCGCCCACCGTCAGCCCTTCGACCAGCAATGTCGGCTGGCCAACGCCTGCGGGCACACTCTGCCCGCCTTTGCCGCACATGCCGACGCCTTCGTCGAGCGCGAAATCGTTGCCGATGCCGCTGACCTTGTGGAGCACATTCGGGCCGTCGCCGATCAGGGTGGCGCCCTTGATCGGGCGGCCGATCTTGCCGTTTTCGATGCGATACGCCTCGGTGCACGAGAAGACGAACTTGCCCGAGACGATATCCACCTGCCCGCCGCCGAAGCTGCGCGCGAAGATGCCTTTCTTAACCCGGCTGAGCAATTCGGCGGGATCGTCCTTGCCGCCGCGCATGAAGGTGTTGGTCATGCGGGGCATGGGCGCGTGCTGGAAGCTTTCGCGGCGGCCATTGCCGGTGGGGGCGACGCCCATCAGGCGCGCGTTGAGGCGATCCTGGATATAGCCTTTCAGGATGCCGTCCTCGATCAGGATGGTTTCCTGCGTCGGCGTGCCTTCATCGTCGATCGATAGCGAGCCGCGGCGGGCCTCCATCGATCCGTCATCGACCACAGTGACGCCAGGTGCTGCGACGCGTTCGCCGATGCGGCCCGAAAACGCAGATGTGCCCTTGCGGTTGAAATCGCCTTCCAGCCCGTGGCCGACAGCTTCGTGAAGGAGCACGCCGGGCCAGCCGGGGCCGCACAAGACGGTCATGTCGCCAGCGGGCGCTTCCTCGGCGTCGAGATTGACGAGGGCCTGCGCCAGCGCTTCGTCGATCGCGCGGTTCCAGGTGGCGGGCTCGAGCAGCCGGTCATAGAGCGCGCGGCCACCGGTGCCGAAGGTGCCGGTCTCGCGCTTGCCATTTTGCTCGACGACGATGCTGACGTTCAGGCGGGTGAGCGGGCGGATGTCGGTTGCGATAAAGCCGTCGGGGCGGACGATCTCTACCACGCTCCACTGGCCGGTAAGGCTGACCGAAACCTGTACGACGCGCGGATCGCGGGAGCGGGCAGCGGCGTCGATCGTCTGGCAGAGGTTCACCTTGTCGGCGAAGGGCACCAGATCGAGCGGGTCCTGATCGGTATAAAGATGCCGGTTATTGCCCTGTGGCGGCGCGGCCTTGCTGCCCTTGGCCGGATCGATCAGCGCCATCGTCTCGGCAGCGCGGCGGATCGCGGCGGGCGTAATCTCGTTGGAATGGGCGAACGCGGTGGTCTCGCCCGATACGGCGCGCAGGCCGAAGCCCGATTGGGTATCGAAGCTGGCGGTCTTGAGCCGGCCATCGTCAAAGCCGAACGCTTCGGTCTTGCGATATTGCAGATAAAGCTCGCCATCCTCCGCGCGGGAGAGCGCATCGGCGGTTAGCTTGACGGCAGTCTCAGGATCGAGCGTGTCGCGATAGAGGTAAGCGCGGGGATCTGACGGGATACTCATTCCGCAGATATAGGGCGCTTAGATCGAGGCGCCAGCGCGTCTTTGTTGCGCCTACAGGCTAGAGCCTGCCGCGATATCCGGAAGCTGGCTCTGATCCGCGCCATCGGCAACGCCGCCGATCAGCACGAAGCGCCGGTCACAATAGCCGCAATCGACATAGCCATGCTCGTCGATCTGGAGAAACACGCGCGGATGGCCGAGCGCTGCGGGGACGCCGGGGCCGGAGCCGTCACAGGCTACGCGGGCGTGGCTGGTGCGGATGGTTTCGGGCGGTGCGATCATGAGAACGCCGATAGCAAGCGCGGAGAAGGCTCGCAATCACCGCATTACGGTCTTATTGCCAGCGCCATGACCCAGGCGGCGATCGCAATCCAGAACCTCTGCAAAACCTATAAGGGCGGCAAGCGCGCGCTCGACGGCGTGACCTTCGATGTGCCGCGCGGCGAGATTTTCGGGCTGCTTGGGCCGAACGGCGCTGGCAAATCGACGCTGATCAATATCCTGGCGGGTCTGGTCAACAAGACCGACGGCAAGGTGGATATCTGGGGCTTCGATGTGGACGCGCATCCACGCAACGCGAAAGCGAGCATCGGGATCGTCAATCAGGAGATCCTGTTCGATCCGTTCTTCACACCGCTTGAGACGCTGGAGATCCAGGCGGGGCTGTACGGCGTGCCGAAGGACAAGCGCCAATCGATGGACCTGCTGCGCGCGGTGCATCTGGAGGACAAGGCCGGGGCCTATTCGCGCACCTTATCGGGCGGCATGAAGCGGCGGCTGATGGTCGCCAAGGCGATGGTGCATTCGCCGCCCGTTTTGGTGCTCGACGAGCCGACCGCGGGCGTGGATGTCGAGCTTCGCCAGCAGCTTTGGGCCTATGTGCGCCAGCTCAATGCGCGCGGCGTGACGGTGGTGCTGACCACGCATTATCTGGAGGAAGCCGAACAGCTTTGCGACCGGATCGCGATCATCAACCACGGGCAATTGATCGCCAACAAGCCGACGCGCGAGCTGGTGGGGATGGCGCAGGAGAAAGTGGTGGAGGTCACGGTTGATCGCGATCTGACCGCGACGCCCGAGAATCGCTGCTTCCAGAAAATCGAGCGCAAGGGCGACCGCACGCTCGTGATCACTTATCGCAAGGATCAGGCGAATGCCGGCGAAGTGCTGGGTGCGGTGCAGGGCGCGGGGCTGGCGATTGTCGATGTATCGACGCGCGAGGCCGATCTGGAGGACGTGTTTCTCAATCTGACGCGAGCGGCCTAGTCCTCCAGCGTGCCGGTGACGATCTCGCTTAATTCGAGCGGATCGACATGGAATGTCGCGACGATCCATTCGGCGGGTGGGGCGGTGAAGCCAAGCCGGTCTCCCTTTGCGCTTTCGAACAGGGTTTCGAGGTGCCGGACCAGCACCGGCATGCGCATGGTCAGCATCATGGCTTCGCGGCGCAGGATGATCGTGACGAGGGCATCGTCGCTCAGTTTCTGCCGCAAGCGCTCCAATATCATCGCATCGCGCAGGGCCGTGTCAGCGGGGAGCTTGGCATAGGATTGCTCGCGCATTCCGTACCGGCTGGGGTCGTGCGCCCACTGGTTTAGGCGCCCGTGCAGCCCACGATAGCTATCGCTGTCATAGTCGTCGCCCGCCGCCTCTAGCGCAGTGAGGATCGGCACCATTGCCACGAACGCCGCGCGATCCTTGCGACGATCGCGCGCGGCGGATTCTGTGAGAACGGCCTGCCGGCGAGCGTAGAGCGCGGCGCGTCTGGCTTCGTCCATCAGCGCCGGTAGCGCGACAGGAACGCCCACATCGCTTCGTTATCGGCGAGCCAGACATGCTTGCCGCCGCGCTCGATGCGGCCGACGACATCGGCCCCGCTGCGGCAATTGGTGTAACGCTCCTCATACAGCGCCGGGCCTATATCGCGGGTCACGGGGCCGGAGCGGCAGGTGTTGAGATCGGCCCAGCGGCTTTGGGCGGTGTGCATCGTATATTGCCAATAGCCGGTCCCGCCGCCCTGTATGGGGTTGGTCGTGTCGGCGTCTCCGGCGAAGGCGATGACCGGCATGGGTAAAACGGGCTTGCAAGTTGCGGGATCGGGGACGCGGGGGTTGGTGGCGAGCGGATTGCCGGCGCGAAGGCCCACCACCGGGGCGATGGCGGCGAAGCGGCGTGCATCGACGCAGGCGAGCCACGAACTCATCCGGCCGCCGCCCGAAATGCCGGTCGCATAGACGCGCGTGGGATCGACGCAGCGCTGGGCGGCCAGCCAATCGGTCGCCGCGCCGACGAATGCCACATCGTCGGCATCTTCGGGGCCGGGCACTTTGCCGGTGACCGTGGGCACGCCGGGGATATTCCAGACGAAGCCGCCATTTGCGGGAATGCCACCATCGGGCGCCGCGACGATGAAGCCGTGCTTGTCTGCGGTCTCGGCAAGCTTCGAATTCTTCAGGACGCCCTCACCCTTGCCGCCGCTGCCGTGGAACAGCCAGACCAACGGCGCAGGGCCGCGCGTTTTCGGGAAATGCACCAGCATCGATCGCCCCGTCTTGCCGATCTCGATCCGCTGGGTGCCGGGCGCGCCGATCAGGCAGTCCCTGGCATGTGCGGCGGGAGCAAAAAGGGTCAATGCCACGAAGGCGAGGAGGATGCGCATGGTGTGAGCGTATGTCCGCGCGGCCAGCCTGTACAGCACGGGGCTTAGGCTTCTAAGGCTATGGCGATGCACGAGAGCGATATCCTGATCATCGGTTCGGGCGCGGCGGGGCTTACCGCGGCGCTCAACCTGGCCGAACGCTTCAAGGTGACGGTGCTCGCCAAGGGAGCGCTCGACGAAGGTGCTACGGCATGGGCGCAGGGCGGGATCGCGGCGGTGCTGGAGCCGGGCGACACGTTCGATAGCCATATCGAGGATACGATGATCGCCGGGGCCGGCCTGAACGACCGTGCCATCGTCGAATATGTCGTCGAGAATGCGCCGGCGGCAATCGAACGTCTCGAGAAACTCGGCGTGCCATTCAACACCGATAAGGACACGCTGCACCTGACGCGCGAAGGCGGGCACAGCCATCGCCGCATCGTCCATGTGAACGACGCGACTGGATGGGCGGTGCAGGAGGCGCTGCTCAACGCGGCGCGCGCGCATCCGAATATCACGATGGTGCCCGATATGGTGGTGGTCGATCTGGCCACCAGCCGCCACGAGATGCGCTATTCGGGCGCGGGCAATGTGTGGGGCGTCTATGCGTTCAACCGCGCAACCGACGCCGTCGAACTGTTCACCGCGCGGGCGACAGTGTTGGCTACCGGGGGTGCCGGGCGGACCTATCTCTTCTCGACTGCCCCGAGAGGCGCGACCGGCGACGGGATCGCGATGGCATGGCGCGCGGGGTGCCGGATCTCGAACATGGAATTCATGCAGTTCCACCCGACCTGCCTGTACAATCTTGACGTCAAAAACTTCCTGATCACCGAAGCCGTGCGCGGCGAGGGCGGGCATCTGATCAACCCGATAACGGCCAAGCGCTTCATGAGCGACTATGATCCCAAGCGGATGGAGTTGGCCCCGCGCGACGTGGTGGCGCGGGCGATCGATGCCGAGATCAAGCGCGATGGCCTGGATTTCGTGCATCTCGACATCAGCCACGAAGCACCCGAATTCGTGAAGGCGCACTTCCCGAACATCTATGAAAAGCTGATGGGTCTGGGCATCGACATGACCAGGGATCCGATCCCGGTGGTACCGGCCCAGCATTATACCTGTGGCGGAATCGTGGTGGATCGTGATGGACGGACCGATCTGCCAGGGCTGTATGCGGCCGGCGAATGCACCCAATCAGGGCTGCACGGGGCCAATCGTCTCGCGAGCAACTCGCTGCTCGAATGCTTCGTGTTCGGTGAGAGCGCCGCCGCCGATATCGCGCGGCGCTGGGATCAGCTTGTCGCTCCGCCGGCGATCCGGCCATGGGATGAAAGCCGGGTGACCGATTCCGACGAGGAAGTTGTCATCAAGCAGAACTGGACCGAAATCCGCCGCTTCATGTGGAATTATGTCGGCATCGTCCGCTCGACCAAAAGGCTGGAGCGCGCACAGCACCGCATCCAGATGATGCGCGGGGAAGTGAACGATTATTACGGCCATTTCCGCGTCACGCCCGATCTGATCGAGCTGCGCAATCTGCTGGAAAGCGCCGATCTGATCGTCCGCTCGGCGCTCCACCGCAAGGAGAGCCGGGGGCTGCATTATACGATCGATTATCCCGAGACGCTGCCAGAAGCGGTGGATACGATCCTCGTCCCCTGAACTGCTGGTGCATCGCCCCTGAGTGTGTATTATACAAATAATACGCCGAGGAGATAATCGTGGCTCGACCGCTCGAAGATTTTAAGGTGCCCGCCAAGCTGAAGCTCTCAGCGCTCTGGGCCTCGACGATGTTCTGCTACGTCTATGGCGACTTTTTCGGGCTGTTTCGCCCGGGCAAGCTCATGGCGATGAATGCGGGCAATATCGGCCCGCTGGGCGAAGCGACACCCGGCGTGTTGATCGGCGTATCGCTGATGATGGCGGTGCCGGCGCTGATGGTGTTCCTGTCGCTGGCGCTACCGCCGTTCATCGGGCGCTGGCTCAATCTGGTGCTCGGGCTGGCCTATACCGGCATCATGCTGCTGACGATGCAGGGTGCGCAGCCATTTTACATGACGATGGGCGCAATCGAAGTGGCGCTCACGCTCGGCGTAGTGTGGGTTGCGGCGACTTGGCCCAGACAGGCCGACTAAAGCCTATCGGGGATGCATGCATCCGGGGCCTGACCCCAGGCGTTAGGCGTCTTGTGACGCGCGCTATTTCCTCTCTGTTCACCGTTCGCCGCTACGAAGGTGTGATTCGTCGCATCAACGGGACTTTGGCCTTTCGCATGAAACGCTTCCGCAGCATGCTCGCGACCGGGCAAGGGGTTGTAATTTTGCGGGAATCTTTCTCGTTCTCTAGCGTTCAGCGCGCAGTGACCATCGCAGGGCTTGGCCCGGCGATGCTGATGGGCTGTGCCGTGCATGAAAATGCGCAGCTCGCGGCCTATCTGCCGGCGCCCAGCTATAAGGTTTCGCTGCCGGTCCCGGCTGCGCTGAAGGCGATTTTCAAGCCGACCGCGCAGGCGCCCCAAGCTCTGGCTTCCTCGCTCGATACGCTGGTTCGCAATTTCGGTGGTGTGGCCGGCGTCTCGGTCGCGAGTGTTGATCAGGGCTGGCTGATCTCGGCAAGCGGCGAGCGCAAGATGCCGCAGCAGAGCGTGAGCAAGCTTTGGGTGACGATGACCGTGCTCGATCAGATCGATCAGGGCAAATTGTCGCTCGATACGCCCTTGAGCTTCACGACCGACGATTTCACTGTGTTTCACCAGCCGATCGCGGCTCTGGTGAAGCCCGGCCAACCTTATAACACCACCGTCGCCGAGGTGATCCGTCGCGCGATGCAGATGAGCGACAATACCTGCAACGATAAATTGCTGCGTCTTGTTGGCGGGCCCGAAGTGGTGCGCGATTTCATCCTGCGCCGCAGCTTGGGCCCGATCCGTTTCGGCCCGGGCGAGCGATTGCTGCAGGCGGGCACGGCCGGTCTGGAATGGCGCCCCGAATATTCGCGCGGCAACGCCTTTTCGCTGGCGCGCTCGCGACTCGCGCCGACGGTGCGCAAGGCAGCGTTCGACGCTTATGTCGCCGATCCGCCCGATGGCGCGGCGCCGCTGGCGATTGCGGGGGCCCTGGCGCGGCTCAAGCGCGGCGAACTGCTTTCGCCGACTTCGACCGACTGGCTGATCAAGACGATGGAAGCCGCGAAGACCGGGCGCGCGCGCGTTCGTGCCGCAGTGCCGATCGGCTGGACCTATGGCCACAAGACCGGGACCGGCCAGGATCTTAGCGGGCGCACTGCGGGCTTCAACGATGTCGGCATCCTCACGGCACCCGATGGCCGCGGCTATGCCGTGGCGGTGATGATCGGCGATACCACGCGCCCGGTGCGCGAGCGGCAATTGCTGATGCAGCAGGTCGCCGCCGCAATCGTCGCCAATCACGGGCGCTGATCTCGCGCGACAGGCTTCTGCTCGCGCACATGCGCTGCTAAGCCACCGCCGATGCCACATCTCTATCTTGTCGACGGCTCGGGCTATATCTTCCGCGCCTATCATCAGCTCCCGCCGCTGACCAACCGGCACGGCGTCCCAGCGGGTGCGGTTTATGGCTATACGGCGATGCTGTGGAAGCTGGCCGATGCGCTCGACAAGGCGGAGGGGCCGACCCATCTGGCCGTGGTGCTCGACAAGGGATCGCACACGTTCCGCAACGACATGTACGACAAGTACAAGGCGCAGCGGCCGCCTGCGCCAGAAGATCTGATCCCGCAATTCCCGCTAATCCGCGAGGCGACCCGCGCTTTTTCCCTGCCGTGCATCGAGGAAGAGGGTTTTGAGGCCGACGACATCATCGCGACCTATACCTGCCGCGCGGTTGAGGCCGGGTGGCAAGTCACCATCGTCAGTTCGGACAAGGATCTGGCCCAGCTAATCCAGCCCGGCGTCGACATGCTCGACACGATGAAGAATGAACGGCGGGGCCCCGAATATGTCGAGGCGAAGTTCGGCGTTCGGCCCGATCAATTGGGCGACGTGCTCGCTTTGATGGGCGACACAGTTGACAACGTACCCGGCGTGCCGGGCATCGGCCCCAAGACGGCCGCCAAGCTGATCGGCGAATTTGGCACGCTCGAACAGGTGCTGGAAGCGGCACCGGCGATGAAGCCGAGCAAGATGCGCGACAATCTGATCGAGCATAAAGAAATGGCGCTGCTCTCACGGCGGCTTGTGGCGCTCCACACCGATACCGCTGTCCCGATGACACTCGACGAGTTGAAGCTCGACGGCATTCCGCCCGAACCGCTGCGCGCCTTTCTTGAGGATCAGGGGTTCAAGACCTTGCTGTCGCGCATGGCCGCGCATGCGCCCGGCCGCGATACCGCCGATCCGGTTGCTGCTGCCTCGGCGCTGGCTTCGTCGGACACCCCTGATTTCGTCGATCTGCCGGCGATAGACTGCAACGCGTACGAGACCGTGACCACCGTAGAGCAGCTGGAGGCGTGGATCGCCGAAAGCCATGCCAGCGGCACCATCGCGATCGATACCGAAACCGATTCGCTCGATTCCATGGCGGCCAATCTGGTCGGCATCTGCCTGGCGACCAAGCCGGGCCGGGCCTGCTACATTCCGATCGGGCACCGCAGCAGCGATGATATGTTCGGCGAAGTGCCGCCGCAGCTGTCGCTCAACGAAGTGACGCGGCTGTTGCGCCCGCTGCTGGTGGATCCGAGCGTGCTCAAGATCGGGCACAACATCAAATACGACATCAACGTGCTGATCCGCCACGGCCTCGAAGTCTCGCCGATCGACGACACGATGGTGATGAGCTTCGATCTCGATGCCGGCCAATCGCTGGCCGGGCACGGCATGGACGAAGTGGCGCACGCCGTGCTCGAACATAGCTGCATCAGCTTCAAGGACGTGACCGGCACGGGCAAGAAGGCGATCAGCTTTGCGCAGGTGCCGCTCGATCAGGCCACGCAATATGGCGGTGAGGATGCCGATGTTACCTGGCGGTTATGGACGCGGTTCAAGCCGCGGCTGGCCTTTGAGGGCGCGACGCGGGTCTATGAGATGGTCGATCGTCCGCTGATCCCGGTGGTCGCGGGGATGGAGCGCGCCGGCATCAAGGTCGATCGCGACCAGCTTTCGCAACTCTCCAGCCGCTTCGCGCAGGAAATGGCGCGGCTGGAAGAAGAGATCCAGACCGAGGCGGGGCAACCTTTCCAGATCGGATCGACCCAGCAGCTTGGTGCAATCCTGTTCGACAAGATGGGCCTCAAAGGCGGCAAGAAGGGCAAATCCGGCGCTTACTCAACCGACGTGACCGTGCTGGAAAAGATGAAGGCCGAGGGCGTCGCGATCGCAGGCCTGGTGCTTGAATGGCGCCAGCTGTCGAAGCTGAAATCCACCTATACCGATGCGCTGCAGGCGCAGATCAATCGCGATACGGGGCGCGTGCATACCAGTTACTCGCTGACCGGTGCGCAGACCGGGCGGCTGAGCTCGACCGACCCCAACCTCCAGAACATTCCGATCCGCACCGAGATTGGCCGCCAGATCCGCCACGCCTTCATCGCCGAGCCGGGCCATGTCATCCTCGCCGCCGATTACAGCCAGATCGAGCTGCGGCTGGCGGCGCATATGGCGGACGTACCGCAGCTACGCGACGCGTTCCTGCGCGGCGAAGACATTCACGCGGCCACGGCCAAGGAATTGTTCGGCGAAGTGAACCGCGACACGCGGGGGCGCGCCAAGACGATCAACTTCGCGATCCTCTATGGCATTTCGCGCTGGGGTCTCGCGACGCGGCTGGAGATCGACGCGGACGAAGCCCAGGCGATGATCTCGCGCTATTTCGAGCGCTTCCCCGGCATCTCGGCCTATATCAACGAGACGCTGGAGGGCGTGCGCCAGCGCGGCCATACCCAGACGCTTTTCGGCCGGAAAACCTGGTTCCCGCAGATCAAGGCACCGATCCAGCACGTCCGCCAGGGCGCCGAGCGCGCCGCGATCAATGCGCCCATTCAGGGCACCAGCGCCGACATCATCAAACGCGCGATGGCGCGGATGGGGCCTGCATTGGCCGAGGCCGGATTGCCCCGCGTCAAGATGCTGCTGCAGGTGCATGACGAACTCGTGTTCGAACTGCCCGAGGGTGACGTAGAGGCGGCCAGGCCGATCATCGAGCGCGTGATGGCGACCGCCGCCGAGCCCGCGATCACGCTTAGCGTGCCGCTGGGGGTCGAGATCGGCGTGGGCCCGAGCTGGGGCGCCGCGCATTGAGCGAGGCTGCGGCCCCGTCTCAAGACATCAACGCGCTCGCCAAGGGCGGGCGGACCAACATGCTCGGCTTCCTGATGCGGCTCGCAGCGCGGCTGCCGTTCCTGTTTATCGCCGGGCGCGCATATGGACCGGACATCGTCGGGCGCTATGCGATTGCAGTGCTGGTGATCGAGTTCGCAGCCCTGGTCGCGACATTGGGACTCAAGCGCGGGCTGGCGCAGGCGCTGGCGACGACCGAGCGGCCGCATAACCATGTGGTGTTCGATGCGCTGATGGTCGCGATGATCGCTTCGGCGATAGCGGCGGGGCTGCTGATCGCATTTCCGCAGGCGATGTTCCCCAATAGCGCAGTGGCTGGCATGGAGCGCTTTGTCGCGCTGGCGGTGTTCGCGACTGCGGCTTCGGACGTGGTGCTGGCGGCGCTTGCGTATCGCCACAACGTCAAGGCATCGGTGACCGCGCGCGCAGTGATCGAGCCGTGGACGATCAGCATCGCGGCGTTCGGCTTTTCCTATGTCTCCAAGGATGGGCTGCTTTTTGCGTATCTGGTTGCGATGCTCGCCGCGTTAGTTGCGTCGCTGATCCCGTTCTTCAAGGAATATGGCCTGCCGCAGGGCTGGCGCCCGCGACCCGCCAAGATCTGGCAGCTTGCTCGCCGCAACGCGCCGCTGGCGGGGGCGGACACGATCGAATGGGCGACACGCAATGTCGACCGCTTCATATTGGGCCTGATGTTCTCGCCCGGCGTGGTCGGCATTTATTATATGGCGCAGCAGGTTGCGTCGGTGCCGCAGAAACTGAAGACCAGCTTCGATCCGATCCTGGGGCCGGTGATCACCCAGAGCCTGGCGGCGGGGAATATGCCCGCCATCGCCAAGCAGGTGCGCCAGGTTGGTTTCTGGATCATCGGCGCGCAGGCGGCGCTGGCGGTGATGTTCTCGATCCCCGCAAGCGGCGTGATGGGGCTGATCGGACCGCAATTCCCGGTTGGCGCCGGGGCACTCTGCATCCTGCTGATCGCCGAAGTGCTCGCTTCCACCGGCGCGGTTTGCGAGACGGCTTTGGTCTATACCGCGCGGATGCGGAACCTGATCGTGTCTCTGGCGGTGCTGTCGCTACAGATCGTGCTCAGCTTCGCCTTCATCCTGATCGCGCAGGCCGAGGCGCTGCATATCGGCTATCAGGCGGCCGCGCCCGCGCTGGCGCTGGCGATCTCGCTCACCATCGGTTCGGCGATTAAGGCTTATATGCTCCGGCGGCTGACCGGCGCGCCGGTGATCAGTGTGCGCCCGAGCTTCTTCGTTGCAATCGGCGCGGCATGCCTGGTCGGCGGCGCCTTCACGTCGCTGCCGCACGAATATGAATGGGCCGAACTGAGCCTCGGCATGCCGGCGATGCTGATCACCTATCTCTACGTGATCATCAAGTTCGGCTTTGGCGAGGAGGATCGCTCGCTGTTCCGCAAGATGCCATCCGGCCCGTCGCTGCCGGTGGAAGAGAAGGTTTAGCCTCCCGCCGATCAATGGCGGAAGTGGCGCATTCCGGTGAAGATCATCGCGAGGCCCGCTTTATCGGCTGCGGCGATGACTTCGTCGTCGCGGATCGAGCCGCCGGGCTGGATCACTGCGGTGGCGCCGGCTTCGACTGCCGCTAGCAAGCCATCGGCGAAGGGGAAAAAGGCGTCGGAAGCGACCGCTGAACCGATCGTGCGGGTTTCGGACCAGCCAGCCTTTTCAGCGGCATCCTTTGCCTTCCACGCGGCGATGCGCGCGGATTCGAGGCGGTTCATCTGGCCTGCGCCTACGCCTGCGGTCGATCCGCCCTTGGCATAGACGATGGCGTTCGACTTGACGTGCTTGGCGACTGTCCAGGCGAAGCGGCAATCGGCCAGTTCCTGTTCGGTCGGCTGGCGCTTGGTGACGACTTTGAAGTCCGCATCGGCGAGCACGCCATTGTCGCGGCTCTGGACGAGCCAGCCGCCGGTGATCGACTTGGCCATCATCCCCGGACGTGCCGGATCGGGCAGTTCGCCGGTTAGCAGCAAGCGCAGGTTCTTCTTCGCCGCGAACAGCGCAATCGCGTCGTCATCGGCGCCGGGCGCGACCACGACTTCGGTGAAGATGCCGGTGATCGCCTCGGCCGTCGCGCGGTCCAGCAAGCGATTCACCGCGATGATCCCGCCAAATGCAGAGACGGTGTCACAGGCGAAGGCAGCGGCATAGGCTTCGGCCAGCGTCTCGGCGCTCGCCACGCCGCAAGGGTTGGCGTGCTTGACGATCACCACCGTCGGCGGGCCATCGCGAAACTCGCTGATCAGCTCGAGCGCGGCATCGGCATCGTTGTAATTGTTATAGCTGAGCGCCTTGCCCTGGATCTGGCGCACATCGCCAATCCCCGATGCAGCCGGGCCGCCATGCGAATAAAAGGCCGCCTGCTGGTGCGGGTTTTCGCCGTAGCGCAGAGCCTCACCGCGCTTGAGCGCGAGGTGGATCGTCTCGGGAAACGCTTCGCCCTGATCGGCCATCGCGAACCAGCTGGCGATCATGGCGTCATAGGCGGCGGTCGCCGAATAGGCTTTGGCGGCGAATTTGCGGCGCTGAGCGAGCGTGGTGCTGCCGCCAGCGACAAGCGCATAGTCCGCGGGATCGGTGAGGATGGCGACGCTCTCATGGTTCTTCGCGGCCGAGCGGACCATCGAGGGGCCGCCGATATCGATATTCTCGATGATCGTCTCACGATCGGCGTCGCGCGCGACCGTCTGGGCGAAGGGGTAGAGATTGACCACGACCAGATCGATCGGCGCGATTGCGTGATCGGCCATCGATGCTTCGTGATCGTCATTGCCGCGGATCGCGAGCAAGCCGCCATGGACCTTGGGGTGCAGGGTCTTGACCCGGCCGTCCATCATTTCGGGGAAGCCGGTGAGATCCGAGATATCGCGAACTTCCAGCCCAGCTTCGCGCAGCGCAGTGGCGGTGCCGCCGGTCGAGACCAATTCTACGCCGTTTGCGGCGAGCGATTGAGCCAGCTCCACGATACCGGTCTTGTCCGAGACCGAGAGAAGCGCGCGGCGAATTTTGACCTGATCCATGCGCCGTCCTCCTAAGGATCGCGCTCGCCCGCGCAACCCTATTCGCCGCACGGCAACTGGCTGCGTCTTAGCTTCACACTTTTCCCGTGAATCGTGAAACTTTGTTGTTCCCGTGCGCAAGATCGTTACCGAAGACGGGAGCGCGGCGCTGACGGACCATCGAAGCATTGGGCGAAAATATCAGGCGCGCGTCCTGTAGGACAGCCAATGCTCACCGGCGCTATTTGGCGCGGTGGAACAGCCAGCTGACATTGGCGCCGCCCGGAGGCGATTCGGCGGTGAGGACGAGCTGCTGGCTGCCGACTGGCTTGCCCGCCCCATCGATCCAGAGCGAATCCTCGATCGCGAGCGCCCCGCCCTTGGCGCGGAATTGCCAAAGATGGCCGTCCGGCGTGCGCAGGATTGCGGCCAGCCCATCGGCGGTTGGCGAGATTTCGACCGTGGGATGCAAATGGAAGCGCACCGCAAACGGCGTCATGCCTTTCTTGCGGCGCTTGTCGGCCGGGATCAGCATGTCCTCACCGCGAATGTCGCGCCCATCTCCGGCCAAAGCGACCAGACGGCGATGGAGGAAGCCGAAGCGGCGGGCATAGCCGTCATGGCTGGCCTCGACCCGGCTGCCATTCTCGCTTTCGTGGCGGGCGAGCTCGACTTCGATCACGCCGCGACCGAGCGTGCCGTCCGAATGGATCGCAGTGGAATTGCTGTCTGCCAGCACCAGGGTCGAGTGCGCGGCGGTGGTGCGCAGCCCCTCGGTAAGCGCGCCGGGCACACTGGCGTCGGTCATCGCCGAGCCACCGCAATTGACGACGATACGGTGCTTGCCATCCGACATCTCAAACGCGAGCGTCGAGGCGCAGCCGCCTTCGACGAGACGCGACAAGGGCGGCGGCGCGGCATCGACGATCAAAACGGTGCCGCCGTGCGACATGCGCTGATAGCCCCATTCGCGCGCCTGCTTGAGCGGACGGGTGCGCACGCCCGTCGCTTCGATATATTGGGCGATCACATCGCCGCTGACCGGCCCCGAGCCCTGATAGCTCGCCAACCCCTTATCGCCGTGACAGACGCCGAGCAGGGCCGTAACCATCTTGGCGAGCGATGCCTGGACGAATGCGGGCGGTTCCAGGCGGCGCGCCTGATAGCTTTCGCAGAGCATCGTCAGCAATTGGATGGCGTCGAGCTGGCCCGCAGGCGAACGGCCCACCGTGCCGCCATCGTCGAACACCGAGCCATCGAGCGCGCGCTTTAGGCCGGTCTCGCCAAACGCGCGTCGCGGATCGCCGCCGGGGATCATCAGACCGGCCGCGAGGACACCGCACCACGCAGCGATGCGCGGCACGCCCAATGGCACCCGGTCTGCAGCGCGATCCAGATGCCGCGCCCCCCTTGCCAGCGCATGGAGCACAGTCGAGCGGTACACGAGATCATTGGCCGACAGGATCAAGGGCGCATGCGCGGTCCAGAAAAGGATGCGGCGGCCCCACAAATCAGCGCGCCAGGCGGGCTCTGAGACCTTTTCGGCATGCGCAGCCAGCCAGCGCGCCATGATCGCCTCGGCAATCGGCGCGGCCGTCACGCGCACAGTGACGCTGGAGAGATCGCGCAGCCAGGCAAAGCTCTGGAGGTAATCGCCGAACGGCTTGGACCAATCGGCGCGGACGAAATCGAGCCCGGCGATCGAGCGCTCCTCGCCCCGGAACATGACAACACCGTCCAGCAGCGCATTGCCGCGTTCGGGATCGCCGAAAAAGGGATCTTCGGCGACGGCGATCAGCTTGAGGGGGTGGCGGCCCTTTAGCCGCATATTGTGCATCGGCGTGCGCCAGAGCAGGCGCTGGAACCGCTCGGCGACGCGATCGGCAAGGCTGAGGCCGCCGCTGCCACTGGTTCGAACCAGCCGCTTGCCCGGCTCGACTCCGTCGGCTGCGGAGTCGGCAGCATCATCGCTCACCCGCCTCGTAACGCCGCGATATTGGCGGCATAGTGGCTGGGGCCTCCGGTGAAGGTGGCGGTGCCCGCGACCAAGGCATCGGCACCCGCCGCAATGGCGCGCGGCGCCGTGTCGCGGTCGATACCGCCATCGACTTCCAAGTCGATCGCACGGCCCGATGAATCAATGCGCTTTCGAAGCTCCCCGATCTTCGCCAGCTGCGATTCGATGAATTTCTGGCCACCAAAGCCGGGGTTCACGCTCATCACCAGGATCAGGTCGATCATATCCATGACGCTATCGAGTACATCGACCGGCGTGGCAGGATTGAGCACAACGCCCGCGCGCTTACCGAGGCCCTTTATGGTCTGGAGCGTGCGATGGAGATGCGGGCCGCTTTCGGGATGGACGGAAATGCAGTCTGCGCCGGCATCGGCGAAAGCCTGAAGCATCGGATCTACGGGCGCGATCATCAGATGGACGTCGAAAGGCTTGGCCGTGTGCGGGCGCAGCGCCTTGATCACGCCCGGCCCGATCGTGATGTTGGGCACGAAATGCCCGTCCATCACATCGACATGAATCCAGTCCGCCCCCGCCGCATCGATCGCGCGCACTTCCTCGCCCAGCTTCGCGAAATCGGCGGAGAGGATCGACGGTGCAATGCGAATGGCCATGCGTGAAGCCTTAGCATGGGCCGAGTCGCGCGCAACTAGGGGTTGCGGCGCAATCGGGCGATAAAGAAGCCGTCGAGGCGGCCTTGCTCGGCGAGCATGCCGGGATGGAGCCGCAACGTACCATTCTGTAGCGGCGCGACGCCCTCGGGTAGCTCATCCGCGCGAACCGGATCCACGGCGTATTCCTTGTGGTGCGACAGGAAGCGTTCGAGCTGGAGTTCGCCTTCCTGCGGCTCGAGCGAGCAGGTCGCGTAGATCAGCGTGCCACCTGGCTTCACCCATTGCGCGGCACGGTGGAGCAATTTGCCCTGTAGCTCGGCCATTTCGGCAATCAGGGAAGGCCGGACGCGGTGGAGAACATCGGGGTGGCGGCGGAAGATGCCGGTGGCGCTGCACGGGGCATCGAGCAACACGGCATCGGCTTGCTCTTCGGGCTTCCAGAGCAGGAGGTCGGCCACGACGATTTTTGCGGTGAACCCGGTCCGCTCCAGATTTTCGGAAAGTCGCGCGAGACGACTTTCCGAGACGTCGACGGCGGTGACGTCCCAGCCCGCTGCAGCGAGCTGAAGCGTCTTGCCGCCCGGCGCTGCGCAAAGGTCATAGACCGAGCCCTTACCCGTACCTATCAGGCGCGCGGGGAGCGAGGCGGCGAGATCCTGAACCCAGAAGCTGCCTTCCTCGAACCCCGGGATTTCCATCACCGAAGTGCCGGCGGGCAGGCGCGCATGGCCGGGAAGCAGGCTGATCGCCTCTTCCAGCTCGACAGGCTCGCGCAGGGTCAGATCGAGCGGCGGCGGCGCGGCGATGGCGAGTTCGGCATCCTCGATCATCTGATCGCCCCATGCGGCATGCCAGCGAATCGCCACCGAATCGGGGAGCGTCGGCGGCTCGGGAAGCGTCGCGCCGGAACGGGTTACGGTGCCGAACACGCCATGGACCAGCTTGCGCGGGCCACCATCGACGAGCGGCAGCACCGTAGAGATCGCAGCGTGGCCCGGCGTGCCGAGGCAGAGCGCCTGCACGAGCGCGATGCGCAGGGCAAAGCGCGCCTTGGCGTCATCGGGCAAGGGCCGCTGAGTAGCGCCGTCGATCAAGGCATCGAGATCGGGGAGGCGGCGCAGCGCTTCGGCGGCGATGGCGTGGGCAAGGCCACGATCGCTGGGCGGCAGGCCGGATGCGGCCTTGTCGAGCGCCTGTTCGAGCGCGAGGCCACGGCGCAGCACGGCATCGAGCAATTGGAGCGCGGCGCGGCGCGCGGGCACGCCGGGGCCATCCGGCTCGGCGCGTTGGCGGGATCTGGGTTGATTTTGCGGCATTGCGGGCCGATTTGGGCGTCAACGCTTCGAGAGGCAATGCAAATGGGCGAGCGCCCCGAAAATACTCCGCCCCCGACCTATCTGACGCCGAGCCCGCCCGTGCCCGAACCAGAGGCTGCCGAGGCGCCCAGCGACCCGCTCGACCCCACGCGCTATGGCGATTGGGAGCGCAAGGGCGTCGCCGTCGACTTCTAGTTCGCCAGCATCGCCGCAAGCTTGTTCACGGTGTTCCAGTTGCGCGCGGTGGCAATCTTGGGAAACTTGGCCTTGCTCATTGCCTGCAAAAGCTTCGAATCGCGCATGCCCTGTTGGCTGCGAAAATCGGTGTAGAGTTCGCGACCAATCGCGTGGAGCAATTCGGGGCCGGGTTCGAGCCTGCCGAGCGCTTCCGTCGGGAAGGGGTCGCGGTGGAACGTCACCAGCATATGGCTGGGGTGGTCGAGCGCCGCTTCCGGGTAGGGATTGGCGGCAATCACGGCCTGCATCTCTGACAAATCGCGGACCATGACGTCAGTTTTCAGGCCGGTCGCTTCGAAGGCGGCTTCGAGTCGGGCCTCGATCCGGGGCCCCGCATCCTTGCTGTCGAAGACGACATTGCCCGAAGCGAGGAGCGTCTCGACACGGGTGTAGCCGAGGCTTTCGGTGATCGCCTTGAGATCGGTCGAAAGCAGTTTGCGTCCGCCTAGATTGACGCCCCGGAGCAAAGCCGCCCAACGCTTCACACTGCCTCGTCGCGCAAGGGGCGGCTGAGCAGCGCTTCGATCACCGAAGCGACCGGTGTGCCCGAAAGCAACGCGCAGACGGCTTCGCAGACCGGCATATCGACCCCGGCTTCGGCTGCGGCTTCCTGAAGGACCGGCGCGGTGAAGGCGCCTTCGGCTACGGTCTTGCGGTCGGCCATCAGTGCGGCAGCGCTGCGGCCCTGGCCGAGACCGACGCCCAGCGAGAAGTTGCGCGAGGCGGTGGAGGAGCAGGTGAGAACCAGATCGCCGAGGCCCGACAGCCCCGTCAGCGTCTCGGCCTGCGCACCGCGGGCGAGGCCGAAGCGGGTCATCTCCGCAAAGCCGCGCGCGATCGTCGCGGCGCGGGCGTTCTGGCCGAGGCCTGCGCCCTCGACGACGCCACATGCAATGGCGAGAACGTTCTTGACCGCCCCACCAATCTCCGCGCCCACCACGTCGGCAGAGGCATAGGTGCGGAACGCGGGACCGGCGAGGCGCTCGGCCAGCGCGGTGCGGAGTGCTTCGTCCTCACAGGCGAGGGTGACGGCAGTGGGCAACCCCCTGGCAACTTCATGCGCGAAGGTGGGGCCGGACAGGACCGCAATGGGCGCGTCAGGGGCGACCTGATGCGCGACTTCGCCGACCAGCAGCCGCGTGCCGGCCTCGATACCCTTGGCGCAGAGGACCAAAGGCGTGGTGCCGCTCTCCATACCCGAGAGTACTGCGCGGACATGCTGGGCGGGGGCCACGACGAGGAGGGCATCCAATCCGTCAAGATCGCCAAGATTGCCCGTAGCGCGAATCGAGGGACTCAGTGCGACACCCGAGAGGAACAGCGCGTTTTGGTGTTCGCTATTTACGCTCTCGACCACTTCGGGCTCACGCGCCCAGAGCAGGACGTCTTGCCCACCGCGCGCCGCGACCTGCGCCAAAGCGGTGCCCCAGGCGCCGCCACCAATGACTCCGATTTTCATGCCTTCACTCCTGCACCGCGCACCTTTTCGGCGTCGGGGTCGAGCGGCCAGCGCGGGCGGGCCGGGAAATCCAGGGAGTCGGTGAGGCCCGCCGCGAAGCGCTCGGCCCCGGCCCAGGCGATCATCGCCGCATTGTCAGTGCAGAGCCACAAAGGCGGCGCGACGAAGCGCGTTCCACGCTCTGCCGCCAGCAATTCGAGCGCGGAGCGCACGGCTTTGTTTGCAGCGACACCGCCTGCGACCACGAGTGCGGTGACCTGCACCTTGGCGAGCGCGATGCGGGTGCGATCGATCAGGCAATCGACCACGGCCTGCTGGAAGCTCGCGGCCATATCCGCGACGGGATATAGTCCTGCCTTGCGCGCGACATCGCTTTTAAGGCCGGCGAAGGAGAAATGCGGCTCTGCGCTGCCGACCAGCGGGCGCGGCAGGGGGACGCCCCTGGGGTTGCCGCTCCTGGCGGCTTCCTCGACAGCGGGGCCACCGGGGAAGCCGAGGCCGAGCAATTTGGCTGTCTTGTCGAACGCTTCGCCCGCCGCGTCGTCGATGGTGGTGGCCAAGCGGCGGTATTTGCCGGGGCCTTCGACCAATAGCAGCTGGCAATGGCCGCCCGATACCAGCAGCAGCAGATAGGGAAAGTGGAGATCTGGATCGGTGAGGCGCGGCGAGAGGGCGTGGCCTTCGAGATGGTTCACCGCCACGAGGGGCTTGTGTGCCGCCAGCGCCAGCGCCTTGCCCGTGACCAGCCCAACCATGACGCCACCGATCAGGCCGGGGCCAGCAGTGGCGGCGACGGCGTCCACGTCGGTGAGCTTCACGCCCGCTTCGGCCAGCGCCTGCTCGACCAAAGGCCCGATAATCTCGACATGCGCGCGTGCTGCGATTTCGGGGACGACGCCGCCATACGGGCGATGCGCCTCTTCCTGCCGGGCGAGCTTATGCGCAAGCACGCGGCGGTCGCTCGTCACCAGCGCAGCCGCCGTCTCGTCGCAGCTTGATTCAAGGCCGAGGATCAGCATTGCATCCATCTAGGCGCTGGGCGCATTAGCGCAACCATGACAGCTTTTCGCATCGGTACCCGCGGTTCGCCGCTCGCCCTGACGCAGGCCCATATGGTGCGCGACGCGCTTGGCGTGGAATGCGAGATCGTCGTGATCAAGACCACCGGCGACAAGGTGCAGGATCGCCCGCTCGCCGAGATTGGCGGCAAGGCCCTGTGGACCAAGGAACTCGACCGCGCATTGCTGGCCGGCGAGGTCGATTGCGCGGTGCATTCGATGAAGGATGTCGAGACGTTTCGCCCTGACATGATCGCAATCGCCGCGATGCTGCCGCGCGCCGATGTGCGCGACCGGCTTGTCGGTGCCGAATCGCTCGAAGCGTTGCGGCAGGGCGCAGTGGTGGGAACCAGCTCGCCGCGCCGCGCAGCGCAGGTAAGGCGCATCCGGCCTGACCTGCAGACCATGTTCTTTCGCGGCAATGTCGATACGCGGCTCGCCAAGCTGGCGGCAGGCGAAGTCGATGCGACGATGCTGGCAGCGGCTGGGCTGGAGCGGCTGGGACGTCATGACGTCGGCCATGCAATCCCGCTCAATGTGATGCTGCCTGCCCCGGCACAGGGCGCAGTCGGGATCGAGTGCCGGGCCGACGATGCCAAGGCTGTCGCGATGCTGGCCGCTATCGATCATCCCGAAACGCATCGCTGCGTACGCGCCGAACGCGCATTGCTCGCAGCGCTCAGGGCGGATTGCCATTCACCGGTAGCGGCTTTGGCAGTGATCGAAGGCGCGATCTTGACGCTCACCGCCGAGCTTTTCTCCGAGGACGGCGCAGAGCATGTCCATGGCGCAATCGAAGGTGCGCCGCTCGACATGGCATTGCCCGCAGCATTGGCGCGAGACCTGCTGGAGCGCGCGCCGCCCGCCGTCCGCCGATTGTTCGAAGGATGAGCAGGCCAATCGCGGTGCTGCGGCCCGAACCGGGCAATCGCGTGACCATCGCTGCAATCGAGGCGGCGGGCCGCAAAGCGATTCGCTTTCCGTTGTTCGCAGCGGGGCCGATCGCATGGGACGTGCCGAACCCCGATGATTTCGACGCACTGATCCTGACCAGCGCCAATGCAGTCCGCCACGGCGGGGCGGGGCTGACCAAATTGATCGGCTTGCCCGTGCACGCAGTGGGCAAGGTGACCGGCGAAGCTGCCCGGCGATTCGGCTTCCATGTTGTCACCAATGGCGATTCGGGCGCGGATACATTGCTCGAGCGCGCCGAAAGCAAGGGTGCGCGGCGGGCGCTGCATCTGGCGGGGCGCGAGCGGACGCTGAAGGCGGGTGGAATCGTGGCGGAAGTCATCACGGTCTATGCAAGCGATCCCCTGCCGGTCGCCGATGCCGCCAGGCTCGCGGGATCGGTAGCGATGGTCCAGTCGGCGCGCGCGGCGGTGCGGCTGGGTGAAGTTGTCGAGGAACGCGGCACTATTGCTTTGGTCGCGATCAGCCAGACTGTCGCGGAGGCGGCTGGGCCCGGCTGGGAGCGCATCGTCGTGCCCGCCAGCCCTTCCAGCGAGAAGATGATCCATGCCGCTTTGGCGCTCGCCGATTGACCCGGCTGGCTTCGGCGCGAATAAGGCAAGCATGAGCGACGAGCCCCTGCGCACCCCGCTGTTTCGCAACCCCAGCCTCATCGGCGGCCTCGCCTTTGCGGGTGGCCTGGCCGTGGCATTGGGTGCGGTGCAATTGGGCGGCGGTTTCAACCGCGCGGCCATGGCACCCGCGCCCGCCCCATCGCCGGTGGTGCAAGAGCAAGCAGCCCAGCCTTCGCTTCCCTCTTTGCCGCCGGGCACCGATCTGGCGACGCTCAATGCGCGCGAAGCGATGCTCGCGGGGAAGCTCGACATGCTCGAAATGCGCATCCGCGATGTGGACGGCAGCGCGCGGACCGCCTCTACCTATGCAACGCAAGCCGAACGCCTGATGATCGCCTTCGCGGTGCGCCGGGCTGTCGAGCGCGGCCAGCCTTTGGGCGCGCTCGAGAATCAGCTGCGTGCCCGCTTTGGCTCCGCCCAGGGCGACTCGGTCGCAGCGATTGTCCAGGTTGCGGCGCAGCCGGTGACGCTGGAAGACCTTCGCCTGGCGCTGGAGACGATCGCGCCGCGGCTGAACTCGGGCCCCGATGACAGCTTGTGGGCAAGCGCGCGGCGGATGTTGGGCGACATGATCGTGGTGCGCAGCGCCGGTTCGCCGAGTCCACGCCCCAGCGACCGCCTGCGCCGCGCACGCCGTGCGATCGATGCCGGCGATGTCGAGGCTGCACTGGCCGAAGTCGCGCACATGCCCGGCGCCGCCAATGCCGAGAGCTGGACGAGCGCCGCCAAGCGCTATGTCTCGGCGCGGCGGGCACTTATCGAAATCGAGCGCGCGGCAGTTGAAACGCCGGCCGCACAGCCGGCCCGCGCCGGATAAGAAGAGGAAGATTTTCATGGCAGAGATGGGCCGGTTCGACTGGCAGGATCCGTTCGGGCTCGATGCGCAGCTGACCGATGAAGAGCGCATGGTGCAGGGTGCCGCGCGCGATTATGCACAGGGTGAGCTGCTGCCACGCGTGACGCGCGCCTTTCTCGACGAGGATTTCGACCGCGAGATCATGCGCGAAATGGGGTCGCTGGGGCTGCTCGGCGCAACCATATCAGAGGAATATGGCGGGGCCGGGCTTGGCTATGTTTCGTACGGGCTGGTCGCACGCGAAGTGGAGCGGGTCGATTCGGGCTATCGTTCGGCGATGAGCGTGCAGAGCAGCCTCGTGATGCACCCGATCAACGCATATGGCACCGAGGAACAGCGCCGGAAATATCTTCCCAAGCTGGCGAGCGGCGAATGGGTCGGCTGTTTCGGGCTGACCGAGCCGGATGCCGGCTCCGATCCGGGCGGCATGCGCACGCGGGCCGAGAAGACCGCGAATGGCTATCGGATCAGTGGGTCCAAGATGTGGATCACCAATTCGCCGATTGCTGACGTCATGGTCGTCTGGGCGAAATCCGATCACCATGGCGGCGGGATCAAGGGCTTTGTGCTCGAACGGGGCATGGACGGGCTTTCGACGCCCAAGATCGAAGGAAAATTATCTCTGCGCGCATCGATCACCGGCGAGATCGTGATGGACGGCGTGGAAGTCGGCGAAGACGCTCTGCTGCCCGACGTACAGGGGCTGAAGGGTCCGTTCGGCTGCCTCAATCGCGCGCGCTATGGAATCGCCTGGGGCACGATGGGCGCGGCGGAGGCCTGCATGCACGCGGCGCGGCAATATACGCTCGACCGTGCGCAGTTTGGCCGGCCGCTGGCGGCGACACAGCTGGTGCAAATGAAGCTCGCCAATATGCAAACCGAGATTGCGCTTGGACTGCAGGCGGCGTTGCGCTGCGGACGCATGTTCGACGAGGGAACGCTGGCGCCGGAAGCGATAAGCATCATCAAGCGCAACAATTGCGGCAAGGCTTTGGATATCGCCCGCGTTGCGCGCGACATGCATGGCGGCAACGGCATTTCGGCGGACATGCATGTCATGCGCCACGCCATCAATCTCGAGACGGTCAATACCTATGAAGGCACGCACGACGTGCACGGCCTGATCCTGGGCCGGGCGATCACGGGGATCGCGGCCTTCTGATGGATTTGCAGCCGACGCTTGAGGGTGCGCTCGTCACCATACGGCCCACCGCGCCTGCGGATTGGGACGACCTGTTCGGCGTGGCTTCCGATCCCCTGATCTGGGCGGTCCATCCGGCGCACGATCGCTGGCAGGAGCCGGTGTTCCGGAAATATTTCGAGGATGCGCTGGCGAGCGGCGGCGGGATGACGATCCTCGACAAAGCGAGCGGCAAGGTCATCGGCGCGAGCCGCTACGCATTCCCGGATGCCGTGCGCGACGAGGTCGAGATCGGCTGGACCTTCATTGCGCGGGAATATTGGGGCGGCGAGTATAACCGCGAGATCAAGCGGCTGATGCTCGATCATATCCATCGCTTCGTCAGCGGCGCGGTGTTCGTCGTCGGGCAGGATAATATCCGCTCGCGCAAGGCGATGGAAAAGATCGGCGGCGTGCTCGAAGAAGGCCGGATCGAGCGCGGCAACGGCCAGATGCTGCCCGACCATGTCTATTATGTGATTCGCCGGTGAAACCGCTGGCGGGGATCAAGGTCGTCGAACTGGCGCGGATCCTTGCCGGGCCCTGGTGCGGGCAATTGCTCGCCGATCTGGGCGCTGAGGTGATCAAGATAGAGCGGCCCGGCGAGGGCGACGATACCCGCCATTGGGGACCGCCGTTTATGCATGGCCCCCGCGGCGAAAATCTCGACGCGGCCTATTTCCATGCCTGCAACCGGGGAAAAACGGGACGCGCGATCGATATCGCCACTGCGGAGGGTCAGACCGAAGCGCGCGCGCTGATCGCCGATGCCGATGTGGTGATCGAGAATTACAAGGTTGGCGGGCTGGTCAAATACGGCCTCGACCCCGCCAGCCTGATTGCGGCGAACCCGGGACTGATCGTCTGCTCGATCACCGGCTTTGGACAGAACGGCCCGTATGCGTCGCGGGCAGGCTATGATTTCATCATTCAGGGCATGGGCGGGGCGATGTCGCTGACCGGCGAGCCCGATGGCGCCCCGCAGAAATCGGGCGTGGCCTATGCCGACATTTTTACCGGGGTCTATTCGACGGTGGCGATCCTCGCGGCGCTGCGCCGGCGCGACGAAGCGGGCATGGGCGCGCATATCGACATGGCCCTGCTCGATACGCAGGTGGGTGTACTCGCCAATCAGGCGCTCAATTGGATGGCGAACCCCGACAAGGTGCCGTCGCGGATGGGCAATGGCCACGCCAATCTGGTGCCATACCAGGCATTTGCCACCTATGATGGCGACCTGATCGTCGCGGTCGGCAATGATTCGCAGTTTCGGAAACTTTGCACAGTGCTGAAGCTCGATCTTGGAAACGACGAGCGCTTCGCAACCAATCCCGCCCGCGTAACCAATCGCGCTGCGTTGATCCCCTTGCTAGCCATGACTATCGCCGGCTGGGCCAAGTCCGATCTTTACGAAGCGCTGGAAGCCGCAGGTGTGCCAGCCGGCCCGATCAACACCGTCGCCGACGTGTTTGCCGACCCTCAGGTGATCGCACGCGGCATGCAGATCGTGCGCGATGGGGTGCCGGGGCTCGCCAGCCCGATCGTGATCGATGGCGAACGCATGGTATCGGACAAAGCGAGCCCCCCAAGGAATTGATCAGGCGGTCCGCTTGATCAGTTCCTGCGCGGCGGCCGGCGCGCGAACCTTGCCGCCATGGATGAAGAAGATGAAGGTTTCGCGGGGTGTCGCGGGTGGGTCCTTGTCCTCGACATACGGCAGCCCCTCGGGCCGCCCCCCGCTCGCCCATGTCTTGGCGGCCTTGGTCCAGCGCGGGAAATCCTTCTCCGGATAGCAAAGCGGGTTCTCATCCTCGCCCGCCTCCAGCCGCACATAAACGAAGTCGCCGGTTACATCGGCGATCGCCGGATATTGCGGCGAATCGGCGTAGACCAGCGCGACATGGGCTTTGCGGCACATCTCGACGAACTCGGGCACCGCGAAGCTTTCGTGCCGCACCTGGATCGCGTGGCGCAGCTTCATCCCGGCTTCTTCGCGCGGGAGCAGATCGAGGAATGCCTGGAAATCGGGCGCGTCGAACTTCTTGGTGGCCATGAACTGCCAGAAAAGCGGGCCCAGTTTGTCGCCCAACTCGACGATGCCCTGCTTCACAAATTTCTGGACCGATTCGCCCGCTTCGGCGAGCACCTTGCGATTGGTGCAAAAGCGCGAGCCCTTGACCGCGTAGACGAAGCCCTCAGGCGCGGTGTTCGCCCAATTCTCGAACGTCTGCGGCTTGAAGCCCGAATAATAGGTGCCGTTGATCTCGATCGCCGAGAGCTGACGGCTCGCATATTCGAGTTCTTTCTTCTGGGAGAGGCCTTCAGGGTAAAATGCGCCGCCGCGCCAGGGCTCGAAGGTCCAGCCGCCGATGCCGATTCGGATGGGGGATTGGGTCATGCCACGGGTGTAGACCCAAAGCGGGTCGCTTCAATCCGGCAATTGCTATCGGTAGAGACTCCCAGTTGGTGCAGGCCAAGCAATCTCGGAATATGTGGCAAGATCTCCCGGGCGAGAAAGCCGAGTTCCCCGATTTCTTCGCCCAAACGGCGGCCGGCTTCACCATGAAGCCAGACGCCCCATGCACACGCCACTTGCGCTGCCGCACCCCGCGCCATCAAGCCGCCGATGATGCCAGCGAGCACGTCGCCCGAGCCGCCCGTCGCCAAGCCGCTGCCGCCGCCGGGATATTCGAGCACCGTCTGGCCCGGGCTCGCGATCCACGTCCGGGGAGTTTTGAGGACTATCGTCGCATCGAAGCGTTCCGCGGCCTCTTGCGCCAATTCGGGTGAGACCCTGCGCTCGTCGCAACCCATCAGTGCGGCCATTTCCCCGGGGTGCGGCGTCATGACAAAGCGTCCTTGCCAGCCGCGAACCGCGACCTCGTTGCCAGCCGCCTCGGCGATCATCCCGGCATCAAGCAGGACCGACCCGATGGCGGCCGGATCCGCAAGCACCGCGCGTAATATCTCTCCGCCGTCGGCATCGGGGCCCATGCCAGGGCCCAGTATAAGCGTGTCGCAGCGATCCAGCATCGCTGCGATCACATTTCCTGCGTCCGATGCGAGTTCCCCTTTCGGGTTCGTGGGCAGTCCGTACACGGCTGCTTCGGGCATCCGAATGCCCAGTGGTAGCGCGGCGCGCTCGACGGTTGCGACCTGCACTTTCCCCGCGCCGGACCGAAGCGCGGCTTCGGCCGTGAGCAGGAGGCCACCGGGGACGGCTTCGGAACCGCCCGCGGCGAGGACGCGACCGCGCTTGTTCTTGTCGGTGTCTGCGCCGGGCAGCGGCAGCGAATGATCCGCAAGCCAGTCGCGGTCCAGCGCGATCATCCCCGCGCGCCCGTCATGGCGTCCGGCGCACTGGTCACTTCCGCAGCATCATCCTGCTCGACCGGCGCTGTGACATTGTAGCGGACCAGCACCAGCCCTCCCTCCTTTCCGGCTGCCGGGTCATGGGCATATTCGGTGACCGAGCAGTTCGCGACATCGCTCTCGCGGTCGATCGCCAGGATCTCGGCTTCGGAGAGATTTTCGATCACGTAGCGCAGGCACAAGACTACCACCTGGTGTGCCACGATCATGACGCGGCGCCCGGGATAATGGAGCGATACCGTGTCCATCAGCGAGCGGAGGCGAAAGATGACATCAACCCAGCTCTCGCCGCCGGGCGGGCGATGGTAGAATTTTCCTAGCAGGCGGCGAAACTCGGCCTGCTGCGGTTCTTCCGCCGCAACGCCCGCAATGGTCAAGCCGTCGAGGATGCCGAACTCCTTCTCGCGAAGCCGCTCGTCGATGCAAATGGCCTCGCCGGCATCGGCACCGCCGGCATCGCGAAAGCGGCGCGCGGTTTCACGCGACCGCAAATATGGGCTTGAAAGGATGATGTCGGGTACGTCATTGCCACTGCCATCGGCGAACCATCGGCCGAGCGCCTCCGCTTGGCGCTCGCCCAGTTCCGACAAGGGAATGTCCACGTCGCGGTGATCCAGCGGGATACGCAACTGCCCTTCGGCATGTGCGCGGTCGCGCGCTACATTACCGGCGCTCTGGCCGTGGCGGACCAGCCACAACCGCGCGGGCCAGCGCATCTCGGTTTCGTTCATTCCGCCTCGGGGGAGTCCGCATCCCCAGCCGCTTCGTCGTCGGGGCCTTTTGCGGGCTTGTCGCTCGATACGCCAGTTGGGTTAGTCGAGGTGTCGCCTGGTGCCTTGCGCTCTTCGTCATCGGGACCACCGAGGGATGACTTACTTGCCATGTCGCTCTCCTCGCTTCGCCTATTTCTCGCCGCTGCCGGGCTCAGCCATGCCGCGATGCATTGCCGCAGGCACAGACTGCGGCAGCACGCCGGCGGCAGCGACCTGCAGCTTGTTCATCCAGCCCGAGATGATCGTGTCCTTGCCGGCGTTGAGCGCATCCCAGCCGTCCTTCGCGACATCCGCAGGATCAGCTTTCTCACCCTTGCCGACCTTGGTGTCGTCCATTCCGGCGCGGTGGAAGAATTCGGTTTCGACCGGGCCGGGCTCAAGCGTGGTGAGCGTGATGCCCTTGTGTTCCTTGAGTTCGTTGCGGATCGCTGCCGTGAAATTATCCACGAACGCCTTGCTGCCATTATAGACCGCCGAGAAGCTGCCCGGCATCCAGCCCGCGATCGACCCGGTGACGAGCACCTTGCCTCCGCCCTGCGCGACCATCTGCTTGAGGGCCTTTTGCAGCAGGTAGATCGTGCCGGTGATGTTGGTGTCGATCACATGGCGCCAATCGCTGACGTCGTGATCGAGGAACGGGCCGCCGAGACCATGGCCGGCATTGGCACAGAGCAGGTCGATGCGGCGCCCGGCCACTGCATCGAGCAGACGGTCCACACCCTCGATCGTTGAAAGATCCACCTCGAGCGTCTCGGCGCCGGCGATACCCGCCGCCGGATCGATGAACGGCGTGTCGGCGACCAGCAGCAGGTCATAGCCGTCTGCCGATGCCAGCTTGGCAAGCTGCGCACCGATGCCGGTGGAGGCGCCCGTGATAATTCCGAATTTGGCCATGTCGCCTACTCCGCTGCCAGCGCCAGGCCGGGCTTCAGCACGACCTTGGTCACTTCGTTCTGGTTGTCGTGAAACATCTTGTAGCCCTTGGGCGCGTCCTCGAGCCCGAGCGTGTGGCTGATCAGGAAGGTCGTATCGATCTTGCCTTCCATGATCGCGTTTAGCAGACCGGGCATGTAGTGCTGGACGTGGGTCTGTCCGGTCTTGAGCGTCAGGCCCTTCTCCATGAAGGCGCCGAGCGGGAACTTGTCGACGAACCCGCCATAGACCGCCGGCATCGAGACCCGACCACCCTTGCGGCATGCCATGATCGCGGCGCGGATCGAATGAATCCGATCGGTGCCGAGGAACGTCGATTTCTTGATCTGGTCTATGACATTGTCGACGAAGAAGCCGTGCGCTTCCAGTCCGACCGCATCGATTACCGCGTCGGGACCAATCCCGCCGGTCATCTCGAACAGGGCGGCGGCGGTGTCGGTATGCTCGAAGTTGATCGTTTCAGCGCCGAATCGCGCCGCGAGTTCGAGGCGATGCGGGAAATGATCGATCGCGATCACCCGCTCGGCGCCCATCAGGAACGCCGACTGCACCGCAAACAGCCCGACCGGACCGCAGCCCCAGACCGCGACGATATCGCCGGGCTCGATCTGGGCATTCTCCGCCGCCTGCCAACCGGTGGGCAGGATGTCGGAGAGGAACAGAACCTTCTCGTCCTCGATCCCGTCGGGAATGACGATCGGGCCGGTATCGCTGAATGGCACGCGGACATATTCGGCCTGTCCACCCGCATAGCCACCTGTCATATGGCTGTAGCCGAACAGCCCGCTCATTGGCGCGCCGTACAGCTCTTGTGCAATGTCCTGCTTATCCGCGGGGAGACCGTTGTCGCAGGCGGAATATTGATGCTTGCCGCAATGATAGCAGCTGCCGCACGCCATGGTGAATGGCACTACGACGCGCTGGCCCTTTTTGAGCGTCGATTTGGCGCCAATTTCGACCACCTCGCCCATGAATTCATGGCCAAGGATGTCGCCCGCCATCATCGTTGGAATGTAGCCGTCGTAAAGGTGCAGGTCCGATCCGCAGATCGCCGTTGAGGTCACCTTGATGATCGCGTCGCGGGGATTGAGGATCTCCGGATCGTCGACCGTATCGACGCGCACGTCATGCTTTCCGTGCCAGGCCAGTGCGCGCATCAGTTCCGCTCCTCTTCCAGTTGGGCGCGCGTGCGCGACGATGTGGCGATCTCGCCGGTTTCCATGAGTTGCTTGAACCGGCGCAGGTCACGCTGCGCCTGGAGCTTGGGCTCGCGCTGAAAGAGCTTGGCGACGAATTTGCCGATTGTGCCGCCGGGCGGATCATAGAGGATCGTCGCCGTGACCACTGTCCCACGGGCGCCGGCATCGCGGAAATCGATCCGGCCGCTATTGGGAACGTCCGCGCCTTCTTGGGAGGCCCATGCGATAAACTCACCGTCACATTCCTCGGTGATCGTCGAGTCCCACTCGTAATTGCCGTTCGGCCCCTTCACGACCCAATGCGAGCGCTTGGCGTCGAGCACATCGACGCGTTCGACATTGTCCATGAAGGTCGCCAGGTTGGCAAAGTCGCGCCAATAAGCGAAAAGTTCGGCGCGGGGCCGGTTGATCGTAACCGCGCGGCCTATCAGCGTGTCGCCATTTGGTTCGATAAGCGCATCAGTTGCGGCATCGACTGCGGCGGATTCATGTTTGGAGGTGGTGAGCGGCGCGCTGTCGAGCGGCGGCGTTTCGCGGATTTCGGCCATGGGCTGCCTTTCGGATATTGTGCAGCCAGAACAGCGGGATGCCGCCTCGCGTTCCAGCGCGGACACCAAAAATTACGCGCTCACCGTGCCGCCCTCTGGAGAAGTTGCTCCAGGTTAACGCGAATATCCGCACTAAGCAGAAATGGGCCGGCTAGCTGACCCCAGCCCCTTCCAGCCCCTTATAGGGTAGCCATGTCGTCACGGATCGCGAGCGGTCGAGAGAGGGTCATTCCGTAAGCTTGGCTTACTTGCGGCGACGCACGAGCACGTCGCCGCCAGCCCGATGTTGCGGCCGGTGAACGTCTCAGGCGGCCTTGTTGGCCGCGGGCTTTCGCGCCCGCGGCTTCGCGGCCGGTCGCTTGCGCTGCGCCGGCGTCGGCTTGGTTGGGCTGCGTCTTGCGAACAGAATCGCGGCCACCGTCGCGACCGCGCCAAGTGCAATCGCCGCGCCGATGCTTGCGATCGAGCGGTTCTCGGTCGCCAGGTCGCTAACCGTTTCGATCACCTCCTCGGCCCGCTGTTTCAGGCTGGTGGTTTCGGTGCCGCTCGCCTCTGCCACCGGCGGCAGATCAACCTGCGGGTGCGGCAGCTCGTCGATCGGATACGGCGATTTATTGGCATCGGGAACAGGTGGCTCATGCGTCATGCTGGATCTCCCTTTCGATTGCCCGCCCAACGCGCTGCGTGCGGATTCGGTCCGGCCAGGATCGACAACGGAGCATGCGATTCCAGGGAAGCGGGTTGCGAAACGCGTAGCGGGGACAGCCTCAACCCCGCCGCGAAAACGGCCGAAAACACTTTATCTGCCTGCTGAGAATCGCGCTGCCGCGCTCCGTACGTAGGCTGGTGGCAGCATTATCGAGATCGACCAACAGTCGATAGCAATCCGCTACGTCCTATCCATCAGCGGGAATCGTTTCGATCCGGCGTCTTTCGCTGCCTGCCCCAATCCAAAGTAGCGGCGCTATCCGCTCAAAAGCGCGATTGTGCAGCGATAGCGGCTTCATGCCCCCCGGGCGGGGTACTGGCGAGGTCCCCTGCCTCCGCCTGCCACTTAGCGACCGTTCACAGCAGGCAATAGGCCGTGGAAAGGGCACCGAATGCGTGGATTAAATGCGCTGCCGAGTGCGGATACGGGTGGGGAAAATTGTTCGGCGCCTTCCAATTGCTGTCTAAGCAACTGAAATCGCTGGAGCGGGCGAAGGGATTCGAACCCTCGACCCCGACCTTGGCAATTAGCGTATCTATGAATAACTAAAGTTATATCAACATGTTATACTGGTCTTTTTAAATCCGAACATGATCCTAACACTTGGAGAATTCTAGAAAGTTTAGTCGGTAGCTAGGCAAAGACCACATAACTCATCGATATCATTCACTTGCAGACCATCACGGCTGCCTTTGCCAGATACGTAGGCCTTATAGCACTGGCTGTGACGATCGGTCGTCGTTAACCTCGGCTCCACGGGAAACCCCTCCGAACCAACGAGGCCCAATGGCTGCCGACCCTCAACCCATCGATGCTAGTCCAAGAATAGACCTGAGGCTTCGAACCAAGTCAGGAGAATTCCGTAAAAGTAGTATATGGGTGGAGAGGGACAACTTTTACGGACATTCTAAAAACGATAAGAACGAAGCTTATATAATCGTTGGCTTCGATACTGAATACAAGACCCCTGATAAGCCCGTTACATTAGAAGAATTGAAGGCTGGCCAGGCAAAATACACCGTTCTTTCGTATCAGGTGCATTGCAGTGTTTACGATCCTGCTCAGCCCGACGCTGTTGAATGGAGTGCTATTGCCTACCCCGACCCCGGTGACCGGATCAAACTATCAGAGCTTCTGACGCTCGCTTTTTCTCAGGGAATCCAGTCCGGGAGCGTTCGTACGATCCCTACCAGGGTCTACATGGTAGGGCATTTCACCCGTGCCGACGTTCCCGCTTTCGCTGATTTCAAGGATCTGACTGAGCAGATCTCTGCTGTCAGATCTACATTCGTTTCGATCTCGAAACATATTCTCGTAAATTACGCCTGGCCGGACCATGAACCGACCTGTCTGATGGTCATTTTGCGGGACACGATGCTTCTAACTCCGGCCACTTCAAAAAGCCTGTGGGAGATTGGCAGACTGGTTGGTGTTCCAAAGATAACTCTCGACCCCGATCCGGCCCAAGACCTGTACTACAAGGGCCATATGGACGAATTGCTCCGGGATAGACCGGACCTGTTCGAGCTATATGCGATCAATGATGCAATCATCTGCGTAAAATATCTCCAACGTCTGATCGCCATGTATCACGACATCTTTGGAGTCCGCTCTGCACCAGCGACACTCACCGCTATCGGTGTTGATTTGCTGCAGAAGAGCTGGGAGGAAAATCTCAAAATCGACAAGCTTGATGTCATCGGCAAGGAGTCGGTGACCATCGCTTATTACAGCAAGCGCCTAAGGCTCACGGTAAAGAAAAAACAGAAAGTCGATCTAGAGGCCGTGAGCTTCCACCTCCCGTTGGCGACGGAATGCTACCACGGAGGGCGTGGAGAACAGTTTTGGTTCGGGCCAGCCTTTGAGGATGACTGGACAGACTATGATTTATCAGGTGCCTACCCGACTGGGATGGCGCTGATAGGGTATCCCGATTGGCGCAACATTCGTCCGTCTACAAATGTCAAAGATTACACCGCAGACGTATTAGGCGTGGCCAGCGTCGAATTCGAATTTCCGAAATCGGTGCGATTTCCGACGATGCCGGTCCGCTCGGATAATGGTCTGGTTTTCCCACGGAAGGGGCGAAGCAATTGCGCTGCGCCTGAAATCGCCTTGGCTCGATCACTCGGTGCCAGCGTCAAAATTCTATATGGCGTGATTGTTCCCACGGACTCTGAGCGCCCCGTCTTCCGTGATTTCATTCGTGATTGTGTCGCCAAGCGCCAGTCATATGACAAAGGGACATTGGACAACCTATTCTGGAAGGAGCTGAGCAACTCCAGCTACGGCAAGACCGCGCAGGGGCTTCGCGCAAAGCGCGTCTTCGATCTGCGTGATCAGGAGATGAAGCCTCTACCTCCCAGCAAAATCACCAATCCGTTCTTTGCCGCTTTCATCACGTCGTTCGTACGTGCTGCTCTTGGGGAGGTAATGAATGCTTTGCCTTCGTCCGTTTGCGTATTCAGCTGCACGACGGATGGCTTCCTCACGAACGCTACAGCAGATCAGATCGCTGAAGCTTCGCGCGGGCAGGTCTGCAGTCTGTATCGTAACAGTCGGGACATGCTGACCGGCGATCCGACCGTCCTTGAGATTAAGCACCAGGTTCGACAACCTCTCGGCTGGCGCACGCGGGGGCAGGCGACGTTAATCGAGGGAAGGACGGCCAAGGGCGACGGGGTAAACATCGTTCTAGCTAAGGGCGGCATTTACACCCCTGCGGAATATGACAGCGATCGGTTGCAGAACGAGTTTGTCACCAAGCTCTTTCTTTCCCGTACGCCCGAAGACCGAATTCAGATGGCGACGAAAACCGGCATCCGCGACATGATCTTTTTCGATGCCGACCTCGTGGAGAAGGATACATCGAAGCGCTTGAATATGGAGTTTGACTGGAAGCGTAAGCCGTACGCTGCGTGGGATCATCAAAGCCCAGCGCACTTAGCGTTCACGACCGATCCTTGGGATAACCGACGACTTGCTTTACGGGATCGATACGCCTCGCTGCCTGAAAACGACTGCCGATTATCGGGCCTTTGCCGTCTATGTTTTGTCGCAATCAGCACTCGGCAAGGCGGGTGCAAAATGGCTGAAAAAGACTGATCCTGATCTCAAGCGCTTACGTCAGTCGCTGTGCGCTGCGTGGCAAACCTCCAAAGCTGGACTGACTAAAAAGGTTGATGGCAAGACTGCCGATATGTTCGCCTGGATACTGACCAATGCCGGTGTCGTGTGCAATCGTCGCGACGTGGAGAATGCCCGTTCGGCATTCAAACCGAAAAACTGCCCGAAAACGCCAGCGGTTATGATGACACTTAAAAAGCTCATCGAGGTGTTCCCGAAGTTGGAGATTGATCTGATTGTCTCCAGCAACGAAGGAATCGATATCCTCTCCGCGCTAGATTTAGCCAGCCGTTCCCGCTCCGATACGCGAGCGACAATCTCCGTCTGCTAATGAGGTTATTGCCTTCCGTCAGCTTTTAGGGCTCAAAAGATAGCGCAGGAACGTCAGAGATTGGGTGGTTAGCGGACTGACCGCCTTGCGGCGAGGACTACCAGATAGCGGCCAGCCCGGTCGGCAAGTATAAGCATCACGAGAGAGGCCCCAAATAGGGGCAGCAAAACCGCGAGCGCCCCTAACGCGAAGCCAAGCCAGCCGATCCGAACCCTGCCTTCTGCTGGCGGTACTCCAAGCTGGCCGCTTGGTCGCCGCTTCAACCACATCAACACACCCAGCACACTCACGGTGATCAGGCAAAGCGCCGTCAGCACCCCAATCACTTGATTGGCCAACCCAAAGAGTTGTCCTTCGTGCCACGCGACCCCGGTGTTCACGATCCGATCAAGCACGTGTTGATCGTCAAATCCTCGCCGACCGGCCTCCGTGCCGGTGATGGGATCGTAACTGACCTGTCGCGCCAACCAGCGGTTCTGGGTTTCAGACTTCGCCGTCCAGACATTGCCGGTAGGCGGCCCAAAGCGCTGCGTTGCACCGGGCGGCAATACCAGCACGGGCGCGGCCATCTGTTCCTGCTCGGCCTTCTTAACGAAAGCCGCGAGTGGCAGCCCAGCCGGTAGCGCGAGGTTCGCCATATCAGCCGGAGACGCCTTGCCCATCGCACTATGGTCGTGACCGGCCATGTCGTCGCCTTGCTTCGCGCGACCGCCAACTGCGCCAATCTTCCAATCCTGCGGGCCTTGCACCAACCCTAGTTCGGTTCGGACCCATTTGAAGGCGCTGCCCCATGCCCCGGCCCAAGGCAGACCGCTGGCAAGCATCACCAGCACAAGCCCCGCGATCCAGAACCCGGTCACGCGATGGTTATCCTTGAGGAGCGGACGCCCTCGCAGGTTCAGGCGCGGATAGAAGGTGCCAGCCGCCCGGAGCGGTCGCGGCCACCACAGATAGAGGCCGCTCAAGATCAGCACGATTGTCCAGCTTGCCGCTAGTTCGACCAGCCAATCGCCCCACTTGCCGAGAAGCAGCGAGCCATGAATGCGCGAGATGGTCTCGGTGAACTTCGTGTCGGGATCGCGCCCGCCCAGCACCTTGCCTTGTGGTGACACGAAAATGTCGAGCTTGGCTCCGTCGAAGAACACCATCTGCACCATCGCGGCGTCGCCCGGCCTTTCGGGCAGGCGATAATGATTGAAGCGCCCGGTCGGGAAGGTCGTCATGACCGAGCCCAATTGCTGGTCCGGGGACACCACGTTGGTGGTGGGAAGGCCGTGATAGGCACGTTCCTCCCACCGGTCGATCTGCGGCTTGAACAGGTAGATCGATCCCGTGACCGATAGGATCAGGATGAAGGGCAGCACGAATAGCCCGGCATAGAAATGCCAGCGCCAGATTGTGCGGTACAGCGCACCGGATGGCGGCACTGCGCTTTCGGATCGAGCCATCGGCTGCCCCTCCATTTCTACCAGCGGAACCGGATGCCGCCGAACACGGCGCGGCCGATGCCGGGGTTGAACAGCTCAGATGTTGGGCTGGCCGTGCCTGCTACCGCTACGGTCGAGATATAATGTTTGTCGGTCAGGTTACGGCCCTCGACATAGACCGACCAATGCTTGCCTGCATCGAACCCGGCCTTGAGGTTGAATAGCGCAAATGGATCGACGCTGAGCGTGTTGGCATTGTCGGCGAAATAGGACTGGGGCGACCATTCGAGGTTCGGTCCGGCATAAAAGCCGCTGGCATGTTTGTAGAGCAATTCGGCACGTAGATAATGCTCTGGCACACCCGGCAGGCGATTGTTCCGGTAGAGCGCGTCCCCATCGAACTTGAAGTCGTTGTAGGTGTAGGCTGCCGTGAAAGCCAGTTTGTCGCCAGACGTCGAAAGCGGAAGCGCGCCATCAAGCCCCGCTTCAAGTCCTTGGTGAACCGTGCGGCCAGCGTTGATCACGCTACACGCGCTGAACGGCCCGGTAGTGAGGCATTGCAATTCGTCGCGGATATCGGCGCGGTACAGCGACAAATCCCAGCCAATGCTGCCGTTGCGCCCGCGTGTGCCGATCTCGTAGGTGGTTGCTCGCTGCGGCCTGAGTGTGACAGCAGTGATGACATTGGCGTCGTAGCTAGGCACTTCGGCACTGCGCGAGATATTGCCAAACAACTGAACGCTGGCTGCCGGTTCCCATAGGATGCCGACGCGGGGGCTCCACAAATCAAAGCTACGACGCCCCGACTGATCGCCATTTGACAAGAAGCGGTCGCGCCGGTCGCGGGTAGCATGGAGATATTGCACGCCGCCGATCAGAGCGAGGCTGGGCATGACGTAGAGCGAGTCCTCGCCGTAGAATGACACGTTGCTCGACTTATCGACCATCGACGCCGCAAGCGCGCCCTTCACCGCGCCCGGCAGATTGACGAACTGTTTGGTGTCGATTGTGCCGCTCTGGACGTTCGCGCCAAGGGTCAGGCGGTTGCGAATGTTGCCGAGCGAGCGATCATAGACCGCGCGGATGAAGCCGCCGTAATCGTCCACAGTGAAGTCGAGCCACTGGAAGATCGGGTGTTTGACGTGCCGGTTATTGTAGAACGCACCAAGCTCAAGCGTCGTCTCCCCGAGGCTGAATGTCGTCTTGTTGGCGATGCGGATGGAGTCGACGTTGCGCTGCTGATCCTGCGTGACCCAGCCCGCATTGGCGGAGCGAGGTGAATTGAGCGCCTGCGTTTTGCTGATCTCGCCGGGGATGCGCTGCTCGGTAGTCGCGCCATAGACGTAGAAGCGCGTGTCGGCGTTGGGCGAGAAGCGATAGCCCAGGTTGAAGTTGCCGCGCACTGCCGTGCCGTTGCTGTGATTGCGGTATCCGTCGATGCGCTGGGCCGAGGCGGTGACAAAGTAATCGAACGCGCCGGTAGTGCCCCCGCTGCTCGCTTGGCCTTTCACATAGCCGAAGCTGCCTGCGTCGATCCTCGCGTCGAGAACGGATGTTTCACCACCGGTCGGCGTGACGAGATTGATCGCGCCGCCCAAAGCGTTGGAGCCATAGCGCAGCGCATTGCCGCCCTTATAGACCTCGACATAGCGATAGGCGCTGGGATCGACCTCGAACAAATCTATGAGGCCGTCCGACGTGTTGAGCGGGATACCGTCGATCAGCAGCAACAGGCCGCGATTGCCATAGGCGCGCGACAAGCCCGATCCACGGATCGAGATGCGGGCATCGTCGCCCATGCGGTGCTGGGTGATGACGCCGGGGACGTATTCGAGAATGTCCTTGATGTTCTGAACCGGGGTATCCTTGAACGCCGTATCCGGGATCACTTCGACGCCGCCGGGCGTGTGTTCGATTTCCGTGGTGGCCGCAGCCGTATTACGGGTGCCGGTGACAATGATGGTGTCGCGGCGATTTGGTTGCTCGCGGTCCTGCGCGAACGCAGGCGTAACAGCGGTGGTGGCGAGCAACGCCGCCAATATGGTCTTCGTCATTTTAATAGCCCTTTGCGGGCACCGCGATGCGGCACCCGTAACCCTGATGATGGCGCGAGATCGCTTCCCCACGCCCATTGCTTGTTCAGGGATGCGGGGGCGGGCCGCGAAGCGGTGGGCGCAGGCGCACAGGTGCGCGAGGCGGAAACTGGTGCGCAAAAACCAGCCCCAGCGCCATCATAAACGCTATGAGCGCTGCGATCAGGAGCGGATCGGTGCCAGCTAGTGAGGACAGCGAAAGGTCGCTGAAAGCGCATCCTTTCTGAACGTCCTTTTTGTGTTCGAGCCCCGGAATATCGATCACGACGGTCGAAGGGCCGGTGCTGTTGCAAACGCCAACGACCATCTGGCCGTTTTCCATCGAAGGCATGAAGCCTGCGGGGACCACAACGCGCAAAAGCAGGGCCATTGCCAGCAGCAGGGCAGCAGCACCGCGATGCGCGCGGACAATGGCACGGAGCGACGTCACGCGCGCTCCTTTACGAGGGGTGCAAGGTTTTGTCACCGAATGTCTGTTGGAGGCAAAGCCCCCCCGGAATGACTGGAATTGGGTCGAAACCCGAACGGCAGCTTCTGGCGCATTGAGGCCGATATCAGCCTGACCGATTACGCCCCGTTTGCGGACTCACCGTTTTTTAGGCCACGACCCCCAAAAAGCGGACACAGCGAAGTCCGCCGCCTGAACGGCTCTTAGGGGGCCGCATACAGGTTGTGGGCTTCCTAACCTGAAACTCAGGAAGCAGCCACCGACTAACACGACCGCTCAAGGTCGCGGGTTGCTAACCAGCGCTCCGCAAAATGGGTCATTTATAAAGATGGTCCTCAACGAAGGCCGCCAACTGGCTACCGATCTTCGCGAGCTTCAAGCTTGGCTAAAGCAGTGATTGTTAGCCGGCCGGGAAAGGCATTCAGCCTTGACTTCATTCTTAACTCGTGCGGATTGTTACGCAATAGCGCCCCGCCCTAACGAATAGGCAAAAGTTGCGCCCAGGATTGGTTTTAAACAAGAAAAGGAGAGCGCCCATGGCACTTAAGCCAGGACCCAAGCCGATAGCAAAATCAACAGGGAAACCCGATCAGCGTCGCCGTGACAACAAAACCACACCAGGTAACACACCGTCACTCAAACCCAGCAAATCTAGCAAGCCCCCCAAATGAAATGAAAGAGCCGCCACCGTGCATTGGGATGACCGGTTTCGCTGAAACTGGTCATTCTTGGTCAGCGAATACAGGGCCGACGATGACGGCGGATGGGCCGCTTGCCGTCAGTCCGCTTTCGGTCAGGCTTCATCCCTCAGCTGCCTGTCAGCTACCGACCCACTTGCGGACAGTGACACCGAGCGCGCGGTCCTATCGCCCGTGTCTGCGCCTGTCGGGGATGGGGCGCCGGCTTCCAAGTTAGCCAGCTTCCTGCCACATCTCCCCCGGGGGGGCGCCATGAGCGATTTCGAATTCTTCTTTTCCTTCTACGGGCTCCTGCTCGGGCTTGCGGTCGCCGAGGTTGCGGTCAAACTCGCGGATGCGATCGGGTCACGAAAGCGGGTGGTGATGGGCTGGCTCACCCCGCTGCTCGCGGTGTTCATCCTGTTCGACCTAGCGGGTTTCTGGATGTGGGCCTGGGCAAACCGCAACGGCCTGACCGTTAGCTGGATGCTAGTGCTCGGCGGCTTGATCGTGGCCGTGACCTATTTCCTTGCGGCAGCGCTGGTGTTTCCGCGCCGCGCTGACGAGTGGCCGACGCTCGACGAGTATTATTGGCAGCACAAGCGCTTCGTCGTGGGCGGTATTATGGCCGCCAATGTGGTGGTCACGATATTCACGTTCATGCGCTACCCACCTGGAGCCACATTCTGGGTCTGGTTCTTCCAGATCGCATATTATGTTCCGCTCATCGCACTGCTGTTCACGAAGCGTCGTCGCGTCGATCTCGGCCTGCTCGCCGTTCTGCTCCTCGGCTATTTGTATGCACCGTTTGCGCCCACTTCCGACTGGGGGGCAATGACCGGGTTGTGACCGAGGTCCGCAATCCACCCATCATGGGCCATTGTCGCGCCGATGGTTCAACCCGATAGCTGTCGGGCGGCAAACGACCCAATAGCGGACGTCGCGCTCTATCAATTCCTTTCAATCGTGCAGTGTGAACTCTGGACACAAAAGGCCGCCCCTCGCGGGACGGCCCATGCATTGGCGAAACGAGTCCTTGCCGCGTGTCAGGCATCCGCGCCGACGTAGCGCGACCATTCCTCTTGATAGCGTTGCGTGATCATTGCTTGATCCGCTGCCGGCGCCTTTTCCGACAGCTCGATGAACCACGTTCCCTCTTTCTGGTACATGTGGTGAGCGGCCGCGCCGCGGATGTGCTCGAGCTTGTCGTCAAAGTCCTGGCTCATCGGATCGAGCTTCTCGAGCATGGCCATCTGCATCTTGACCATCACCTGCTCGTTATAGCCCATCGTGGCATGGCCCTTTTCGCCCGCCTCGCCGAGGCCGGGATAGACCACTGCTTCCTCGGCGATCGCATGGCCCGTCAGGATGACGCCAAGGTGCTTGAGCGCGGCGGTGCGCGAAGCTGCATCACTCGCCGCCTTGGTCGCGGCGAACGCGCCTTCGAGCAGCAAATGATGATCGAGGATCATCGCGAACCAACCGCCCGGCGTGGCGACGGCCTGCGCGTTGGCGCGTGCTTCCTGGCGCGCCTCGTCGCTTTCGGGGGGCGTGACGGCGGCGATCACTTGGTCGAGCACGGACATGCAGATTCTCCTGGTGGCGAAAAAACGACTGTTTTTTCAAGCAGTAGAACCAGTGCGACTGAGGCATGTTCCTCTCTTGGAACCGCGTAGGCGGGTATATCTCGCTAAACTGCGGCAAGCGCACCCGCCTCGCATGGGCAAGCGGCTGGATTTGGCCCGAACGCGACTCCCGATTGTTCAGTAGCGACCAATCGGAGTTTCTAAATGCATCAGGTCCAACGCGGCGCCGGCCGCAAGCTGCTTCTCGTTCACGGTCTCGGCGGGAGCTGGCAGTCGTGGAACACTATCATGGGGCCTCTCAGCGCCGAACGGGAGGTGATCGCGATTGACCTTCCGGGACATGGAGCCACCCCGGCGGATCCCGATAGCGGGACCTTTGAGGGTCTGGTCGGCAGCGTCGAACGATATATTGCTGACAAGGGACTGGAGGGGGTCGACGTCGTCGGTAGCTCAATGGGCGCGCGGATCGTGCTTGAGCTCGCACGGCGTGGCCGCGTCGGCAACCTAGTGGCACTGGATCCAGGCGGTTTTTGGCGCGGTTGGGAGCGTACGTTCTTCAAAACCACCATTGGCGTTTCGGGGCGGCTGCTTCGGGCAATCCGGCCCCTCCTGCCAGCACTGAGCAAGAACGCTGCATCACGCACGGCGCTGCTAGCACAGCTGTCCGCCCGTCCCTGGGCGCTCGATCCGAAGGTCGTTGCGAACGAGCTGGAGAGCCTGAGTACGACGCCGACGTTCGACGCCCTAGTGCGCGATCTTGCGAACGGACCGGAACAGGCTGGCCCGGCTGCCGATCCCACGCGTCATATCGTGATCGGGTGGGGCCGCCACGACCGCTTGTGTCTGCCGCAGCAGGCAGCGCGGGCAAAAGTCGCCTTTCCCTCCGCCACTCTGCACTGGTTCGAGGCGAGCGGACATTTTCCGATGTGGGATCAGCCGGACGAAACGGTTGCCGTGATCCTTGCCGCGACAGAATAACCCGAGCGCTAAGTCTGCCAGCCATCGCCACACCCGCCAGCCGCGCAACCTAAAGCCGGCCAAGCGGCGACCTGGCGGTCGCGTGACACCTTATCCAGCACGAGAAATGATAAACGTGATTGACCCGGCGTGACTGCTATCGGCAAAGCTGCCGGTCAGCTATCCACCCAATAGCCGACGTTCCGGCGATAATTACGCTGTCTCAAAACCTGCCGTCATTCTCGTCCCGCGCCGCACCTAATGCGCTGGCGCCTCGCGTAGCATCTGCGGTGTCGCTCAGCTGATAGACAGATCTTGTCTCGGTGCTAAGCACGACGACAGGAAATCGGGAGTACGCAGCATGGCCGCAGACAACGAAACGCTCATGACGCTGACGGCCGATATCGTCGCCGCGCATGTGGGCAACAACAGCGTCTCTGTGAATGATGTGCCGAGCGTCATTGCAAACGTCTACGGCGCTTTGGCGCGCTTGGGAGCGCCGATGGAAGAAGCCGCGCCAGAAAAGCCAAAGGGTGCCGTTTCGATCCGGGCCTCGATCAAACCCGATCACCTTGTTAGCATGATCGATGGCAAGAGCTACAAAATGCTCAAACGGCACCTGAGTCTGAACGGCTACACGCCGGAGAGCTACCGCGATACTTTCGGCCTTCCTCGCGATTATCCTATGGTCGCCGCCGCCTACGCCGAGACGCGGCGCGCACTGGCTGTACGGATTGGCTTGGGCCGGAAGCCGGGGACTAAGGTTACCAAGCAGGCCAAGCCAAAAGCGCCCAAGAAGGGTTAGACAAGGCTCTCGAACGGGGTGCCAATCGGGTCGCGAGGCGACCGAACTTGTATCGGTAAGAGCACGCTTCGCTCCCAAGGCACGCTTTCGCGAGAACGCGCATGTCGAAGTACGGACCCGCTTCCGCACCGAGCCGCCGTCTCGATTGATTGTTGCACTTGGGAAACCAATGCCGTTGTTGGCTAGTCTGAAAATGTGTGGAGGGATGTCGTGTGACCGCTTCGGAGCAGAGAACCTATACGATTTCGCTGCACGGTAATGTCGCCGATTACACAGTGGCGCCGCTGGCGGACGCTCTCGCCGCCAAATATGTCGAAGACATAGCGTCGTTCCACGAGCATTCGATGGAGAGTGAGGACGATGGCAAGCCGGATGGCCTAACGGTCTATTCTGACTATCCCGAAGCAGAGCATCACAGCGGATTGTTCGTTGGAAAAGGGTCGATCACCGTCGAGGATGATACCGGCAGCACCGTTTACGAAGCCAAGCTGGAGGACATAAACGACGAACTCGACTGGGATGATTACGTCACTTTGGAAGAGGCCACAGCATATGGCTTGGCTCGGAGCTGCGCAGTTTTTTCGCTGCCTACGGATCAGGGCGGAACCGTCTCATATGAGATTCAATCCGGCGACGATTTCGACATTGGCCAGCTGATGTTGGTCGCTAGCCAATTTGATGAAGATGGCTGGTTCATATCCAAATTATATTATGATGGAAGCGAGCCCTCTCCCCTGGGGAGCAGCGGAAGGTACGATCTAAACAAATCAACAATCGTGCATTTTCCAGACGGTTCGTTTGATAAGGCAGCGTCTCACGTTGTAGATTCATGATGGTGACGAACTAATATTTTGCATCGCGGGTGCCATCGCCGGGCAATTTCCAATTTACGAAACGCATAAATAGATGATCTTTATGGATCATTTGAAACATGTCGCCCACCAACAACCTACGTCTCCAATCTGCCTTTCGAGATTTTGCTACGATAGACTCGTTCAAATTGCCTCACGCGGTGAGCCTGACGATGAAGCAGGGCATACGGCCTCAAGATGAGCCAGCATCGGCGACCGAGTATCTGGCCGCCGAAAAGGCTTCTCAGAATTTCCGGCACTTCATGAATGTGCTGAACCGGTCTGCCCTATCGAGGAGGTCTTATCGCCAAGGTGTCAGGCTCTCGGTGATCCCGGTCCTCGAAGGCGGAAACCATAAGAGGCTCCACTATCACGCCGTGATCGATTGTCCCGACGAAGAGCTAAGAGGCCGGTTCCCCTCGAAGATCGAGTCAGCCTGGGCCGAGACAAAGTGGGGCTATCATCAGATCGATATTCAGTCGGCCGCCGATTCCGGATGGATTAACTACATCAGCAAGTTGAAAGACAAACCAAATTATGCCGACAGCATTGATTGGGAAAACTATCACGTTTCCGACTGACAGGTACAAACCCTTTCGAAACAGCCTGCTTTCGATATGATTACCATCTTGGTTAGAGAGAGCCTCCGACCTTGATTAAATAACTGTGTTTAAAACAGATCTAGCAAATACCTTATTATATTACGCCGTAGGCGTTTGCACGAAGTGCAATATATAAAATACTCTGTAACCGGCCTCTCTAGATAAATAACATATCTATAAAAGAGAGGATTTGGAATTGAGTAACAGCACTTTACACACTCTAGTAAATTTCCGAGCAGAACGGCCATTGTTAGAATCGTTTGATAGAACGTGTTTGCTAACTGGAAAAACTCGGACGCAGGCACTTAGCGAAATGATGCGTCAGCGGGTTTCAACCGTAGGTTCAAAACTGCCTGCTAAACTCGCTCATCGGAACGAAATGGAAAATCGGATTAAAACGGCCGTAGAAGGGCGTTTGTCGGTTGAGCGGATCGATCAGCCTCGAACATGGTCGAAGGCTGCGTATGGGCGTTTAAAATCGTTCTCTGCCTTCGATCGGACGGGCGGTTGAAATGCTGTCCAAAACGATCGCGCCCAAAACCAAGGCTGAGCTGATCCGAGCCCTGCAGTCAGCTTCGTTTCGCTCCTTTGAGGTTTTTGAGAGCGAACGATTGGCTGCCATGCCTTCGCTGGTGGAATTAAGCCGCGTGAGCGCATGTGTGATTGTCATCAAGTAAGCAAGCGCACCTCCGCTAGGGCGGACCGTCGAACCATTTGGAACCTTTAGCTTCACCACGGGCGGGCGGGTCGATAAGCCCTACGAATGATTGATCAGCGACTCGTGCAATCTGCTTTGGAAGCGGTGGACACAACGAACTTTGAGCGCTTTGCTCAGGCCTTCTACGGCGCTGTCCAAGACCGCGAGTTCATCCCTCTAGGTGGTGTTCACGATGGCGGGGCGGAGGGTTTTGACGCCACCGACGTAGGCGACCCAGAGATTTTCGAAGATGAAACCGCAACCAGCTTTATTCAAGTCTCAAAACAGGCAACCACTCGCAAGAAGATTCGCGACACCGTTAAAAGACTTCTAGAGTATGGGCGCAACCCGAGAGTATTGACCTATATCACCTCTCGAGTAGTGGCGGATATTGATAAAGAGGAGGCTTTGTTAAGCAAGGAGCTAGGATGTAAAATCGCTATTAGAGATGCGAAATACATTGAGGTGTACATCAATTCAAACGGTGCGACGCAGGGCGCATTTTATAGTTACCTGCAACCCTCTATATCACACCTCTTTAGCCCTGGCGTCGCTGACATGGGCACGGAGACGGATAAACACGTTGACCGGACGCTTGCGGTATTTCTACGGCAAGAGGTCGATAACCGCGGTTCTCGCAGCGGTTTAATGGAGTCGATTGCAGACAGTCTAATAATATGGGCGCTGCGCGACACCGATCCTGATCCGGCGAAGAGGAAGCTGGTAGGACGAGCGGAAATATTGGCGCGGATCGAAGCTGCGTTACCAACGAGTAAGGCGTTCATGCGCGGATCGCTTGATCACCGCCTTCAAAAGATGGCTGCGAAGGACGCCCCCGGGGGGCGCATGGTCCGGCATTATCGGAAATCGGATGAGTTCTGCTTGCCGTATGAAACGCGGACCATCGTGGCGATCGAGAACGCTGACGATGATCTGTTGAAAATGCAGGTCTCCTGCGTGTTTGAAGACCGGCTCAGCGGCGTCGCCGGTGCCACGGACGATTCGTTACGAGCGGTGATTGTCAAAGTATGCCATGCGGCTTTGGAGAAGGTATTCGAGCATCAGGGGCTGCAACTCGCACAATTCGTACAAAATTCGGAACAGGACGATGAACTATACACAGACGTTGCCGCTTTCGCTACCACGGTAATAGATACCCTAGATGTAACCGCTGCTACAAAGGAATATATTCGGCGCACGGCGCTCTTTATCCTGCGCGGTACTTTTTATAGCTCTACGGATATTGAGCGCCGGTACTTAGGCAAACTTAGCAGAACCTACGTTCTCATGCTCTTGCTCAAGAATGATCCGAAGGTCGTTCAGTACTTTTCTTCCATGGCGGGGAAGTTTTCATTATATGTTGGTACTGACATAATCGTCCGTGCGCTTTCCGAACTCTATTTGGAACCGGAGTCGCAAACTACGGTCAATTTGTTGAAAATATTGAAGGCTGCTGGGTCTACATTAATATTGTCAGAAAAGACGGTGGAGGAGGCAGCGACTCATATCCGACGTCAGATATTCGAGTACGAAAATGCATATGAGGCAAACGACTCGAAGATAACTGTAGAGCTAGTTGAATATATCGACCGCTTACTAATCAGAGCGTATTTTTATTCGAATCTTTGTCCTGTCGGAGGCATTGCACCTCCTAAGAATTGGCGCGCCTATGTTTCACAGTTCTGCAATTACGGCGACGTGCGAGAGAACAAGGGTGATCACGAACTAGCTGATTACCTGATGAGAAAGTTTGGGTTTACCTACGAATCCACCGCGGTAATCGAAAAGGGGATCGATAAGCAGCAAGTCAACGAACTAGCTGCGGATATTCAGGCAGTGAGGGAACGGGGGGGACGGGTTCGGGCGGCGGGTGGCATACTTGCGTACAACGACGCCCTGCAGGTCCTACGGATATACAACCGTCGATCGGAGTATTCCGAAACGAGTCCAGGGAATCCCTTTGGCTTTCAGACGTGGTGGATGACCCAAGACAGCAAAGTGAGACGTGGCTCGGCTCGGGCTATCTCAGCGCATGGCGGCCAGCAATTCATGTTGAGGCCCGAGTTTCTGCTAAATTATATCGGTTTGTCACCATCGCTCGCCGCCGTGCACCAAAGCTTTGAAACGATATTTCCGTCGGCTTTGGGGGTTCGGCTCTCTTCCGGCATCAAGACGGAGGATTTCGAAAAAGTCATGCGTGACGCGGCAGAGCTAGCGGCTGTGGACGATGCTCGCGCTGGAGCGATGATAACGGCACTCACGAACAAACTTAAAGGCGATCAGATCAAAGCGTTCGAGAAAGGCTGGTGATACGAGCTGTTTTTACGTTCGAGGGTTAGAGTCCTAGAACTACTATCTTTCGCCTTTTCGCGACTTGACGCCGAATTTGTCTCTGCCATCAACATCGCATGGCACGCTCAGACTACGTCTCCAAGATCATAGATTGGATCGGGTCCGATAGACTCAAGCTGGTTGACGCCGGCAGCGGCTGGCCGTCGGTCGTCAACTGGGACCGTGACGGCGAACATGTGCCGCTCGCTCTACATATCTCTCAAGCGGGGGATTATCATCGCCAACCACACGAGTGGCGGTTCCAAAATCCCGCTGGCGGGGAGGCTGTCGACGATTCGAGCGGATTGCCGCTTCTCGTTGGTTTCGATGAAAGCGGTGGAACACCGGTGCTGATACTCGCAGACGGCCGCCCCCGAGTCGGTCGCGAGACACGCTTCTCGATCCTTTTTAACAAGAGCATCATTCCCGAAGCTCGCAAACAGGGCATATCCAAGTACGTTTCGACCGTACCCGAGACGATGTACGCCTGCCGCCCGAAAATGCTGTTCACCGCAATTGAGCTGCTGGTCAGCAGTGAAGAGCTAAGTTCTAAGGAGCTGAGGGAGACAGTTCAGGCCTCCGGGTTTGTGGATGAGAATTCCAACGAGGCAGCGGAGAGAACACGAAAAGCTGCTCAGATCCTATTTAGAGATCACAAATTTGGACGTAGCGTCCGCAACGCTTACGGCAATGAGTGTGCCATGTGCGGGATAGGGCTCGGGCTGATCGCCGGAGCCCACATCCATCCCGTCAGCGCGGCGAACTCACCGGATATCGTTGAAAATGGTGTGAGCCTCTGCGGCAATCACCATGCTGCTTACGACAATTTTGATATCTGGTTCGAGCCTGACAGCTTCGAAATCGTCTTCAGCCCACGTTTCCATGAGGGGGCAAAATCGTCACCGGTAATCGCAGCATTTATCAACCAGACATTTGGTGTCCTCAGGCTTCCTAAGCAAGCCACTGAGCGTCCCGCAGCAAAATGGATTGCCGCTCGAAAGGACTTTTTCGCTGAAAATTATCGCTGGCTTCAGGCTCTAAAGCCGCACTGATCGCCCCACCGCAAATTTCTTTTTGCAGGCCCTTGCTGGCGGGATTCCTTTTGATTCATAAGGGAGAATCCGACGCCCTTGGAGCGGTAACTCGATGTCAGGCCCTATAAGAACTCTCAGTCTTTTCAGCGGCGCTGGAGGGCTCGATATTGGATTCCACAAGGCAGGTTTTGACATCCTCGCCTCTGTGGAAATCGAATCCAAATACGCCAAGACTTTGTCAGCAAACGCTGGGGAGGGAAGGTTCTTCGGACCTAATCTTAAAGTTCATTGCGAAGATGTCACGAAATTTGATTCCCGAGCTTACAGTGGGCAAGAGATAGATTGCATTATCGGTGGCCCTCCGTGCCAAACCTTTTCGGCGGCTGGCCGCCGATCGGGTGGGGTTATCGGAACTGCGGATGCTCGAGGACAACTTTTCTCTCGGTTTTGTGAGATAATTGCCTTTCTGCAGCCTAAAGTGTTCGTGTTCGAGAATGTTTACGGACTACCGGGTGCGAATGGCGGAGGACCTTGGAAAGAGATTCTGCGAGCCTTCTCGGAGCTTGGTTACGAGATTCGTTGGGAGGTTGTTGACGCTGCAGACTATGGCGTGCCGCAGCATCGTGAACGTCTGATACTTGTTGGATCGCGGATCGGCGCATTTGAGTTTCCGGAGCCAACCCACGGTCCTGACTCAAAATCGGGTAAGCCTCTGACATCCGTGCGAGAGGCAATTGCAGATTTGCAAGACGCATCGGAACCCCATCATGACAGTCTTGGCGGGCTTTATGGGCATTTGCTCCCATTGGTACCGGCTGGTTTGAATTACGCATTCTTCACTGCGGAAATGGGCCACCCTGAGCCAGTCTTTGCATGGCGTTCTAAGTTTCACGACCTGCTGTACAAGGTCGATCCAGGTACGCCCTGCCGCACTATTAAAGCTCAACCTGGAAAATTCACCGGACCATTCCATTGGAAAAACCGCCACTTCACGACTGCCGAACTGAAGAGGCTTCAAACCTTCCCAGACGAGTATCACATCGAAGGATCGCCCAACGTCATCGTGGAGCAGATCGGCAATTCGGTACCTCCACGTTTAGGGTACGTGATTGCACGAAGCATTCGTGAGCAGCTTTTTGATCGGAAGAACGAACTCGAATTCCCAGTCCGTGAACTCGAGTTTCGTTCGAACTTCCGCCAACGCCAGCGTGAACGAACGGATCACTTTAAGACCGTTGCTGCTAAGGCGATTCGAGATTTGCAAGCTAGTGGCGAGCTGCCGATTTCAATCACGCCGTTCGACGAACGATATGCGCTCAAGCGTACCAATTTCTTCGAGTTCGAGAAAACCGCTGCCAGCAAAAACCCGGACTATCTTGCGCTGGTGAAGGACAAAGGTGACCATCTGGAAGCCTGCTTCCAAGTGCCCGGCTCTGCTGCGAGAGGTGAGCTACGTCTAACTGGATTACGGAAATATCTCGGGCGGATTGACACGGTTTCTATGTCGTTGAGTCTAAGCTCCGCTGACGACATATTTCCTGCTTGGAAATTTCTGGAGCAATGTCTGGTCACCCGTTCCAGATTCTTTTCGTTGATCGACATTTACGGCCATTATGCGAACCGTGGGGACTTGGTTTGCATAGAAACTGACCTCGGCCTCGATAAGAGCGAGCCGATGGTTAGAGCCCTGAACTTTATCGGTAACTCCAAGAATTGCGGCGGATTTTTCTCGAGGCGGGCTCTGTGCGCCGAATGGGAAGTCTCAGCGGCTGAGCTAGATGTTTTGGTCGAAAAGCTGAGGGAGCTGCGTATCGATATACGCACTGATCGATCGCATCCAATTATTGGGCCGGATCGGGTTCTCTGCACCTATCCCTTCCCATTGTTGTCCCCGAGGGCACTCGTGGAGAGTAAGGTGGAGTTCCTGTCGTCCAAGGCGGCCTTCGCCTAACCCAAGACTCCTTACGACTGAGAGTCCGGCTCATCATGGATTGACGTCTGATCCGCTGACAATGATGCTACCCGAATGGATAAAAAGTGCACCTGCCCAAGCGGCACTCGCTGGATAGAGCAGCCGCCAACAAGCACCGCCCGATACCGGGTAGAGTGCATCACATGCCGTACATTCATAAAATGGGGTTCGCTTGCACAGCGCAATGCGCTCATTGACGCCGGTGAGGATGGTGAAGTCGTTCCCTACGAGGAGTCATTGGGTCCACCTGCACCGACACTGGACGCCTTCATAGTGCCGAACGATGAGGCGTTGTCCTAGCTTCTGATCCACCCGACCCGTCCAGAGCAAACCAAGGTTTGCCTGTGACGGAGCCATCGAATGACGAGATATGTGGCATATTTTCGAGTATCGACCGCCTCCCAAGGAAGGTCGGGCTTAGGGCTAGGAGCACAAAGAACACGCATCGAGGAATTCGTCGGCGACAACGGCGAAATCGTTGCTGAGTATGTTGAGGTTCAGTCCGGAAAGTCGGACACCAGAGTGGAGCTGTGGAAGGCCATAGCGACGGCCAAGCGGCTGTCTGCAAAGGTCCTGATTGCCAAGCTGGATCGATTCTCCCGTAAAGTCAGCTTCATCGCCGGTATCATGGAGCAGGGCGTCGGCTTGGTCGTCGCCGACATGCCGAACGCAACTGATTTCCAACTGCATATCTTCGCAGCCTTGGCGCAGGAGGAGCGCCGAATGATCTCTGAGCGAACGAAGAATGCTCTCGCCGAAGCGAAGCGGCGGGGCACCCTGCTTGGTCGCAACGGCGCAGCCCTCGCAGTTCTGCATCGCCAACAGGCAGTCGATCATGCGCTTTCGCTAGCGCCCATTGTCGTCCCGCTAATCGAGCAGTCCAAGTCGTATTCGGCGATTGCTCGCCACCTCAACACGCTTGGCATCCCGACACGACAGGGAGGCCGCTATTATGCTGAGACGGCTAAGAACATCGTTATGAGGCTGAATATGATGGGTTACGTAAGCTCAATCGCCCGGTGACGGGACACGGATGCGAGCATTGGTCCCGATCCACTCTAAGACCTTCAGCGCCTCCTCGTGCTGCATCGACCCAGGAAATTTGCTTTCCCAACCCTGCATCGTCGTACCTTCAAGATCGGCAAGTACGCTCTCAAGGGTCGAATGAACGTCCGGCGATCCGGCCGCCAATTGTGCAATGACAATTCCAAGGGCTAGCGCATGAACGACCAGACTCGCCTCTGCTCGGTCAGCTTGATCGCTTATGACCTGCACATATTCAGAGAGTACTGGTAGCTTGTCGAGATGCTCGGCTTTCTGGATTAGCGAGGATACGGCTTCTCGCAGCAGCAAATTTTCGGCCTCAAGATCCGATAATCGGCTTTCAAAATCAGCCACCATAGCATCCCCAAATCAATCTGTTGCTTTCAGCAAAACTGCCGCTTCCACATTCAGTGCCTCTGCCAGTCGGCCAAGTGCCCGGACGGAAGGGTTGCGGGTGCCACGTTCCAGATCACTGAGGTAGCTGCGCTTCATCCCCGCTCGGAATGCTAGCTCCTCTTGGGAAAGCCCTCGTTCGGTCCGAAGCCTGCGAACATTCTGACCGAGAAGTTCAACCACATCCATCCGGCGAATTGACGCTGGGACGGCAAAAACGTCTGTCCACCAATCGTGTCATTTCCGCTATACGTCGGGCGACAGCGCATTTTGCGGGGAGAAGCGGATGAGATGGTTTGTGCTAATGGTTTTGCCGGTTGTGGCGACAGCTTGCGATCAAGCAGTCGAGCCGAGGGCAGTCCCAAGCGAAAAGGCGGAATTGAAAGGCAAGGCTTCGCCCCGATCCGTAGCTAAGCCTGAAAAGCCACATCCAGCGGCGGGTCTCACGGCGGGCTATCAGCAGTGCCTGGACACCGGTGAGGCGGCTGATGGTGCAACCTACGCAATCAAAAAGTGCATCAGTGATGAATTTGAGATTCAAGACCCAAAGCTCAACGCAACCTACCAAAATCTGATGAGACGGCTGTCTCCTTCAGAGCAGCAGGCCCTCAGGAAGCTTCAGCGTGAGTGGCTCAAGGATCGGGAGCAAAAGTGTAAGCCGGAAGACGTGGAAGAAGGTGACATGCCGGGCACGCTCGATCTCCTCACCGAGTATATGTGCCACCTCGAAAAGACCGTAGAGCGGCGTCAATGGCTGGAACGGTACGCATCCCAGAGTTAATTAGGGAGGGGCGTTGCCCCTTCCCTCTGCTTGCTGAATCCAGCTTTGAACTGAGCCACGCCCACTGGGCTATTCTTTCTTGAACCGGCTCCTGATATCCGTCGATACCTTCTCCAGCTGCTTGTCAAAATCGCCCTGAAGAACCATCGCCCGGATTGTGCAGAGAGCAGCTTCGGCATGGTCGAGGTCGGGGCAATGAATTGAAAACATTCCCTTTTTCAATTCGAGAAGCTGACGGCCATACTTGATTGGCAGGAAGTAGTTGCCGGCTTCATCCATCCACACCCAAGCTGCACGAGGCTTCTTGCCGTCGATCAGTAGGCGCACCTGCCCGATTTGCTGGTCAATCCGATGGACCAGCTTCTGGCGGCGCAGGACGGTGATCTTTGGCTTGTTGGGGCGGGTGGCCGAAACGAACTGCAAATCCACGACATATCTCCTTTTGGTGATATGTTCGGGTCCAGCCTGCTCCTGATTGGGTCCACGGCTAATCAAGCCATTTCAGGGATACCGACGTTCCGCTGGTCTGCCGCCTGTTGCGCTTTGTCAGCTCCTCGGCCGAGGCGATATTCGACGTGTGCCCATAATATTGTTCGAGCATCGCTACCGAGGTGCCCATATTCTTCGCCAACGAATATTGGTGGACGCCATGCTGCAGGCGGAACGTGGCATAGGTGTGCCGTAGAGAGTAAATCGTCCTCAGCTCGCCGTGGCTATTGCTCTCAACTTTTGCCGATTTGATGAGAGCTGCGAACGACTTTTTGAACGATCCGATCGCAGATCCGTCTTTGTGGCAGAATATGAAACCGTTCGGATCGAGTTGCGGTTTCGGTGTGTCCGGTGTGGTCAGCTCTGCCAGCCGCAGGTCACGTATCCTCTTAAAGTACTTTTTGACCTCTGCGGATTGAGCAACAACTTCCCGTTTCCCAGTTTTGCCCGACACTGACAGGACGATGTTTGCCGGGGTGTCTATTGACCCACCAACCTCAGTCACGTCACGCCATTTGAGCGTGCGAGCCTCACCGACACGAATGCCGGTGTTGCCGAGGATCAGCACATAATCACGCAACATCATCCGATCACGACGAACCGCCCGGTTCTCGATTTTGACGAATTCACGGAGGTGCCTAGTCAGCTTTCGCCAGTCGTTCGCATCAAAATGCGGGCGTCGGGATGACGTGCCATTCACCTTTGGAAACTTAGGTAGCGCATCAATGTGCCCCTGATCCGAACACCATTGCAGAAAGTGCCTCAGGTCACCGTAAATCCGCTTGATCGTGTTGGGTGACAGCGTTCCCTTCTTCGACTTGGCGATCAGGTCATCGATCACCTTTGACAGCAGTGCCGTCGAAAGTTCGTCGAACGTCTTGCGGTCCAATGTAGGTCTTACCCGCTGCATAAGCAGGATTTTGTGGTGGACGGACTCTCGTTCTCGGTCCGGGTCTAGCCGTTTGATATAGGCATGGATCACGGGTCCGATCCGTTTTGAAGTTACGACTCCGCCGGTAAGCGATTTGACGAGAAGCTGGTTGTAGAGATCGTCAGCAAATTTGAATGCTTGGTGTTCGTCACCGGACCGGGTGCTGCGAGTGACATACCCTTTGCCGTTGGGCACCTTCACTCGGCAAAGCCAAGTAGGCTTTAGATAGTCTGCCCGTTTGTAGAGGTAGATAAGTCCGTCTCGGAACGTCCTGCTGTCAGTGACCATTCCTTTGCCGGTGATTTCTTCGGTGCCTGCGGACGACTCCACAAGCTCGGGTTCACTGCGATTCGCCGGTACCAAAATCCGAACACCCCTATTCCGAATCCGAACACGATCCGAACATGCGATATTTTTAGGGGGTTGGAAAACAGCGATCATCTAAACCGCTGGTTTTCGTAGAAAACCTGGAGCGGGCGAAGGGATTCGAACCCTCGACCCCGACCTTGGCAAGGTCGTGCTCTACCCCTGAGCTACGCCCGCTCGGCGTTCTGCCCAGTTCCGAACAAAGTCGAACCGGGCGGGTGAGGCGCGGCCACTAGCAGCGGGACTTGTGCAGCGCAACCCCCTTGGCAACACACAGAAAGCCAGCGGCGAAAATGCTTGGCGCATCAAGCCCAAACCCCCACATAGGCCGCAAACCCGAACCTGTTGGAGCGTATGATGGCCACGCTTGGAATGACCCCGCAAGAGAAGGAGGCCGTAGAGGCCTTCCGCCGCGACGTTGTCGAGCCTTCGATGACATCGCTGATGATCCTCGATTTCTGGGCCGAATGGTGTGGTCCGTGCAAACAGCTGACCCCGGTTCTGGAAAAAGTTTCCGAGGAATATGCGGCCAAGGGCGTGAAGCTCGCCAAGATCGATGTCGACGCGAATCAGTTCATCGCCGCGCAGTTTCAGGTGCGGTCGATCCCCACCGTCTATGCGATGTTCCAGGGCCAGTTGGTCGCCGACCTTTCCAGCGCGCGCACCGAAGCGGCGCTACGCACGATGCTCGACCAGATCTTGAACCAGGTGCAGGTGCCGAGCGAGGAAGCATCGCAAGCGGCCGATCTTGAGCCCATGATCGCGATGGCCGAGCAATTGCTGAGCGAAGGCGATGCCGAGCGCGCGCTTTCCGTGTTCGATCAGATCGCCGAAATGGCGCCCGGCCATCCCGCTATCACCGCCGGCCGCGCCCGCGCATTGCTTGCGCTGGGCCGCACCGGCGAGGCCGATCTGGCGCTCGCCGATCTGCCCGACGATGTCGCGAAATCGGCCGAAGTGGAACGCGCCCGCGCCGCCGTGAGCCTCGCGATGGAAGCGACTCCGGTGGAAGACCTGTCCGGCCTCGCCGCGCAGGCCGCGACGGGCGACATGGATGCGCGCTATGAGCTTGCCGGCGGCCAAATGGCCACGGGCGACCGCGATGCCGCTGCCGAGACCTTGCTGGCGATGGTTGCCGAGGATCGCGAGTGGAACGAAGGCGCTGCCCGCGCCCGCCTGCTCAAATTATTCGAAGCGGTCGGGCTCGAAGACCCCTGGGTCTCGGCGCAGCGCCGCAAGCTTTCGGCGATCCTGTTCGGGTGACCATCACGCGGCTCTCGATCTTTCCGCTAAGCGGCGCGCTGCTGTTTCCGCGGATGCATCTGCCGCTCCATATCTTCGAGCCGCGATACCGCGCGATGATCTCCGATTCGCTCGCACGCGACCGGCGCATCGGGATGATCCAGCCGCGCGATCAGGGCGAGCTGCCCAGCTTGTTCGATGTGGGTTGTGTGGGCCGCATCTCCGAAGTCGAAGCGCTGGATGATGGGCGATTCGATCTGGTGCTGGAGGGGCTGACCCGCTTCACCATCCTGCGCGAACTCGATGTGACCACCCCGTTCCGCCAGGTCGAAGCGGAATTGGAGCCGGTGCGCGAAGACGAAATCCTCGCCTCGATCGCCCGCGCCAGCCTCGAGATCGAATCGCGGCGATTCGCCGATGCACAAGGCTATGCGGTCGATTGGGAAGCGGTGACGCGCCTCGACGACGAATCGCTGGTCAACGGCATTGCCCAGATCGCCCCGTTCGATCCGGCATCGAAACAGGCCTTGCTCGAAGCCGATTCGCTAAGCGACCGTTCCGAGCTTATCGTCCAATTGATGCAGTTTTACGGGCGTCACGGCGACGAGGGGGGAACGTTGCAATGAATGAGCGGCTATGAGGGTCATCGCAGGTGCACTCGCTGGACTTGAGATCGTGCTTATCCCCGTCGCTGGCATGTTCGCGATGATGAGCGTGATGTTGTTCGATGCGCCGGGATCGGATCAGAACAGCGCGCTGTGGGTGGCGATGTTCAGCCTGTGGGCATTGCCGTTCGCATTGATCATCGGCGCCGGCTTCGAAATCTGGGCAGCGATCAGCTACACGCCGACGCGCTTTGCCATCGGGCTGATCCTGCCCGCGATACCGGCGATAGGCTTCGTCCTCGCGCTGATGGCGTCGGGTTTCTAGACGCTCTCACCCTGTAGCAGCTTGGGCACATCGCCCGATTCGCCACGCGCCTCGCCCATGAACCAGCGCTTGAGTGGCGGCATCTTGTCGACTGCGGAAAGCCCGAAGCGGCGGATGGCGGCGGGTGTCTTGCCCGGGATGCCAAACAGACGGGTGAGCCCATCGGTGGCGGCTGCGACCATGAAGGTGTCGAGCCCGCGCCAGCGTTGATAGCGGGCGAGCAACTGCGGATCGCCCAGATCCAGCCCCAGCCGTTTGCCGTCGACCAGCACCTCGACAAGCGTCGCCACGTCGCGGAAGCCGACATTGACGCCCTGCCCCGCGATCGGATGGATGCCGTGGGCGGCGTCGCCGACCAGCACCATCCGATCGGACGTAATCCACGCGGCATGGTGGAAGCCAAGCGGGTGGCTGAAACGCTGAGTTAGAGGCCCCAGCTTGCCCAGAAATCCGCCCATGCGCTTTTCGGCCTCGGCGAGATAGGCGCGATCGGAGATCTTCATCATGCCGGCGGCGTCGCTGGCCTTTACCGTCCACACCACTGCCGAGCGATGGCCATTCTCGTCATCCAGCAACGGCAGGATCGCGAAGGGCCCGGCCGGATAGAAAATCTCGAAGGCGATATTCTCGTGGCTGCGCTCATGGCCCAAAGTCGCCACCATTGCGGCGTGATCGTAGCTCCAGCGTGCGGTCTTCAGGCCCGCAGCTTCGCGCATGGGCGAATTGCGGCCCTCGGCAGCGACCAGCAACGGCGCAGTGACCGTCGCGCCCGAATCGAGCATTGCCGTCACGCCGAAAGTGCCGCGATCGACCGAGACGGCGCGGGTCTTCATGCGCAGATCAACGCCGGGCGCTGCCATCGCTGCTTCGAGCAGAGCGGTGCGCAACTGGCGATTCTCGAACATATGGCCGAGCGGGCCATCGCCTTCATCGGGCGCGAAATCGAGCTTGCCGGGGGCGAGGCCATCGCTGACGCGGATGCCCTGGATCGGGCAGCCCTTGCCCGCGAGACGATCCGCGACGCCAATCGCTTCGAACATTCGCATCGGTGCCGATGCAATCGCCGAGGCGCGACCGTCAAAGCTCGCGGCGGTGATCGTCGCCGCATCGGCAGGATCAATCACGATCGAAGTGAGGCCATGCGCATCGAGCGCAACCGCGAGCGCGCTGCCAACCAGCCCGCCGCCAAGGATTAGAACGTCTGCGCGATCCATGCATCGCCGTTAGCATGTTCTGGCCATCGAACCAGTGGTACAAAACAAGTCCAACCTTGACGCCGGAGTCCGCAGGCGCGATGAATCCGGTGCACCCCTGAAAACTGGAGGCTGGGCCGATGGCGTCCCGGGCACAAAAGTCGCTGTTGCGCGACACGATGAAGGCTGGCGTACGCCGCAGCGTGGCATTGATCGGCGGAACCTTGCTGTTCGTTGCCGTGATCTGTGCTGTGCTGTCTTTGCTCACCTATCATTCGCAGGATCCGTCGCTGAACACGGCTTCGGCCGGGCCTGCGCTCAATGTACTGGGCAATTTCGGCGCGTGGATCGCCGATGCCTTGCTCGCCAGCTTTGGGCTCCCCGTGATCCTGCTCGCGCCGGTGGGGCTGATCGTGACCAACCGGCTTTGGCTGGGGCGTCCGGTGGGCGATTGGGGCCGGATGTTGCGTGGGGCTTTGCTTGGCACCGTCCTGGTCGCGGGCGCAGCGGCGTTTTTCTCGAGTGACGCGGTACTGGCGCTTCCGGGCGGCTGGGGTGGCATTGTTGGCCTCAGCATTGCCGGACTGTTCAATTTCCTGATCGGATTCGCTGGGGAGCCGAGCCTCACCTGGTGGGCGGGGCGCGGCCTTGGCGTCATTTTCGCGCTGCTTGGTCTGTGGATCTGGTGGCAGCGGCTCGATTTCACGCTTCCCGAGCGGACGTTCGCGATGCCGCAATTGCGCATCGGCGGGGACAAGAAGCTCGCGCTGGCCGCTCCCGAACCCAAGCCCGATCGCCAGCAAACCATCTCCGAACCGCGCAAGGTGGTGGTGCCCGATACACGCCCCGGCCCGGTGATCGCCGATCGCGGGGTCATGCCTGCGCCCGCGCGCACCAAGCCGCCCACCCAGACCAGCCTGGACTTCAAGGACAGCTACAAGCTGCCGGGGCTCGATCTGCTCAAGGCCGCGCCGGTCAACAAGAATTCGGGAATCGACAAGGCGGCACTTGAGCGCAACGCACGCCTGCTTGAGAGCGTGCTCGACGACTTTAACGTGAAGGGACAGATCGTCGAGGTTCGCCCCGGCCCGGTCGTGACCATGTATGAATTGGAGCCGGCCAGCGGCATCAAGGCGAGCCGGGTGATCCAGCTGGCCGACGATATCGCGCGCAACATGTCGGCGATCTCGGCACGCGTTGCGACCATCCCCGGGCGCAGCGTGATCGGCATCGAGCTCCCCAATGTGACGCGCGAAGCAGTGAACCTCCACGAGTTGATCGGCAGCCAAAGCTTCGAGGATCAGGGCGCATCGCTGCCGCTGGTGCTCGGCAAGAATATCGCGGGCGATCCGGTCATCGCCGATCTGGCGCCGATGCCGCATCTGCTCGTTGCCGGCACTACCGGTTCGGGCAAGTCGGTGGGTCTGAACTGCATGATCCTGTCGCTGCTGTACCGGCTCTCGCCCGACAAATGCCGGATGATCATGATCGATCCCAAGATGCTCGAGCTGAGCATGTACAAGGGCATTCCGCATCTGCTGGCGGACGTGGTGACCGAGCCGCAAAAAGCCGTCCGCGCGCTCAAATGGGCAGTCGAGCAGATGGAGGACCGCTATCGGATGATGGCCAGCGCCAATGTCCGCAGCCTCGCCAGTTTCAACGACAAGGTGCGCCAAGCCAAGGCCAAGGGCCAGAAGATCGGCCGCAAGGTGCAGACCGGCTGGGACGAGGACACTGGCAAGCCGGTCTATGAGGAAGAGACGCTCGACCTGCAGCCGCTGCCGCAGATCGTGATCATTGTCGACGAGCTGGCCGATCTGATGATGACCGCGGGCAAGGAAGTCGAGTTCCTGATCCAGCGGCTCGCCCAGAAAGCGCGCGCGGCGGGCATTCACCTGATCATGGCAACGCAGCGCCCGTCGGTCGACGTCATCACCGGCGTGATCAAGGCGAATCTGCCGACGCGAATCAGCTTCCACGTCACGTCGAAAATCGATTCGCGCACGATTTTGGGCGAGCAGGGGGCGGAGCAGCTGCTGGGCAAGGGCGACATGCTCTATATGCCGGGCGGCAAGCAATTGGCGCGCGTGCATGGGCCGTTTGTGAGTGACGATGAGGTGATGGCGGTCGCGGATTTCTGGCGCTCGCAGGGTGAGCCCGATTACATCACCGCCGTCACCGAAGAGCCAGAAGATGGCGGCTTCAGCCTTGATGGCGCACCCGAAGGCGACGATTCGCCCGAGGAACAGCTGTTCCGCCGTGCGACGCAATTGGTGGCGGAGAGCCAGAAGGCATCGACCTCATGGCTCCAGCGCCAGCTGCGCGTCGGCTACAACTCAGCGGCCCGCCTGATCGAGCGGATGGAGCGCGAGGGCCTGGTTTCGCGCCCCGACCATGTCGGCCGCCGCGAAGTGCTGATGGATACCGATGGGCGGGCGACCTAAGGATCGAACGGGGGGCTTACGGGTTCAGGGGGCATTCAAGCCGTCACACCTATGGCCTTCCCAAAGCTTTGGAGATTTTGCGTGTTTGCACGACCACTCGCCTTCAGCCTCGCGATTGCCGCGCCGATGCTGGTCTCGGCCGCCGAGCCCGAAATGACTCAGGTGCAGCAGCATTTGCAGGGCGTCTCCAGCATGGTGGCGAATTTCGCGCAGACGGACCGCAACGGCCGCACGCTGACCGGCACGATGACGCTCAAGCGCCCGGGCAAGATCCGGTTCCAATATCAAAAGGGCGTGCCGCAGCTTATCGTTGCGGACGGCAGCAGCCTTTATTTCATCGATTATCAGGTGCGGCAGGTCGATCGCTGGCCGATCGGCAATTCGCCGCTGGCGGTGTTGCTCAATCCCAAGCGCGACATCACGAAGTACGCCAAATTGAAGCCGACCGGCGATCCGCGCGTGGTCTCGATCGAAGTCCATGACAGTGCCCACCCCGAATATGGCCGGATCACGATGATCTTCCAGAAGATCGCCTCGGCGCCCTCGGGGCTGATGCTCCAGGGCTGGGTCGCACTCGATTCGCAGAACAATCGCACCACGATCCGCCTGTCGAACCAGCGCTTCAACGCTGCGGTGCCGGACAGCGAGTTCCGCTGGAACGACCCCCGCCCCAAGGGGCCGAGATCGCGCTGAGCTGCGACGAACTGCGAGCGATTCTTAACGCCGTTCATGCTGGCGACAGGTTCACGGGCCTAAATCTACACCTGCGGATGTGGGGCTTGAGCCGGGATTTTCCCCCTGTTGCCCGGACGAACACCACTTCCTGCCTGCGTGACGAACGCTAGGTCGGCCCTCGCTCCATTGCCCCCGGAGCGGGGGCCTTTCCTTTTTGTGTGCTGCGCTGGGTCTGCCGCGGGCTGGCACCGCCGCACAAAAGCGCTACATCCCCAGCGATGAAGATCGCTTCCTGGAACATCAATTCGGTCCGCTTCCGCATCGAGATCGTCGAGCAATTCCTCCGCGAGGAAGCGCCCGATATCCTGTGCCTGCAGGAAACCAAGGTGATCGACGGCGATTTCCCCGAGGCGGCATTCCGCAAGCTGGGCTATGATCGGATCATCAAGCATGGCCAGAAGATGCACCACGGCGTGGCGATCATCAGCCGCGTTCCGGTGGTCGAGGATGACCGGTTCGACTGGCAGGCCAATATGGAGGCCCGCCACGTGGGTGTGCGGCTGCCCAACGGGGTGCGGCTGGAGAATGTTTATGTGCCGGCGGGCGGGGATATCCCGAACCGTGAGGTGAACCCCAAGTTCGGCCAGAAGCTCGATTTCGTCGAGCGGATGACGCAGTGGGCCAAGGAGCTCACCGTCCCCACCATCCTGACCGGTGACTTCAACATCGCGCCGCTGGAATGCGATGTGTGGAGCCACAAGCAATTGCTCGACGTGGTGAGCCATACGCCGATCGAAGTGGAGGCCCTGGGCCGGTTGCAGGCGGCGCATGACTGGGTCGATCTGGGGCGGCACTTCATCCCGGCGCCGGCGCGAAACTTCACCTGGTGGAGCTATCGTTCGAAGGATTGGACCGCGAACGATCGCGGGCGGCGGCTCGATCATATGTGGGCGAGCCGCGAAGTTGCCGAAAAGGCCCTGAGCCACAAGGTGTGCGAGCCGTGCCGCTCGTGGCTCAAGCCTTCGGACCATGTGCCGCTGATCACCGAGTTCGATTTTTGAGCGTTCCGCGCGGCCCCGATCCTAAATCTGTTGCTCGCGCGATCGATGCTCTCCGCCGCGGGTGGCCGGTCGCGATTGGTGAGATAGCGCTGCTATCGGTTGAGACCGCAGATGCCGAGCGGCTGCGGGCGTTCGATCCGGAGGGCACCGCACCCTTGCTGCTCTCCGCAGGGCGCGCGGCGACACTTAAGCTGGCAAACCAGATGGAAGCGGCCGTGCCCGATGCGCCCGTGCTGATCGGGCGGGTGCCGTGGCTGGATTTCGACACTGCGACGGCGCTGGCCGATCCGCAGCTCGATCTGGCAACGCCGCTCAAAGGGCCGTTTCGCGCGATTGCCATCGAAGCGCGCGAGGAAGCGGCAGCTGCGCTGCGGCTGGCGCGAGTCGCGGGGCTGCTGCCGGCGTTCTTCGTTCGCGCAGCGCGGGACGAGGACCGGATCACCCCCGCCGATATCGATGCGCATGAGGATGCTGACCGGCTGCGCATCGTCGCGCGGGCGCATCTGCCGGTAGCGGGTGCCGAGAATGCCGAGATCGTGGCGTTTCGCACCGATGAGATGCCGGGCGAGCATGTCGCGCTGCTGATCGGAGCGCCCAATGGCAAGCCGCCGCTGGTGCGGCTGCATAGCGAGTGCCTGACGGGCGACGTGCTGGGTTCGCTGAAGTGCGATTGCGGGCCGCAGTTGCACGCAGCGATTCGCGAGATCGAGGCAGCAGGCTGGGGCGTGCTGCTGTACTTGCGACAAGAGGGCCGCGGGATCGGGCTGATCAACAAATTGCGCGCTTATGCGCTGCAGGATCAGGGCTTCGACACGGTCGATGCCAATACCCGGCTGGGCTTTGCGGTGGATGCGCGCAACTTCGCGGTGGCGGCGCGGATGCTGCGATTGCTGGGGCAGCGCGACGTGCGGCTGCTGACCAACAATCCGGACAAGGTCGCGGCGCTGGAGGCGGCGGGCGTGACGGTGATCGAGCGGGTGGCGCACCAGCTGCCGCCCAATCCACATAATGCGCGCTATCTCGCGACCAAGCGCGACCGGACCGGGCATCAGCTTTAGCGCGGAAGTTTAGGCGAAGTTTAGGCCAAGAGGGCCTTATCCGACCATCCGGGCGGCCGCGCCGAAATCATGCGCGATATGCTGAACGCCGAGCGCGCGGAGGCGATCGGCATGGTCGGCGGCGCAGTGGCTGCCGGCGCATAGGCCGATGACAGCGGCGCCAGAGGCGACCGCACCGGTGGCGCCCACAGGCGAATCCTCGAGGATCACGCAACGCTCGATCGGCACGCCAAGCTGGGTGGCGGCGAACACATAGATGTCGGGCGCGGGCTTGCCGCGGGTGACATGCTCAGCGCCCGAATAGACATGCTCGCCGAAGATTTCTGCCAGGCCCAGATGCGCCAGATGGGCGTGGAGCCAGCGCGTTGAGCTGGACGAGACCACCGCCTTTGGCAGATCGGCGGGCAGCGAGCGGACGAAGGCAGTGGCGCCCGCGACTTCCTCAATCCCCTCCGCCATCACACGCTCATTTTCGGCAAGGCGCTCGGTGTCCCAATTGGCCGGCAAGGGCCCGCCGATCCACTTTTCCAGCCGCTGGCGGAAATCATCGCCCGAATAGCCCATGAAATTCGCCATCGAATCCTCGGGGCTGGTCGGATGCCCGGCCGCGCTGAGGAATTCGGCGATATGCTTGTTGCCCGAATATTCGCTTTCGATCAGCACCCCGTCGAAATCGAACAGGATCGCATCGAACCGCATCAACGTTCGCCGAACAACGCAGTGCCGACGCGAACGTGCGTGGCGCCGATCATTGCAGCAGTCTCGAAATCGCCCGACATGCCCATGCTGAGCCCTTCTATGCCATTGTCGCGGGCCAGCTTGGCGAGGAGCGCGAAATAGGGCGCGCTGTCGACCTCGAGCGGGGGAACGCACATCAGCCCGGCGATGGGCAGGTTCGCCACACGGGCCTGTGCCAGCAATTCGGGGAGCGCTTCGACAGCGCAGCCGCCTTTTTGGTCCTCATCGCCCACATTGACCTGGATGAAGCAGGCGGGGCGCTTGCCGGCCTTCTCCATCGCGTTGGCCAGCGCGGTCACCAGCGAAGGGCGATCGACCGAATGGATCGCGTCGAACAAAGCCACGGCGTCTTCCGCCTTGTTCGACTGAAGCTGACCGACGAGGTGGAGCTGGATATCCGGCGTCTCGGCGAGGAGCGCGGGCCATTTGCCCTCGGCTTCCTGCACGCGGTTTTCGCCGAACACCCGGCAACCAGCCACAATCAGCGGGCGAATCGCCTCTGCGTCATGCGTTTTGGAGATGGCGATCAGCGTCACTTCGTCCGGCTTGCGGCCCGCGAGCGCGGCGGCGCGCGCGATGCGGTCCTGAACGCCGTTCAGGCGTGCTTGGGCCCGATCGAGAAGAATTGGGTCTAAGAGCATGGGCCGCGCTATAGGCAGGGCGATGCCGCGCCGCCACCCCTCGATCAGATCCCCTGCATACCCGGCGATCTGGCTGATGACCGATGAGCGGATGGGCGAATCGCTTTGGGATGCGCTGGAGCGGCTGCCCAGCGGCGCAGGGGTGATTTTCCGGCATTATGGCGCCGCGCTGCATGAGCGCCGGGCGCTTTATGCCAAGGTTGCGCAAGTCGCGCGGCGGCGGCGGTTGTTGCTGATCCTTGCCGGGCCGGGTGGCGAGCATAACCAGCGCGTGGCAACTTTCACCGCGGCGGCGCATTCCCGGCGGGAAGCGATTGCAGCGATTCGAGCGGGAGCCCAGTTGCTGTTCGTATCGCCTGTGTTCGAGACTCGCTCGCATGCCGGGGCGCAAACGCTGGGGCGCGCGCGGCTGGGGCTGCTGATTCGCGGGCTCGATGTCCCCGTCATCGCTCTGGGCGGAATGGACGCGCGAAAAGCCCGCAGCCTCAAACAACTTGGAATTTATGGCTGGGCGGCGATCGACGCCTGGTCCCGAAACTAAGCCTGAAGCTTAGAAGCGGAAAGCAGTGCCCACATAGACTGCCTGGCTATCACGACGATTATCCGTGAGGCGCGGCAGGCGCTGGTCTTCGCTCTTGTAACGGACGCCCGCAGTCACTGCGAGGTTGCGCGTGACCGAATAGGAGCCGCCGAGATCGAAGCCGTAGCTGGGCTTCTCAGCCGTTGCGAGCACCGGAGCGCTGGTGAGGTTGCGCTCGCTGGTCGCCTGGATGCGGCCGCTGGCGCGCTTGCCAGTGTAGCTCACGCCGATATCTGCACGCTCGCCACCGCCGGGCTTGGTAACGAGATCGACCTTGGCGAGATCACCCGAGACCGCGAAGCGCTTCCAGCCAACCGAAACGCCCAGATTATAGGCGACCGGAGCAAGGCTGAGCGACGGCGTGGTCGCAGCAGCAATTTGAGTCGCGCCGTCTGCGCCGCGAGTCGTGCGGGCACGAACGGCGACGGTCACGGCGCGGCCGGCGCCGCGGCGCGAATCCGACGGGGTGAAGCGGAAGCCGCTGTCAGGCAGGCCCGAGCGCGCAAGCATCGCGGCCAGCTTGGGGTCTGCAGAAGCAGGCGTAAACGTGCCGATTCCGGCACGTACGGAGACGGGCGCGCGGACCGAATCGCCGCGTCCCTGCGCCTGTAGACCGGGCGCGACAAAGGCAGCAGTGGCGCACAGCACCCCAGCTCCCAATCCCGTCATCCAGCGTTTCAGACGCATTTCCATCACCTCTACCTAGTAGACCGTACCAAGATTCGGAAGTGTGGTTCCACCGGTGGCACAAATTTCCCGCTACCTGTTGCCCTACACACACAGATTCCGTGCACGCCCGTGCCGCCTTGCTACCGCCACAAGCGGCACTATAGATGCTTTCCGAACATCATTATGCCTTTAGGAATGTGTCGATGAACCGCCTGTTGCGCGCTGCGATCCTTGGATCGCTTGCCCTTTCGATTGCTGCGTGCGGCGGCAAGGATCGTCCGAATGCCGATCTCGCCGCGAGCCAGGTCACCACGATCGGTGTGAATTCCTATCTGTGGCGCGCTAGCCTCGACACGCTGAGCTTCATGCCTTTGCTCCAGACCGATTCGAACGGCGGCGTGATCGTGACCGACTGGTATGTGAACCCGAACACGCCGAGCGAGCGCATGAAGGTGACCGTAACGATCCTGGATCAGGATCTGCGCGCCGATGCGCTTCGCGTGGCAGCACTTCGCGAAGTCAGCACCAACGGCGCGTGGGTTGCAGCACCGGTTCAGGCTGCAACGGTGCAGAAGCTTGAGGACATCATCCTCACCCGCGCCCGCGATCTGCGCCGCGCCGCCATCGCCAACTAAAAAGCCTGCGCGCATTTCCAATGCGTGGGTGGGGGAGCGGGCTGGTGCCGTTCGCGATAGCCAAAGAGGGACTCGGGGCTTGATCCCCACCCTTGCCCTCACCTAGTGCGGGCTGTGGATACCGAAGGAAATCGCTCCGTGTCGCGTTTTAACGCGCTGAAGGCCGACGCCGAATGGCAGAAGGTGTGGGACGACCGCAGCACCTTTGCCGCGCGAGACGATTCGCCCAAGCCCAAAAGCTATGTGCTCGAGATGTTCCCCTATCCTTCGGGGAAGATCCACATGGGCCATGTGCGCAATTATACGATGGGCGATGTGCTGGCGCGCTTCCGCCGGATGAAGGGCATGGAAGTGCTCCATCCGATGGGGTGGGACGCATTCGGCATGCCCGCCGAAAATGCCGCGATGGAAAAGAAGGTCCATCCCGGCAATTGGACCCGCCAGAACATCGCGACGATGAAGGCGCAGCTCAAGCGGCTGGGCTTTGCGCTCGATTGGACGCGCGAAATCTCGACCTGCGAGCCCGAATATTATGGGCACGAACAGGCGCTGTTCCTCGATTTCTTCGAAAGCGGGCTGGTCTACCGCAAGGAGAGCGCGGTCAATTGGGACCCGGTCGACATGACCGTGCTCGCCAATGAGCAGGTGATCGACGGGCGCGGCTGGCGTTCGGGCGCGCTGATCGAGCGGCGCAAGCTTTCGCAGTGGTTTTTGAAGATCACGCAATTCGCAGATGACCTGCTGAGCGGTGTGCAGGCGCTTGAGCATTGGCCCGACAAGGTCAAGCTGATGCAGGAGAATTGGATCGGCAAGTCCGAGGGGCTGCAGTTCAAGTTTGCACTCTCGGACGGTGGTGAGGTCGAGGTCTATACGACGCGGCCCGACACGATCTTTGGATCGAGCTTTGTCGCGATTGCGGCGGACCATCCGATTGCGCAGAAGCGCGCGGCGGATTCGGCCGAGGTGCGTGCGTTTATCGAGCTGTGCAAGCAGGGGGGAACGACCGCGGCCGAGCTGGAAACGCAGGAGAAACTGGGTTTCGACACCGGCATCCGCGCGGCACATCCCTTTGATTCCACGCTGGAATTGCCGGTCTATATCGCGAATTTCGTGCTGATGGATTATGGTACCGGCGCCGTTTTCGGCGTGCCGGCGCACGACCAGCGCGATTTCGAATTCGCGACCAAATATAAGCTGCCGATTCGCCGCGTGGTCTCCGAAGGCGACAAGACCGAAGCCGAATTCACCGACAGCGAGGCCTATACCGGGCCCGGCACTTTGGTGAACTCACACTTCCTCGACGGGATGGACGTGGCCGACGCCAAGCGCGCGGTGATCCGGCGTGCCGAAGAGGGCGAGTGGGGCAATGGCCAGACCGTGTGGCGGTTGCGCGACTGGGGCGTTTCACGCCAGCGTTACTGGGGGACGCCTATCCCGATCATCCATTGCGAGAGCTGTGGCGTGGTCGGTGCTCCACGTGAAACACTGCCGATCGCGCTGCCCGAAGATATTACCTTCGACATTCCGGGCAATCCGCTCGATCGGCATCCGACCTGGAAGCATGTCGATTGTCCGACCTGCGGGAAGCCGGCGCGGCGCGAGACCGATACGCTCGATACGTTCGTCGACTCGTCCTGGTATTTCATCCGCTTCGCTTCGCAGCCGGACGACAAGCCGTTCGACAAGGCGGTGGTCGAGCAATGGCTGCCGGTGGGGCAGTATATTGGCGGCGTGGAGCATGCGATCCTGCATCTGCTCTATGCGCGCTTCTTTACGCGTGCACTGGCGCATCTCGGCAAGCTGGATGTCGCGGAGCCATTTGCGGGGCTGTTCACCCAGGGGATGGTGACGCACGAGACCTATAAGGCGCCGGATGGCCGCTGGCTTTCGCCCGAAGAGGTCGAGAACGGCAAGGTGGTGGGCACCGGGGAAAAGGTGGAAATCGGCCGCATCGAGAAGATGTCCAAGTCGAAGAAGAACACCGTCGATCCCGAGCCGATTGTCGATCAATACGGTGCAGACGCGGTGCGATGGTTCATGCTTTCCGATTCGCCGCCCGAGCGCGATCTGGAGTGGAGCGAGAACGGCATTGAGGGCGCGTGGCGTTTCGTCCAGCGCGTGTGGCGTGCGACTCAGTCCGAGCCCGCGCAGGGCGGCGAGGACAAGGCGCTCAGGAAGCTGCTCCACCGCACGATCAAGGGCGTGGCAGACGATATCGAAGCGCTGCACTTCAACAAGGCAGTCGCCAAGCTGTTCACGCTCGTTGGTGCGATCGAGAAGGCCGCGCCTTCCGCTGATCGCGACGATGCGGCGAGCAAGCTGGTGTTGCTGGTCAGCCCGATGATCCCGCATCTGGCGGAGGAAGTCTGGGCGCTCTCGGGTCGCGAGGGCCTGATCGCGGACGCGGCCTGGCCCGAAGTCGATCCCGCGCTGCTGGTGGATGACGAAGTGACGATTGCGGTGCAGGTGAATGGCAAGCTGCGCGATACGCTGGTAATGCCCAAGGGAGCGGCGAAGGATATTGTCGAAGCGGCGGCACTTGCCTCTGACAAGATCGTTCGTGTGCTCGAAGGCAATGCTCCGAAAAAGGTGATCGTCGTGCCCGACCGTCTGGTGAATATCGTCCTGTGAAGCGCATCGCACTCCTCGCCGCTTTGACGCTGGCGCTTTCTGGCTGTGGCGGGCTGCGTCCGCTATATGGCGGCGGTGCCGCTGGCCCGGTGCAATCCACGCTGGCCGCGGTGGAAGTCGCGCCGATCGAGGGCAAATCGGGCTGGCTGGTCGCCAATGCGCTGAACGACCGGTTTGATGCCGGGCGGGGCGACGCGAAACGCTATCGGCTGGAGATAAAGCTCGACGATCAGATCGCGGGCCTGGGCGTGCGCCGCGATGATTCGGTGGCGCGTGAGCGTCGAACGCTGCGCGCGCGCTATCAATTGATCGATCTGACCAACGGCAGCGTGGTGCTGGATGCAACCGCTGGGTCCGATGCCGGCATCGACGTGGTCGGCAGTGAATATGCAACCATAGCAGCCGAAAACAGCGCGCTTGAGCGGCTTTCCGGCATCGTTGCAGACCAGATTGTCGCGCGCGTGGCGCGATTCGCCGAGGCGGATGCCGCCGGCCTCACCAAATGAAAGCGAGCGCGGCGCAGATCCGCGCCGCAGTCGACAAGCCAAACCCAAGTACGCGGCTGTATCTGTTCCACGGGCCCGATGAAGCGGGTGCGGCGGACTATGCGGAGCGTTTAGCCCGCGCGCTGGGGCCGGAGGTCGAACGAATCGATCTGGATATGAAGGCTTTGCGCGAGCAGCCGGGGCGGCTGGCCGACGAAGCGGCCTCGCTCTCGCTGTTTGGCGGGGTGCGGTACATCCGGCTGCTGGGCGCCGAGGAAGGCGCTGCCGAGGCGATCGGATTGCTGCTGGCGGCCGAGCGCGCGGGCAATCCCGTGGTGGCGATCGGTCCGGGGCTCAAGGGTAGCGGCAAGCTGGTCAAGCTGGCCATCGCGGCGCCCGCCGCGATGTCGCATGGCTGCTATGTTCCCGAGGGTATCGAGGCGACCAAATTGGCGGCGAATGTCGCGCGTGAACACGGCCTGCGCCTGACGGGCGATGTGCCGCAGCGGCTGGCGGCGGCATGCGGTGGGGATCGGGCGATCCTGGCGCGCGAGATCGAGAAACTGGCGCTGTATCTGGATGCCGGGCCGGATCGGCCTCGCGATGCCGATGCTGCCGCGCTGGAAGCTATCGGCGCGGATCTGGGCGATGCGGACCTCAGCGACGCGATCAGCGCTGTGCTGGACGGGCGCGTGGCCGATATCGGTGTGGAGCTCGCCCGGCTGGGGGACGGGATCGGCGTGCCGCTGATGCGTCAACTTGTGCGCCGACTACAGACACTGGCCGAGATGCGGATCGATGTGGACAAGGGTAGCGATACCGAATCGGTGCTGGAGAAGCATCGCGTTTTCTTCCGGGAGAAGGCCGCAACCGGTCGTGCGCTGCGCCGCTGGAATGCTACCCAGATCGCGCGAGCGATCGATCGCGTACGTGAAGCGGAGCGCGCGATCATGCGATCGGGAAGCGTGGGCGAAGTGCTGGCCGAGGCCGAAGCGGTTACGGTCGCCCGCGTAGCCGCACGGGCACGCGGCTAAATCCGCTCGCCAGTCAGGCGCTGGCACACCATATCGAGCTGATCGAGTGTGGAATAATTGAGCGTCAACGTGCCGCCCTTCGGCCCGTGCGCAATGCGGATGGTAAGGCCCAGCACGTCGCCCAGATGCCGCTCCAGCGCCGCGATATCGGGATCGCGCTCCGCCGCCTCGTTTTTGCGCTTCGATGCGGGCTTGTTGGCGCGCGCAAGCTTTTCGGTCTCGCGAACCGACAGGCCTTTATCGGCCACCTGACGCGCGAGGCGCTCGGCATCGGGAGCGCCAATCAGAGCACGGGCATGACCCATCTCGATCGCACCACTGACCACCATCTCACGGACGCCTGCCGGAAGATCAAGCAATCTCAACAAGTTAGCGACATGGCTACGCGACTTGTGGACGAGCTTGCCGAGCGCTTCCTGGGTGTGGCCGAACTCGCCGATCAGCCGGTGATACGCCTCGGCCTCTTCGATCGCGTTGAGATCCTGCCGCTGGATATTCTCGACGAGTGCGATTTCCATCGTCTCGGCGTCGTCCAGTTCGCGGACGATGACGGGGACTTCGTGGAGCCGTGCGCGTTGGGCGGCGCGCCAGCGGCGTTCACCCGCCACGATCTGGTAATTATGCCCCATCGGGCGAACGACGATGGGCTGGATCAGCCCGCGTGCCTGAATCGACTGCGCCAAATCCTCTAGCGCGGTTTCATCGAAATAGCGGCGCGGCTGATCCGGGTGCGGACTGAGCGCGCTCACCGGCAGCATACGCAGACCGCCGGCGCTCGGGCCCTTGGCAGGGCCGGTGATCGGCGCTTCCGGAACATTGTCCCCGAGCAGCGAGGAAAGCCCGCGGCCAAGGCCTGGGCGCGGCTTGCGGGCCGGTTCGGTGTTGCGAGGTTCGGTCATGCGGCCTTCTTGAGCTTGGGCAGGCGTTCAATCACTTCGCGTGCGAGGGCGATATAGGCCTCAGACCCGGCGCAACGATGATCATAGATCAAAGCTGGCAGGCCGTGGCTGGGCGCTTCGGAAAGGCGGACGTTGCGCGGGATGACGGTATCGAACACGACGCGGCCGAGCACGGCGCGCACGTCGTCCGAGACCTGATCGGTCAGCCGGTTGCGGCGATCATACATCGTCAGCGCGACGCCAAGGATCGACAGACCGGGATTGAAACGGCTGCGGATACGCTCGACGGTGTTGAGAAGCTGGCCGAGCCCTTCCAACGCGAAGAACTCGCACTGCAGCGGGACGAGCAAGGCGTGTGCGGCGACCATCGCATTGATCGTGAGAAGCCCCAATGATGGCGGGCAATCGATCAACACGACGTCCCACCGCTCAGCGGCATGCCGCGCGATCGCAGCATCCAGCCGGTGCGTTCGTGCCTCGAACTCGATCAGCTCGATTTCCGCACCCGAAAGATCCTGTGTCGCGGGCACGATATCGAGCCCCGGCACCTTGGTGGGGATCGCGACATCGACGAGATTGGCATCGGTGACCAGCAGATCATAGGTCGAATGCTCGCGCTCGGCGCGCGATATGCCGAGGCCGGTCGACGCATTACCCTGAGGATCGAGATCGAGCAGCAGCACGCGCTTGCCCGTCGCAGCCAGCGCCGTACCGACGTTAATCGCCGTCGTGGTCTTGCCGACCCCGCCTTTCTGGTTGGCGATTGCGATGACGATCATCTCGGCCGCACCCCTTGCGCAATCACGATGCCGGAGTCGGCCTGCGTAATGCTTGGTTCCACGTGAAACGAACCTTGCCATTTCGCGGCCGCTGCTTCCACCTCAGAATGCGCCGCGCGACCCTTTGGCAGCAACCAGATTGTGGATGAATCTGTGCAGTGATGCGTGGAAGCGAGCAGCAAAGACAGTTCCGAGACCGCGCGCGCGCTGACAATGGCGGCTGGATTGATCGGCTTATACTTCTCGATCTCGCGTTGTTCGACAGTGACACGGCGGCCAATTTCGAGGAGTGCGGCGGCGCGATAGAGGAAATCCGCGCGTTTGGCGCGGGGCTCGACAAGCACCACGGGGCGATCGATCAACATTGCAACGACCAGGCCAGGCATCCCGGCGCCTGTGCCAACATCCAGCCACGCACCCCTGCCGGCGTCTTTAGCCGCGTCGATCAGCTGAGCCGAGTCGACGAAGTGCCGGGTCCATAACTGTTCGAACGAGGCAGCGGAGATCAAATTTTGCCGCGTGGCTTCGTCTCTGAGGATAGCTTCAAATCTATTCAATAATGTTTCACGTGAAACACCGAAGCGATCGATGATCCATTGTCGAGCTTCCTGCTCGGTCATGCGGCACGCTTTCGGGCTTGGAGGAGGATGGCGGAGAGCGCCGCTGGCGTGATTCCGCGGATGCGGGAGGCCGCTCCGAGGGTTTCCGGACGCGCTGCGGACAGGCGCTCTACCATCTCGTTGGAGAGGCCGGGAACGGCGGAGAAGTCTAGATCAGCGCTCAGGCGGACATTGTCGTTTCCGCGTAGAGCGGCGACTTCGGCATCCTGTCGTTCGAGATAGGGCGCATAACGAGCGTCCTCGACGAACTCGGCGAGCATGGCCGCGTCCCCGCCCCATTCGACACCAACATGGTTGAGGTCGACACCCGAGAAGCGGAGCCACTCGCTGGCAGGGCGGCGGGCCCCGTCCTGGGCGACCGGGGCGCCATTGGTATGAAGCTGGCTGGCGGTCAACGTCGTGGCGAAGGCTTGCTCGAGTTCGGCACGACCTGCGGTGCGCTCGTCTAGTCGCTTGAGGCGGTCGGCGCTCAGGCAGCCCAGTTCGGCAGCGATGGGCCCAAGACGCGTCTCGGCATTGTCGGCGCGCAGGCGCAGCCGGAACTCGGCGCGCGAGGTCAGCATCCGGTAAGGCTCGGTGACGCCCTGCAGCACAAGATCGTCGATCATCACCGCTAAGTAAGACGTAGAGCGGTCGAGCATCAGGGGCGTGGCACGGAGGGCATGTGCTGCGGCGTTGATCCCGGCGATCAGGCCCTGCCCTGCCGCTTCCTCATAGCCGGTGGTGCCATTGATCTGTCCCGCGCAATAGATGCCGGGGATCTGCGGTAGGCCGAGCGTGCCGTCGAGCGCGCGCGGGTCGATATGGTCGTACTCGACGGCATAGCCCGGCGTGACGATCCTGGCGTTTTCAAGACCGGGTATCGAGTTGACCATCGCAACCTGGATATCGACCGGCAGCGAGGTCGACATGCCGTTCGGATAGATCAGATGCGTGTCGAGGCCTTCGGGCTCGAGGAATATCTGATGGCCGTCGCGATCGCCGAAGCGATGAATCTTGTCCTCGATCGAGGGGCAATAGCGCGGGCCCTGCGCATCTATGGCACCGCTGAACAAAGGCGAGCGATCGAGACCGGCGCGGATTGCGTCGTGGGTGACGGGATTGGTGCGGGTGATCCCGCAATGCAGCTGGGGCAACAGGCGCCGCTGCGTGAGCGGCGACATCGTCCAGGGATCGAGGTCCGAAGGCTGCTCTTCGACGCGCGCCCAGTCGACGGTGCGGCCATCGAGCCGCGGAGGCGTGCCGGTCTTGAGGCGCGCCATGGGAAGCGCGAGAGCGCGGAGCTGCTCAGCCAGCCGCGTGGCGGACGCCTCCCCCACCCGGCCCCCGGTTTCCCGCTCTTCACCGCGAAAGATGCGACCGCCTAGGAAGGTGCCAGTGGCGATCACTACCGCGCGGGCGGAAAGCGTAGAGCCGTCCGCCAGCACGACGCCTGCGACGTTGCCGTCTTCCAGCGCGAGCGCTTCTGCCTCACCCTCCACGAGCATGAGATTGGGCTGAGCCGCGAGCATCGACTGGATGGCCGCCGCATACCGTGTGCGGTCTGCCTGGACGCGCGGCCCCTGCACTGCGGTGCCCTTGGAACGGTTGAGCATGCGGTAGTGGATGCCTGCCGCGTCCGCTGCGCGGGCTATCAGGCCATCGAATGCATCGACTTCGCGGACGAGATGTCCCTTGCCGAGCCCGCCGATTGCAGGGTTGCACGACATCGCCCCGACCTTGGTGAGGTCGAAGCTGAGCAACGCCGTGCGCGCGCCACGACGCGCAGCCGCAGCTGCGGCCTCGGTGCCAGCATGGCCTCCGCCGATAACGATGACGTCGAATTGCATTGGCTTGCGCTAGTGCTTGGCGACGCGAACGTCAAAACCGTTCCACGTGGAACACCTACTTTCCGATGCAGAAGCGCCCAAAAAGTGCGTCTAACATCGCCTCGACACCGGCACGCCCCGTAATAGCGTCGAATGCGCGGAGGGCCGATCGAAGGTGTTCGGCGATGAGGAGGAGGTCGTGCTCGGCGCCGATTGCGCGAAGCGCGGAAGACGCTGAGAGACAGAGATCACGCTGCCGGGTGTTCAGCGCGACCAGATCGGGTGGCGGGAGCAATGCCGACGACAGCTCTGCGAGGTGATCCCAGAGCGCTTCGAGCCCCGCGCCGGCATTGGCAGACAGAGCGAGGTTTGCTTGTGGGTTCACCGCCCTGCCCGGCTCATCGCTTCGCGCGTGGAGCCATATGACCGCCGGATGCAATGGCGGTGCTTCGTCGCCGAGCCACAGAACAATGTCGGCAGCGGCAAGCGCATCCTGGGCGCGGGTCACGCCGATAGCCTCGATGGCGTCGCCCGGGGTTGCGGTCAGCCCGGCGGTGTCGGTTAGGATGTACGCCACGCCATTCCGCACCACCGGCGCCTCGATGCGATCGCGCGTGGTGCCGGCGATGGGCGAGACGATTGCCGCGTCGCGACCCGTGAGCGCATTGAGCAAGGTGGATTTGCCAGCGTTTGGCGGACCGGCGAGAACAACGCGCAATCCGTCGCGGAGACGCTCGACGGGGGGACGTTCTGCGACAGCGGCGATATCGTCAGCGAGCATGATGACGGATGCGCGGAGGATGGGAAGTGGGTCCGGGCCTGCTGCGACGTCATCCTCATCGCCATGATCGAGCAAAGCCTCGACTTGCGCGGAGAGCATGAGTGCGCGCGCAGTCCAGCCTTCGACTTCGCGGCGAACTGCGCCCTCGGCCGAGCGGATCGCGGCGCGGCGCTGGGCTTCGGTCTCGGCCATCAGCAGATCGCCGAGCCCCTCCGCTTCGCTGAGATCGATGCGGCCGCTGGTGAGTGCGCGGCGGGTGAACTCGCCGGGGTCGGCAGCGCGGAGGCCGGGCAGCGCTGCGAGCGCCGTTTCAACCGCGCGGACGACCGCGCGGCCACCGTGGAGGTGGAGTTCGGCCAGGTCTTCGCCGGTCGCGCTGTTCGGGCCGGGGAAGATCAGCAACAGTGCGCGATCGAGCAGCTCGCCACTCGCCGGATCCCGGATACCGCGCAATGCGGCGACGCGCGGCCTTGGCACGTCACCCGCAAGCGCGTGCACCGCTTCGAAGGCCCCTGGCCCGCTCAACCGGAGAATTGCAATCGCAGCAGGCGGCGCGCCGCTCGATACCGCGAAAATCGTGTCGCTCACTTGCCCGGCTTTGCTCCGGCTTCGAACAGGCCTTTCCAAAAGCTCATGCTGCTCTCGCCCATCGGTGACCAATTCTGCATAAGCTGTTGAAACATTTCAGGATTGGTCGGATTTTCGACCATTTCCTTCATCTTGTTCAGGTAAATATCATGCACCGGTGAGAGATCGGGAAGGCCCATGAAGCGCCGCGCCTCTTCGGGCGTGCAATCGACTTCGACGTTGATCTTCATCGCAAAGCTTCTCCTTGAGTGCCCGCACGCGGATGCTAGGTTCGAACCATGATCTATGCGCGCGATACTGCCGTGATGACAACGCCCATCGGTTCGGTGCGGATCGAGGGCAGTGACAGCGCGGTCGAGGCGATCCGGATTTTGACCGAGCGCGAGACGCCGCGGCGCGCGGATAGCCCTGCGGTGATCGCCGCCGTCGAGCAAATCGAGGCCTGGTTCAAAGGCGCGCTCCAGGATTTCGATCTGGCGCTGGCGCCGCCCGCCACACCGCGTGGGCTGGAACTGCGGCAGGGGCTGATCGCTGTGGGCTATGGCGAGACGCTGACCTATGGCGAACTTGCCCGGCGGCTGGGATCGGCGTCGCGCGCTATCGGGCAGCTTTGCTCGCGCAACCCCTTCCCCATCGTAGTGCCGTGCCACCGGGTGCTTTCATCCGGCGGCGCGAAAGAGAATTATTCGGGCGGGCATGGCGCCGCCACCAAGATCTGGCTGCTCGATCACGAGCGCCGCCTTTCGGGAAAGACCCTTTTATGAGCATGATGCGCATCCAGACGATCGACGATAATGGCCGCTTCGACGCCTATGTTGCCGAGCCCGATGGCGCGCCGCGCGCGGCCATTGTGGTGATCCAGGAGATTTTCGGGGTTAACCCGGGCATTCGCCGGAAATGCGATGAATGGGCGAAAGCGGGCTATTTGGCGATTGCGCCGGATCTTTTCTGGCGACTTGAGCCGGGCGTGCAACTCGATCCCGACGTGCCGGAGGAATTCCAGACGGCGCTGGGGCTGATGGGCAAGTTCAATCAGGATGCGGGCGTGCGCGATATCGAAGCCACGATCCGCGCGGCACGCGCTGAGAGTGGCGCGCGCAAGGTGGGCGTGGTGGGCTATTGCCTGGGCGGGCGGCTCGCTTTCATGACCGCGACGCGCACCGATGCGGATGCAAGCGTGGGCTATTATGGCGTGGGGATAGATAACCTGCTGGGCGAGAAGCACGCGATAGCCAATCCGGTGCTACTCCATATCGCCGACGCCGATCACTTCGTGACCCCCGATATTCAGGCGAAGATGCACGAGGGGCTAGACGATCATCCCAAGGTCCGGATGTTCGACTATCCGGGCGAGGATCACGGCTTCGCGACCGAGAGCGGCAAGCGCCGTTCGGAAGACGCCGCGCAACTGGCCGATCGGCGGACCGCGGAATTCTTCGCGGAAACGTTGGCCGAAGAAGCAGGCGCCTAGGCGAACATCGGCACCACGTCGTGCCACCCTTCGAAGATCATCTTGCCTGCCACATAGAGGATGATGACGAGGCCAACCCACGCGATCCAGCGATAGCGCTCGATATATTTGGCGATGACGTTTGCAGCGATGCCCATCAGGGCGACCGACAGGATCAGGCCGATCACCATGATTCCGGGATGCTCACGCGCCGCGCCAGCGACCGCCAGGACGTTATCGAGGCTCATCGAGACATCGGCGACCGCGACGGCCCAGGCGGCGGCGGCGAAGCTCTTGGCGGGCTTGAGGCCTGAGGTCTCATCACCTTCGACTTCGGGGGAGCCCGCAGACTGGCCAGCGGGGTTCAGTTCGCGATACATCTTCCACGCGACCCAGAGCAGCAATAGGCCGCCGCCCAGCACCAGCCCATATTGCTTGAAGCTCTCGAGACCGTAGAGCACCGCCACGGCGAAGACGATGCGCAGGATCAACGCGGCGAGAATGCCGATCGCGATAACCTTCTTGCGCTGATCGGCGGGAAGCCCGGCGGCAAGCGCGCCCACGATGATCGCATTGTCACCGGCAAGCGCGATATCGAGCAGCACCACTGTCGCAAAGGCAGTCATCGCCGAAGCCGTGCCGATATTGGCGAAATCGCTGACGATATGGCTCCAGAGCCACGAGAGCGACATGGGTTCGACGGCGGTGACGAGCTCGATCATGGCATGGTCCTAGCGGGAAGATGTCCGATGGCAAACGCGCGATATGCGGAGATGCGCATTCGTGGAAGCAAAAAGGGCCGCACCTGTTGGCGCGGCCCTTTTGCCAACTCCGCATGGGCAATGCCCATGCCGTCGGTCGCATTATGCGCGCCGGCCGGTTCGCAACGAGTCCTGACTTAGCGTCGCTAACTCAGGCCGTTGTTTCACGAGTTCATGGAATCGAAGAAATCTTCGTTGGTCTTCGAATCCTTCATTTTGTCGAGCAGGAACTCCATCGCGTCGATGGTGCCCATCTGCATGAGGATACGGCGAAGGACCCACATCTTGGAGAGCTTGGTCTTGTCGACCAGCAGCTCTTCCTTGCGGGTGCCCGACTTGCCGACGTCGAGCGCCGGGAAGATGCGCTTGTCGGCAACCTTGCGATCGAGGACGATTTCCGAATTACCGGTGCCCTTGAATTCTTCGAAGATGACTTCGTCCATGCGGCTGCCGGTATCGATCAGCGCCGTGGCGATGATCGAGAGCGAGCCGCCCTCTTCGATATTGCGCGCGGCACCGAAGAAGCGCTTCGGACGCTGGAGCGCATTGGCGTCAACACCGCCGGTCAGCACCTTGCCTGAACTCGGCACAACGGTGTTGTAGGCACGACCCAGACGCGTGATCGAATCGAGGAGGATGACAACATCCTTCTTGTGCTCGACCAGGCGCTTGGCCTTTTCGATAACCATTTCCGCGACTTGCACGTGGCGCGTTGCGGGTTCGTCGAAGGTCGAGGAGACGACTTCGCCCTTTACCGAACGCTGCATGTCGGTGACTTCTTCCGGACGCTCGTCGATCAGGAGGACGAGCAGGAAGACTTCCGGGTGGTTCTCGGTAATCGCGCGGGCGATATTCTGGAGCATCACCGTCTTGCCGACGCGCGGCGGTGCGACGATCAGCGTGCGCTGCCCCTTGCCCTGCGGGCTGACGATGTCGATGACACGGGCCGACTTGTCCTTTATCGTCGGGTCCTGGGTGTCGAGCGTTAGCTTGCTCTCAGGATATAGCGGCGTGAGATTGTCGAAATTGACGCGGTGGCGAACGGCATCGGGATCGTCGAAATTGACTTTGATGAGCTTGGTCAGCGCGAAATAGCGTTCGCCGTCCTTGGGCCCGCGGATCTCACCTTCGACGGTGTCGCCGGTTCGCAGACCGAATTTGCGGACCTGATTGGGCGAAATGTAAATGTCGTCGGGGCCGGCGAGGTAATTGGCCTGAGGGCTACGCAGGAAGCCAAAACCGTCGGGCAGCACTTCGATCGTGCCTTCGCCCATGATCTGGTCGCCATTGTCGGCCTGGATCTTGAGGATCGCGAAAAGCAAATCCTGCTTGCGAAGCGTCGAGGCGCTTTCAACGCCGAGCTCTTCCGCCATGTTGACCAGCTCTGCCGGCGGTTTTTTCTTGAGTTCTTTGAGATGCATGAGAGCGTCCGGATTTGTCGTGGGGAGAGCGTCGGTCGGCGAAGTGCGCGCAACTGTCGATGCTAAGGAGGAATGCGCCGGTGGTACCCGGTACACGCCCTGCGAATTAGGAGCGCGCGGCGTCCAAGTCAACCAACTCAGAACGGCTTTACGACCGCCAGTATCACAATTGCGGTCACCGCCAGGGCGGGGACTTCGCCAAGCAGGCGAAGCGTGCGCGACGGGATAGTGCCCTGCCCGCTTGCGAGCTTCTTCGAATAGCCGACTGCCCAGCCGTGATATCCGGAGAGCGCGAAGACGATCAGCAGCTTGGCGTGGAGCCACCCCAGACCCCGCGCGCCATCGAACAGTCCAAGGTTGGCGGCGAGCAATAGCCCCAGAAGCCATACGATGATCAGAGAAGGGGTCAGGATCATCCGGCGGAGCAATTCCTCACGCTTTGTCCATTCAGCCGCCTGCGGGCTCCCCAGCGCTTCCTGATGGTGCACCAGATAGCGCGGCAGCAGGAACAGGCCCGCCATCCAGAAGATCACGAAGATGATATGCGCGGCTTTAACCCAGAGGTATGCGCCACCCAGGAGGCCAGCGATCATCCGCGGATCCGTTTCAACAGATGCTCGACGCGATCGATTGGCGTGTCCTGCTGGATGCCGTGGCCAAGATTGAAGATGTGCGGGCGATCGGCGAACGCAGCGCGGATGCGATCGATGGCAGTGTCGAGGGTATCACCACCGGCAATCAGCGCGAGCGGATCGAGATTGCCTTGTACCGGCAGGTCTTTCGGCAGTTCGGCAGCCGCCCAGACCGGATCGACGGTTTCATCGAGGCCAATCGCATCGACGCCCGTTTCGCGGGCATAGGCTGCAAGCTTGCCGCCCGAACCCTTGGGGAAACCAATCACCGGCACCTTGCCCTTGAAAGCAGCCGCGATCCTGGCGTTGGGCGCGATCACCCATTGTTCGAATTGTGCGGGGGAAAGGCTGCCCGCCCAACTGTCGAAGAGCTGGATTGCTTCGACGCCGGCGTGGATCTGTCCCTGCAGATAGATGATCGTGCAGTCGGTGATCCGATCGACCAAAGCCTGCATCAATTCCGGGTCATTATAAGCGAGGCGGCGGGCTTCGGCCTGTTCGCGGCTGCCTTGCCCGGCGATCATATAGGTTGCGACCGTCCAAGGGCTGCCTGCAAACCCGAGCAAGGTAATTGCGGGATCAAGCGCGGCCTTCACCCGGCGCACGGTGCCATAGACGGGATCGAGCGCCGCCATATTGGGCGTGAGGCCATCGAGAATGTCGCGGGCGACCAATTTGGGTGCCAGACGCGGACCTTCGCCGGTTTCGAACCAAAGGTCCTGCCCCAGCGCCAAGGGCACCATCAGGATATCGGAAAACAGGATCGCGCCATCCATGCCGAACCGGCGGATCGGCTGGAGCGTAATCTCGGCAGCCGCCTCGCTATCGTTGACGAGCGCGAGGAACCCGCCTTTCTCGGCACGCAGCGCGCGATATTCGGGCAGATAGCGCCCCGCCTGACGCATCAGCCAGACCGGCGGAATCTCCTGTCGAATACCGTGGAGTGTCGCGAGCAAAGGCTTTTGGGAAGGCACGAATGGGCCGCTTTCTATTACTATAAAGAAGAGAATCTATAGATTGTTGTAAGCAGTAGGGGCGTGGAAGCCGGGGCTTATGCGCTCCTCCCCGGATTGCCAACAATTTGACTCCCCCACACCCGCAGACTCCCTAGGATTCGCGGAATCGCTCCCCGATTTCCACAGGCTGTGGATCGGAACCCAGGGCTGGGGATGCGCGTGTGGACGAATCACTGCGGACTCCGCGGAATCCGGCGGCTTGGGTTCCGCGGCAGGTTGCGCTAGCGCCTGTCCATGCACTTATCCCCAGATCGCCCCACAGCGTGAAGCTGCATCTCCATCTCCTCTCCGATTCCACCGGCGAGACGCTGGAGAATATCGCCAAGGCGGCGCTTGCCCAATTCGACGATGTCGAGCCGCAGCGGCATTTCTGGCCGATGGTGCGCAGCGAAGCGCATTTGGAACGGATTTTGGCGGAAATCGCGCAGAATCCAGGGCTGGTGATTTTTACGCTGGTGAATAGCGAGACGCGGCGGACGCTGGAAAGCCGTTGCCGGGCAATGGGGCTGCCGGCAATCGCGCCGCTCGATCCGGTGAGCCATGCGCTGTCCAGTCTGCTCGGACAGGAAGCCAAAGCGCGGCCGGGACGGCAACATACGCTGGACGCGGCTTACTTTGCGCGCGTCGATGCGATTCAGTTCACTATCGCGCATGATGACGGGATTGGCTGGGAGAATTGGGAGGAGGCAGACATCGTGCTCGCGGGCGTATCGCGCTCGTCCAAGACGCCGACCTCCATTTATCTCGCCAATCGTGGTTTCAAGACCGCCAATATCCCGATCGTGGTGGAATCACCGCCGCCGACATCCTTGTATTCGCTCAAGCATCCCTTGGTGGTGGGGCTGACCACGAGCGCCGACCGGCTGGTCGCAATCCGGCGCAATCGCCTGCTGTCCCTCAACGAGGGCACCGAGACCAACTATGTCGATCAGGATTCGGTGCAGCGTGAGCTTGCATATGCGCGGCGGATGTTTGCGGACAATGGGTGGCCGATCATCGATGTGACGCGGCGGTCAATCGAGGAAACGGCGGCGGCGATCATCCAGCTTTGCAACGAGCGCACCATGGCGAAGGCAAGCGAATGAAACTGGTCTTGGCCTCACAAAGCGCGTCGCGGCGGGCGATGCTGGAAGCGGCTGGCGTGCCGTTCGAGGCTGTCGCGGCGATGGTCGATGAGCTTTCGGCGAAGGAATCGCTGCTGGCCGGGGGCATTTCGCCGCGCGACCTGGCCGATGCGCTGGCGGAATTGAAGGCGCTCAAGGTCTCGCGGATGGTGCCGGGGTCTTTGGTGCTGGGGAGCGACTCGCTGGTGGCGCTGGCCGATGGCTCTTTGCTCGACAAGCCCGAGAGCCGCGATCAGGCGGCGGATCATCTGCGGCGGATGTCGGGCACGACGCATGATATCTACAGCGCGGCGGTGATTGCCGAGAATGGCCAGCCGGTCTGGCGATTCGTGGATCGGGCCAAGTTGCACGTGCGGACGCTGAGCGAGGATTTCATCCACGGCTATCTCGATCAGGAATGGCCGGCGATCTCCGGGTGCGTCGGCTGTTTTCGGATCGAGGGACCGGGGGTGCAGCTCTTCTCCAAGGTCGATGGTAGCCATTTCACCATTCTCGGCATGCCGCTGCTGCCGGTGCTGGATTATTGCCGGACGCGGGGAGTTCTACAGTGATTTACGCGGAAGTGATCGGCGATCCGATCAGCCACTCCAAATCGCCTGCGATCCATGGCTTTTGGCTCAAGGCGCTGGGAATCGAAGCAGAGTATCGCGCGGCGCATGTGAGGCCCGAAGACCTCACCGCCTATTTCGAGACGCGAAAGGCCGATTCCGATTGGCGCGGATGCAACATCACGATCCCGCACAAGCAGGCGGCGCTGGATCTGGTCGAGGATCGCGGCGGGGTGCGCGCGTCGATCGGGGCGATCAACACCGTGGTGCGCGATGGTGATGCGCTGATCGGGACCAATACCGATGCCGGCGGATTCTATGCGCCCATTGCGGGACTGGAGCTGGATGGCAAGCATGCCGTGGTGATCGGTGCCGGGGGTGCGGCGCGGGCGATCCTCTTCGCCCTCTCCAAGCTGGGCGTAAAGCGGGTGACGGTGATGAACCGCAACGTGCTCAAGGCCGCTGCTCTGCTGTCGAGCTTTGGGTTGAAGGGCGATGCCTTGCCGCTGGGTGCGCCGTTGCCGGCGGCGGCTCTGGTAGTGAATGCCAGTGCATTGGGGATGACGGGCCAACCGCCGCTGGAAGTGGATCTGTCGGGATTGCCCGAGGACGCGGTGGTCTATGATATCGTCTATGCGCCGCTTGAGACCGATCTGCTGGCCCGGGCGCGTGATCGTGAACTGGATACGGTCGATGGTCTCGACATGCTGATCGGCCAGGCGGCGCTCGCGTTCGAATTGTTCTTCGGCGCCGAACCGCCGCGTGATCGCGACGAGGAATTGCGGGCGCTGCTGACGTCATGATCGTGCGCCCATGATCATTTTGGGTCTCACCGGATCGATCGGCATGGGTAAATCGACGGTGGCGGCGATGTTTGCCGATGCGGGCGTGCCGGTGTTCGATGCCGATGCCGAAGTGCACCGGCTGCAGGGACCGGCAGGGGCATTGGTTGCAGCGATCGAGGCGGCATTTCCCGATACGACCGGGCCCGAGGGCGTGGACCGCGCGGCGCTGGGTGAGGCAGTGATCGGCAAGCCCGAGGCATTCAAACGACTCGAGGCGATTGTCCATCCTGCGGTCGCCGAGTCGCGCGCGGCGTTCCTCGGCCAGCACAGCGACTCGCCTCTGGTAGTGCTCGATGTGCCCTTGCTGTTCGAAGCGGGTGGCTGGTCGAGCGTCGACAAGATCGCCGTCGTTTCGGCACCGCCTGAAATCCAGCGCGAACGCGTGCTCGCCCGGCCGGGAATGACGGTCGCGCGTCTCGAAGCAATCCTCGCCAAGCAATTGCCGGACGCGGAGAAACGCGCGCGGGCGGACTATGTGATCGACACCGGAACCACGCTCGAAGAGACCCGACATCAAGTAAATCGCGTCATCGCTTGCCTCGCTGACCCGCGAGGAGGATAAGACTCGCATGCGTGAGATCGTGTTCGACACTGAAACCACCGGGCTCAGCTTCTCGGGGGGTGACCGGCTGGTCGAGATCGGGTGCGTCGAGCTGGTCAACCGGGTGGCGACCGGACGCACTTTCCATTGTTATGTGAACCCCGGCCGGCCGATGCCGATCGAAGCGTTCAACGTGCACGGGCTTTCCGAGCGCTTCCTGTCGGACAAGCAGGCATTCCACGAGATCGTCGAGGACCTGCTCGAATTCATCGGCGAAAGCCCGATGGTCGCGCATAATGCCGGGTTCGATTTCGGCTTTTTGAACGGTGAGCTGGGCCAATGTGGGCGGCCGCATGTCTCGCTCGATCGGATGGTCGATACGCTGGGCATTGCCCGCGTGAAGCATCCCGGCGCCAAGCACAGCCTCGACGCGCTTTGCTCGCGTTACGGCATCGATCTCAGCCAGCGCACGCTGCATGGCGCGCTGGTCGATGCGCAATTGCTCGCCCAGGTCTATGTCGAGCTGACCGGCGGACGGCAGATCACTTTGGGCCTTGCGGTCGACGCGCCGGTAATGCGCGAGACGCCCGCGGAAGCTTCGACTCGGGTGCATGTTCGCCCGGCCCGCCTATTTGCTGCGTCGGAGGCGGAACTTGCGCGCCACGCAGCCTTTCTCTCTGGGATGGAGGAGCCGCTCTGGGGCAATGCCGCGTCGGGTTGACGTGCATTACATGCAATCCCAGGTCGGGCTGCTCGTTAAGTGCGGAGGTAATTGATGGATATCCGAGTTTCTGGTCACCAGGTCGATACGGGCGAGGCGCTCAAGACGCAGGTCAACGATCGGCTGCAAGCCATCGCCGGCAAATATTTCTCGCGCGCGCTCTCGTCGCACGTGACCTTCGGCAAAGGACCGCACGATCACGGCTTCACCACCGATATCGTGATGCACGTGATGCAGGGGCTGGTGCTTAAGGCTTCGAACACCGGCCAAAAGGCCGAGGGCGCATTCGATGGCGCCGCAGACCGGATCGACAAGCAATTGCGCCGCTACACGCGCCGCCTGAAGGATCGCCAGGCCGGCGCAGCCGCCGCGTTTGCGGACGCGGGTGCTTATGACAATGCGGGCTACACTCTGTTCCGCGAAGAGCCCGAGGCCGAGGAAGTTGCCGATGCGCCGCTGATCGTCGCCGAAACGCGGGTCGATGTGCCCGAGGCTTCGGTCTCGGACGCGGTGATGATGCTCGATCTGCGCAATACCACGGCGCTTTTGTTCAAGAATACGGGTACGGGCGCGCACAATATGGTCTATCGGCGCGGCGACGGGACGATCGGCTGGGTCGAACCCAACCGCGTGTCCTAACCCTCTTATCGAGCTTTCAATGACTGAATTAAGCGATTTGCTTGTGCCGGAGGCGGTTGTCGCCGGCATGAGCACCGCCACAAAAAAGGCGCTGTTCCAGCAATTGGGCGCGGCGGCAGCCAAGGCCTATGGCCTTGATGCCGCCGACGTGAGCGCGCGTTTGTCCGAGCGGGAGAAGCTTGGCTCCACCGGCTTTGGCGGCGGGATTGCGATCCCGCATGGCAAGCTCGAGGGATTGAAGCGCGTTTGCGGCATTTTCGCGCGGCTCAGCAAGCCGGTCGATTTCGCCGCGGTCGACGATATGCCGGTCGATCTGGTCTTCGTGCTGCTTTCGCCGACCGGTGCGGGGGCGGAGCATCTGAAGGCGCTGGCCTGCGTCTCGCGGAAGCTGCGCGACCGCAATGTGGCGGCGAAATTGCGCGGAGCTGGATCGAACGACGCGATTTTCGCTCTGCTCGCCGGTGTCGAGGCGCGGGACGCTGCCTGATTTGGCGCCCCACTCTTCGCTAAAGCCCACTGGCGCCGAGGCGCATTTCCGGGCGCTCGAATTGCTTTACGCTGCCGCGCCGATCAACAAATTATTCGATTCGGTGCTCGAGATTCCCGAGGGTGGCGTCGCGCGGATCCGGTTCGTGCTCGACAGCCGCTATTTCCACGCAGCAGGCGCCGCGCACGGCACCAGCTATTTCAAGATGCTCGACGATGCGGCCTTTTATGCCGCAAACAGCCTGGTCACCGATCGCTTCCTTTTGACCACTGCGTTCAACCTGCTTTTCACCAAGCCATTGATCGAAGGGCCGGTGGTGGCCGAAGGGCGCTGGGTCAGCGGGCAGCGCCGCGTCTTTGTTGCAGAAGCGAGGTTGATCGACGCATCGGGAGAGGAAGCGGCGCGTGGAACCGGCACGTTCATGCGCTCGCGGATCGCGCTGGCGGGACTGCCGGGCTACCAGGGCCACTGATGGCGCGGCTCGCCAGCGGCGTCATGGTAAGCGCGTTGATCCGTGCCGCCGAGCAGAATGGCGGATCGGCGATGGTGCTGGCGAAAGGCGATGCGACCGCCGGCGGTATATTATTGTTAACTATCGAGCGCGGGGTGAATCCGCGATTCTTCGAACGAGGCTTGGGCCCCGGGGGCGAGCCTGCTTTGATCGCCTCGGGTCCGGCACAACTCACCGACGATCGCGATGCAACCGGTTACTGGCAAAGACGCCGATCGCGCGATTCCGATCTTTGGGTAATCGAACTGGATATCCCGTCGGCAGAACGGTTCGCCGCTGAAACGATGGGTTTTGATTGACATTGTGCATGTGCGAAGAGATGGGGCACGCACTTGAAACGCGTTGTGCCGGTCGAGGTGAGAGATCGAACGGTTACGCAGTCGGGGGGCAAGTCCGGCGGCCTTAGTTTGAATAGGCCCTGCCGCGCACCCACCGCATAATAACGATGTGAAATGAAGTTTCTGCCACGCGCCGCGGTTATCGCGGCTGTGACTTTTTGCGCTGGCGCAATCGCGAATGCAGCCACGCCTGATGCCGTGACCCTGACCCAGGACGTTCCTGTTCCTGCAATCAACACCCAGGATCACCATGTGGTTCCCGCGCCCGAGGCGACGGTGGCCGCGATTCCCCGCTCGGCGGAGATCGTGCAGCCCCTCCCCGAAGCGGATGAAGACGATGATTTCGCTACGCTTTCGGCAGCGGTCGCAGCGCAGGACGCGCCGGCCGAGTTCGATCGCGAGCTTAATTGCCTCGCAGTCGGTGTCTATTACGAATCGAAGGGTGAGCCGCTTGCCGGCCAGCTCGCGGTTGCCGAAGTGATTCTGAACCGCACGACTTCGGGCCGCTTCCCGCGCTCGGTCTGCTCGGTGATCACCCAGCGCGGCCAATTCTCGTTCGTCCGTGGCGGCCAGCTGCCGACCCCGCCAGCCAACGCCCAGTGGCGCAAGGCGCTCGCGGTGGCGCAGGTCGCGCAGAAGGATCTGTGGGATTCTCCCGTCTCCAACGCGCTGTTTTTCCATGCGCGCTATGTGAGCCCGGGCTGGAAGCGCGCGCGTGTCGGCACCGTCGGCAACCACATCTTTTACCGTTAAAATCGAGCGCGGGTCTTTTCCGCGTTCCTAAAATGTTCTAACAGCCGGGAATGACCTTCCCGGCTGTTTTGACGTCTGAGCTTCCGCTTGTTGCTGGTGATGTCGCGCGCGGCGTGACGCGGATGCTGTTGCGGCACGATTGCGTGGCGATTGCCGAAGTGCCGCTCGATGGCGGCCGCCGTGCCGATCTGATGGCGATCGATTCGCGTGGGCTCATCGTGATTGTCGAGATCAAGGTGTCGCGGGCAGACCTGCTCGGCGATTGCAAATGGAATGACTATCTCGCGCATTGCGACCGTTTCTTCTGGGCAGTGCCCGAAGGATTCGATCTGCGCCCGTTCGAGCAGGATTGCTTTCTGCCCGCGCGCGCCGGGATCATTGTGGCGGATCGTTATGACGCGGCCGTAGTGCGCGAAGCCGCAACGGTGCCGCTGCCCAGCCCCACGCGCAAGAAATGCACGCTGGCATTTGCCCGGCGCGCGGCGCGCCGGGTGATCAACGTGCTGGACCCTGAGGCCGAGCAGCTCTTTTAGAGCTTGGGGCCGGCTGCCGCGGAACTGCGCGATGCCTTCGGCGCATCGGTCAGCAGTTTGACTATGGAGGGCCAGCGCGTGCCTTCGCGCGCATAATCGCGCGCCGACTTACCCGAAATATTGTCAGTACGATCGGGATCGGCGCCCGCGTTGAGCAACGCAGTGGCGACTTCGAGATCATGCACCTGCACCGCACGGATCAGCGCGGTTTCGCCACTGGCATTGGCAAGATTCACATTGGCTTTGTAGCGCAGCAGGATCTCCACGCCCTGCATCCAGGCACGACCGGCCGCGAGAATCAGCGCGGTGTTGCCGCGCCTGTCCTGCAGGTTGGGATTGGCGTCATCCTGCTGGAGGATCACGCGCAGATAGAGTGAATCGCTGCGCGCCGCAGCGATATGGAGCGCACCTTCGCCGGTGTTGCGATCCTTGGAATTGACCAGCCGCTTGGTCTTGTCGCGGAGAAAGCCGTCAACCTTGCTGCCGTCGCTCTTTCGAACGGCGTCGAGGAAGTCATAGCTTTCCGATTTGTTCAACTGCGCGGCAGCCGGAAGCGCGGCGACCAGAAAAATTGCCGCTGCTGCAGCACCGAAGAAGCGACCAATCATGATATGCCTAAAACCCCTTGCCGGCATGGAACCTTGCAAGCTGGCTCCTACCAGATCATGGCTGGCCACGCCATGAATAGGATATTTCAAACTGTTGCAGCCGTAGCGCTGCTCGCACTCTCCGCTTGCGGGGCGATGCCCGCGCAGGAACCACCGCTTTTCGGCGCCCGGATCGGCGGGCCGTTCACGCTGACGGATCAGAATGGGGCGACGAAGAGCGAGAAGGATTTTGCCGGCAAATGGCGGATCATGTATTTCGGCTACACCTATTGCCCCGATATCTGCCCAACCGACATGCTGAAGCTGGGTCAGGCGATGAAGCTGCTCGACAAGAGCGATCCGCGCCTCGCCGCCAGGATCGCGCCGATCTTCGTCTCGGTCGATCCGGAGCGCGATACGCCGGCGGTGCTTAAGCAATATGTCGGGCAATTCCATCCGCGCTTCACCGGGCTGACCGGCAGTCTCGACGCGATCAATGCCGTCGCAAAGGAATATGCCGTGGCATTCCGAAAGGAACCTGCGGGCGGAAGCTATTTGATCGGGCACACCCAGATTGCGTATCTGATGGATGCGGAGGGCAAGCCGATCACTTCGCTGCCGCTGGAAAAGGACGCGCAGGCGATCGCGGACGAAGTGAAGCATTGGGTTCGGTGACAAGCGGACGCTTCTGGGAGGATGTGCCGCTCGAAAAGCTCGACCGCGCGCAATGGGAAGCGCTGTGCGACGGCTGCGGGAAGTGCTGCCTCCACAAGCTTGAGGACGAAGACACTGGCGAATTCCACGCGACCAACGTCGCCTGCCGTCTGCTCGATCGCAACGCGGGACGCTGCTCAGATTACAAGCATCGCCACGCTTATGTTTCGGAATGCGTGCGGCTGACGGTCAACAATGTGCGGGGGATTGAGTGGCTGCCGCGCACCTGCGCCTATCGATTGCGCGCCAATGGGGAGCAATTGCCCGCTTGGCATTATCTGGTCTCGGGCGATCCGGAAGCAGTGCATGCGGCAGGCGAATCGACGCGCGGCTGGACGATCAGCGAGGACAATGCCGGCGATTTCGAGCACCATCTGGTGGACCGCGAACTGTGACTGTGGAGGTCGAGGTCGTGCGCAATGCACGGTCGCGGCGCATGCGGTTGGCGGTCGATCCTCGATCGGGCGCGGTGCGGCTGACGCTGCCGACGCGTGCGTCGCTGCGCAAGGGCCTTGCCTGGGCTGCAGAGCAAGCGGCGTGGATTGCCACACAACGCGCAAAATTGCCCGCGTCGCTGCCTTTCGAGCCGGGCGCGCGAATTCCGCTGGAGGATGACGAGATCGAGATCGTCTGGCCGACCACGACCGGGCGCATCCCGAAGCTGGATGGCGACCGATTGCTCTGCGGCGGCCCGCGCGAGGGGCTGGAGCGCCGGGTGGAGCGCTGGCTCAAGGCCGAGGCGCTGCGTATCCTGAGCGAAGAGACCGCGGAATATGCCGCGCGCGCGGGAGTGACGGTTACGAAGGTCGGGATCGGCGATCCGCGCGGGCGCTGGGGCAGTTGCGCATCTTCGGGTGCGATCCGCTATAGCTGGCGGCTGATCCTTGCGCCCAGCCTGGTACGCCGCGCCACAGTTGCGCATGAAGTCGCGCACCGCGTGCATATGAATCACGGGGCGGCATTCCACAGGCTGGTCGAGCAACTCTATGAAGCCGATCCCAGCCCACAACGCGCCTGGCTACGCAGCCACGGCGCGAAGCTTCACTGGGTAGGGCGATCCTGACCGCCGCCACCATTGTTGCCGCCGCGCGGAGGCTCTTCGCGCGCACCTGACGGAGCGGGAATGCTCTGCTGGCGGGGCGGTGGTGCGCGGGTGGGCAAAGGCTGGGGGGGCGGTCCTTTGGGCTCATTGCCTGTCATCCGGTCCAGCCAATCCTGATCGAGCCTGTCATCCTGTGGCGCGCCATCGGTGACGCTGGGCTCGCGTTCGATCGGATTGCCGTCTTCATCGACGAACAGGCCGTTATCGGGCGCCTCGTAATAGGCATTGCCTTCGGGCTCGATCTGCCACTCAGGCAGTGTCACCTTGGTCTCGAAATTCTCGACCGGGCGGCGGGCGACCGCCTTGGCCATGAAATTCTGGAACGCGCGCGCGGGAGCGGTGCCACCCTGCAGCCCGGGGACGACCTTGGCATCGTCGCGACCCATCCACACGCCGGTGGTGAGGCCGGAGGAGAAGCCGACGAACCAGCCATCCTTGTTCGAAGTGGGAGTGCCGGTCTTGCCCGCAACCGGGCGGCCGATCTGCGCGGCGCGGCCGGTGCCGGTGGCAACGGCGGTTTGCAGCAGATCCGTCATCTGCGCCGCGACATACGGCGCGACAAGGACGTGGCTGGTATCGACTTCGTGCTGGTAGATCACCGCGCCGTTCGCAGTGACGCGGGTGATGCCATAAGGCGTCACGGCAACGCCCTTATTCGCGACCGAAGCGAAGGCGCGGGTCATGTCGACCAGCCGAACGTCCGATGTGCCGAGCACCATCGCGGGATGGGTATCGACCGGCGTGGTGATGCCAAAGCGGCGCGCCATGTCTGCCACCGCGCCATAGCCCGATTCCTGGCCTAGCTTTGCCGCGACGGTATTGATCGAGAAAGCGAAGGCGCTGCGCAGCGTCATTTCGCCGGAATTGCGGCCTGAACTGTTGCGTGGTGTCCAGCCCCGGATCGTCACCGGCTCATCGACGACCATATCGTCGGGGCGGTGGCCGGCTTCCAGCGCAGTCAGATAGACGAACAATTTCCATGCCGATCCGGGCTGACGAGTCGCCTGGGTCGCGCGGTTGTAGATCGAGGAGACATAATCCTTGCCGCCGACCATCGCACGGACGGCGCCATCACGATCCAGGCTGACCAGAGCACCTTGTGCATTGCCCGGCGCATTGGCGCGGATCGAATCGTCGGCGGCGCGCTGCATGCCCAGATCGAGCGTGGTCCACACTTCCAGCGGGGCATCGGTTTCGTCGATCAGCACTTCAAGCTGCGGCAGTGCCCAATCGGTGAAATAGCGCACGCTGTTCTGCTTGGGCTCGGGCGCGAGCTTCACGGTGCGCGGATCGGTTGAATCGGCGGTGGCCCGGGTGATCTTGCCGGTCTCGGCCATGACATCGAGCACCACGCTGGCGCGACCGATTGCGGCGTCGGCGTCGGCCGTGGGCGAATAATGCGAGGGCGCCTTGACGAGACCGGCGATGACTGCGGCTTCGGCCAGGCTGAGCTTGTCGGCGGGATGGCCGAAGAATTTGCGGCTGGCGGCGTCGATCCCATACGCACCGCCGCCGAAATAGACTTTGTTGAGATACAGCTCGAGGATCTCGTCCTTGGTGAATTTGCGCTCCATCGCCAGCGCGAGCACGCCTTCGCGCACCTTGCGGCCAACATCATATTTGTTCGAAAGGAAGATCGTTCGCGCGACCTGCTGGGTCAGTGTCGATGCGCCCTGAAGGCGGCGCCCCGATCCGCGATTGGCGATGCCGGTGCGCACGGCGCGCATCAGGCCCCACAAATCGACGCCCCAATGCGATTCGAAGCGGCGATCCTCCACCGCGATGATCGCGTCCTTCATCACTTGCGGGATTTTGTCGTAGCTTACCCATTCGCCATAGCTCGGCCCCATCGAGACCAGGACGGTGCCGTCGGCGGCATGGACGCGAATCATCTGGCCGTTGGGTGAGGATTTGAGTTCGTCGAAGCTCGGCAGCGAAGACCGGGTCGAAAAGACGGCGACCAGCAACGCGATAAAGGCGAGCAGGCCGAAGCCCGCGGAGCCGATCGCACTCCAGAAGCCGATGCGCTTCCATTTTGCGGAATCGCGCCACCAGGGCTTGTTACGGATGATGACGGGAAGGTTCGATGCCACGGCGGGGGGATTAAGCCCTAATGCGACGGCTCACAAGGAGGTGGAGCCGGGAGGTGCATGGTTAGCGCTCTATCCGTTTCAGTCGCGTGAACGAAAATCCATGCTCACCGAATTGATGCAGTAGCGAAGGCCCGTGGGCGGAGGGCCATCGGGGAAGACATGGCCCTGATGCCCGTCACACCGTGCGCAGCGCACTTCTACGCGGGTCATGCCGTGGCTGACGTCCTTGTGCTCGACCACATTCCCGGGATCGACCGGATTGGTGAAGCTGGGCCAGCCCGATCCCGAATCGAACTTGTCGGCGCTGTCAAACAGCTCGAGCTTGCAGCCGGCGCAGAGATACACTCCGTCCACCTTGTTATCGGTGAAGCGCCCGGCAAAGGCGCGCTCGGTGCCTGCTTCGCGCAGCACATGATATTGTTCGGCAGTGAGTCGCTGGCGCCACTCGGACTCGGACAGGTTCAGATGCTCCATACCCAATCATGTGTGGCTCCGACCGGCCTTCGTCAATCCGCCTTGATACTAACCCTGGTTAAGCCGTCTTTTGTCTTGAGCTGTTGTTTCAGCACATCGGCGGGCGGTGCCCAGAGAAAGCCGAAGCTGACTGTGCCATGCTTGCTCTCCACCGCATGATGCAGCCGGTGTGCCTGCACGATCCGCTTCATGTAGCGCGAGCGCGCGACATAACGGTGCGGCAGGCGCTGGTGGACGATGACGTCATGGAAGCCGAAATAGATCGCGCCATATCCGGCGATGCCGGCGCCGATCCATGTGAAACCCGGCCACCAGCCAAGCTGGACCCCGCCATAAAGCAACAGGATCGACGGCACCGCGAAGATCACGGCGTAGAGATCGTTGAGCTCCCAATTTCCCGCGCGCGCCCGGTGATGGCTTTCGTGGAGGAACCAGCCGATCCCATGCATCACCCAGCGGTGCATCACATAAGCGAATCCCTCCATCGCTAGGATGGTGGCGACGAAGATCGAGATGCCGATAGTCCAGTGCATATTGGCGTATATAGCTCAGCTTTGCTGCACCTGCGAGGTTGTGGGGGTAGATTCACCTGGTCCGCTGTGCTTTAGGCAAGGCCACATTCCCGATCAGCTACAATGCGAGGGCGCGTCTTCCCATGAACATCCACGAATATCAGGCCAAGGAATTGCTGGCAAAATACGGCGCGCCGATCGCGGCGGGCCATGCAGCTTTCACGGTCGAAGAGGCCGTTGAGGCTGCCAAGCAACTCCCCGGCCCGCTTTATGTGGTGAAGTCGCAGATCCACGCCGGTGGCCGCGGCAAGGGCAAGTTCAAGGAACTGGCGCCTGAGGCAAAGGGCGGCGTTCGCCTGGCCTTCAACCTGGATGAAGTGCGCGCGCACGCAACCGACATGCTGGGCAACACGCTGGTGACGATCCAGACCGGTGAGGCCGGCAAGCAGGTCAACCGCCTCTACATCACCGACGGCGCCGACATCGCGAAGGAATTCTACCTCGCTTTGCTCGTCGATCGCGGCAGCAGCGAGATCGCGTTCGTCGTTTCGACCGAAGGCGGCATGGACATCGAGGAAGTCGCGCATTCGACTCCGGAAAAGATCCTCAATTTCTCGGTCGATCCCGCGACCGGCTTCATGCCGCACCATGGCCGCGCGATCGCTGCGGCGCTGGGCCTGACCGGTGATCTCGCCAAGCAGGCGCACAAGGTTGCCGCCTCGCTCTACGCCGCGTTCGTCGCGACCGACGCCGAACAGATCGAAATCAATCCGCTGGCGCTGACCGAGCAGGGTAATCTCCTTGTCCTCGATGCCAAGATGGCGTTCGATGGCAATGCGATGTTCCGCCACAAGGATCTGATGGAACTGCGCGACGAGAGCGAGGAGGATCCGGCCGAGCTGGAAGCTTCGAAGTACGACCTGGCCTATATCAAGCTCGATGGCGACATTGGCTGCATGGTCAACGGTGCGGGTCTCGCGATGGCGACGATGGACATCATCAAGCTCAACGGCATGTTCCCGGCCAACTTCCTCGATGTCGGCGGTGGCGCGACCAAGGAAAAGGTGACGGCAGCGTTCAAGATCATCCTCAAGGATCCGAACGTAAAGGGCATCCTGGTCAACATCTTCGGCGGCATCATGCGCTGCGACATCATCGCAGAAGGCATCGTTGCAGCGGCGAAGGAAGTGAACCTTTCGGTGCCGCTGGTGGTTCGCCTCGAAGGCACCAACGTCCAGCAGGGCAAGGATATTCTCGCCAATTCGGGTCTGCCCATCGTTGCGGCAAACGATCTGGGCGACGCGGCAAAGAAGATTGTGGCCGAGGTCAAGCAGGCAGCCTGATAAGGCGCACTTGATTTCGGCATCGAGCCTATCCTCCCCAGGACAGGATCGAAGCATAGGAGAGTGGTGTGAAAATACTCGTACCGGTCAAGCGGGTGCTTGATTACAATGTGAAGCCTCGCGTGAAGGCGGATGGCACGGGCGTCGATCTGGCGAACGTGAAGATGAGCATGAACCCGTTCGACGAGATCGCCGTGGAAGAGGCGATCCGTCTGAAGGAAAAGGGCGCTGCCACCGAAGTGGTGGTGGTGACGATCGGCGTGGCCAAGGCCGAGACCGACGTGCTGCTCACTGCGCGTGCAATGGGTGCGGATCGTGCGATCCTTATTGCCACCGATGACGAGATCGAGCCGCTCGGCGTCGCCAAATTGCTTAAGGCAGTTTGCGACGAAGAGCAGCCGGGTCTCGTGATTCTCGGCAAGCAGGCAATCGACGATGACAGCAACCAGACCGGCCAGATGCTGGCGGCTCTGCTCGGCTGGCCGCAGGGTACGTTCGCGTCGAAGATCGACGTGACCGGCGACCGGATCGTGGTGATCCGCGAAGTCGATGGTGGGCTCGAGACCGTGGATCTCAAGGCTCCCGCGATCGTGACGACCGATCTTCGCCTCAACGAGCCGCGCTATGCGACGCTGCCAAACATCATGAAGGCGAAGTCCAAGCCGGTCGCGAAGAAGACCATCGCCGATTACGGCGTGGACGCATCGCCGCGCCTGACCACGCTGAAGGTTGTCGAGCCGGCCAAGCGCTCGGCGGGCATCAAGGTGCCTGACGTCGACACGCTGGTCGTGAAGCTCAAGGAAATGGGAGTCGCCAAGTGAAGACGCTCGTCTGGGTCGAACACGACAATGCCTCCGTCAAGGACGCCACCCTCGCCGTCGTCACCGCTGCTTCGCAGCTGGGTGAAGTCCATCTCCTCGTCGCAGGCGCGGGCTGCAAGGCTGTGGCCGATCAGGCCGCCGGCATTGCGGGCGTGGGCAAGGTCCATCTCGCCGATGACGCGGTGCTGGGCCATGCACTCGCCGAAAACGTCGCGCCGCTGATCGTCAGCCTAATGGGCGACCATGATGCGGTGCTCTTCCCCGCGACGAGCAACGGCAAGAACATCGCACCGCGCGTCGCTGCCTTGCTCGACGTGATGCAGATCAGCGATATCCTGAGCGTCGAAGGTGCCGACACCTTCACGCGCCCGATCTATGCCGGAAACGCCATCGCCACCGTGAAGACCAGCGACAAGAAGCTGGTGATCACCGTGCGCGGCACTGCCTTCGCCAAGGCGGCGATGACAGGTGGCAGCGGTTCGGTCGAAGCCGTGAGCGGCGCGAGCGATGCGGGTGTGTCCAAGTTCGTCTCGGCAGAGATCGCAAAGAGCGAACGCCCCGAATTGACCGCCGCCAAGGTGATCGTATCGGGCGGCCGCGCGCTGCAGAACTCCGAGAACTTCCACTCGATCATCGAGCCGCTCGCCGACAAGCTCGGCGCCGCGGTCGGCGCATCGCGCGCCGCAGTCGATGCCGGCTATGTCCCGAACGACTATCAGGTCGGCCAGACCGGCAAGATCGTCGCTCCCGAAGTGTATATCGCGATCGGCATTTCCGGCGCGATCCAGCATTTGGCGGGCATGAAGGACAGCAAGACGATCATCGCGATCAACAAGGACGAAGACGCACCGATCTTCCAGGTCGCCGACATCGGCCTCGTCGGCGATCTGTTCAAGATCGTGCCGGAGCTCACCGAAAAGCTCTGAGGCTGATCGGCTGAAACAACAAAAGCCGCCCGGAAGTGATTCCGGGCGGCTTTTGCGTGCGTCAGACGCAACCATGGCTGCGTGCCCAGCGCGTTGACGCTTGTCCGCATCAGCGCCACGCCCCTGCGCATGCAATCTCCTGAAGCTCCCCGCGCCACCCCGGTTGCGCTCGTCCATTTTGCGCTCGCGATGGGCGGGTTTGCGATCGGCACCACCGAATTCGCGACGATGAGCCTTGTGCCCTATTTCGCCGAAGGGCTGGGGATTGATGAGCCGACTGCGGGGCATGTCATCAGCGCCTATGCGTTGGGGGTGGTGGTCGGGGCACCATTGCTTGCGGTGCTGGGTGCGCGGCTGTCGCGGCATACGCTGCTGATCCTCCTGATGGCGTCGTTCGGCATCTTCAACGGGCTGAGCGCGCTGGCACCCGATTATCACTGGATGCTGGTCTTCCGCTTTCTGAGCGGGTTGCCGCACGGGGCTTATTTCGGGATCGCGGCACTGGTCGCGGCATCGCTGGTGCCGGCGAACAAGCGCAGCCAGGCGGTAGGGCGCGTGCTGCTGGGGCTGACGGTGGCGACGGTGATCGGCGTGCCCTTTGCCAATTGGCTGGGGCAGGCGATCGGCTGGCGCTGGGGCTTTGGCGTGGTCGCCTTGCTGGCGCTGCTGACCATGGCGCTAGTGTATCGATTCGCGCCGCGCGATTTGGCGGATCGCACCGCCAGCCCGCTCGCGGAACTGGTCGCGCTGAAGAATATGCAGGTGTGGCTGACGCTGGGCATCGGTGCCGTCGGCTTTGGCGGGCTGTTTTGCGTCTACACCTATGTCGCATCGACCTTGCTCGAAGTGACGCGGGCACCGGCGGCATCCTTGCCGCTGATCTTCGCGATTTTCGGCATGGGCATGACTGCGGGCAATCTGATCGTGCCGCGCTTTGCCGATCGCGCGCTGATGCCGACGGCCGCGGTGCTGCTGCTATGGAGCGCGGTGGCGCTGGCGCTATATCCGCTCGCGGCGGGCAATATCTGGACGATCTCGATCAACATCTTCGCCATCGGCTTTGCCGGAGCGCTGGGATCGGTGCTTCAGGTGCGGCTGATGGACGTGGCGGGCAAGGCCCAGGGGCTGGCGGCCGCGCTCAACCATTCGGCGTTCAACACCGCCAATGCGCTGGGCCCGTGGCTGGGCGGGATGGCGATTGCGGGCGGCTATGGCCTGACCTCTACCGGCTGGGTCGGCGCGTTGCTGTCGCTGGGCGGACTGGCGATCCTCGGCGTGGCTTTACTGGTCGAAGCCGCGCAGAAACGACGCCACGTTCTCGCCTAACGCCCCGGCGGCGTACCCGCCCTCCATCGCGATTACCGTGGGCCAGCCGCGCGAAGCAACATCGCTGGCGAGCACCGCATAATCGGAATGTAGCAGCTCGAAGTGCGAGATCGGATCCTCGGCAAAGGTGTCTGCACCGAAGCTGAGCACCAATAGTCCGGGATCGAACGCGGTGATGGCATCAAGGGCTTTCCGCGCGGATCGTCGCCTCTCCATGATCGGAGGGAAGCTCGAAGCCATTGAGCGCAGCCACGATCGATTTGGCGCGACAGGGGGTTTCAGCGTGGGGAACATAGGCGCCGTTGTGGAGCTCAAGCGCGGGCGCATGGGCCAGCTGGCGGGGATCGAAGAAGCGGCGGATCACTTCGCCACTTTTGCGGTGCGCAGAACGATAAATCCAGCCAGCGCCGACAGCACCGATCCCGCCAGCACGCCGATCTTGACCTCATCCACCAATTCGGGCCGCCCCGGAAAGGCGAGGCCGCCGATGAACAGGCTCATCGTAAAGCCGATGCCGGCGAGCAGGCTCACGCCATAGATCTGCGTCCAGCTGGCATGGCCCGGCTTTTTCGCAAAGCCAGTCTTCACGGCGATCCAGACGCTGCCGAAAATGCCGATCTGCTTGCCGAAGAACAGCCCGAGCATGATCCCGAGCGGCAGCGGTGCAAACAGGATCGCGGGCGACATGCCCGCCAGCGAAACCCCGGCATTGGCAAAGCCGAACAGTGGCACGATCAGGAAGGCCGACCAGGGATGCAGGCCACGCTCCAGCCGGTGCAGCGGCGAGGTGACGTCGTCGGGCTGGCCGGGTGATTTGACGATCGGGATGGTCATCGCCGCCGCCACGCCTGCGATGGTCGCATGCACGCCAGAGAGGAAGACGAGGAACCAGAGCAGCAGCGCCATCAGCAGGTAGAAAGCGAGTCGCTGCACGCCGCAGCGGTTCATGGCGACCATCGCGGCGAGCACGACAGCCGCGCCACCCAGAGCGAGCAGGTTGATATGCGCGGTGTAGGCAACCGCGATGATCGCGACCGCGCCCATATCGTCGACGATCGCCACGGTGGTGAGGAACAGCTTGAGCGATGCAGGTGCGCGGCTGCCGAGCAATGCCAGCACGCCAATTGCAAAGGCGATATCTGTGGCGGCGGGGATCGCCCAGCCTGCGCCAAGGCCGGGCGTGGAGGATGTCGCGAGCAGATAAAGGATAGCGGGCCCGATCATGCCTGCCGCCGCCGCGACCACGGGGAGTCTTCGCCGATCCCAGCTCGCGAGCCGCCCATCGACGAACTCGCGCTTGATCTCGAGCCCGACGAGCAGGAAGAACGCCGCCATCAGCCCGTCATTGATCCAAAGATGCACCGTCATCGGGCCATGCACCGCCGACAGCACCGGGCCGGTCTCCAGATGGAGCAGGTGGAAATAGGCGTCGGACACGCCCGGCAAATTTGCCGCGAGCATCGCCAGCGCCGCAGCCGCGATCAGAAAGATGCCGCCCGCCGCTTCGCTGTGGAGAAAATCGCGTAGCGCCGATTCCGGCTTTTCGTCTTCCTTGGCGGGCTCGGTTGCGCTCATGCCTTGGCCAATGCCTCTGCGATCAGCTTGCGGCTATTCTCGACGCCATAAAGCGCGATGAAACTGCCCATACGCGGTCCCTGCTCCGAGCCCAGCAAGGTTTCGTACAGCGTCTTGAACCAGTCGCGCAGGGCTTCCTTGCCGAAGCGCTCCTTGCCGATCTCGTAGACGATATTCTGGATATCCTCGGCAGAGGCATTCTCGCCCAATCCGGCGAGCAGGCGATCGAGATCCTGCAGTGCTGCCACTTCGATACCCGCAGGCGCGCGGCGCACCGGCTTTTCCGCCACGTCGCGCACATAGTTGAGCGCATAGCCGATCAGATTGTCGAGCGCCGGATAGGCTTCCGGCGTCGCGTCGGGCACATAATTGGCGAGATAGCCCCAGACCTGCTCCTTGCTGGCCTCGCCCATCACGCCGACGAGATTGAGCAGCAGCCCGAAGGTGACGGGAAGCGCCTCGGCAGGCGGCATGCCGTTGTGAACGTGGTGCACCGGATTGCCGAGCTGCTGGGCTATTTCCTGCGCGGGATAATTGCCGCGGAACTGCCAATAATCGTCGATGGCGCGCGGGATCAGGCCAAGGTGGAGTGCCTTTGCCTTTTTCGGTTCGCGATAGATGTAGAATGCCAGCGATTCATCGGGGCCATAGGTCAGCCATTGCTCGATCGAGAGGCCATTGCCCTTGGACTTGGAGATCTTCTCGCCCTTGGCATCAAGGAACAGCTCATAGATCAGCCCCTCGGGCCTGCGGGCCCCAAGGATCTGCGCGATCTTGCCGCCGAGTATGCCCGAATCGATCAGATCCTTGCCGTACATCTCGTAATCCACGCCCAATGCCGCCCAGCGCATCCCCCAATCGGGCTTCCACTGGAGCTTGGCCTGCCCCCCGAAGATCGATTGCTCGATGGTTTCGCCTTCATCGACGAAGCGGATGATCCCGGCCTCCGCATCGACCACTTCTACCGGCACCTGAAGAACGATGCCGCTCTTCGGGCTGATCGGCAGCACCGGCGAATAGGTTGCCTGGCGCTCTGCACGAAGGGTGGGGAGCATTACGCCCATGATCGCGTCGTACTTGCGCAGCACCTCGCGCAGCGTCTCGTCGAAACGGCCGCTGGCATAATATTCGGTCGAGGAGGCGAACTCATATTCGAAGCCGAAGCGATCGAGGAATTCGCGGAGCATCGCATTGTTGTGCGCGGCAAAGCTCTCATGCGTGCCGAACGGATCGGGGATGCGGCTGAGCGGCTTGCCGAGATGGGTGGTCAGCATCTCCTTGTTCGGCACATTGTCCGGCACCTTGCGCAGGCCGTCCATGTCATCGCTGAACGCGATCAGGCGGGTGGGGAGCCCCGTCATCTCCTCATAGGCCTTGCGCACCATCGTCGTGCGCAGAACCTCCTGGAACGTGCCGATATGCGGCAGGCCCGATGGGCCATAGCCAGTCTCGAACAGCATGGGCGATCCATCGGGCTTGCCGTCCGGATAGCGTTTTACGAGCTTGCGGGCCTCTTCATAGGGCCAGGCCTTGGATTCGAGCGCGGCTGCGCGAAGGGTCTGCGTGTCGGTCATGTTGCAGTGCATCTAACCGAGAGCAGCGCACCTCGCCACCCTTTGCGCCGCGCCTCACTTTCGGCAATCGAGCTGTTTCCCTTTCGTTCCCGCCCGGCTATCTTGCCCAGGTGACCCCTTCGCTCCCCTATCCCGCTTTGCACGCAAGCCATGGTGGTGTCTGGGTTGCGACCGCAGAGGAGACGCGGGCGGTAAGCCGAGGGGAGGCGATCCGGATCGCGGCAGATACGCCGGTGATCCTGCTCAATGCGCCGTTGATCGGGCAGAGGCTCGGCCATCCTGAGCTCAATGGCCTGGATTTGCTGGAGCTATTTTCCTTCCTGCGGCCGGCGCGCTTCATGGTGCCGACGCCCAAGGGGCTGGCGCGGGTGGCGGGGCTGGAGGCTCCGGTGGAGGATTCCGAGATCGCGGCATTCCTGCGCCGGGCAGCGGAGGCTTTGCTGGCCACGCCGAAGGGGGATTGGGCGGAGCGCGAGGGCGCATGGACCAGCGTGCAATCGCTGTTCCGGTTGCGCTGGCCGTGGGCGCCGGTGGTGAGCCAGATCGTGGCGAAGCCGCTTGAGCATGAGCGCTGGTTGTTCTCGAAACTGCCCGAATGGGAGGAGAGAGCGCCGCGTCCTTCGCCGCGAACGGTGACATTGAGCGATGCGGAGGTGGCCGAGCGACTCGCGACGCTTACCGGCCAGGGCGCCGAGCGCCGACAGGGCCAGCGCGACTTTGCGGCGGCTGCGGCGGGTGCGTTCGCGCCGCGCGACATGCGCGATTCTCCCAATCTGGTGCTGGCCGAAGCCGGAACCGGCATCGGCAAGACGCTCGGCTATCTCGCGCCGGCATCGCTCTGGGCGCGCCAAGCCGAAGGGGCGGTATGGGTTTCGACCTTTACCAAGGCGCTGCAACGCCAGCTTGCGCTCGAAAGCGAGCGGCTGTTCCCGGATGAGGCGACTCGCAAGGCGCGCATCGTCACGCGCAAGGGCCGTGAGAATTACGTGTGCCTGCTCAATCTGGAGGACGCGCTGCAGGGCGGCTTTGCCGGGCGCGCGGCGATCCTTGCGCAATTGGTGGCACGCTGGGCGGCCTATACCCAGGATGGCGACATGATCGGCGGGGATCTGCCCGGCTGGTTGCCCACGCTTTTCCGCCGCAATGGGTCGACGGCGTTGACCGATCGGCGCGGCGAATGCATCTATGCCGGCTGCCCGCATTACCGGAAATGCTTCATCGAGCGCGCGGCGCGAGCGAGCGCCGAGGCCGATATCGTCATCGCCAATCATGCTTTGGTGATGGTCAACGCGGCGCGCGGGCGCGAAGCCGCCAATCGCCCGACGCGTTACGTGTTCGACGAGGGCCATCATCTGTTCGACGCAGCGGACGCGATGTTCTCGGCGGCGCTTACCGGGCAGGAAGCGATCGAGATTCGCCGCTGGGTCACAGGCCCCGAATCGGGTGCGCGCGGACGGCGGCGTGGTCTCGCGGCGCGGCTCTCGGATGTCGCGAGCTATGACGAGGAAGGTGGCCGGGCGATTGGCGAAGCGGTCGAAGCCGCGCATGCCTTGCCGAGCGATGGCTGGCTCCAGCGGCTGAACGAAGGCGATCCGTTTGGGCCGGTCGAGCGTCTCCTCGCGGCGGTGCGTGGCCTGGTTTATGCCCGCGACACCAATGGTTCGGCGGACGCCGGCTATGGGTTGGAGACCGAGCTGGCCGAGCCCGATCCGGCTCTGGTCGAAGCGGCGGGCCCGGCGGCGGTGGCGCTCGATGCACTGATGCGGCCCTTGGTCACGCTTGGTAGACGACTCGAAGCGGTGCTTGCGGAGGCGCCGGACTGGATGGACGGCCCCGCCCGTGCGCGAATCGAAGGCGCCATCGCCTCGCTCGGCTGGCGCACCGATACGGTGGGCGCGTGGCTGGCGCTGATCGCGCGAATCGGTGGGCCGGCCGATGCGGAATATGTCGATTGGCTTGCAATCGATCGCGTCGAGGGGCGCGAATATGATGTCGGGCTGCACCGCCATTGGCTCGACCCGAGCAAACCCTTTGCAAAGACGGTGCTGGAGCCCGCACACGGTGCGCTCGTCACCTCGGCGACTTTGCGCGCAGGCGGCGATTGGGATGTGGCCGAAGCACGTACCGGTGCATCGCACCTGCAGCGCGCGGCGCAACGGTTCGAAGCGGTCAGCCCGTTCGACTATCAGGCGCAGGCAGAAGTGCTGATCGTCACCGATGTGAAGCGCGGCGATCTGCCCGCGCTCGCCAATGCCTATGCGCGGCTGATCGTGGCGGCAGAGGGCGGCACGCTCGGGCTGTTCACCGCGATTCGCCGATTGCGCGCGGTCCATGCGCGGATCGCGGACCGGTTGGCGCGCGAGGGGCTGCCTTTGCTCGCCCAGCATGTCGATCCGATCGATACCGGTACGCTGGTGGACATCTTCCGGGACGATCCGCGGACCTCACTCATTGGCACCGACGCGCTGCGCGACGGAGTTGATGTACCGGGTCATTCGCTGCGGCTGGTGGTGATGGAGGGGGTGCCGTGGCCCAAGCCGACCGTGCTCCATTCGGCGCGAAGGCTGGCGGGCGGCGGCACAGCGTTCGACGACCGGATCGTGCGGGCGCGGCTGGCCCAGGCATTCGGCCGGTTGATTCGTCGTGCGGACGATCGTGGCACCTTTGTTTTGCTCTCTGCTGCCAGCCCGACGCGGCTTCTCGATGCCTTTCCGCCAGGCACCCCGGTGTCGCGGGTCACGCTCGATGAAGCCGTCGAGCGGGTTCGTCTTTCCTTGGACACACGCTTGCGGCATGAGGCCCCGGCAGAAGCCGCAATCGGACGCCCATGAAGACGCTCACTTTGCTCCGCCATGCCAAATCGGGCTGGGACGATCCCGTCTCGCGCGATTTCGATCGGCCGCTCAATCCCAAGGGCCAGCGCGCCGCGGCGATGATGGGGCGGCATATGCGCTCTCTCGGGCTCGAATTTGATCATGTTGCGGCCTCGCCCGCCGTGCGCGTCAAGGAAACGCTCGAGCATGTCGCCACCGGCTATGGCAGCGATCTCGCGCCCGCCTGGGATCAGCGGATGTATCTGGCCTCTGCGGCGACCCTGCTCGATCTGGTCCGCGAGCTTCCCGAAGGCGCCGATCGCGTGCTGTTCACCGGCCATAATCCTGGACTCGAGGAATTGGTGCTGTTGCTCGTCCCTGACGATCGCAATCCGGCCCGCGACGATGTCGAGATCAAATTCCCCACCGCGAGCCTCGCCGAGATGCGCTTCGATGTGGATGCCTGGGAAAAAGTATCGCCGCACAAGGGCGATCTGGTGCGCTTTGTCCGACCGCGCGATCTGGATTCGAGCCTGGGGCCGGACGCGGCCTAGCCTGCGTCTTCGTCGAGCGCTTTCACCAGCGAATCCCGGATCGCCCGGAATTCCTCGGCACTGCCTCCGCTTGATTTGGCAGCGGCGGCGCGACTGCCTTTTTCTTCGGCGAGCAATTTCTGGACGCCGCGGATTGTATAGCCCTGGTTCGAGAGCAGATCGTGGATGCGATGCACCAGAGCGACATCATCGGGGCGATAATAACGGCGGTTGCCGGCGCGCGTGAGCGGGCGGAGTTGGGGAAACCGGGTTTCCCAATATCTTAGAATATGTTGCGGGCGCCCAATTTCCTGGGCCAGTTCGCCGATGGTGCGTAGAGCGCCAGCGGCCTTTGCGGACGCCGGCATGTTAGCGGCGCTCAGCCGGCCGAGACGATGCGGTCACGCATCATCTGGCTGGCACGGAAGGTGAGCACCCGGCGCGGCGCAATCGGCACCTCGACCCCGGTCTTGGGATTGCGACCGACGCGTTCACCCTTGTCGCGAAGGATGAAGCTGCCAAAGCCGGAAATCTTGACGTTTTCGCCCTTCGACAGACCTTCGCACATATGGCCGAGAATCTGTTCTACCAGACGTGCGGCGTCCGCGCGCGAGAGACCCACTTCGCGATGGAGCGACTCTGCCAGATCGGCCCTTGTCAGCGTACCCGCAGCCGACATCGTCGCGCATCCCCCAAAAGTTGATCTATATTGCCAGTTGCCTAGCAGATGTTCTGCACCCAGCAAACGGGAACATTACGGAACGGAAACAATTATTGCGTTTTTGTGCAATCGTTCAAAATCGAACTACTGCCGCGCCCCAGGTAAATCCACCGCCCATCGCCTCCAGCACAATCAGATCGCCTTGCTTGATCCGGCCATCCAGCACCGCAGTATCGAGCGCTAAAGGAACCGATGCTGCCGAAGTATTCGCGTGTTGATCGACAGTTACAATGACTTTCTCAGGCGGAAGCCCAAGCTTGCGCGCAGTTGCGTCAAGGATTCGAGCATTGGCCTGATGCGGCACGACCCAGTCCACCTGGGCCGATTTGAGCCCGGCGACGGCCAGCGTTTCCTCCATCACCGCGGCGAGGTTCACGACCGCGTGACGGAAGACCTCACGGCCCTTCATGCGCAATTTGCCGACTGTACCGGTCGTTGACGGTCCACCATCGACATACAGAAGTTCGTTATGGCGCCCATCGGCATGGAGGCGAGTCGCAAGGATGCCGCGCCCCGATTCGGTCTCGCTCTCCTGCGCATCGAGCACGATCGCGCCCGCACCATCGCCAAACAGCACGCAGGTGGTGCGGTCTTCCCAGTCCAGGATGCGGCTGAAAGTCTCTGCGCCGATCACCAGGGCGCGCTTTGCAGCCCCGGCGCGGATCATCGAATCGGCAACCTGGAGCGCATAGAGGAAACCAGAGCACACAGCGGCCACGTCGAATGCGACGCAATCGTTGATGCCGAGCGCTGCCTGCACCTTGGTGGCGGTGGCCGGGAAGGTCTGGTCGGGCGTCGCGGTGGCGAGGACTATCAGGTCGATACTGTCGGCTTCGACGCCGGCCGCTGCCAGCGCTGCCTTGCAAGCGCCGGTCGCGAGCGTGCCCGTGGTTTCATCAGGTGCGGCGATATGGCGGAAGCGGATGCCGGTGCGTTCGACGATCCACTCGTCGGTCGTGTCGACTTCCTCGGCAAGCTGCGCGTTCGAAACGCGGCGGGCGGGAAGCTGCGAACCGGTGCCGATAATTACCGAACGAATCATGCTGCCTTCGCTTCGAAATTGCCGAGGTCTTCGGCAATGCGCCGGTTGAGATCGTCGCGGAGCATCTTGGCGGCGAACCCGATTGCGGTGTCCACGCCCAGCTCATTGGCGCTGCCATGGCTCTTCACGACAATGCCGTTAAGGCCCAGGAACACTGCGCCATTGTGATTATTGGGGTCGAGATGGTGGCGCAGCAGCTCGGTGGCGGGGCGAGAGATCAGGAAGCCGATCTTCGACCGCGTCGAGCTGGAGAATGCGCGCTTGAGCAGATCGGCAACGAAGCGCGCAGTGCCCTCGATCGTCTTGAGGGCGATATTGCCCGAAAAACCGTCGCACACGATCACGTCCACATCGCCGCGCGAGAGCTTGTTGCCCTCGATAAAGCCCTTGAAATCGATCCGCAGATGATCGGCGGCGCGCAAAATGGTCGCGGCGTCGCGGATGTTCTGGTTGCCCTTCATTTCCTCGGTGCCGATGTTGAGCAGCGCGACTCGCGGGTTCGCCAGATCGAGCGCGGTGCGCGCATAGGCTGCACCCATCACTGCGAACTGGACGAGATTGCGGGCATCGACTTCGGTGTTGGCACCCAGATCGAGCATCACCGTGTCGTTTTCGCCAAGGCTCGGCAGCAAAGCGGCGAGCGCGGGGCGATCGATACCGGGCATGGTGCGCAGCGAAAGCTTGGCCATCGCCATCAGCGCGCCAGTGTTTCCGGAGGAAACGGCGGCGCCTGCGCGGCCTTGCTTGACCAGGTCGATGGCGACTCCCATCGACGTCGTCTTGGCACGACGAAGCGCCGCGCCCGGCTTCTCGTCCGCGGTCACCACTTCGGGTGCATGGACGATTTCCGACGCGGCGGTCAGGTTCGGATGGGTTTTCAGACCCTCGCGGATCTGCGCTTCGTCGCCGACGAGGATGAATTCCATCCCCTCGAATCGGCGGCGTGCACGCGCGACGCCCGCGAGCATGACATGGATCCCCTCGTCTCCGCCCATCGCGTCGACGGCGATCCGAGAGGGATTAGTCATGCAGGCCGGCCCCGTATTGCGTAGCTCAGCCCTCGGCCGTGATCTCACGACCATTATAATGGCCGCAGGCGGTGCAGAGGTTGTGGGGACGCTTCAGCTCGCCGCAGTTCGGGCATTCCTGGAACGCAGCGACCGTGAGCGAATCGTGCGACCGGCGCATGCCGCGCTTCGACGGCGTGGTCTTTCTCTTGGGGACGGCCATTTCGGCACCTTTTCACGTACAAATAGAATCAAATCGCGATACGCCCGCATGGACTTCCGGGCAAGCGAGAGGAGTACCTCGCGCCCGCCGGACCGGCGGACTGGTCACGAAGCGAGCCGCGCCTATACCGATTCTTGCCGGAGTTGCAAGGCGGTGTAGGGTGCGCGCACTCAAGAGGGGACCATATAATGTTTCTGTTGCCAATATCGCTGACCACCGCCGCGGCCGCTGGATTGCTCAACTTCTGGCTCGGCTATCGCGTCGGGCAGGTGCGCGGTGCCGAGAAGATTTCGATTGGCGATGGCGGTAACCTGCGACTGATCGCCCGGATGCGCGCGCAGCTCAATTTCGCTGAATACACCCCGATCGTGCTGATCCTGCTGGCGCTGGTCGAACTGGCGCGCGGTGGCAGCATCTATTTGTGGGTCATTGCGATGCTCTTCATTGTCGGCCGCGTCCTGCACGCGTTCGGCATGGACGGCTGGATGCTGGGCCGTGCGATCGGCATCGGCTCGACCATGCTCATCACGCTCGGCCTGGCCGTCTATGCAGCCTTGCTCGCGTATAAAATCTTCTAAGGCGGCAATTCGGCCCCTCCCGCGCGGGGAGGGGCCGGTAGCTCGCTTATTCTGCGGTTGCCTTGATGATCTTGCCGGGGTTGCGCGGCGGCTCGCCTTTGGGGAGCGCGTCGACAGCGTCCATGCCGTCGGTCACTTCGCCCCATGCGGTGTACTGGCGATCGAGGAACGTCGCATCGTCGAGGCAGATGAAGAATTGCGAATTGGCGGTGTTCGGATCCATCGTCCGCGCCATCGAGCAAACGCCGCGCACATGCGGCTCGCTGTTGAATTCGGCCTTCAGGTTCGGCTTGTCCGAGCCCGACATGCCGGTGCCCGTGGGATCGCCGCCCTGTGCCATGAAGCCGTCGATCACGCGGTGGAAGATCACGCCGTCGTAAAAGCCTTCATTGGCGAGCGTGCCGATGCGCTCGACATGGGCCGGGGCGAGATCGGGGCGAAGCTTGATCGTCACTTCGCCAGTGTCGAGCGTGAGGTTGAGCTTGGTGAATTCAGTCACGGGGGGTCTCCTGTAATGTTGGCGCGCAGGTAAGCGCGCGGGACCCGACTTGCAAATCATGGGTTAGGGTGGCAGCGGCGGGAGCGGACGCCAGCTTAGGGAGGTCGGACAATGAGCGAGACCGAACTGCACGACTTGCCGTCTGCGCCCGAGAGCGAACTCGACGAAGACGATCGCCTGAAGCCCGCCTTCGTCAGCGCGGTGCTCGAAGCCGTCGAATCGGGGGATTTTGCCACCGCGCATGCGCTGGTCGAGCCGCTCCACCCCGCCGACATCGCCGATCTGGTCGAGCTTGCGCCGTCCGAGGATCGCCGCGCTTTGGTCGCCGCCATTGCCGATCTGATCGACGGCGACGTGCTGGCGGAGATGAACGATCACGTCCGCGAAGTGCTGATCGATGCACTCACCGCGGCGCAGGTGGCCGATCTCGCCTCCGAACTCGATACCGACGATGCCGTCGCGATCATCGAGGATATGGAGCCCGAGGATCAGCGCGAGGTTCTGAAGGCTCTCGATCCGGACGACCGCGCCGCGATCGAGGAAGCGCTCTCTTACGGCGAGGAAACCGCCGGCCGCCTGATGCAGCGCGAGCTGATTGCGGTGCCCGAACATTGGTCGGTCGGCGACGTGCTCGATTTCCTGCGCGGCGAAGAAGAACTGCCCACCGATTTCTGGGAAATCTTCGTCGTCGATCCCATGCACAAGCCCGTGGGCACCTGTGCGCTTTCATGGATTCTGCGCACCCCGCGCGTGGTCAAGATGGCTGACGTCATGAAGCGCGAGCAAACGCTGATTCCGGTCGATATGGATCAGGAAGAGGTGGCGCTGCGCTTCCAGAAATATGCGCTGATTTCCGCTGCCGTGGTCGATCCCAGCGGGCGCCTTGTGGGCCAGATCACCGTCGATGACGTTGTCCACATCATCTCCGAAGAGGCGGGCGAGGACGCGCTGTTGCTTTCGGGTGCGGGCGATGGCGACATCAACGAGCCGATTCTCGACAGCTATAAAGCGCGCGTGCGCTGGCTGATCGCCAATCTGGGCACCGCATTGGTCGCGGCGACGATCATCACCCTGTTCGAAGGCACGATCAGCAAGATGGTGGCGCTTGCCGCCCTGATGCCGATCGTCGCTGGCGTGGGCGGCAATGCCGGCACCCAGACCATGGCAGTAACGGTGCGCGCGCTCGCGATGAACCAGCTGACCCAGTCGAACACCTGGCGCGCGGTGCAGCGCGAGATTACGATCGCCTTGTTCAACGGTCTGACGATCGCACTGGTGATCGGTACGGCAGTGGGCCTGTTCTATGGGCATCCGATGCTCGGCGGAGTGATTGCCGCGGCCATGCTCGCCAATATTCTGATTGCCGGCCTTGCGGGGGTGATCGTCCCGCTGACGCTCGACCGGTTCGATGCCGATCCTGCGGTTGCGTCCTCGGTATTCGTGACGATGGTCACGGATTCGATGGGGTTCCTGGTGTTCCTGGGTTTGGCGACGATGAGCGGCATGGTCGGTTGATCGGGGGCCACCGCGCACCCAGATAGTGCACGTGCCGCTTAACCTCACCAAAGTCGCCTTCGGGTGCGAATCAACAGATATGCTCGTCCAGCGCCTCGCCAGCCGTGGCGGTCCATGGGCGTTGACGACGCGCTATCTGCCGAAGCGGCACGAAGAGATTATCAGCGGCGGATCCCTGTTCTGGATCGTCAAACACCAATTGGTCGGCCGCACGCCGATCATCGGCTTTGGCGACGCCGAAGGTGGCCGAGTCGCGATCCAGATGGAGCCGCGCCTGATCCTGGTCCACCCAAACCCCAAGCGCGCGCATCAGGGCTGGCGCTATCTGGAAGGCGACAGCGCCCCGCGCGATCTGGGCGAAGGCGGCAATGGTGCTGAGGAATTGCCGCCCGCATTGTTGGGTGAACTGGCGGCGATGGGGCTGGTCTAGCCTGTTTCGTCATCCCGGACCTGATCCGGTAACCAGGGTTGCTCAGCCCTTCGCTCCATCACACTGGTTCCCGGCCCGCGCCGGGATAACGGCTTGGGGAAGCCGTCAATTCACCAATTGTGGATAGGCATTCCGGAACGCGGAGACCTTCGGCTTGTCCCAGCGCACGATGTAGGGGTGCGACGGGTTCCGCCAGAAAAAGTCCTGATGATAGGCCTCTGCCGCGAAAAACTGCCCGGTCTCCAGCTTGGTCACGATTGCGCGTGGGAACGACTTCGCCCTGGTCAGCTGTGCGATATAGGCAGCCGCCACGCGGCGCTGCGCTGCATTCTGCGCAAAGATCGCCGAGCGATAGCTGGGGCCGGTGTCCGGGCCCTGGCGGTTCAATTGCGTGGGATCGTGCGCGACCGAGAAATAGACGCGCAGCAGCGTGCCATAGCTGACCTTGGCCGGATTATAGACCACGCGAATCGCCTCGGCATGGCCGGTCTTCTCGGTAGAGACCTGATCATAGGTCGCAGTTGCCTTGGTGCCGCCGGCATAGCCCGAAGTGACCGAAGTCACGCCCTTCACCGATTGGAACACGGCTTCCATGCCCCAAAAGCACCCGCCCGCGAACACGGCGACCTGCTGGCCCTTCACGCCGGTCACGTCCTGCGCAGGTGCAGGGATAGGCACGGCACGCTCGGCCCCGACGGAAGGCTGCACAAGCAATAGCGTGGCCCCGGCAAGGGCGGCGGCGGAAAGTGTCCATTTCAGCATGGACGCGAATGTCGTGCGTCCAGTGACTTAGCGCAAGGCCGCGCACGCTTCCTGGATACGGCCACATGCTTCGGTCAAAATCGCGTCCGACGTGGCATAGCTGATCCGCAGCGCCGGCGAGAATCCGAACGCCGCGCCATGGACGGCCGCGACGCGGGCATCGTCGAGCAGATAGTTGATCATCGCTTCATCGGTATCGATCAGCATGCCCTTTGGCGTCGTCTTGCCGATCAGCGCGCTGAATTCGGGATAGACGTAGAAGGCGCCTTCGGGACGCGGGCAGTTCATTCCATTGATCTGGTTGAGCATCGAGACGACGAGATCGCGACGGCCCTGAAACGCGGCGACGCGCTCCTTGAGGAAGCTCTGGTCGCCGTTCAGCGCGGCCACCGAAGCAGCCTGCGAGATGCTGCTCGGGTTTGACGTGGATTGCGACTGGAGCTTGCCCATCGCCTTGATCAGCCAGGCAGGGCCGCCCGCATAGCCGATCCGCCAGCCGGTCATCGCATAAGCCTTGGACACGCCATTGGCAGTCAGCGTGCGATCGTAAAGCGCGGGGCAGACCTGTGCGATCGTCCGGAATTCAAAGCCGTCGTACAGGATGTGCTCGTACATATCGTCGGCATAGATCAGCACATGCGGGTGCCGCTCCAGCACTTCGCCCAGCGCGCGGAGTTCGGCTTCGCTATATGCCGCACCAGTCGGGTTGGACGGCGAATTGAGCACGACCCACTTGGTCTTGGCAGTGATCGCGGCTTCGAGCTGCTCGGGCTTGATCTTGTAATTCTGGTCCGCGCCCGCGGAGATGAAAACCGGCTTGCCCGCTGCGAATTCCACCACATCGGGATAGCTTACCCAATACGGCGCGGGGATGACGACTTCGTCGCCCGGGTCGATCGTGGCGCAGAAAGCGTTGAACAAGGTGTGCTTGCCGCCCGAATTCACGCTGATCTGGTTGGCCGCATAGGTCAGGCCGTTATCGCGCTTATACTTCGCGATGATCGCTTCCTTGAGCTCGGCGGTGCCATCGACATTGGTGTATTTGGTCTGGCCCGCGCGGATTGCTTCGATCGCGGCCTCTTTCACGAAGTCGGGGGTGTCGAAATCGGGCTCGCCGGCGCCCAGGCCGATCACATCGATGCCCTGCCGCTTCATGTCGAGCACACGGCTCGTCATCGCGAGCGTGGCGGATGGCTGGATACGGTTTAGCGCGGCTGAGGTCTGCATGGGCGCGCGACTACCCCGCGAACACTCGATCCGCAACTGTAACGGCTGCAACTAAACCGCGCACGGCGTTCCCAAGGAAGAAGCCGTTTTCGAGATCGGCGGGGGTCAGGTCGCCTTCCACCGCGCGGCCCGATTCGAGCAGTTCGGCACGAAGCACGCCGGGGAGGAGCCCACGGGAGAGCGGCGGCGTGATTAGCACGCCGTCACGCTCCACGAACAGCGAGGTGAAGCTGCCTTCGGTGAGGTAGCCGTCCGCATCGGTGTAGAGCGTCTCGAACGCATCCGGCGCACGGGGGTAGAAGCTGCGGCGGCTGGTCTTATGGAACAGGCGGAAGTCGTCTGGCGCGACTTTATGGGGACGGATTGCCACCGCTACCGGCGCGTGCGGCGCGTCGGGCAAAGCGGAGATACCGATGGCAATCGCGCCCGATGCCGCGAGCAACAGCCGCACCTTTGCGGGGTTGCGCAGGCGGAAAGTCGCGGCCTGGAGTTCGTTACGCGCGGCATGGCGATCGAACTCGAAGCCGAACAGCTGCGCGCTTGCTTTCATCCGCGCAAGGTGGCGCTCAAGCAGGGGCATGCCGGCTTCGGAATCGAACTTCATCGTCTCGATCAGATCGAATGGATTTTCGCCCGAGGTGATGAACGCGCCCTTGGCCAGGCATTCGGCCCATTCTTCGCCCGCTTCTGAATCGGCGACCACGCCCGATCCCAGCCCAAGTGTCGCGCTCTCGCCCAGCGTCAATGTGCGAATCGCGACGTTGAACATCGCATCGCCATCCGCATCGAGCCGCCCGATCGATCCGGTATAGATGCCGCGCGCATCGTCCTCGACTTCCGCGATGATCTCCATCGCGCGCAATTTCGGCGCACCGGTGATCGATCCGCAGGGGAAGAGCGCGGCGAGTGCATCGAGCGCGTCGAGATCCTCGGAGAGGGTGGCAGTGACTGTCGAGACCATCTGGTGGACGGTCGGGTAACGTTCCACGTGAAAAAGTTGCGGCACCGAAACGCTGCCCGCCTGCGCAACGCGCGCCAGATCGTTGCGCATCAGATCGACGATCATGAGGTTTTCGGCGCGCTGCTTGGGATCCGCGGCCAGGCTTTCGGCGGCGGTGCGGTCCCGCTCGGGGTCGGCGTCGCGCACGGCCGTACCCGTCATCGGGCGCGCGGTAAGCTTGCCGTCCTCCAGCGCAAAGAAGAGTTCGGGCGAGAGCGAGAGCAACCATTGCTCACCCGTCGCAATCAGCGCGCCATAGCCAGCCGCCGCCCGGCCGCGCAGCAGTGCGTACAGCGCCTGAGGGCTGCCGGCGAAGGGCACGTCGGCGCGGAACGTGAGGTTGGCCTGATAGATGTCTCCGGCCGCGATCAGTTCGGCTACGTGCTCGAACTGCGCTTCGTAGCGCGCGCGGGTGATGTTGGGCCTGGGCGCCCCGGCCCATGCCCCTGCCGGATCGGGCAGCAGGTCCATGGGATCGATGGTCTCATAGGTTTCGAACAGCCCGAACCACAGGCATGGCCCCTTGCCGGCCCGCGCCTCGGCACGCGGCTCGAAGGCCCTGCCCGCATCATAGGTCAGATAGCCCGCCGCATGCAGGCCGCGCCCTCTCGCGGCGCGCAGTTCCTCCAGTGCCGCTTTGACGTCACCCGGCGTTTCCGCGCGCACGATGCCTAGCGGGTTGCGGTACAGCCGCGCTCCAGCGCCGCCCGGGCGCGCGTCGTCGAGCAATATGAAAGGTGGAGTGATCCCCATCGGGCCGGAATGCAGCCGCGCGCGCTCTCGGGCAAGCCCATGTTGCCGCAACACCTTGGCGCGACTATCTCCCCGGCCATGCAGAACGACCCCCAGAGTGCGCCGATGCGTGCGGCCATCGTACCGGTCACGCCGCTCCAGCAGAATTGCACTTTACTGTGGTGCACCCAGACGATGCGCGGTGCGTTCGTCGATCCCGGTGGCGATCTCCACAAACTCCGCGCGGCGGCGCAGCAGCACAATGTGACGATCGAGAAGATCCTGATCACCCACGGCCATATCGATCATTGCGGCTCGGCAGGCGAATTCGCCACAGAGCTAGGCGTGCCCATCGAAGGCCCGCACGAAGCCGATCGCTTCTGGATTTCCCGACTGGAGGATGACGGCAAGAAATATGGCGTGCGTGGCATGCCGTTCGAGCCTGATCGCTGGCTGGTCGATGGCGATCAGGTGACGGTCGGCAACCTGACGCTCGACGTATATCACTGCCCTGGCCACACGCCGGGCCATGTGATCTTCCACCAACCCGAATCGACATTCGCTTGCGTTGGCGATGTGTTGTTTAAGGGATCGATCGGGCGCACCGATTTCCCGATGGGTAATCACCAGCAATTGCTCGACGCAATCGTCACCAAGCTTTGGCCGCTCGGCGGCGAGACCGTGTTCGTCCCCGGCCACGGGCCTCTGAGCAATTTCGCGCACGAGCGGAAAACCAACCCCTATGTGAGCGACCAGGCGCTCGCTTAAGCGGCCTCCGCGCCCAACGCTTCGATCAGCCAATCGTGGAAGAGCCGCACCGGGCGCTGGGTGAGCGCGCGCGGGCGGCAGCAGAACCAATAGCTGTACTGGCTCTCCACCGTCAGATCGAACAGCTGCACCAGCCGCGGATCCTGCGCCGCTTCGAAATGCGATTCGAGCATGAAGGCGACGCCGAGCCCCTGTGCAGCGGCCTCCAGCATCAACGTGCCCGAATCGAAATGATCGATCGCCAGCGGCTCCAGTTCGGGCACCCCGGCGGCGGCGCGCCATGCGGTGAAGGTCTCCGCCATGTCGCGGTGAACCAGAGCGGTCAGCCCCGCCAATTGCTCGGGGCGGGTGATCGGGTCCGGTCCTTCGAGCAACGCTTTTGCGCCGATGACATGCACCCGGTTGCGGTCCAGCCGCCGAGCATAGAGCCCCGGATCGACATCGCGTGCCAGCACGATTGCCGCGTCCAGCCCGTCGCCAAGCCGCGCCACGCCATGCCCGCCTGTATCGACATCCAGATGCAGTTCGGGGTGCTTTTTCTTGAGCCCCGGCAGCTTGGGCAGCAGCCGCTGGGTTGCAAACAAGGGCAGCACGCCGAGTCGCAGCCGGAGCAATTCGGTGCCGCTGGTCATCGCCTCGACCGCGTCGGTCATCGCATCGAGCGCGGGGGCGATCCCGCTCAACAGCCGCTCGCCATCGTCGTTGAGCCGCAGCGCCTGATGCCGCCGCTCGAACAGGGGCTTGCCGATAAAGCGCTCCAGCGATTGCACGCGGCGGCTAAGTGCCGGGGAAGAAAGCGCCAGTTCCTCGGCAGCGGCTTTGATCGAGCCGAGTCGGGCGACCTGCACAAAAGCCTCGATGGCGGTCAGCGGGGGAAGACGGCGCATTCCGGGCCTTTCTTGTGCGTTGCATCATAAGTTCGGCGATCGATTCTGCGTTCCCCCCGCACGTCTCTACGCTCTGTAGCCTACTATCACGCGAGTTTGAGGCGATTGCAAGGACTGCATCCAAGGTTGTTTCTTTTCGCACTTGCACAATAAACCGCTGCGCTGCAGAAAGATCAGGCCTTTCAGGCATCCTCTCCTAAAACTTTCAAATGGCCGCCCTTCGGGGCGGCCTTTTTTTTGCGCGGCGGGCAAGGCAATAGAGGAGCTATTGCGAGCCTGCAGCCGCGCACGGGCGGCGGCGCGAAAAGTGCCGACCGACGACGTGGCTTTGCCACGGCGCAGCCCGACCAACCCCCCGCACCCCTCGTCATTCCGGAACCGTTTCCTATGTTACGCGCTAGCCCCGCGACAGGAGACGCTCCGCAATGGCCGACGAAGAAGCCCAGGTCCGCAAGTTACAGGTAGCGAATGCCCGGCCGGAGGATAGCGGCCGCGGGCTCGCCCACATCCCGCGCACGCTGATGATCGCGCTGGGCGTGACCGAGGGCGATGTGATCGAGATTGTCGGCAAGCGCAGCACGCCAGCGCGCGCGGTTTTGCCCTATAGCGAGGATGAGGGCCTGGAGATTCTACGAATCGACGGCCTTCAGCGCGCCAATGCCGGGATCGGTGCGGGTGATTTCGTCGAAGTGCGTAAAGTCGTGTCGAAGCCCGCGACTCGCGTAGTCTTTGCTCCCGCTCAGCAGAATCTGCGGCTTCAGGGCTCGGCGATGGCACTCAAGCGCACCTTTTACGGGCGTCCGCTCGCGCAGGGCGATGTTGTCGCCACTGCCGGCCAGCAGCGGATGGACGATATGCCTCCGCACGTCGCCCAGCACCTCCGCGCGCCGGCCTATGCGCTGCAGGAAATCCGCCTCGCGGTGATTTCGGCGACGCCCAAGGGCATCGTCCATATCGACGAGAATACCGAAATCGAGCTGCGCCCCGAATATGAGGAAGCAGGCGATGCGCGCCGCGCGGACGTTACCTATGACGATATCGGCGGCATGGCCGCGACGATCGATCAGTTGCGCGAGATGGTTGAACTGCCGCTGCGCTATCCGGAGCTTTTCCAGCGCCTCGGCGTCGATCCGCCCAAGGGCGTGTTGCTCCATGGGCCACCCGGCACCGGCAAGACGCGGCTCGCCCGCGCGGTGGCGAATGAGAGCGATGCGACCTTCCATCTGATCAACGGGCCGGAGATCATGGGCTCGGCCTATGGCGAGTCCGAGTCGCGGCTGCGTTCGGTGTTCGAGGAAGCGGCCAAATCAGCGCCGTCGATCGTGTTCATCGACGAGATCGATTCGATCGCCCCCAAGCGTGGCCAGGTGTCGGGCGAGGCCGAAAAGCGTCTCGTCGCGCAATTGCTGACGTTGATGGACGGGCTGGAGGCACGCGCCAATATCGTGGTGATCGCCGCCACCAATCGGCCTGACGCAATCGACGAAGCGTTGCGCCGTCCGGGGCGCTTCGATCGCGAGATCGTTATCGGCGTGCCGGATGAGCGTGGCCGCCGCGAGATTCTGGGCATCCATACGCGTGGTATGCCCTTGGGCGACCGCGTTGATCTGGGCGAACTCGCGCGCACCACATATGGCTTTGTCGGCGCCGATCTGGCCGCGCTCACCCGCGAAGCGGCGATCGAGGCGGTGCGGCGGCTGATGCCCAGGCTCAATCTGGAGGATCACACGATCCCGCCTGAAGTGCTCGATACGCTATCGGTCACGCGCGAGGATTTCCTCGATGCGCTCAAGCGCGTCCAGCCTTCCGCAATGCGCGAAGTCATGGTCGAAGCGCCGCGCGTCCGCTGGGAAGATGTCGGCGGTCTCGACGACGCCCAGATGCGCTTGAAGGAAGGCGTAGAGCTGCCGCTCAAGGATCCCGATGCGTTTCGCCGCTTGGGCATCCGCCCGGCCAAGGGCTTCCTGCTCTATGGCCCGCCCGGCACCGGCAAGACCCTGCTCGCCAAGGCTGTTGCGCGCGAAGCCGAGGCGAATTTCATCGCCACCAAATCGAGCGACCTGCTGAGCAAATGGTATGGCGAGAGCGAGCAGCAGATCGCCCGGCTATTCGCGCGTGCCCGGCAAGTGGCACCGTGCGTGATCTTTATCGACGAACTGGATTCGCTGGTTCCCGCGCGTGGCGGTGGCATGGGCGAGCCGCAGGCGACCGAACGCGTGGTCAACACGATCCTTGCCGAGATGGATGGGCTGGAAGAGCTGCAATCGGTGGTGGTGATCGGGGCAACCAATCGCCCGAACCTGATCGATCCGGCGTTGCTGCGTCCGGGCCGCTTCGACGAACTGATCTATGTCGGGGTGCCCGATGCGCCGGGCCGCGAGCGTATCCTGAGGATCCAGACGGAGAAGATGCCGCTCGACAAGGATGTCGATCTGGCGGCGATCGCTGCCAAGACCGAGCGTTATACCGGCGCCGATCTGGAGGATGTGGTGCGTCGTGCCGGCCTGATCGCGTTGCGCAAATCGCTCAAGGCCAAGACTGTCGACATGGCCAATTTCGAGGAAGCGCTCACCGATTCGCGCGCCACGGTCACGCCGGAGATGGAAGCCGAATATGAAGCGATGCTGGGCAAGTTGAAGCAGCAGGCATCGTCGATCCAGCCGCTCGGCTTCATTGCGCCGGGGATGCTTCAGGGCCGGGGCCCGAAGGGCGCAGAGTGACAAAGGCATAGACGAGCAGACAGACAAGTCCTGCGGCGGCCGCGAGATAGGGCAGCGGCCGCCACAATTCGTACAGCCCCACCCCGATCGACGGACCGAGCACGAACGCGGCGCCGTTGATCGAGGTAACCTTGCCCGCGACCGATCCTTGCGCCTCCGGCCCCACTGCGAGCGAAGAGCCCGCGGTGAAGCCCGGCCGCGCAAGGCCCATGCCGAGCGAGGTGAGCGCATAGCCCAGCGCTATTCCGTAAAGCGAGTTTGCCGTTCCCACCGCGACGCAACCGGCAGCGCCGAGCGCGGCGCCCGAGAGGATCAGCGCACGGGGCTTCAGATCGAGCAACGGGATCATCCCCCATTGGGCGAGCAGTGCGGAGATCGCGCCCATCATCAGCACTAGCCCGGTGGGCTGGAGCGCTTCGAGAGGCGTGACGCCAAGGCGGTCGATCACGAGGAAGCCGATAGCCTGCCCGGTCATCGCTTGCGCATGGCCGATGACCAAACCGGCGATGATCCAGGCCCGAATGCGCCGGTCGAAAAACCCTATTGGCTCGCTTCGCTCGGCCATGGCTGCGGTGATGGTCGCGCCCGTGCCTTGCCCGCCGATGGAGGGATAGCTCGCGGCGGCACCATAAGCGCCGCCTTCGTCGCGCGGCAGCAGGCGGGCGACGGCGATCCACAATGCCGCTCCGATTGCCGCGGCAAAAAAGGCCGGGCCTGCCAATCCGATCAGCGGGCCACCTTCCCACAGATGGCCCAGCACCAGATAGGGCGCGATCGCGGGGCCGAGGATGGTGCCGAGGCCGAAGGCCGATGCAACCAGCGTCAGCGCCTTGGTGCGCTCCTCGCGCGTCGTCCGTCCCGCAACCAAGGCCTGCACCGCCGGCGGCGCGGCCGATCCCAATCCGCCATAGATCATCCGTGCGACGATGAAGGCGATGAAGGTGGCGAGCGGCGCCAGCACGCCGTTGATCCCGAGTGCCAGGAAGACGCCGCACAGGAACAGCGAAACGGTAAACCCCGCCACGCCGAGCAGCACCATTGCGCGCCGCCCGTGGCGGTCCGAACGATTGGCCCAGAATGGTGCGGCGACCACCCATAAAAGCGCGGAGACCGAGAATACGGCAGCCACCGCGCTGTCCGCCACGCCCAGCGAGCGGCCCAATGCAGGCAGCACCGATTGCAGCGCGGTGTTTCCGGCCGCGACGACCAGCATCACGGTGAACAGCAGTGCGAAAGTGGGGTCGCCACCGATCTTCACGGCACCAATTTTCACGGGCGGGTCCATGCATAGCTGCGACCGATTTCGGCGACATGGAGCATATACCATGCATACCAGCGCCCGCGCCCGGCCTCGCGCGTGTCGGCATGTTCGGGGTGCTGGCGCCAGGCGATTGCGTTGGCCTCATCGGCCCAATAGCTGAGCGTGATGCCCAGCGATCCGTCTGATACGTGATCCACCCCGCAATAGCCCGGCTGTTCGGCGGCAAGCGCGTCCATTCGTGCGGCGGCGACCGAATAGCCCTCCGCATCCACGCCGGTGCGCTGCGAAATGAACATCACGACGGTCTGTCCGGTGCGATCTTCGGCCATTCCTGCCGATTAGGCGCTTTGGCGGCGCACGCAAACCCGCTAGCGAAACGGAATGCTCGCTGACTGGCATTTCTGGGCGCTCGCGATCCCCGCCGTGATCCTTCTCGGGCTCTCAAAGGGCGGGTTTGCCGGCATGGGTGCGCTGTCGCTGCCGATATTGGCCTTGGTGACCGATCCGGTGCGCGCGGCGGCGATCATGCTGCCGTTGCTGATTGCGCAGGATGTGGTCGGGGTCTGGGCATTCCGGCGCTCGATCGATTGGTTCGTGCTGGTCTGGATGCTGCCCGGCGCAGCGATTGGCATCGTGCTGGGCTATGTCTTCGCGGCATCGGTATCGCCCGATGCAGTGATGGCTGCAGTAGGCGCGATCTCGATCCTGTTCGGCGGCTACCGGCTGGGGGTCGAGCGCCATGCTCTGCCAGCGAGCAAAAGCTCACCCGGCTGGGTAGGGAGCATCGCAGGCGTCGCCGCCGGCTTTACCAGCCAGATCGCGCATGCCGGCGGCCCGCCATTCCAGATGTGGGTGCTGCCCCGCCGCTTGCCGCGTGACATATTGGTCGGGACCACGGCAATCTTCTTTGCTGCGGTCAATTGGATCAAGGTGCCGGCCTATCTGGCGCTGGGCCAGTTCACGCGAGACAATCTGATCCTGGCCGCCGCGTTGATGCCGGTGGCAATTCTGTCAACGATTGCAGGGGTTTGGCTGGTTCGCCGCGTCTCGGCCGAGCGCTTCTACACCGCGATCTACTGGCTGATGATCCTGGTCGGCATCAAGCTGGTCTGGGACGCGATAGTGTAAACCTCGTGTAACTTTTGGCGGCTCAGTCGAACAGCGAAGACACCGAAGTCTCGTCTGCGATCCGCCGGATCGCTTCGGCCAGCAAAGGCGCGATGGTCAGATGGCGGATCTTCTCGCTCTCGGCGATCACGGCGTGGTTGCCGATCGAATCGGTGATCACCAATTCGGCCAGCTCCGACCCGTCGACACGCGCAACGGCCCCGCCCGAAAGCACGCCATGGGTGCAATACGCCACGACATCCTCGGCGCCGGCCGCCTTGAGCGCGGCGGCGGCGTTGCACAGCGTGCCCGCCGAATCGACGATATCGTCGATCAGGATGCAGAAGCGCCCCTGCACTTCGCCGATGATGTTCATCACTTCGGATTCGCCCGCTTTCTCGCGGCGCTTGTCAACAATTGCCAGCGGCGCATTGTCGAGCCGCTTGGCCAGGCTGCGCGCACGGACCACGCCGCCCACGTCAGGCGAGACGACCATCCATTGCTTGCCCGGAAAGCGGCTGCGGATATCGGCGGACATCACCGGGGCGCCCCAGAGATTGTCGGTCGGGATATCGAAAAAGCCCTGGATCTGCCCGGCGTGAAGATCGACCGAGAGTACGCGGTCCGCACCCGCCACGGTCACCAGATTGGCGACGAGCTTGGCGGAAATCGGCGTGCGCGGGCCGGGTTTCCGATCCTGCCGGGCATAGCCGAAATAGGGGAGCACCGCAGTGATCCGCTTGGCCGATGCCCGCTTCAGCGCGTCGGTCATGATCAGCAATTCCATCAGGTTGTCGTTGACCGGGAAGCTGGTGGACTGGACGATGAAAACATCCTCGCCGCGGACATTCTCGAGCACTTCGACGAAGATTTCCTCATCGGCGAAGCGGCGCACATTGGCCTTGGTGAGCGGAATCTCGAGATAGGCAGCGATCGCGGTGGCGAGCGGAAGGTTCGAATTGCCAGCGATCAGTTTCATGGGAAGCGCGTCCTTGCCCTGCGGTGCGTCGGAGCCGGCTCCTTAGCCAGCACCGCACCCGCAGGGAAGAGTGGATGACTTACTCGGCTGCTACCGCGACCGGTTCTTCTAGTGGATACGCAAGTCGGGTGAGCATTTCGCGGGGAATGACCTGCCAGAAATGGCCCAGCGAGCGATCCCAATCCTCAAGCAGCCCGCGTGACCATTTGCTGTCGGTAGTCTCGGCATGCGCTTCGACGAGATCGCGGAGCTTGCCCTCCCAATGCGCCGAAGCCAGCCGTTGCCAGACGATGCTTTCGGGATTGGCGCGCGATTCGAACGACGCTTCCTCATCATAGACAAAGGCCATGCCGCCGGTCATGCCCGCGCCGAAGTTCGATCCGACTTCGCCCAGCACCACGGCGGTGCCGTTGGTCATGTATTCGCAGCCATTCGCGCCGCAGCCCTCGACCACCACTTCGGCGCCCGAATTGCGAACGGCGAAGCGCTCGCCAGCCTGGCCCGCTGCGAACAAGCGGCCAGATGTCGCGCCGTACAGCACGGTGTTGCCGATGATCGTGTTCTTCCACGATTCGATCGGCGAACTGACCATCGGGCGCACCACGATAATGCCCCCGGAAAGTCCCTTGCCGACATAATCGTTGGAGTCACCAAACACTTCCAGCGTGATGCCCTTGCACAGGAACGCCCCGAGCGACTGGCCCGCCGAGCCGCGCAGGCGGACATGGATGTGGCCGTCGGCAAGCGACGACATGCCAAACTTGCGGGTGACCTCGGAGGACAATCGCGTGCCGACCGCGCGGTGCGTGTTCCGCACCGTGTAGGTCAGCTGCATCTTTTCACCGCGCGAGAATACTGCTGCGGCATCCTTGATCATCTGCGCGTCGAGGCTGTCCGGCACTTCGTTGCGGAAGGTGGAGAGGCTGAAGCGGCGCTCGGCATCGGTTGCATCGACCTTCGCAAGGATCGGATTGAGATCGAGATCGTCGAGATGCTCGGCACCGCGGCTGACCTGGCGGAGCAATTCGGTGCGGCCGATAATGTCGTCGAGGCTGGAGAAGCCGAGCTTGGCCAGGATCTCGCGGACCTCCTCGGCGATGAAAGTCATCAGATTGATGACCTTCTCGGGCGTGCCCACGAACTTCGCGCGCAGCTTCTCGTCCTGCGTGCAGACGCCGACGGGGCAGGTGTTCGAATGGCATTGGCGGACCATGATGCAGCCCATCGCCACCAACGACAGCGTGCCGATGCCGAACTCCTCGGCCCCCAGGATCGCCGCGATGACGATGTCACGCCCAGTCTTGAGCCCGCCATCGGTGCGCAGCTTCACGCGACCGCGCAGGCCGTTGAGGGTCAGCGTCTGGTTGACCTCGCTGAGCCCCATTTCCCACGGCGTGCCGGCATATTTCACGCTGGTCTGCGGCGAAGCGCCGGTGCCGCCAACATGGCCGGCGATCAGGATGACGTCGGCATGCGCCTTCGCCACTCCCGCCGCGACGGTGCCGATGCCCGCCGAGCTGACCAGTTTCACGCACACGCGAGCGCGCGGGTTGATCATCTTGAGATCGTAGATGAGCTGCGCCAGATCCTCGATCGAATAGATATCGTGGTGCGGCGGCGGCGAGATAAGCGTCACCCCCGGAGTTGCGTGGCGCAACTTTGCGATGAATTCGGTGACCTTGAAGCCGGGCAGCTGGCCGCCCTCGCCGGGCTTGGCACCCTGCGCCACCTTGATCTCGATCTCGTCGCACGCGTTCAGATATTCCGCGGTCACGCCGAAGCGGCCTGACGCGATCTGCTTGATGACAGAGTTCGCGTTGTCGCCATTGTCGCGCGGGGTGTAGCGCTCGCTATCCTCGCCGCCTTCGCCCGACACGGCCTTTGCGCCGATGCGGTTCATCGCGATCGACAGCGTCTCATGCGCTTCCTTGCTAAGCGCGCCGAGCGACATTCCAGGGGTGACGAAGCGCTTGCGGATCTCGGTGATCGCCTCGACCTGATCGATCGGCATGCCTTCGTTCGGGAAGTTGAATTCGAGCAGATCGCGCAGATAGACCGGCGGCAGATCGCGAACGCCGCGCGAGAAAGCTAGATAGTTGGAATAGCTGTCGGTCTGCACCGCAGTTTGCAGCAGATGCATTAGCTGCGCCGAATAGGCATGGACCTCACCGCCGAAACGCTGGCGATAAAAGCCGCCGATCGGCAGCGTGGCGACGCCGGTATCGTGCGCGGCATCGTGGCGCATCACGGCGTTCAGATGCAGCGAGGCATAGCCTTCGCCCGAAATCTTCGCCGGCATGCCCGGGAAGAGATCGTGGACGAGTGCCCGGCTGAGGCCCACGGCTTCGAAATTATAGCCGCCGCGATACGACGAGATCACCGCGATCCCCATCTTGGAGAGGATCTTGAGCAGGCCCTCGTCGATCGCCTTGCGGTGGCGCTTGAGACAATCCGCGAGCGACAGATCGCCGAACAGCCCGCGACCCTGGCGATCCGCAATCGCGGCTTCGGCGAGATAAGCGTTCACCGTGGTCGCGCCGACGCCGATCAGCACCGCGTAATAATGCGTGTCGAGGCATTCGCCGCTACGGATGTTGACGCTGGCATAAGAGCGCAGTCCGCGACGGACGAGATGCGTGTGCACCGCCGCTGCCGCCAGCACGCCCGCGATGGCGATCTTGGTCGGCCCCTGATGCTCGTCGGTCAGGAATAATTCGGTGCAGCCCGCGCGCACCGCTTGCTCGGCTTCATAGCGGATGCGGGTGATCGCGGCGCGCAGCGTATCCGCATCGCCGCCCGTGTCGAACGTGCAGTCGATCTCCGCCGATTGGCTGCCGAAATGGGTGCGCAACCGGTCCCAATCGCTGTTGGTCAGCACCGGGCTTTCGAGCACCAGCACCTTGGAGCCGCCACCCTCGGTATCGAGGATGTTGGCCAGATTTCCGAAGCGCGTGCGCAGGGTCATCACCTGGCGTTCGCGGAGCGAATCGATCGGCGGGTTGGTCACCTGGCTGAAATTCTGGCGGAAGAACTGGCTGATCAGGCGAGGCTTGTCGCTGATCACCGCGAGCGGCGTATCGTCGCCCATCGATCCGATCGCTTCCTTCGCGGTCTCGACCATTGGAGACAGGATCAGCTCCATATCTTCCAGCGTCTGGCCGGCAGCGACCTGACGGCGGGTCAGTTCGGCGCGGTCGAAGCGCAAAGCCTCGGTCTTGGGCGCCTCCAGATCCTCGATCTTGATGAACTGGCCGATCATCCCGGCATAGTCCGCCTCGCCCGAGATGCGGTCCTTGATCGCGCGATCTTCGAGCAGCACGCCGGAATCGAGATCGACCGCGATCATCTGGCCCGGCCCCATCCGGCCCTTGGCGACCACATTGGTTTCGGGGATCTGGACCATGCCCGTCTCGGAGCCGACGATGAGCAGGCCATCCGAAGTCTGGGTGTAGCGAAGCGGGCGCAGCGCATTGCGGTCGACGCCCGCAACAGCCCAGCGGCCATCGGTCATCGCGAGCGCGGCCGGGCCATCCCACGGCTCCATGACGGAAGCGAGATATTTGTACATCGCCAGATGATTGGGCGGCGTGTCCTCATCGGACCAGGCTTCCGGCACCAGCATCAGCTTTGCGGTCGGCGCATCGCGGCCCGAACGGCAGATCGCCTCAAACACCGCGTCCAGTGCCGCCGTGTCGGATGCGCCAGCGGGGATCACCGGCTTGATGTCTTCGCTCTGCTCGCCGAACGCGAGGCTGGCCATCTTGATCTCGTGGCTTAGCATCCAGTTCTTGTTGCCGCGGATCGTGTTGATCTCGCCATTATGGGCGAGGCAGCGGAACGGCTGCGCCAGCCACCATTGCGGAAATGTGTTGGTCGAATAACGCTGGTGAAAGATCGCGACCCGGCTGGTGAAGCGCTCGTCCTTGAGGTCCGGATAGAAGTCGCTCAGGCTCTCGGCGAGGAACAGGCCCTTATAGATGATCGAGCGGCAGCTGAGCGAGCAGATGTAAAAGCCCTGTACCTGCTCGGCGATCACGCGCTTCTCGATCCGGCGGCGGACCAGATAGAGGTTCTTCTCAAACTCGGCGGCGTCGACCGCATCGGATAGCGGCCCGGCGATCATGATCTGCTCGATCTCAGGGCGCGTCGCCTGCGCCTTCATGCCGATCACCGACACGTCGACCGGCACCTGGCGCCAGCCATAAATCGTATAGCCCGCCTCGATGATCTCGCTCTCGACGATCGTGCGGCACGCCTCCTGCGCCCCCAGATCGGTGCGCGGCAGGAAGATCATGCCGACCGCAAGCCGGTTCGGCAGCACGCGGTGGCCGCCCGCTGCAATCGCATCATCGAAGAAGCGCGCGGGGAGATCGACGTGGAGGCCAGCGCCATCGCCGGTCTTGCCATCGGCATCGACTGCGCCGCGATGCCACACAGCCTTCAGCGCATCGATCGCGGATTGGACGACGCGGCGCGACGGCTTGCCATCGGTGGCGGCAACCATACCCACGCCACAAGCGTCGCCTTCGAATTCAGGGCGATACATGCCTTCAACGGCGAGGCGGGCGCGTTCGGATTCGTTCGTCACTTGCTGTCTTCCCCGGCACCGAGCAGCGCCGAAAGCCGGGCTATCTGCTCTTTCGACATCGTCTTGAAATCGCCCTGCTTGGGCAGATGGGCCGTGGCCGCTATCGTCTTTTGCATGATCCCCGGCATCGCCTTCATGATGCGCGGCATGAGCGTGTCCATCCGCCGCATCATCGCCGGATCGGTATAGAGCGTGAGGGATTGGCTGGCATAAGCACTGCCGGTGGGCGTTGCGAAGAAGCGATCGAGCTCCTGCAATTGCGCCAGCGTGAAGCGTGTGGCGAGCGCCTCGGCGATGCCGGAGCGATATTCGGGCTCGAGATCGGTCATCAGCACGACCATCTCGTCTGCCATCACGTTCATGGTGATCCGGCTGCGCTCCTCGAAAGCGGGATCGACGATCACCATGACCTGCTTGAGATTTACGGTTCCCATGCGAGCGACCTTGTCTTCGCTCGCCCCGGCGGCCTTGGCGATATCGGCTAGCGACATCTGGCTCATCATCTGATCCATCACGCCGCCCGACATCTTATCCATCGTGGTGCGCATCATTTCAACAAAGGCGCCGGGCGGAAGCAGGCGATCGGCGATGTGCCTGGCAATTTCGAGCCGCGCGGGATCGGGCAGGGCGCGGGTCGCAATCAGCTTGGGCGCATCCTGTGCTTGTGCGGCAAACGGAATCGCGCAGGCCAGCGCGGCGGCGAATATCGTACGTATCACTTCTTGCCCTTCAGGTAACGTTTGGCGGCGGACGCAGCCAGGCCCCGCATCCGCTTGCTATATTTGGCGAGCAGCTTCTCGGACCATACCTTGCTGGCGGCGGCAATCTGGGGGTTGATCGTCTTCATCTTGCTCGCAGCGGAGCTGGCGCCGAACGCGATCAGCGGCGGATAATCGCCGACCTTCATACTCGCCATCACCTTGCTCATCACAGCGGACTGGATCTGGTCCGGCGACATATCGGGTTTCTCCGCCATCGTCGCATAGACCTGCGTGCGCAGCTTGGCGCCAGTGGGACTCGAGAAGAAGCTGAGCGATTCGGCGACTTCGGATGCGGTGAGGCCATCGGCTGCAACGGTGCGAATTTCGCGGCGGAGCGACGGAAGCTCCTTCTTCATCATTTTCACGAAAGCGGGGCGTAGTTGGACGGCGACGAACTGCGTCAGGCCCCGATGCTTCGCCTGTATCGCCTTGAGTTCGGGATCGGCCGCGATTTCGCGGCGGATGCCGTTGTCGAATGCCTTTTCGCCGATCTTGAGCAACGCATCCTCGGGCGTCAGCAACGCAACGAGTCGGTCGAGCGGCTTGGACGGCGCAGCGCTGACAGGCGCGGCCATGGCGTGACTCGCCACCAGCGGCGCGGCGGATAGCGCGACGGCGGCGAGGAGCGTCCTCATGCGGCTTCGGCGGCCGCGGTTGCGCGCGCCTTCATCCATGCATGCATGTGGACCGCCACATCGCGGCCATCGCGGATCGCCCAGACCACGAGGCTCGCACCGCGCACGATGTCGCCAGCAGCGAAGACGCCGTCGAGGCTGGTCATCATCGTCTTGCCATCGGCGCGGACCGTGCCCCAGCGGGTGACGCCCAGTTCGGGCGCGCCGAAGAGAGTCGGCAGGTCTTCGGCTTCGAAGCCGAGCGCCTTGATGACGAGATCGGCGGGAAGCTGGAACTCCGCGCCGGGATCGAGCTCGGGCGAGCGGCGACCGCTGGCGTCGGGCGCGCCGAGGCGCATCTTGGCTGCCTTCACCCCCGTCACCTTCTCGCCGCCATCGAACGCCTCCGGAGCGGAGAGCCAGACGAACTCGACGCCTTCTTCCTCGGCATTGGCGGTTTCGCGCTGCGAACCGGGCATGTTGGCGCGGTCGCGGCGATACAGGCACTTCACCGAAGTCGCGCCCTGACGAACAGCCGTGCGCACGCAATCCATCGCAGTGTCGCCGCCGCCGATGACGACAACATTCTTGCCGGCGGCATCCAGGCTGCCATCGTCGAACTCGGGGACGGCGTCGCCAAAGCCCTTGCGGTTCGATGCAGTGAGGTAATCGAGCGCTTCGACCACGCCCGATGCGCCAACACCGGGGGCCTTGATCCCGCGCGCTTTATAAACGCCGGTGACGATCAGGATGGTGTCGTGCCTGGCGCGCAGCTCGTCGAGGCTGGCGTCGCGGCCAACTTCGAAGCTCTGGTGGAAGACGATGCCCGCTTCCTTGAGCCGCTCGACGCGGCGCATGACGACGTACTTCTCCAGTTTGAACCCGGGGATGCCATAGGTCAGCAGTCCGCCCGCGCGATCGTGGCGATCATAGACGTGCACGTCATAGCCATAGCCGCGCATATATTCGGCGGTGGCGAGGCCGGCGGGGCCTGCGCCGATGATGCCCACCGATTGTCCGCGTGCAGGGCCGACCACCACGGGCTCGACCCAGCCTTCTTCCCACGCCGTATCGGTGATGAACTTTTCGACCGATCCGATCGTGACGGCGCCGTGGCCGGAGAATTCGATGACGCAATTGCCTTCGCACAACCGGTCCTGCGGGCAGATGCGGCCGCAAATCTCGGGCATGGTCGACGTGCTGTTCGACAGCTCATAGGCTTCTCGCAACCGGCCTTCCGCCGTGAGCCGCAGCCAGTCGGGGATGTGATTGTGCAAGGGACAATGCACCGTGCAGTACGGCACGCCGCATTGCGAACAGCGCCCCGACTGTTCCTCGGCGCTGGGCACAGCGAAGCGATCCGCGATCTCACGGAAATCCTCGGCACGCTGCTCAGCTGCGCGCTTGGACGGGTATGCCTGGCCCGTGCCGACAAATTTGAGCATGCGATCGTCTGCCATATCGCCCCGCTATACGGAGTGACCGGCAAATAAAAGGCAGTATTTATGACCTAATTATCGATTCATGCGTGGAGGCGCACGATAATTACAAAAATATCGGAGTATTTATGGCCGCTTCGGACCTTATCGCATTCCTAGCCAGATGAGCGCCGCGCCACCCGCGATGATTCGATACCAGGCGAAGGGCGCAAAGCCGTGCTTGGTGACCACCGCCAGAAATGCCTTCACCACGGCCAACGCAACCACGAACGATACGACAAACCCGACTGCGATCAGCCCCATGCTGTCCGCCGTGATCGCGTCGCGATGCTTGTAAAGCTGGAGCACTGTCGCGCCCGAGAGCGTGGGCAATGCGAGGAAGAAACTGAAATCGGCCGCGGTTCGCCGATCAATGCCGAATGCCATCGCGCCCATGATCGTCGCACCCGAACGGCTGACGCCCGGGATCATGGCGATACACTGCACAAGGCCGATCTTTACCGACTGGCTGAGCGAAACGCCGGCGATGCCGAACACATTCTCGGTCTTGGCGAAGCGCTCGACGATCAGGATCGCGACACCGCCGACGATCAGCGCCCAGGCAACGATCACGGCATTTTCGAGCAAAGCGTCGATCTGGTCGGCCAGGAGCAGCCCCAGCGCGACCGCCGGGATGAAGGCGATCAGCAAATTGCGCACGAACTTCACCGAGTTTGGCTCCCACCGAAACAAGCCCCGCGTCACGGTGAGGAACGTGCGCCAATAGAGTACGACGATGGCCAGGATCGCGCCGGGCTGGATCGCGATATTGAACACCGCCCATTTGGCTGCGTCATACCCCATCAGTTCGGTGGCGAGGATCAGATGCCCGGTCGAGGAGACCGGCAGGAACTCAGTGATCCCCTCAACAATGCCGAGCAGGATCGCGACGAGATAATCGCTCATTGGTGACGCCCCCTAATTACCCCAGACCAATGCGTTTCAGGCTGCGGCACGGGCCTTGCCGAAGCGGCCAGCCTTGCGAAAGCGCACCATCCATGCCGGCGCGACGGTCGCCAGCGGCGTCGGCACGATGCCAAAAGCAGCGAAGCCCTGCTCGCCCGCGGGCACGACATTGTCGGTGCCGAGCATCCGCCATTGATCGCGCGTGATCGGCGCGAAGGGCAGGAACGGTATGACGCCACCGATCGCATCGGGCAGCGCGACAAACGGCACGTCGCGCTGGATCGTGCCGGCGATCCATTTGAACAGATCGATCATCGAAATCACGTCCGGTCCGCCCAGCGAATAGGTCTGGCCGGCATGTGCGGCCGGATCCATGATGGCCTGTGCGATCGCCTGTGCGACATCGGCGACATAGGCTGGCTGGAACTTGGCCTCGGCGCGCAGCACCGGCACGGCGACCGGCGTGTTGGCGATCATGCCGGCGAAGCGGTTCACGAAAGCATCCTCGCGTCCGAACAGGATCGAGGGGCGGAAGATGGTAGCGTCCGGGAAGGCCTTGCGGACCGCAATCTCGCCTTCGCCCTTGGTGCGGCCGTAATCGGCGGCGGAGTTAGGATCGGCGCCGATTGCGGAAACGTGGATGAGAGTCGTCGCGCCTGCCGCTGCCGCCGCTTCGGCGACGTTGCGCGCGCCATCGACGTGCACGCCCTCGAAATCGCCCGCCAGCACGCCGACGAGATTGACCACGGCATCCGATCCCTGAAGCGCGCGGGCCAAAGTCTCGGGCTTCCGGATATCAGCAGCCGCGAACTGCGTCTGGCCCAACCCGCCGAGCGTCTTGATGAACCAGGCGTCCCGCGGCCGCGGCTGTACCACACGAACGCGTGCGCCGGCTGCAAACAACTCCTGCGCGACATAGCGGCCGAGAAACCCGCCTCCGCCGATCAGCGTTACCAGCATGTCCTTCATCGCCACTCAAACTCCTGCGCTTTGGCCGTCTCCCATGCCGCGCGGCACGGGAAACGGCAAGCAGGTCAGTGTGCGACTTCTAGCGTCGTCGTCTCGGGTTTGGGCAGGCCGTTCGCTTTATAGTCGGCGGTCAGCTCTTCCTTGCGAGCTCGCATCTGGTCCCCCAACGCGTCCATATCGAGCCCGGCCTTCCGCGCCTGGCTGAACATGCCCTCCATGCGCTTTTCCTCTTCTTCGACATGGTGTTCGATCTGCTCGGACAGCACTTTTACCTTGGCGTCGTAATATTCGTCGTCCGGGCTGCCGGCTTCGATCTCCGCGATGAGCACCTTTGCGCCGTCATGTTCGACATAGGCTTCCTTGAGCAGGTCTTCCTCGATCTTGCCTTCGCAGGCGGGATAGAAGATTTCCTCTTCAATCCTGGTGTGTACCGTAAGTTCAAGGCAGATTTCGTTGGCGATCTTCTGTTTTCTCGCAGAGCCGCTTGCGCCTTCGAACTGCTCGAAAAGTTCTGCGACCTTGCGGTGATCGGCTTTCAGAAGTGCAATAGCGTCGGGTTTGTCAGCCATTTGAATTCTCCCATGTTACCGGGGCCGAACGCGCACCTTGTTCACTGTGTGCCAATTGCGAGTCGTTCGTAAATAACGGACTAACCTGCATTAAGTCAGGATTTACGTCTGCGCGGTCCGAAGTTCAGCCGGCGGGTGACGTTATAATCGAGCACCGCCATTACGAAATACGCGCCGGCCTGCTTGATGCGGGTCCAGAACCCCGTACGCGCCTTATAAACCTCGGCGGTGATCCGCTCCGAATTCGCGACCTCGCCATCGACATACGCGCGAACATAAGCGGCGAATTCCTTATCCTCGATCCGCAGCATCAGCTCAAGATTGAGGAACATGGATCGGATGTCGAAATTTGCCGAGCCGATATGGACGACATCGTCGATGACGAAGAGCTTGGTGTGTAATTTGGTGGGCTGGTACTCATAGATCTGGACGCGTTTGCGCAGCAGCCCGGCATAGGTGAAGCGCGCTGCCCAGATTGCGGCGCCGTGATCGAGCTTGGAGGGCAAAACAAGCCGGACGTCCCCACGCTTGCCGGCCTTGTCGAGGCGGCGGAGCATTGCAGGATTGGGCGCGAAATAGGCGGCGATCAGGTCGATCGTCTGCGCCTGCTCCATGTCGCGCTTGACCACGCGTGCCCAGGGCGAGAGCCGTCGCATGGGGCCGCCAAGCAGCCAGCGCGTCGCGCCATCGGGCTCGCTCCAGGTTTTGAGTGTCCTGCCCAGCTTGCGCATCGAAGCCTTGGGCCGCTTTGCCCAGCGCGAGAGCGCGTCGAAATAGCCGGTCAGCCGCGCCGCAGCGGGCCCTTCGACCAGCAGGCCGAGATCGCGCCACGCGGCATCGGCCTGCGTTCCGAAATAGCTGTCCTCGATATTGAAACCGCCGATGATCACGCGCTCTTCATCGGCGAGCGCGAGCTTCTGATGGTTGCGCAGCAGGTATCGCCGCCCCCAGCGCGGCACGAAGCGGCAGACGTCTACGCCGGCCTCGTGCAACGGATCGAAAAAGCCTTGGCCCTGCGCCGGCTCGCTGCCCATCCCGTCGATGATCAGATGAACTTCGACTCCGCGCCACGCCGCAGCGATCAGCGCATCGCGCACCGCTTCGCCCGCTTCATCGGCGACATAGATATAATAGAGCACGCGCAGCGATCGCTTGGCGGTGTTGATCAGCTGGAGCAGAGCCTCCATCCGGCCGGGGCCTTCGGTGAGCAGCGTCAGCCGGCTACCGTCGACGGTAAAAGTTGCGGGCGCGGGCACCCCATGCATGTGCGGAGCATCGGCAAGGTTGGCAAGCGCATGCATGAGGGATGAGGGCCTTTCGTTTCAGGTCCGTCATCAAACGCACATCGCCGCGATTCGGTTCGCCCCTTGCGACAAGGCGCATTTCCTTGACAATTAGGCCATCGGCACCTACTTGCCTCGCCTTTCCCGGACACTGTTAATCCTAAGGATTGCGTATGGCACGCGTCACTGTCGAAGATTGCGTCGACAAGATTCCCAACCGTTTCGACCTGGTGCTGTTCGCAGCGCAGCGCGCCCGCCAGATCTCGGGCGGTGCCGAGCTGACGATCGATCGCGACCGTGATAAAAACCCGGTCGTCGCCCTGCGTGAGATCGCGGAAGAGACTGTGAGCCCTCCGCATCTGCAGGAAGCCGTTATCTCGGGCATGCAGCGCGTTCAGATCGACGACGAGGAAGCGCCGGACGAAATCGGCAGCCTCTCGGCATCGGCCGAAGCGCTCCGTCTGACGGCAGCAGCGCCGCCACGGAACCAGAATCTGGGTTCGGATTACGACGGCTAAGGCCGGAGAATCGCAGAATTAGAAAAGGCCCCGGAAGCGATTCCGGGGCCTTTTTCTATTCGGTCGGCGTTTCGGCGCGACCCTTAAAGCCTTGGGCGACGACAAACCATTCGACCGAACCCTTGCGGCTTGCCGGCGGCTTGGCGTGCTTCACCGTGGTGAAGTTGCGCTTCAATTCGGCAACCATCGCCGAATCGGCACCCCCTGCGAACACTTTCGAGACGAACGTGCCGCCCTTTTCGAGGTGAGTGACCGCGAAATCGAGCGCCAGCTCGACAAGGGCCATGGTGCGCAAAGCATCGGTCTGCGGATGGCCGACGGTGTTCGCCGCCATGTCCGAGATTACCAGATCAGGCGCGCCGCCCAGAGTTTCAACCAACAGTGCGGGCGCCTTATCGTCCATGAAATCCATCTGTAAGATGGTGACGCCATCGATCGGATCGACGGGCAACAGATCAATGCCGACGATCGCTGCCTTGGGCACCTTGCGCCGAATCACCTGGCTCCAGCCGCCGGGGGCAAGGCCCAGATCGACGACGCGCTTGGTGCCCTTCAGGAAGCCGAACTTCTCGTCGAGCTCGGTCAGTTTATACGCCGCGCGGCTGCGATAGCCCTCCGCCTTCGCCTTTTTGACGTAGGGATCGTTGAGCTGGCGTTCTAGCCAGCGATTCGATTGTGGCGTCCGCCCGCGTGACGTCTTCACCCGCGTATGGCTGCGTGCTCCACCCCGGCTCATAACATACGTCCATTCATCAGTCGGCGGAGGATGCCCTCGCGGATGCCGCGGTCGGCGATGCCCAACCGCGCTGCGGGCCATAGATCGAGGATCGTCTCAAGAATCGCGCAGCCTGCTACCACGAGATCGGCGCGTTCGCTGCCGATGCATGGCACCTGGCTGCGCTCCGCAAGCGTCATGCCCGCAAGTCGGCTGCTCACTTCGCGCATCGCCTCGGTCGGCACGATCAGGCCATCGACCACGGAGCGGTCATAGGCTGCGAGGCCGAGATGGACGCTGGCGAGCGTGGTGACGGTGCCGCTGGTGCCAAGCAGACGCGGCGTGCCCACAGGGGGCTGCAGCCGGTCGGCGAAGGGTGCGAAGCTCGCCTTCACCCCCGCGCGCATGTCTGCATAGAGATCGGCCAGCCCCTGCGGTCCGGGCCCGGCCTGTCCCGCGGCTTCGGTGAGCGACACCACGCCCCAGGGCGCGCTGTGCCAATCGAGGATGCGTGGCACCGGCACTTGCGAATCGACCAGAACCAATTCGGTCGATCCGCCGCCGATGTCGAAGACGATTGCCGGACCATCCCCGGGCTCAAGCAAGGCATGGCAGCCCAGAACGGCAAGGCGCGCTTCCTCTTCGGCAGTGATGATGTCTAGCGCGATGCCGGTCTCGCGATAGACGCGCTCGATGAACTCGGCGCCGTTCGATGCCTGACGGCACGCTTCGGTAGCCACCGATCGTGCCAGCGTCACGTTGCGGCGCTTGAGCTTCTCCGCGCAAACCTTGAGCGCGGCGAGCGTGCGCTCGATTGCGGCGTCGGAAAGCTGGCCGGTTGTTGCCAGCCCCTCGCCCAGCCGCACAATTCGTGAAAAGGCATCGACCACCGCAAACCCTCCGCCCTGGGGGCGGGCAATCAGCAGCCGGCAATTATTGGTGCCCAGATCGAGCGCGGCATAATGGCGCGATTCCGGCCAGCGCGGGCGCGACTGGCGGTCCTGTGGCGGCGTCAATGTTCCCGAATCGGACCCTGGGCCGCGGGGTATAGTGGCGGAGCCATCCCCCATCTTATGTCACTCACTCATGTTCTGTTTGGGTCGCGGCCCGCAGCGGGCCGTCCCATGCCTGCCCTCAGCGGTAGCGAAGACTCAGGGCTGCGGCAAGGATGCGCCCGAAAGCCACGTTGACACGACCGGAACCCCGCCCTATCTCGCGCGGCCTGCCAGCGGCGCCCAGAGCGCTTGGCCGATGCCCCGTCGTCTAACGGTAAGACTACGGACTCTGACTCCGTCTATTGAGGTTCGAATCCTCACGGGGCATCCAGCAGGCTTATTTCGCCTCCGCAATCAGCGCTGCCGCCTTGGCGCCCATCCAGTCCATCCCGCCCGATAGGCGCCAGACTTCCTTGCCCGCCGAATCGTAGAGGATCGTTGCGGGCAAATTCGCGCCCAACGTCATGCTCCAGGCGATGTCGGTGTCGAGCCAGGGCTGGATCTTCTTGAACTTCGCTTTTTCGAAGAAGGGCGTGACCAGTTCTGCGCCCTTCAGATCCTGGCTGATCGTAATGACGTGGAGCGCATCGCCCTTTGCCACCGCCAGCGCATCGAGCGTGGGCATTTCCTTGACGCAGGGCGCGCACCAGGTGGCCCAGAGGTTTACCAGCACCGGTTTGCCTGCGTAATCAGCGACCGTGCGCTTGTTGCCGAGCGAATCCACGAAGGGAAGATCGGGCGCGGCTTCGCCCTTATGACCGCGGTCGAGCTGGCCCTTATCGGCGGTTTCGGCCGCGTTGGCGGCGGGCAAGCTTTCCTCTGCTTGCTGCGACGCCGTGGATTGCCTATCGCAGCCGCCGATTGCCAGTGCTGCGAACAGGAGAAGCGCGATAGTTGAGCGCAAGGACGGCTCCAATACGATGTGGGGTGGGCGCTTCGCTGAAGGGCCCTCTGCAGTGATGCGTGAGATAAACGCCTCTATCCCCTTCGACAAGCGGATGTGGCGGCAGGATCTGGCGGGTTCGCAAGCGCATGTCGCGATGCTGGGCAAGCAGGGCATCATTCCGGCTGAAGACGCGGCGCGGATCTCCGCTGGTTTGACCGATGTGGCGGCGCAGTTCGAAGCCGATGGCGTGCCCGACGATCTGGCATTGGAAGACATTCATATGCTCGCCGAAGCGCGGCTTGCCGACGGGATCGGGCCGAGCGCGGGACGGCTGCACACTGCGCGCTCGCGCAACGATCAGGTCGCAACCGACTTCCGTTTGTGGGTGCGCGATGCGATCGATCAGGCTGAAGCGGCACTGGGCGGTTTGCAGGACGCATTGCTGGCCCGTGCCGAAGAACATGCCGAGAGCGTGATGCCCGGTTTCACGCACCTTCAGGTCGCGCAGCCGGTGACCTTGGGGCATCATCTGATGGCCTATTTCGAGATGTTCGCGCGCGATCGTGCCCGGCTTCGCGATGCGCGGGTGCGGATGAATCTGTGCCCGCTGGGTTCGGCGGCACTTGCCGGGACCGGATTCAACCTCGATCGCGATGCGACGGCATCGGCACTCGGCTTCGACGGGCCGACGCGCAATTCGCTCGATTCGGTATCCGACCGCGACTTCGCGATCGAATATCTCACTTGCGCCGCGCAGACTGCGCTGCACCTCAGCCGATTGGCCGAGGAGTTTGTGATCTGGGCGAGCCAGCCTTTCGGTTTCGTGTCCTTGAGCGATCAATGGTCGACCGGCTCTTCGATCATGCCGCAGAAGCGCAATCCCGACGCCGCCGAACTGGTGCGCGGGCATTCGGGGCGGATCGTTGGCAGCCTGGTCAGCCTGATGATCACGATGAAGGGCCTGCCGCTCGCATATTCGAAGGATATGCAGGACGATAAGCCGCCGGTTTTCGAGGCGCATGACCTGTTGGGACTCAGCATCGCTGCAATGACCGGTATGGTGGAAAGCGCGACCTTCCGCCTGGAGCGGATGCGCGCCGCCGCAGAGACGGGGTTCTCTACCGCGACAGACCTGGCCGACTGGCTGGTGCGCGAAGCGGGCGTGCCGTTCCGCGAGGCGCATCATATCACCGGGCGGGCCGTGGCGGCGGCAGAGTCTCAGGGCATACGACTCGATCAACTCGGCATCGAAGCGCTGAAGCAAATCGACGACAGGATCGATGCGCGGGTGTACGACGTTCTGAGTGTCGATGCATCGGTATCGAGCCGGACGAGTTTTGGCGGCACTGCGCCAGTGCGGGTGCGCGAAGCGGTGAAGGCGGGCCGACAGGCTCGCGAGGAGGAAGCGTGATGAAGCGATTGGCGATTTACGGGCTGGCCGCTCTCACGTTGGCGAGCTGCGGCGCGCGCGAGGAACTCAAACCGGTGCAGGGCGCCGCACTGCCGCTCGCGCCTTATGGTGCGGCGGCCACGCCAAGCCCCGACGATCTGCTCAAACCGCCCGTGCAGACCCGCCCCGCCCGCAGCGACGATCTAATCGAGAGCTCGGACAAACGGCGCAGCGACGATTTCGACCTGCCGCCTCCCAACTGACGCAAAGTTTCCTTCCATGAATCATTTTGAATCGATCGGTGGCGAGATGCACGCCGAGAACGTGGCGCTTTCGGTGATCGCCGAAGCCGTCGGGACCCCCGTTTACGTCTATTCGACCGCTACGCTTCAGCGCCATGCGCAGGTCTATAAGGCCGGCGTCGCCAAGGCTGGCCCGCGCACGCATGTGGCATTCGCAGTCAAAGCCAATCCCAATCTCGCGGTGCTGCGCGTGCTCGCCAATGAAGGTTTTGGTGCCGATGTTGTGTCTGGCGGCGAGATGACCCGCGCGATGGCGGCGGGGATCGCGGCCAAGGACATCGTGTTCTCGGGAGTGGGCAAGACCCGCGCAGAGCTGGCGCAGGGTCTTGATGCCGGGATTGGCCAGTTCAATCTCGAGCTGGAAGAAGAAGGCGTGGTGCTGGCGCAGATCGCGGCCTCGAGAGGCCTTCGTGCGCCCGCAGTGCTGCGGGTGAACCCCGATGTGGATGCGGGTACGCACGACAAGATCTCAACCGGCAAGAAGGAAAACAAGTTCGGCCTTCCTATAGATCAGGCACTGGCCATCTTCGACCGGCTGGCGCCGTTGGAGGGCCTCAACCTGCGCGGTGTCGCGGTGCATATCGGCAGCCAGCTGAGCAGCCTTGCTCCGCTTGAGGCCGCGTTCACGCGTGTCGGCGAATTGGTCGCAGAGCTGCGCGCGGCAGGCCATATGATCACCCATGTCGATCTCGGCGGCGGGCTGGGCGTGCCCTACAAGGCCGGCGACGTGATGCCTTCGCCGGATGAGTTCGGCGAAATGGTCGCGCGGGTGACCGAGGGCTGGGACGTTGAATTGCAGTTCGAGCCCGGCCGCGCGATTGCCGCCAATGCCGGGATGCTGCTCACCGAAGTGCTGTGGGTAAAGCCCGGTGTCGGTGATCCGTATGTGATTGTCGATGCGGCGATGAACGATCTTGCCCGCGTTGCGCTTTATGACGCGCATCATGATGTGTCGGCTGTGAAGCCGCGCGGCGAGACCTTCACGGCCAGTGTCGCTGGCCCCGTTTGCGAGAGCAGCGACGTTTTCACCAAGAATCGCGAGATGGACCGGGTCGAGAGCGGCGACTTGCTCGTGCTCCACTCAGCCGGCGCATACGGCGCGACAATGGCGAGCATGTACAACAGCCGGCCGCTGGTGCCCGAAGTTCTGGTCTCGGGCGACAAGTTCGAAGTGGTCGCCAAGCGCGTCTCGGCCGAGGCGATCATGGGCGAAGAACAAGTGCCGGCCTGGCTCAAATGAGCTTGGCCGCCCTGCCGATATTTATGCGGCTGGAGGGGCGGCCGGTGATCCTGATTGGCAACGGCGAGACAGCGGAGGCGAAGCGCCGGTTGCTGGAGCGGGCCGGGGCGGTGATTGTCGATAGCGGCGCATCGCTGGCAATTGTCGCGCTGGATGCGCCCGATGCCGTGGTGGCCGAGCTTCGCGGGCGAGGCGTTCTGGTCAACACCGTAGACCGGCCCGATCTGTGCGATTTCACGCTTCCTGCCATCATTGACCGGGATCCTGTGCTGGTTGCGGTGGGGACGGGTGGTGTGTCGGCCGGGCTGGCGGCGGCGTTGCGGCAGAAATTGGAGACAGTACTGCCTGCTGGTCTCGGCACACTGGCGACCGGTCTGCACGCCGCGCGACCTGCGATCCGGGCGCGCTGGCCCGATATGGCGGACCGCCGCCGAGCGATCAGCAAAGCGCTCGACAGCCTTGAAGGCGATGTCGTGTCGCGCGTGCTGGCCGAGGACAGTGCCGCACCGCAGCTGATGCACTTCAAGCTGAACTCACGCGATCCCGACGATCTCACGCTGCGTCAGGCGCGGGCATTGGCGGCAGCCGAGCGCATCTATCACCGCGCAAACGTCCCGCCCGCGATCCTCGATCGTGCGCGCGCCGATGCCGCGCGAATTTGCGGAACGGCACCCGCGGACCCAGGTGCGGGCCTGACGATCGATCTGGAGATGGCCGAATGAGCGGCTTCGCTTACGTCGTACGCAGCGGCAAGGCCGAGAAAGTGGCGCTCAAAGAGGCGCTGGGGCGAAAGGCCGATCTGGTCTGGACCCACCTCACCGTGACCGACGAGCACGCCAAGGAATGGCTGGGCGGCGAAGCCAAGCTGTCGCCTTATGTCATTGAAGCGCTGACCGCTGCCGAGACGCGCCCGCGCTGCGATGCGGTTGGCCCCGGCGCAGTGATCAATCTGCGCGGGCTTTCGTCGGAAGAGATGGCGGCTTCCGATCCGCTTGCCTCGATCCGGATCTATGCGCTGGAGGGGCGGGTTTTTTCGGTCACGCGCAAGCAGCTGAATGCGATCCCGACGGTGGAGGCCGAGATCGGGAAGGGTGCGATCCTCGATCCGGGCGATCTGATTGCGGCGCTGGCGCAGGCGATCACCGAAGAGCTCGACCCCGTAGTGGCCGATCTCGGGGATTCGCTCGACGATTGCGAGGAGAGGATCGCGGCCAACCGCGCCTTCGAACTGCGCCGTTTGGTCAATCAGGCGCGCGTGCAGGCAATCGGCTATCGGCGGTTCCTCGTACCGCAGCGTGCCGCGCTCGAAAAGCTCGCCAATCTGGGCGCCCGCTGGCTCGGCGAGGACGACCGCCTGCATCTCAATGCCGCTGCCGACCGTGCCGCACGCATGGCCGAGGAATTGGAAAGCATCCGCGAGCGCGCCGCACTGGTCCACGAAACGCTCACTGACTTACGCGCCGAGCAGATCGACCAGCGCTCGCTGATTATCGCGGTGGTCGCGATGGTGTTCCTGCCGTTGACCTTCATCACCGGACTGCTCGGGATGAACGTGGCGGGCATCCCGTTTGCGCACGAACAATGGGCATTCTGGGCGGTTGTCGGCACCTGCGCGGTGCTGGGAATTGCCGTCGCTGCATACTTCATCGCGCGGCATTGGTTCGAGCGTTAGGCGCTCAGCCGGGCACGCTCGGCTTTGGCGACGGCCAGTTCGCTGCGTACTTCGCCCAATTCGATCGCACGCGCGGCGATGCGCGCGTCGAGCGCGAGATTTGAACGTTTGAGTTCCTCGAAGCGGTCTGCGCGGACAAGGACGCGCTCGATCCGCGCGGCCAATACTTCGAATTCGAACGGACGCGCGAGATAATCGTCAGCACCAGCGGCGAAGGCATCGACGGCGCCGAGCGGCTCATTCTGGGCGGTCAGCAGGATCACCGGCAGATCGGCAGTATCGCGCGCGCTGCGAATTTCCTGGAGGACGTGAATGCCGGAAAGCTCGGGCATCACTTTGTCGAGCAGCACCAGATCGAAGCCCCGCGCTGAGATCAGCTCAAGCGCCTGTGCGCCGCTATCGGCGAGCACGACCAGATATCCGAGATTGCCAAGTCGATGCGCGAGCACGCTCAAATTAGTGCGACTATCGTCCACGGCAAGGATCGTCCGCGTCGCGCGGCGGCGCATGGCGTTGCCAGAGGATGCAGGAGCCTGGTCCATAGACGCGAGGTTATCTCGTTCGCGTCACGAAATGGTAAATGCGGGGCTTAGGACGCGGAGCGTACCGTCGACCAGGCATCCGCGATTTCCTCGAGTGAATCGGCGACGTTCCGCAAGGGCGCCGGATCGCGGCCAAGGCTCGCGCCGAGGATCTGCTGGCGCAGGCCGTGATAGAAGGTCGCTAGCGTGCGCGACACCTGGCCGCCCTTTTCAAAATCCAGACCGGCTTCGAGTGCGAACAGCACCGCAGTGGCGCGTCCGATCCGCTCGCTCTTCACGGTCGCCTGACCCTTTTCCAACGCCCATGCCGCCGAACGCAGCGCCGATATGCCCTCGGCGTACAGAAGATCGACCAGAGCATGCGGATCGGCGCCGCTGGTGCGGCCCGCCACATCGATCTGGCGATAGGTGGATGCAGGATCTCGAGCGAGGGCAGTGGCGTAACGCATCAGGAATCCTTGTTCCACGCGGCAATCTGGTTGGTTAGGAAGTCCTGGGTCGATTTATAGCTGGCGACCGCTGAATCCATCGAAGCGAACTGACGCGTCATCCGCGTCCGCATCGATTCGGCAGAGGCGAGCGCCTTCTCCTTGGTCTCGGCCAGGTCACTCTTTTGCGCGTTGTAGCGCGTCTCGCTGGCGCCCAGCCCGTAATCCCGGCTCGACGCGGAAGACGAAACCGCTCCCAACGCTGCCGAAAGGCCGGTGCCGTTCTTGAACATCGCCTCGATCGCGCCGCCATGATTGATCAATGCGGTGCCGAGCGTTGCGGTATCGACCTTGAGCGTGCCGTCACGCTGCGTGGCCACGCCGATGCCGGCAAGCGAGGTCGGCTCGCCGGCCGCCAGACCCGATGCCAGCGTCGCGGTCGTCATCGACTTGAGCGAGCGCAGCAAGGTGCGCGCTGCATTGTCCGATTTGAGCGGGCCGTTCACCGGATCGGTCGCTTCCTTCAGCGACGTCATCAGCTCGTTATAGGTATCAACGAAATCATTGACCGCCTGGCCCAGTGCCTGGGTTGGGGTCTGCGTGCCGAGCGTTACCTTGGTACCGACCGAGGCCGATTGCAGTTCGAGCTTCACGCCGACGAACAGATCGCCGATCGTGTTGGTCGAGCGCTTCACCGCGACACCATCGACTGCGACTACGGCATCCTGCGCTGCGCTGCCGATCGTCGTGCCCGATGCGCCGACGCCCACTTCGAGTGCGTCGAGCCCCGGGCTGCCGGTTGCATCCAGCGTGAAGGCCTGCGCCTCGCCGGTATTGCCCTTCAGCACCAGCCGCGAACCACTGCTGTCGGTCAGGATCGAGGCAGTGGCCCCGGCCTTCTTGGCGTTGATCGCGGTGGCAATGTCCTGAAGGCTCGAATTGGCGGGGATCGTTATGTCTATGGGCGCAGCGCTGCCAGCGGCGAAGCCAGTCATTGCGCCGTCGGTCACAGTTCCGGTGCCGAAGGTCAGGCGCAGCGATCCGCTGCCGATCGCGGCATTCTTGTCGGCGATGAGCCCGCTGCTCGTCACCTGTGCCGCAGCAAGTGCGCGCACTTCGATATTGCCGGTAAAACCCGCAACGGAAGCGCCGGGCAGCGCCGATGCCTTGACGATCGCGGTGTTCGAACTGGTAGCCTGGGTCGACAGCGAGCCGCCGTTGATCAACGTCTTCAGCGACGAATCGAACGTGGCGATATTGCTCTTCAGCGTGGCTGCCGCAGAAATCTGTGCGGTTAGGGTCTCGCTCTTCTTGTCGAGCGTGGCCTGCTTGGTGGCATATTGGGCATCGACGAGCGACGAGACGAGGGCGGAGATATCGATCCCCGATCCTGATCCCAGCGTCTTTGCAATCGACTCGATGGCCATGAAATCCCCCTGTCCCGATAAGCGGCAGAAGCGGTGCGAGTTTTAGGTCGCACTCGCCATTTTCTGCCCATGTTCGTCGAAGAGCGCAGTCTCGGGCACATTGACTGCGGGCAGGCCGCCATTTGCCTGTTTGTTGACGCCAAAAACGAAGGCCAGAACGATCGCGATCGCCTGATACAGATCGTCGCGAACTTCCTGTCCCTCCCGACTGGTGAAGTAGACGGCGCGGGCAAGGCTTGGATATTCGAGGATCGGCACCTGCATCTCGGCGGCGAGTTCGCGGATGGCCAAAGCGGTCTGGCCGCGGCCTTTGGCGACGACCACAGGCACCTGATCCTTGCCCGAATCGTAGCGCAGGGCGACCGAGAAGTGGGTCGGGTTGGTAAGCACGACATGCGCGGTGCCGACCGATTGGCGGAAGCCGCCCTTCAATATCTCGCGCTGGCGCTGTTTCTGGGCGCCCTTCAACTCCGGCGAGCCTTCGGTTTCCTTATGCTCTTCCTTCACTTCCTGCTTGCTCATGCGCAGCTGGCGGAAGTGGCGGATCATCTGGATCGGCAGATCTACGCCGGCGATCACCAGCAGCCCCGCCGCCATGACGAACATCAAAGTGATGAACTGGCTACCCAGCGTGCCGACGGCGCCCTGAATATCCAGCGCGATCAGCCCCAGCGAGCTGGTGGTCAGCGACCACAGCATCCATCCGCCCATGCTGCCGAGCAACACCACCTTGAGCAGAGACTTGCCCAACTCGATCCAGCCGGTCGGGCCGAAAATGCGCTTAAGCCCCGCGCCCGGATCGAGCCGCGAAGCCTTGGGCATCAGCAATTTGTTGTTCCAGCCGAACGAGCCAAGCGTCGCCTGGCTGAGGATCGCGCCGATCGTGGCAATCGCCAACAGGCTGCCGATCGGGAACACCAATTGCCATCCCGCTGCTTCAAGCGGGCGCCAGGGCTCGAAATGCTCGATATCGCCGTGATCGAACCGGAAGCTCGCAGTCATGATGCCTTTGCACGCGCTCATCAGCCCGCCCCCAAAGAACGCCATCCACGCGCAGCCGAGCAGGATCACCAAAGCGGTGCCGAAATCCTTGGACTTTAGTAATTGGCCTTCCTCTACCGCTTTGCGCTTGCGCTTCGGTGTTGGGGCTTCTGTCTTTTCGCCAGGGCTTTCCGACATCAGCCGAACACCAGTCCGGGCGCGGTATCGAGGGCCGTGCGAATGATAACGAGCAGGTAATCGCCCATCGCCGGAAGCGCGAGCAGGATGGCGACGACGCCAACCGCAAGGCTGGCGGGCAGGCCGACTGCGAACAGATTAAGCGCGGGCGCGGCGCGGCTGAGCATGCCGACCACAATGTTGAGGCATAGCAACAGGAAGCCGACCGGAAGCGCAAGCAAGAGGCCCGCAAGGAATGCGTATCCGCCGAACATCGCGATGCCCAGCAACCGCTCAGGCGCAAGCCATTGGCCGGGTGGCATCGCGACATAGCTGCGCACGATCAGATCGACGAGCACCAGATGGCCATCGACAGCGAGGAACAGCAAAGTCAGCAGCAGCGAGAGGAACTGGCCGAGCGCGGGGGTCGAGGTCCCGCTATTGGGATCGACTGCGTTGGCGAAACCGATCCCCATCGACATGCCGATCACTTCGCTGGCGATCATCGGCGCGGAAAACGCGATCTGCAGGATGAAGCCGATGGCGAGGCCGATCAACGCTTCGGACGCGATCGTAAGGAAGGTGGAAAGCGCGAAAATTTCTGCGGGCGGCGTGATCGTCGTGGTGCTGAGCACCAGCACGCCGATTGCGCCAGTCAGCGCGATGCGCGCGGGCAATGGCACCGATACGGCGCTGAAGACCGGGGCCGCGACAAAGGCCGCCCCCACTCGCACCATCGCGAACAAGAGCGCCCAGAGCTGCGGCTCGATCGAGAGACCGAAGCCCATCATTGGATTACTTCACCAGATCCGGAATGCGTTCGAAAATGCTGGTCGTGAAATCGCCTAGCAGGCCGAGGATCATGCTGCCAAAGATCACGATGCTGACGGCAACGACGATCAATTTGGGCACGAAGGTAAGCGTCTGCTCCTGGATCGACGTTGCCGCCTGGACCATGCCGAGGATCAGGCCCGACAGCAAAGCCGGGATCAGGATCGGTGCCGAAGCCAAAGCGAGAACCCAGATGGCCTCCCGCGCGACGGTCATGAAATAATCAGCGTCCATTTGCCGGCTAACTCGCGAAACTGGTGGCAAGGGAACCCATGGTCAGCGCCCACCCGTCCACCAGGACGAAGAGCAGCAGCTTGAAGGGCAGGGATATGATCGTCGGCGACATCATCATCATGCCGAGCGACATGAGGACGGTGGCCACGACAAGATCGATGACGATGAAGGGCAGGAAGATCAGGAAGCCGATCTGGAATGCCGTCTTCAATTCGCTGGTGATGAAAGCGGGCAGCAGAACCGAGAACGGTACGTCGTTCGGCGAAGCGAAAGCAGGTGCCTTCGCCATGTCCGCGAACATCTTCACATCCTTGTTGCGGGTCTGCTTGATCATGAAGCTGTGCAGCGCATCGCCCGCAGTCGAGATCATCTGCGTCGCGTTGATCTGGCCGGCGGCATAAGGCTGGATGGCGGTGGTGTTCATCTGGTTGATCGTCGGCGCCATCACGAAAAAGCTGAGGAACAGCGAGAGCCCGATCAGGACCTGGTTCGGCGGGGTCTGCTGGAGACCGAGCGCCTGACGCAGCAGCGACAGCACGATGATGATCCGCGTGAAGCTGGTCATCATCAGCAGGATGCCGGGGAGCACCGTGAGGAGCCCCATGATGATCAGAACCTGGAGCGACAGGCTCAACGGGGCGTCACCGCCGCCAAGCTGACCCAAAGCGCGATCGATCGCTTCGCCGGTGCCCGGAGGGGCAGCCGGTGGCGTAACGGGAGCAACGCCTTGCGCGAACGCCGGGAAGGCGAACAGCACGAAGAAGGCGAGGATGCCGATAAAGAGGGCCGCGCGACCGCCTACGGTGCGCGGAGCAGATACGAGCGCGCGCATCAGGCGATCTTCTTGTCCACGAGCGTGACGCCGGTGCGGCTGACCGAGCAGAGCAGTTTCTGCCCTTCGAACTCGATCACAGCGAGACGCAGGCCGGGGGCCAGCATCATCGTCTCGGTAACCTGCACCATGCGCGTGCCCTGATTCTTGGGCAGCCGCGCCTCAAGCTTGCGCCAGGCATAGAGGCAGCCGATCAGCAGCCCACAAACCAGCGGGAGCAGGATGACCAGCTTGAGGATGTACGACCACATCATGTTACTTGGCCGCGCGCTTTTCGGGTGAAACCAATTCGGTCATCCGCACGCCGAACTTCTCGCCGACGGTGACCACTTCGCCGCGGCCGATCAGCGTTCCGTTGACGAACACGTCGAGCAATTCATTGGCTTCGCGGTCGAGCTCGATCACGCTGGTCTCGCCCAGTGCGAGCAGTTCGCGCAGGGTAAGCTGGGTCGATCCGATTTCCACGGTCAGCTTGACGTCCACGTCCTGCAGCAGGTGAAAATTGGTCGTCACCGCTGCTTCGACGGGAAAGCTCCCGGTCATGTCGTTCATCGGAAATCCTCTGGATTGATCGGTTCAAGCGAAGAAAGGCGGACCGCGGCGCGGCCATTGGAAGTGCCGACCTGGCCGGTGCCAAGGCGGCGATGCGCCACCATCACCGGCACTTCGGTCCCAAACTCGACGGGAATGATGTCGCCGGCCTTCAGGTCCATCAGGCGGGCGAGCGAAATGTTCGGCTCGCACAGCACCGAGCGGACCGGCAGCGAGATGGCCATCACGGCCCGCGTCAGGCCGGAGCGCCATTCGGGCTCGACCTCTTCGGGCTTGTCATGAACCTTGACCATCAAAGACGCGGTGTGCGGCTTGAGCGCCGAGACCGGGTAAAGGATGTCGATGAAGCTCGGCTTCTTCTCGCCCTCGGCTACGCCAAAGCGGGTGACGACGACGGGATCGTCGCCGTTCATCTCGGCGGGCATTGCGATATTGGCGCTGCCCTCGGCACGGAATGCGATGCGCGCCAGCGGCTCCCAGGCATTGTCGAGCGGGGCGACCAGCGAATTGACGATGCGCGCAACCAAAGCATCGCCCGCAGGCGTGAATTCGGTGGGCATCGGATTGGGTGCTTCGCCGTCGCCGCCGAAAAAGGCGTCGAGCATTTCGAGCACTTGCTTGCCATCGAACACGATCTGCGCGCGCTGGCGGGCGCCGCCCATTACGAGCGGCGCCCATGCCGACAGAGCGCCCCCGCGCTCCGTCTTGTAATCCGCATAACGCTGCACGACGATCGGCTCGGCCCAGGCCCGCAGATCCTTGCGCGTCACGTCTTCAAAGATTGGCTTCAGGCCCTTCGCCAGCCGGGCACTAAGGTGCTGTAGCGTGACGAGGTCACCGAACGGGTTCGGGTTTGCGCTGCCCAAAGCCGGCGCGTGCTCCGCGCTGACTCTGGGGCGCTCCCGCCGATCGGCGGCCGCAATCTCTGAAGGTTCGTTAACCATGTCTCACTGAACAATGAAATTGGTAAAGTAAACGTTACCGACGCCTCCAAATCCTGACTTTTCCTTCAGAACCGCATTGATCGATTTGACCAATCGCTCCTGCATTCCCTTCTTGCCGGGCGCGGTGAAAACCTCGTCCTCAGTGGTCTCGCCAAGCGCCAGCAACACTGCCGAGCGAATCGCGATCTCATGGGTTTTGATGTTCTCGATGACCTTGTCGTCATACGGCGTAGAGACTGCGACCCCGACCTGGATGAAGTGGACGCTGTCCTGCAGGTTCGAGGTGAACTCCTTCTCCAGCGGATAATAGGTCGAGGCATATTTATCGCCGCCTTCGCCCGCCGGCGTTGGCTGGCCGCCGGTGCCGCCGCTTTCGCCGCCACCCTCGCCGCCTTCACCACCGGCTCCAGCGCGCTTCTCTTCGCTCTTCGGCACCAATTTGGGTTCGTTCGACTTGGCTTCGTCATGCGCGCCACCGGCCACATTCAGCCATCCCATCGCATAGGCCGCGCCACCGCCGCCGCCCGCGAGCAGCAGGGGAGCGCCGACGAACAGCAGCAATTTCTTGCCCTTCTTTTTCTTCTTGGGCGCGGATTCTTCGGTAATCTCGTCAGACATTATGGTCTCCTTGCGTCTCAGGCGACGCGCTCATCATCAGTGTTGGTGACATCGTCCTTCGCGGCACGCGCGCTTGCGGGGGCGGAAGGAGTCTGTCGTGCGTCGTTCTGGCGCTGGCCCGATTGGGCTCCGGCGCTTTGCGAATCGACGCTGGTCTGGCCGAGGCGGATCCCGCGCTGTTCGGCAAGTTCGTTCAGCCGTGGCTGGGCTTCGGTCAGAATCTGACGCGCGGCCTGAGTCTCGGTCGAGAAATGGACGTGGACGCCCTCGCCATCCTGGCGGACCAAAATGTCCACCTTGCCTAGCGCATCGGGCATCAGGGTGATGCGGGTTTCCTTGATCGGCCCAGCTTCGCGCATCGCTTCGATGGTCTCGACCATCTTCCCCATCCATTCCTGGCGGCGCATGTCGAGCGCGCCCTGATGGGCTTCAGGCGTGGCCGCGACCTGCTGGAGCGCAGCAGGGCTGGGTGCGGCCACACTGCCCACAACAGGCTGGCCGAGATCGCTGGGGTTACGACGCTGTGGCGACAGCGTTATGGGCTGCCCGGCGGCCTGCTGTGCCGATGCCTGCGCTATGAGCGACGCGACAGTCCGGGGCGGTGTGGCTTCGGGCGCGTGACGTGCTGGCTGGGCAGCTGCGGCGACTGGACCAGGCGGCGCGGGTGCTTTCACGGGCGCGGCATCCGGCGCAGCGGCGGCATCGACCGGTGCGGCCGCGACTGCGCGCCCGGCGAGGCGCTGCGGCAGTTGCGCGATCTTCGCGGCAATATCCTCGGGAATGGGCGCTGCATCGGCGGTGGGCGGCGCGACTTCGGGTGGTGCTGTTTCGGCGGAGTTTGGTTGCTCCGCAGGAATGCCCGTTTCAAGCAGGCCGATCTCGATTAGAGGCTCCGCAACGATCGCCTTGGCAGCAGTCACCGGCGCGACCGGCGCGGCATCGGGCGCGGGCGCAGTCGGCAGGGCGAACCAAGCGAAAGGCAGATCCTCGGGCGCAGGCGCGTCTTCGTCACCGTCTGCATTTTGTTCGGGTGCCTGTTCTTCGCCCGACAAATCGAGTCCGATTTCCGGCAAATCCTTGCCGGGCTCGGCAGCGAACTGCCGTCCGGCAATGGGCAAGTCCGCGGCGGATGCTTCGCCCGGCAGCGTTTTAGGCGACGCGGCGGAAACGAGCATCGAGCTCAGCGCGAGTGCGAAATTGCTCGCGCCGCTCTGGGCGGTGAGCATCGCGGGACGCACCGGTCCGGCGACAATTTTGGCAGGGCCTGCGGCAATCTGGAGCAATGAAAATCCCCGGTGAGGTTGGTCTCACGGGTGGATCAGCAAATATCGTGCCGATTTCTTCCGGAGGGTGGCAATGCTTCCAGTTCGCGGAGCATTTTGAGTGCGGCATCGGCCTTTTCGCGGTCGATAAGCTTCTCGATGGCGCTTTGATCGCGGCGTGCTTCGCGGGTCGCGGCGCGGGCCGATTCAAGGCCAAGCTCGGCGACTTCGACGCGGCGAACGGCGGCATCGGCGGACTGGTGGAGCCGGTCGCGATAATGTGCTGCAGCGATCATCGAAGCCGCAAAGCCTCCGCCGCTCTTCACCGGTGCGATGTTCTCGGCAAGGCTGGAGATGCGTTCACGCAGCTGCATTTCCTGCGAAACGCGGGTCTGCGCGCGGACTTCCTCGGCGCGAACCTGATCGAGCTGGAGCGTCCGCACCCGGTGCAGCCGCGCCAGCTTCTTCGCACTCCTAGGCATTTTGGATGCTCGGCATCAAAAGATCACGCATCGCCGAAAACGCCAGTCAGTCCGGCCACTGCATCATCCAAGGTGACGAGTTCGTCCGATCCCTGGCGGATATCTTCCATCACCGCCGGGTGGCAGGCGATGGCCGCGTCGATTTCGGGATCCGCGCCGGGGCGGTATGCACCCATCAGAACGAGGTCGCGATTCTCTTCATAAGTTGCAAGGTGGCGGCGCAGCACGCGTGCAGCATTTACATGCGGCTTATCTGCGATGTCGGTCATCACACGGCTGACCGACGGACCTAGATCGATTGCGGGATAGATGCCACGTTCGGCCAGTGCGCGGCTCAGTACGATATGCCCGTCGAGGATCGAGCGCGCGGAATCGACCACCGGATCATTGCCGTCGTCGCCGTCCGCCAGAACCGTGTAGATCGCAGTGATCGAGCCGCCGGTGTGCACATCGGTGCCCGCGCGTTCGATCAGGCTGGGCAGCATCGCGATGGCCGATGGCGGATAGCCGCGTGCCGATGCCGGCTCGCCCAATGCCAGGCCGATTTCGCGACCCGCATGCGCGACGCGCGTCAGCGAATCCATGATGAGCAGAACCTTCTTGCCTTCGTTGCGGAATGCTTCCGCAATCGCCGTCGCCCGCAGCGCGCCGCGAATACGCAGCACCGGCGAGTGATTGGCCGGAACGGCGACGACGACCGAACGTGCACGGGCAGCGCCCGCAACCTTGGTCTCAAGAAAGTCGGCGACTTCGCGCGAGCGCTCGCCGATCAGCCCGATGACGATCACGTCCGCTTCCGCAGCGCGCACCATCATGCCGAGCAACACCGATTTACCGACACCTGAGCCGGCCATGATGCCGACCCGCTGGCCCTGGCCGATGGTCAGCAATCCGTTGATCGCGCGCACGCCGACATCCATCGGCTTGAGCACGCGGCCGCGATCCAGTGGCGACTGAAGCTTGCCGGCGAGCGGCCATTTGCCTGCGCCACGAATCGGGCCGAGCCCGTCGATCGGCTTGCCCGATCCATCGACCACACGGCCCAGCATCGCAGCGCCAACTTCCGCTTCGCCCGGAGGGCCAACGGGGCGCACGGGTGCGTTGGGGAGCAGGGCAGCGGGGCCGCCCAAATTCATCATCAGCGTCTTGCCGCTGCGAAAGCCGATAACTTCGGCTTCGACACGGCTTGCGCCCTCGCCGATTGCGCAGACGGTGCCAACCGGGAGCGACAGGCCGACTGCTTCCATCAACAGCCCGTCATAGGAGGACAGGCGGCCCGAAACCCGCGGCCTGGCGGCGAAATCGCCACAGGCCAGCCCGTCGATATAATGTTCGGTGAAACGGTTCAGCATGCGGGCGGAATCGGAATGTTGTCGATTGCCGCGGCGAGCTGCTCAAGCCACAGATCGGGACCGTCCTCGACGATCGTCGAAGCGCTTTCGATGACAAAGGCCCCGCGCTTCACGTGCGGATCGCCGACCGGAAACACGCTGCCCGACAATTTGCCTTCGACCAGCGCAACATCGTCGGGGTGCAAGCGGAGCAGCGCCGATTCGGCATTGTCGGCGAGCAGGTCGACTGCGGCATTGATCCGCGCGGCAAGCACATCGGGCGCAATACCGATTTCACCGACCATCTTGGTGACGAGGTGCAGCACGGTCTGGCGCAGATGCCCGGCCATGCGGTCGCGATCGAAATGCGCGGCCTTGGCGAGCGCCGTGGAAACCTGGTCGAGCAGCGCAGCTTCGCGGCCCTGCACGGCGTCGAGTTCGGCGAGAACCGCGGCGCGACCCTCGGCGACGCCGGCGGCATGCGCTTCGGCGACGGCGTCGTTCGATCCGAACGAATCGCGCGCTTCGGTTGCGGCCGGGCTGAAATGGCGCGGCTCGGCCACTGCATCGGTAGCGCGGCGGCGGCGGCCGATATTCTCCACATCCGCCGGCGCGAATTTGGCCGGTGGGGCGAATGCGCGCTGAAGCACGCTTTCAGCGACGCGGACATGACCGGCGAAGCCGGGCGTGAACCCATCAGACATAGTCGTCGTCCCCGCCCTTGCTCGGCATCTGGATCGTACCGTCCTTCACCAGGCCGCGTGCGACCGCGATCATCACCTTCTGCGCTTCGAGCACATCGGCGAGCTTCATTGGGCCAAGCGCTTCCATCTCGTCGCGAATGCCATCGGCGGCGCGGCTCGACATGCAGCCCAGGAAACGTTCGCGAACGCTTTCCTCGACGCCCTTGAGCGACTTGACCAGCGCGGTCGAATCCACGTTGCGGATGAGGGTGGACAAATTCTTGTCGTCCAGCTCGAGCAGATTGTCGAAGACGAACATCGCCTCCTCGATCGCACGGGCGACTTCCTTGTCGATCTTGGCGAGCTTCGGCATCACCCTTTGCTCGACGATCTTCCGGGCGCCGGACAGGATCTTCGCCGCTTCGCGCGTACCCCCCAGCACCAGACCCGGCGACTTTTTGACACCGCCGGTCGAACGGCCTTCAAGCATCGTCTTCAGCGTTTCGATCGCTTCGGGCGGCACGGGGCCGAGCTTGGCGACGCGGCGCAGGATCTGCGGCTGCATGGCTTCCGGCAGATGCTCGAAAACTTTGGCGGCGATGTCGGGATCGAGATTGACCAGCAGCACGGCCGCAATCTGCGGATGCTCGGTCTCGACCATCTTGGCGATTTCCTCGGGATCGAACCATGCGAGCATCTCAAGGCCGGTGCCGGCCTGTGGCGGCGAGATGCGGGCGAGCACGCTCTCTGCGCGCTCGGCGCCGAGCGCTCGGTTCATTATGCCTTCGATCTTCGGCGCGGGATCGAACTGGATGCTGGTGCGCCCGCGTGCCTTATAGGTGAAATCGTCGAGCACCTGTTCGACCTCGGCTTCGCTGACATCGGCGACTGCGAACATCGCAGTGCCAAGGTTGCGAACCTCTTCGGGATCGAGCTGCTGGAGGATGGCCGCAGCCTCTTCCTCGCCGACGAGCATCATCAGCACGGCAGCGCGTTCGGTGCCATTGAAGTTGCGAAGGGGCGCGCTCACGAGCCGTCTGCCTTGATCATGTCGCGAACCGCCAGCGCTGCGCGCGCCGGGTTATCGCGGGTGAAGCCGCGGACCAGGCCAACTCTGTCGTCATAGCTGTTACCCTGGCGCTCGAGCATGTCGATCGAAACGGCAGGCTGCGGCGCGCCATTCGGAGCACCGATCGCCAGCGCCTGACGGACGCCGACATCGTCGCGCTTCTTGAGCAATGCCTTGGCGAGCGGACGCACGCCGAGGAACAGCACGAGCAAGGCGATGACCAGCGCCGTCACGTTGCGCGCGACCAGGGGTACCCACCCGGCATCGTACCATGCGGGGCCGGCGGCGCCGGCATCGACCGGAGTGGCGAACTTGCGACTGATCACACTCACCTGATCCTGGCGTGCCTGATTATAGCCGACCGCGGCCTGAACCACTTGGGTCAGCTGCTGGATCTCGGCAACGCCACGTGGTTTGCCGATCTCTTCCTTCAGAACCACCGCGACCGAGAGGCGCTTGACGCCACCGGGTGCCGCGCGAGTCACCGAGATTTCCTTGCCGGTCTCATAGGTGCGGGTGAAGCTGTCGCTCTGCTTTTGATCCACCGGCGGCGTGCCGGCAGGTGCCGTTGAGGTTGCACCTGCAGCCGTTGCGCCCTGCGCATTGGGTGCAGTTACCGTGCTTGCCGGCGGCGGAGTGTTCGAAAGCGCACCGGGAATGCCGCCGGGGGCAGTGCCTGCGCCGTCCTTCGATGTGCCGGTCCAATTGCCCTGCTCGGCGCGGACGACTTGTCCGGCCTTGTCATAGCTTTCCCGCGTCGCCTGGCTCTCGTCGAGATCGACATCGGCCTGAACTTCGGTGGTGAAGTTGCCCGCGCCAACCAAGGGCGTCAGCAACTGAATGAGCTGCTCGCGATATTTGTCTTCGACGCGGCGCTGGAATTCGATGCGCGTGTCGCCGGCTGCCGAACTCGGATCGCCTGCGCCGCCCGATTTGGAAAGCAGCGCGCCCATCTGATCCACGATGGTTACCGATTGTGGCGACATCCCCGGCACCGAAGAAGCGACGAGGTTCACGATTGCGCGGATCTGTGGCTCGGCCAAAACGCGGCCGGGCTGGAGCTTGAGGATCACCGATGCCGAGGGTGCTGCCTTGTCACGGACAAAGGCGCTGGCCTCTGGCGTGGCGAGATGGACACGCGCTTCGGCAACCGCGTCGATCTCCTGGATCGAACGCGCCATCTCGGTCTCGCGCGCCTGGCGAAGGCGTTCGCCCTCAACTGCGCGGCTGACGCCCATCGGCAGCTGATCGAGGATCGCGTAGCCGCCTGGCGTGGCCTTGGGCAGACCCTGGCCGGCAAGCAGCATGCGCGCTTTGTGATAATCGTCTTCGCCCACGGTGATCGAACCGGCACCGTCGATGGACGACTTGATGTTGGCCGTCTGCAGCGCGGTACTGATCGACTGCTTGTCGGCATCGCTCACGTTGGCAAACAGGATGCGCTGCGGTGAGCTGGCGACCATCGACCAAGCCAGGAAGCCTGCGGCGATCAGGCCGATAAGGAAAAGCAGCGGCATTGCGCGCCGAACGGCGGGCTGCGCGAGCAGCCCACCCATCTGCTTGAGCGGATTGAGGCTTGCCGGAGTTCCGGCGCCATCTGCGGTGGTGAGAGCGTTCATCGATTACACCGGCATGCTCATGATGTCCTTATAGGCGGACAGGAGTTTGTTGCGTACTTGCAGCGTCGCTTCGAAACCGACCGAGGCCTGCTGGCGCGCCATCATCACCTTGGCGATGTCGACGGTCTCGCCGCGCTCGTAAGCAGCGGAGAGCTGGCTTGCCTGGCTTTGGCTCTGGTTCACCGACTTGAGGGCGTCTTCCATCGTCGAGGCAAAGCTTGCAGGCTTTGCCGCGCCGGTGGGGCTGGCGCCCGAAGGCGCTTCGGTGGGACGGCTCAGCGCCGCGTTGCGCTCAAGGATCTGCTGCCGAAGCTGCATCACCCGATCGATGCCCATGGCACCGCCAACTCCGCCTACGCCGCTCATGCCGAAGCCGCCAGATTCTGGGCCCGGCTAATCGTGATGTCTTCGCCCTGCTCGCGGGCCTTGGCGAGGCGATAACGCAGCGTGCGCTCGGAGATGCCAAGTCGCTTGGCGGTCTCGATCCGGCTGCCATTGCACTCGGCAAGGACTTCGCGGATCGCAGCGAATTCGTGGATCTGGACGATGTTGCTCAGCGTGCCCGAAGCCTGTGCCTGCGTTTCCACGCGCGTCTCCGGGCGGCGGTCGAAGATCAGATGTTCGGGGCGGATCGTGTCGCCACCGCACAGCAACAGCGCGCGCTGCATGACATTTTCCAGCTCGCGGACATTGCCCGGCCAGTCATGGTCGGTGAGCACTTCCAGCGATTCCTGGGCGATCCACGGCAGCGTGGCGCGCTCACCGGCATGGCGAACCACCATCGCGGCGGCGAGTGCTGCGATATCGCCCGGGCGGTCGGCCAGCGGGCGCGTAGCAAGCGGGAAGACCGAGAGGCGGTAATAAAGATCGGCGCGGAAGCGGCCGGCCATCACTTCGCCCTGCAGATCGCGGTTGGCGCAAGCGATGACGCGGACGTCGATCTTTTCCGGCATCGTCGCGCCGATCGGCACGACTTCGCGTTCCTGAAGCGCGCGGAGCAGCTTGGCCTGAAGATTGACCGGCATCTCGGCAACTTCGTCGAGCAGCAGTGTGCCGCCATGGGCGGCGCGGAAAAAGCCCTGACCACCCGAGGATGCGCCGGTGAAAGCGCCCTTGTGGTGGCCGAACAGCATGGCTTCGAGCATCGTCTCTGGCAAAGCTGCGCAGTTGATTGCCACGAACGGGCCGTCGCGGCGGGTCGATCCCATGTGGATCGCACGGGCCAGGACTTCCTTGCCGGTGCCGGTGGGGCCGTTGATCAATACGGTGATGTCCGATGCCGCGACGCGCTCGGCAAGCGCCAGCAGCGCCAGGCTCTCGGGGTCGGCAGCGACGGGTTCGCCCGGGGCACGGATCAGCGCGCTGGCAAAGCCATTGCCGATCGCGGAATCTTCGGGCGGGAAAGAAATGCGCGCGGGGTTGCCGTCGCGGAAGGGGATGATCGTCGGTTCGCCATCGCCGATCGTAAGCGTGCGCGACGGTGCCGGCGGCACTTCGCCATCCGCGACCAGATACAGATCACCCGGTGCAGGCTTGCCGTTTTCGCACGAAGCAACTGCGAATCCCTGGGCGCGCAACGTAGAGACGAGCGCGTATTTTGACCTGAGAATTGCAGCCGATGGAACGATGGAGCGCATGGACTTCCCCCTTGAGAACTCCCTGATGCGCGATTTCTGGTTAACGACCGGTAAATCATCGTGTCCGGCCCTCTCCCTAGGTCCGTGCGCACACGAGGCGCGCGCGCGAGGGTCAAATTTTTTTGCTTAATCTGCCGAAACCTCGGCCGTTCCTTGCCTTGGCGGCTCCGGGCTCCTGATCTCAGGGGGGTATCACGGGAAGTCGGCAGAATAGCATGGAGTACACCACATGACTGTGATTGGGACCAACATGGGCTCGCTTCGCGCATCGAATGCGTCGAGCGTAGCCAACAAGCAGTTGAATACTGCGATGGAGCGCCTGTCGACCGGCAAGCGCATCAACAGCGCCAAGGACGACGCCGCAGGCCTCGCCATTGCTTCGACGATGACTTCGTCGATCCGCGGCATGAGCCAGGCAATCCGCAACGCAAACGACGGCATGTCGCTTGCACAGACTGCAGAAGGTTCGCTCGACGAAGTTACGAACATGCTGCAGCGTATCCGCGAACTGGCAGTGCAGTCGGCTTCGGGCACCTATTCGGATGCTGACCGTACGAACCTTCAGTCGGAAGTTACGCAGCTGACCGCACAGATCAGCTCGTCGCTGACCGGCGCGAAGTTCAACGGCGTTTCGCTGTTCACGACCGGTGCAGCCGGCGCAGGCGTCACCACCAAGATCCAGATCGGCTCTGACGCGGGTTCGACCGTCGACATCAAAATCGGCAACATCGACCTCAGCTCGCTTTCCCCCGGAACGCGCGCTGCAACTTCGGCAGACGTCACTGCCGGCACGACCCGCGAGGCGACTGCCGAAGACGTGACGGCTGGCAAGACTCGCCTGGCAGTTGCCGCTGACGTGACCGCCGGTGCAACCCGCGAAGCGACTGCTGCCGACGTGACGGCTGGCAAGACTCGCCTGGCAGTTGCCGCTGACGTCACTGCCGGTGCAACCCGCGAAGCGACTGCTGCCGACGTGACGGCTGGCAAGACCCGCGAAGCGACTGCCGCTGATGTGACTGCCGGTGCGACCCGTGTTGCAACCGCTGCTGACGTAACCGCAGCTCTGCAGCGTCCGGCGACCCAGGACGATATCGACGATGGCTTCGGCGGCGCCCTTGGTGACGACATCGCAGTTGTTGCAGGCGATGTGGTTCTTGCTGAAGAAGGCGACGACATCGTCGTGACCGCTGGCGACGAAATCGACGCAGTGGTCGGTGACGCTATCCTGGCCGAAGAAGGCGACGAAGTCCTGGCGGCGGTCGGTGATGCTATCGCAGCTTCGGTTGGCGATGACATCGTCGTCGAAGTTGGCGACGACATCGAGACGACGGGTCTGTCGGTTGCATCGAGCGCCACCGCTTCGAGCTCACTCTCGACGATCGACGGCCTGCTCACCACGGTCAACACGGCACGTGCCGGCCTTGGTGCTGCCCAGAGCCGCCTGGAATCGGTGGTCAACAGCCTGACCAGCAACGTCACGAACCTGACCGACGCTCGCAGCCGCATCGAAGACGCCGATTTCTCGGCTGAGACGATGGCTTTGGCGAAGGCTCAGATCCTCTCGCAGGCATCGACGGCGATGCTCGCACAGGCAAACCAGAGCCAGCAGACGGTTCTGACCCTGCTCCGCTAAGCGCGTGCCGGTCGGGGTGTCACCCCCCTGACAGGCACCGCGGCCGGTCACCTCTCTTTGCGGAGAGGGCGCATGGGAGACCCCGATGGTCTACGGATCATCGGGGTTTTTCTGTATTTGCGCGAAGGCTGCGCAGCCACGAAACCACACTCTAATATATAGGGCGCCTATTCGGGCCGTGCCCAGATCCAACTGCCGATCACCAAAGCCGCAAAGACCGGCGCAGTCGACCAGGGCCAGGGCGCGAATATAAGCGCCACGATTATGCTCACCGCGAACGCAATCGTCGCCGCAACCTTACCCTTGCGGCTGATCGCGCCACGCTCGCGCCAGGATAGGATATGCGGGCCAAAGATCGGGTGGTCCAGCAACCGCGCCTCAAGCCTCGGACTGCTCCGCGCAAAGCAAAACGCCGCGAGGATCACGAACACCGTTGTCGGCATGACCGGAAGTATCGCTCCGATCACGGCGAGGCCGAGCGAGACGAAGCCGCCGATGAGGTAAGCGATGCGCACGCGCAGGGTCTAGCACGGCTTGGCCCGCGCATCTCAACAAAGCTTGTCTTGCCGCTGCCCCGGGCTGATGCTCGCGCGATGCACATACGTCCGCGAGCGATCCTGATACCCGCGCTAATCGCGGTCACTTTGGGCTTGGCGATGAGCTGGGCGGCGGGCTCGATCATGATGCGGGGCAGGGCTTCGGCGGTGGGGGCGGCGCAGGCACCCGCCCGCGATATCGCGCTCAGGACAGCAGATGGTCTCAGGCTCACCGCCACCTATCGGCCCGGCGCCAAGCCGGACTCACCGGGGGTGTTGTTGCTCCACGGCGTCGATGCGTCGCGCGCCGCGACGGCAGCGAATGCCGAATGGCTGGCGGCACAAGGCTATGCGACGCTCGCGATCGATTTTCGCGGGCATGGCCAATCAGACATCACTCCGCGCAGCTTCGGGTTGCGTGAAGCACTCGATGCCCGCGCCGCATTCGACTGGCTCAAGCATCAACAAAACGGCGCCAAGGTTGCGATCATCGGCATCTCGCTGGGCGGTGCTGCAAGGCTGATCGGCGAGGATGGCCCGGTGCCCGCCGATGCGCTGATCCTGCAGGCAGTCTATCCCGATATCCGCCATGCCATCCGCAATCGGATCGCCGCGCGATTGACCAATGTGCCAGCATATCTGCTCGAACCGTTGCTCAGCTATCAATCACGCATTCGCCTCGGTGTCTCGCCCGAACGGCTGTCGCCACTGGCCGCGTTGCCGCGATATAAAGGCCCGGTGCTGGTGATCGGCGGGATGGAAGATCGCTCGACACCTCCGGATGAAAGCCGCGCGCTATTCGCAGCGGCCACCGCCCCACGCAGCCTGTGGCTCGTCCCGCACGGCGATCATGCCGAGATCAGCGATCTCAAGCATGATGTCTATCGTGCGCACGTCCTCGCCTTTTTGCGGCAAGTCATGCCGGCTGGATCAAGCCGGTAACCAGCCTCAGCGCGGCACCGGTCGTCCGCCCGGCTTCCATTCCGGCTTGAACTTGCCATCGGCGAGGAAGCGGACCGACGGAATCAGCGACTGGACCGCCTTGGTCATGAACGCGATGTCGAGATTTTCGACGGTGTCCTTCTCGCTATGATAAAGCGGCGTCGTCGCCCAGCCCGAGATGGTGTGTGCAACCACGCCCTGCAGCGCGAGCGAGTAATTGTCCGATCGCTCGAAGAAGCGCTGCTCGGGATAGGGATCGGGCGAAATCAAGGCGCCATGCGCGACCAAAGCCTCGCCCAGATTGGACCGCTCGAAACCGGTCATCATCATATGGCCGGCGGGCAGCTTCGGATCGGGCGCGCCGATCATCTCGATCTCGATATTGGCGACGATGCTCGACAGCGGCATGGGAGGATTCGCGGCGAAATAGCGCGATCCGAGCCCACCAATTTCTTCGGCGCCATAGGTCACGAACAATACGCCGCGCTTCATCGGCTTGCCCGCCGCCAGCGCGCGGGCGATTTCGATCACGGCCACGGTGCCCGATGCATCGTCATTGGCGCCGGGCATCACAATGCCATTGACCACGCCCAGATGATCGTGATGCGCGGTAATCAGGATGATGCCAGCATTGGGATCGGTGCCCGGCAGAAAGCCGATCGCGTTGAACGTGGTGATGGTTTTCTTGAGCCGCTTGGATTCCATATCCCCGCTCTGGAGATACCCGGTCATGCCGGGTGCGGGCTTCAGGCCAATGCCTTCGAACTGCGCGGCTACATAATTGGCGGCGAGCCTCTCGTACATGGTGCCGCTCCCGCGACCCTGCATTGCCGGGCCCGCGAGGAAATTCTCGTGCGCGCGCACCCAATCGGGGCTCACCTCCTGCGCAATGGCCGGGGCGGCGCACAGCAAAGCTGCGCACGTGGTCGCGATAAAACGGGATTTCTGCACAGCTTGCCCCTTGGCGGTTCGGAGTTTGCCGAACCCTAAGGGGCAAGTTGGCGGAGCGCTATCCCAGCCGGCGCTGCAGGCCCTTCTTCAGCCGATCGTGCGCGCTCTTCTTGATCTGGCAGATGCGTGCGGCGCCCACGCCGATGACTTCGCCGATTTCCTCAAGGTTGAGTTCCTCGACATAATAAAGCTGGATGACCATTTGCTCCTTTTCGGGCAGCTCGGCGATCGCTTCGATCAGTGCCTGGCGCTGGTCGGCATCGGCCAGTTGATCGAACGGGCTGGGCTCGTCGGACATGAACCACGGACTCTCGTCGGAATAGGTCTCGTCGATCGAATCGAAGCGTACCGCCTCCGCCGTGGCATATTCGGCGCGCAGCTTTTCGGGAGTGACCCCGATCCGCTCGGCAACCTGAACATCGGTCGGCGTGCGGCCCAGTTCGATCGAGAGCGCCTTGATAGTGTCCTGATACGCTTTGCGCCGGCGCATCGCGCCCCGCGTCAGCGTCGCTTGCCGGCGCAGCTCATCGATCATCGATCCGCGCAGACGCGTGGCGAGATATTGCTCGAAGGTGACCGCCCCGCGATCCTCGAAGCCGCTCACTGCCTCGATTAACGCGACCATGCCGATCTGGATCAGATCCTCGACCTCGACGATCGAGCTCATCGATCCGTGGATGTGCCACGCGATCCTCCGCACGAGCGGCAGGTGCTTGCGCACCAGCGACTCCGCATCGCGCTTGGGCAGCGCGGTGGGGGCATAGGTAAGCTGAGCGGCAGAGGCCATATCGGTCATCTTCCTGGGAGTGAATGCGTTCATGCGGGCAGCGCCTCGGGCGCGCCAATGACGGCGACGACTTCGACTGCCTTGTCTTCGGGCACTTCGAAGAAGCTCATCACCGGCGTATCGGGGAGCACGGTCTTGACCAGCTTGCGGATCGCGATGCGGATCGCGGGCTGGACGACGAGTGCGAAGGGCTTGGCTTCGTTGACGAGCGGCTGCGCGGCGCGCTGCAGCGCATCGGCGATGCGACGGCCGAGATCGGGCTCAATCGTGTGGCGGCGCGACGGATCCGAACGGACCGCCTGCCCCAACAGTGCCTCGAGCTGACCTTCCAGCGTCATCACCCGCAATGGCTCGCGAACGCCACAGAGCTTCTGGATGATCAGCGGCCCAAGTTCCGGCCGGATCAGCTCGAGGATTTCTTCCGGATCAAGCGTCTTCTGCGCAGCGGTTGCGATAGCAGCAGCGATGCGGCGGAATTCCTTGAGCGAGATATTCTCCGCGAGCAGCCCGCGCAGCACCGTGGTCAGCGTCGTCAGCGATACCGGGTTCGGCGACAGCGATGCGACCAACGACGCAGCGCGCTCCTTGAGTCCGTCGAGCAACGCCTGGACCTCATCGGGGCCAAGCAGATCGGCGGAGGACGAAGCCAGCGCCTGATTGAGATGGGTGGCGACCACGGTGCCCGAATCGACGACGAGATAGCCAGCGCCAGTCGCTGCGTCGGCTTCCCCTTGCGGAATCCACACCGCGTCGAGTCCGAAGGTCGGATCCTTGACGCGCTTGCCGTGCAAGGTGCCGACGGCCTGGCCAGTGTCGAGCGCCAGCATCTCGTCGGGCGAGACGCTATCCTCGGCCATGACGACGCCGCCGATCGAAATCCGATAGGTGAAGGGGGCGAGATTGATATCGTCGCGCACGCGAACCTGCGGCACGACGAAGCCGAGTTCCTTCGAAAGCTGGCGACGCACGCCGGTGATGCGGCCCATCAGCGGACCACCGCGACGCTCATCGACGAGCGGCACCAGGCCATAACCGATGTCGAGCATCACCTGCATATTGTCGGTGACTTCGTCCCAACCGATCTTCGACTGATCCACGGGCTCGGCAACGACGGTCTCGACCGGGGCAGGGCGGTTGGCGATTTTCTTGAGGCGCCACGCAGCAAAGGCAGCAACGGCGGCCGCTGGCAGGATTACCATGTGCGGCATGCCGGGCATCACGCCGAGCAGCCCCAGGATCACCGCAACCGGCATCCAGGTCTTGTGGCTGCCAAACTGCGTGCCGATCTGGCCGGCGAGATCCTGGGTGGAGCTGACCCGGGTGACGATTGCGGCGGCGGCGATCGAAAGCATCAGCGCCGGGATCTGCGCGACGAGCGCGTCGCCGATCGCGAGCATGATG
>JAZKJE010000005.1:213264-327985 GCA_040384525.1 Pseudomonadota bacterium
TGCTGGGCAGCGTCGCCCACGGCCATCTGGTGGCTGACCACGCCGAGGATCAGGCCGCCGACGATGTTGATGAACAGGATCAGCAGGCCCGCGATGGCGTCGCCCTTCACGAACTTGGACGAACCGTCCATCGAGCCGTAGAAATCGGCTTCGGTGCCAACTTCGATGCGGCGCGCGCGGGCTTCGTCGGGCGTGAGCAGGCCGGCGTTCAGATCGGCGTCGATCGCCATCTGCTTGCCGGGCAATGCATCCAGGGTGAAGCGCGCGCTGACTTCGGAGACGCGGCCCGCACCCTTGGTCACCACGATCATGTTGATGATCACGATGACGGCGAACACGATGATGCCGACGACATAATCGCCGCCAATCAGAAAGGTGCCGAATGCCTCGATGACATGGCCAGCGGCCGCGCCGCCTTCATGCCCGTGCACCAGCACCACGCGCGTCGAGGCGACGTTTAGGCCGAGGCGAAACAGGGTCGCGAACAGCAACACGGTCGGGAAGGCCGAGAAGTCCAACGGCTTCTGCGCGTTGAGCGCCACCATCAGCACCGCAAGGCTGATCATGATGTTCATCACGAAGAAGATGTCGAGCATGAATGCCGGAATCGGCACGACCATGAGCGCAACGAGAAGCAGCATCGCGCCCGGAAGCGCGAAGCTGCGAATTGCCGGAAGGAAGCCCTGAGGCAGCGTCAAACCATTCACTTGAAATTACGCTCCAAGGTTCGCGAGCATGAGATAGGCAAGCTTTGCAGTCTCGGGCGTGGGCCGCAGCGGATCGACCGAGCGGGTGAACGCATCGCGGCGCGCGGCAAACGGATCGGCGCTGTCCTTGCCGGAATTGAGCTGGGCCAACGTCGTCTCGATCCAGTGGCGATCATTGCCGGCTGCATTGGTGCCGAGGATGACTTCGCTTTCGCCGAAATCGCCCAGCGGATCATTGGCCTGCGCAAAGCTGCCCGAGGCCAAGCCGGTCGCGCCGCCGGCGGCTGCGCCCGAATCGAGCTTGCCCGCGAAGCGCGAATAGATGTCGCTCAGCGTGCGCGGCTGGCCGTTCGATGCATAGAAGATGTTGCGATTTGCGCGCGCGGCGGCGGGAAACATGTTCGCGCCGGTGCGATCCGGGCTCGACGCCATCGTACCCAGAAATTTGGTCGCGCCGCCCAGGCCCAGGAAGTGCGCTATATAAAGGTCGGTGCCGGTCGCGGGACGGCCGAGCTTGTCCTCAAGCGCGTCCTTGTTATCCGAAGCGTGTTCGGCAGCCATGATCGCCGCGGCTTTGGGATCATTGCGCAGCTTGAGGATCGCCGAGCGAACCGAGGGGTCGCTGACGACATAGCGTCCGGCGCTGTTCTGCTTGATGCTGTCGGCTGCCCAGCCCATGCCGTGCTCGGCGCCGTGATCCTTGACCACGCCGAGCCAGCTCTGATCGATGAACTGATACAGGCCTGTCGCCGAGCTGGTGCCCGCACGCGCGTCGGGGCGCATGCCGCTTTCGACCTGCGCCTGCCCCAGCAGATAATTGAAGTCGACGCCGGTCTTGCGGCTCGCTGCTGCGATAGCGCCCTGGACGCTCGCTTTGCTGTTGACCGAAACTACGCTCATCGTGTGGCTGACCTGTTGCCCATGGTTCGGGCGTAATCAGCAAGGAGCGTGCCAGTTTTGGTTTACGCTAGCGCGTAGCCTACCGGACCATAAGACGGAGCGTCCTGACCGGAAAGAAGTTGCAGGCGGCGGCGAACATTTGCCGTCATCAGGTTCACATAGATGCGGCACGTCTCGTTCAGGCGGTGTGCCTCGGCTGCGAGCTGCTTCACCTCAACCGACGGCGCTTCGCCATCATAGAGTGCAACCGAGTCGATCCGCGCCAGCTTGTCGCGCGTCGCAGCCTCTAACGCCCCCACGTCATTGGCCTTCAGCGCCGAGATTTCGGCGTGGAGCGCTTCGATCACCCCAATCAAAGCGTCCCTCCTAGTCATGCGGATTCCACTGCATCTTGAGCGCTAGCAGGCGGTCCGCGATCGTCGAGGGAACGAGCGGGAAATTCCCGTCTTCGATCGCCTTCTTGATCCTGGCGACGCGCTCCGCATCGACAGGTGGCTTGGCGGCCATGCTCGACGTCAGCTCGCTTGCCGCGGTCTGGACGACCGGTGCTGCGTTCTCGACCTTGCCGACCTCCGCCACTCTGCTCAGCGCATTGACCGACGACACCGCCCGAGCGGGTACCGCGCCAGTCTTGATGCCAATCGAATCTACCATGCTCGCTGTCCCTATGCTTGCAACGGTTAGAACGGCCGCTTTCGCAGAAGCTTTAACAAAATAATTCAGTTGCCCGCCGCGGAAAGTTTGGCGCGGCCGGACTCGATCGCAATCGCTTGAATCGGCGGCTTTTTTTCATCGATCTTGATGCTCAGCCGACCGCCGGCAGGCGCATCGCCCATCGCGATGCCTTCGCGCGTGATCGAAAAGCCTGCGGCATTCACTTCTACAGAGACGGCATCGCCGCGTTTGATCACGGGTTCTGCCTTCACCACCGCCACGGGCTTCGCGGCGACAGGGGCGGGAGCGAGCGCAACCGGCTTAGGCTGGGGCAAGGCGTTGACCGGTACGAAGATCCGCCAACCGGGCTGCATGCAGCGTACGACCACCGCATCCTGCGCGGGCGTGCGCCATTCAAGCTGTGGCGCTGCGCAGCTGGCGAGCTTCAAGCGCGCATCGACGGGCGCGCGGGCGCCGCCGATATCGCCGACACGCTTGCCGGTGAATTGCGCAACAATAGTGTCGAGCATCGCGGTCGACTGGAATTCGCCAGCGGTAGCGGGCGCGGCAAGGATAAGTGCGAGGGCCAACATGGTCTTCTCCGTAACGAAATGGGTGCGGCGGCAAGCGCCAATTGCCGGGCGGCAAATCATTGCCGGTCCCCCTCAAAGCCGAGGGTAAGGACCGTGCGGCGCTTGCCGCCGGCATTATTAGGCGCGGTGGAAATCTGAATGCGTGCGGGCGCGACGCCCGATGCAACGAGGAGCGTGGCGACCGCGCGGGCGCGATCGACCGCGAGAATTGCGCCGCTGCCGGTATTGGGATCGACATCCTGCGGCGAGCCATCGACTTCGCCGGTAATCTTGAGCCGCGTCCGTGGATCGCGTGCGGCGGCATGCGCCCAGTCCCGAGCGGTGGTGAAATTGCCGGGCACAGCGGAGCCGGGAGCAAAGCCGGCGACCAGCGCCATCTCTACCGGCATCGCTGCTTCAACCTCGGTTGCTCCAAATCCTGCGCGCAGGCTGGCTGCAAAGGCCTTGCCGTCCATCTGATTGGCCTGAAGGAAGACAAAGAAGCCGACGAGCAACAGCGCCAGATCGGCGAGCGTCGTCAACCACACCGGGCGCGCCGGGGCTTCGTCTTCGAGCATCGCGTTCATGCGGCGATCTCGCGGAGTCCGCCGCGTTTTGTCGGTTCGATCCCCGCGAGCGCGGCGAGCGGCAGATCGAGGCGGGCCCGTTCCTGCACCTCATGCCGGCTCTGCCGCTTGAGCCGGGCCGCGACCGGCAGGGCAACAAGGGTGGCGAGGATCGCGCCATAGAGTGTGGTGAGCAAGGCGATCGCCATCGCGCCGCCAATTGCTTGCGGGTCTTTCATGGCGACGAACATGCTGACAAGGCCGATCAGTGTGCCGATCATCCCCATTGCCGGGGCGACGTCCGCCATGCCGGTCCATACATCGGCTGCGGCGCGGTGGCGTTCGTAACGCGACATGCGGCGATGCTGAAGCAACACCGCGATGTCGGCTTCGGTTGCGCCATCGACTGCGGCTTCCACGGCGGCGGCAACATCTGCATCGGCGATCACCGAACGATCGAGCGCAATCAGCCCGTGTCGCCGGGCAATCCGGGTGAGCGCGTTGATCTGGCTGAGCAACGGATCGGCGTGGAAGCGCTTTCGGCCCAGCACGCGGAGCGCAGAGACGCTGCGCGCCAGGTCGCCAAACGGGGTGCGCAGCACCACCGCAAGCGCAGTGCCGCCGCCGACAATGCCAAAAGCGAGCGGATCGAGGAACGGCGCAAGGCCGGGGAATGCTGACAAGTCCATGCGCTCGCGGATGCAAATGGCGGGCCAAATTCTGCGCCCTCGCGTGACGGCTCTCTAGCTTGCCAATAGCGGCAGGGGCTTGCCGCCACTACCGGCAAAGGCTTGCCGCCGATTGCCGGTTCCAAAGGGAATGCAGGTTTCTCCAGCGAGTGAATAAAACTGGCACGGCCATTGCAGGAGCACCCGTGAACCTTTTGTGCGGGAGACCCGTAATGTCCAACGACAGCCTTTTCGGCGTACATGGCCAAGCCCTTGCAGTGCGCTCACAGCGCATGGGCCTGCTTGCGTCCAACATCGCGAACGCTTCCACGCCTGGCTATAAGGCGAAGGACATCGACTTCCAGGCCGCGCTCGCATCCGCTGAGACCGGATCGATCGACGGCGCCATCGATAACGCCACGCTTTATCGCGTTCCGCTCCAGCCTTCGCAGGACGGCAACACCGTCGAGCTCGCCACCGAGCAGACCGCCTTCGCTGAGAATGCCGTCGCCTATCAGACGACGCTCGCCTTCCTCAACGGTCGCATCAGCACGATCACCCGCGCGCTCAGGGGAGAATAAGCATGGGTAACAATCCTCTCTCGATCTTCCAGGTCTCCGGCCGCGCGATGAGCGCGCAGCTGGTGCGGATGAACACCACCGCATCGAACCTGGCGAACGCCAACACCGTCGCATCGAGCGCCGAGTCTGCCTATCGCACGATCAAGCCGGTGTTCCGCACCGCCTTCGATCAGGCGAGCGGCATGTCCACCGTCGATGTCGAGCGGATCGTCACCGCCGGCGCTGAGCCGACCAAGCGCTACGATCCGGGCAATCCGATGGCCGACAAGGACGGCAACATCTGGGAGTCCGCTGTCGATGAAAGCCGCGAGCTGGTCGACATGCTTGAGACCGCACGCACCTATCAAAACAATGTCGAAGTGATGCAGACTGCCAAGCAGCTGATCACCGACACCCTCAAGCTGGGCCGCTGATCATGACTTCGTTTGACTCTACGCTTGCTAGCCTTGGCATCTCCCGCACGAACAGCGCTGCGGCCAAGGATTCGGCCAATCTCGGCAACAGCCAGATGGATCAGGGCGATTTCCTGACGCTGATGACTGCGCAGCTGAAGAACCAGGATCCGTTCGAGCCCGTCGATAACAGCCAGATGGTGGCGCAGATGGCGCAATTCTCGTCGCTCTCCGGCATCACCGAGATGAATTCGACGCTGAAGGCCATCGCGGAGCGCCTGAACGGAACCTCGAATGGCGAAGCGATGGCCTGGATCGGCCGCACGGTGCTGACCGAAGGTTCCACCGCGTATCCGCGCACCGATGGTTCGATCGGCGGCACGATCGACCTTGCCGGCGATGCGACCAACGTCACTGTCTCGATCGAAGGCCCGAACGGCGCCGTGCTCAAGACCGTCGACCTCGGCGCGCGGGGCAAGGGCAGCTTCGATTTCGAATGGGATGGCACCACCGATACTGGCGAAGCCGCCGGCGAAGGTCCGTTCACGATCAAGGTTGGCGCCCGCAGTGCCGCCGGTACGCCTGTCACCGCCACGCCGCTGGTTTGGGCGCCGGTCACCTCGGTCGCTCTCGGCAGCGACGGCACACCCGTTCTTACGCTTCCCGGCCTCGGCCAGGTTCCCATCACTGCCGTCCGCAAGATCGGCTGAACCCCCTCGTAAAGGAGTAAAACCACATGTCCTTCTACACCTCGCTCAGCGGCCTTCAGGCAGCCCAGACCGATATGTCGACGATCTCGCACAACCTTGCGAACGTTGCCACCAACGGGTTCAAGCGTTCGACGACCCAGTTCGCCGACGTGATCGCCTCGACCGCCAATTCGAACCCGACCCAGATGGTCGGCTCGGGCGCCGTCGTGAAGTCGGTCCGTCAGCAGTTCAGCCAGGGCGGTTACACCCAGTCGAGCTCCGCGCTGGATCTCGCAATCTCGGGCGACGGCTTCTTCGCGGTGAAGGGCGACAGCGGCAAGGGCGTGAACTTCACGCGCAACGGCAGCTTCTCGATCGACAGCGATCGCTACGTCACCGACGCCCAGGGCAACAAGCTGCAGGTCTATCCGGTTGACGGTTCCGGCGCGGTCGTCGCGACCGGCATCGATTCAACCGTCGGCCTGCGCATGCCGCAGACCAGCGGCACCCCGCAGGCGACCGAGAACGTCTCGCTGTCGCTTAATCTCTCGGCCAACTCGACCATCCCAAAGGACGCCGCGCGCTTCCAGGACGATGACACGCCATACAATTTCAACCGCTTCGATCCGGGTACCTATAACCAGTCGGCCCAGACGACGATCTATGACGCGAACGGCAATGCGCTCACGCTGACCAATTATTTCGTCCGCGACACCACGCCGACCACGACCGAGGCGACCAGCACCTGGAAGGTCTATTCGTTCGTCGGCGATCAGCAGCTCGATTCGGACAGCGCCACCGATGGCCCGCAGCCGGTCACACTGACCTTCGATTCGACCGGCAAGCTTACTGCGCCGAGCGCGCCAGTGGCCTTTGGCGGCTTCCTGTCGCCGGGCGCTACGTCGGAGCAGGTCGTCAATCTCGACTTCGGCACCGCGACCACGCAGGTCGGCTCGCCGTTCAGCGTCAATGCGCGCAGCCAGGATGGCGCCGCAGTCGGCCAGTTCGAAGGCGTGACTGTCGGTGACGACGGCATCGTCCGCGCCAGCTTCTCGAACGGCGATACGCAGCCGCTCGGCAAGGTGGTGATCGCCAATTTCGCCAATGCGGCCGGTCTTCGCCAGCTGGGTAACTCGACCTGGGCATCGACCGGTCTTTCGGGTGAGGCGCGCCTCGGCGAGCCCGGCTCGAACGGTTTCGGTTCACTGATGGCCGGCGCGGTTGAGCGTTCGAACGTCGACATCACCGAAGAACTCGTCGGTTTGATCGCGGCACAGCGTAACTTCCAGGCGAACGCCAAGGCGCTCGATACCGCCAGCCAGATATCGCAGACCATCTTCAACATCCGCAGCTAATTCAAAGCTTTAAGGAAATTTAGGTCATGGACCGTCTCGTCTATACCGCACTATCCGGGCTGAAGAGCCAGATGTCGGCGCAGTCGACGATCGCGAACAACATCGCGAACGCGTCGACCATCGGCTACCGCGCCGATCGCGTCAGCTTCGATCGGTTGGTGCTGCAACAGCAAGGCAGTCTCAATTCGCGTGAGCTGTCGGCGGAAGAGGTCAACGACTTCGATCGCACGGCAGGCACGATCGTCCAGACCGGCAAGCCGCTCGATATGGCGGTGACGACGGACAGCTGGATTGCGGTCCAGGCTAAGGACGGCAGCGAAGCCTATACGAGGCGCGGCGACCTTTCGGTTGCGGCCTCGGGCGTGTTGGAAACCGGCGACGGTTTCCCGGTGATGGGGTCGGGGGGCCCCATCACCGTGCCGCCCTATCAGTCGATCGCCATCGCAGATGACGGCACGATCTCGATCGTGCCTCCCGGTGGCGACCCGAGCCAACCGCAGGTTCTCGACAAGATCAAGCTCGCGAGCACCGAAGGTTCGACCACGCTGAAGGGCCTCGACAATCTTCTCCACGTCAAGGGCGGCGGCGTGCTGCCCGAGGATCTGGAAGCCAAATGCGTTTCGGGCTCGCTCGAGCAATCGAACGTCAATCTCACACAGGCGCTGGTCGACATGATCGAGAACCAGCGCAGCTATGAAGTGCAGGCGAACCTTCTGAAGGAAGCCAAGACCATGGACGAGGGCGGTGCATCTCTGATGCGCGTCTCGGCATAAGGAGCAAGTAAGATGGGTTCATCGGCAATGCACATCGCGCGTACGGGGCTCGACGCCCAGGATACGCGCATGCGGGTCATCTCGAACAACCTCGCCAACGTTAATACAACCGGCTTCAAGCGCGATCGCGCTTCGTTCGAAACCCTGGCCTACCAGGTTGTCACCGCTCCCGGCGCGCAGAGCACCGCGGAGACCAAATACGCAACCGGCCTCAATCTCGGCACCGGCGTCAAGGTGCAGGGCACCAGCCGGATCGAGACACAGGGCTCGCTGCAGACCACGGGCAACGCGTTCGATCTTGCGCTTGATGGCAATGGCTTTTTCCAGGTGCAGATGCCCGGCGGTCAGCTCGGCTACACCCGCGCCGGCAATTTCAGCCGCTCGCCCGAAGGCGTGATGATCACGTCTGAAGGCTATCAGGTGATGCCCGGCATCACCGTGCCAGAGGGCGCGACCTCGATCACGATCGGCATGGACGGCACTGTTTCGGCAACGTTGCAGGGCCAGGCCGAGGCCAGCCAGATCGGCCAGATCCAGGTTGCCAGCTTCGCCAATCCGGCGGGGCTCCAGGCTTCGGGCGACAATTATCTGATCGAAAGCAGTGCGTCGGGCGCTGCGAGCCTCGGCAATGCCGGCGAGGAAGGCCGCGGCCGAATCCGCCAGGGCATGCTCGAAGGTTCGAACGTCAACGTCGTCGAGGAACTCGTCGACATGATCGAAACCCAGCGCGCCTATGAGGTCAATTCCAAGATGATCTCGGCCACCGACGAGATGCTCAAATATGTCAATCAGAACCTCTAGGATGCGCAGCGCCCGCTTCCTCGCCGGCCTTGCGGCCGGCTCGCTCATCGCCTGCGCGATGGCCTTTACGGCCACGCCCGCCCAGGCGCAGTTCCTTGGCATCATCGGCAAGAAAAAGCCGAAAGAGGATTATTCGGTCACTTTGCCTTCGCAGATGCCGGTCTCGGCGCCTGCCGCCAATGGCAGCATCTTCCAGGCGAGCGACGGCTATGCCGCGCTTTACGAAGGCACGCGTGCGCGCCGCGTCGGCGATCCGCTGACCATCGTATTGGTCGAGCGTACCAGCGCGTCCAAATCGGCAGCCAGCAAGCTCGATTCGAGCGGTGGCTTCTCGATCACGCCGCCTAGCACCGGCAATCTGTCGCTGTTCGGCAAGACCGACGCCAGCGTCAGCGGCAACCGCAACTTCGCGGGCACGGGCACTGCCGACCAGGCCAACGCGCTGTCCGGCGAAGTCAGTGTGACGGTTGCGGCCGTCTACCCCAACGGAACCATGCTGGTGCAGGGCCAGAAGCGCGTGACGCTCAATCGCGGCGACGAGTTCGTCCAGATCAAGGGCATCATCCGCGTCTCGGATATCGACGCGAACAATCGCGTGCCCAGCACCCGCGTTGCCGATGCCCGCATCGCTTACACCGGCAAGGGCGATGTCGCCCGCGCCAGCCGTCAGGGCTGGCTCAGCCGGTTCTTCTCCGTGATCAGCCCCTTCTAAGCCGGGAATACACCAGATGATCCGCTTCATTCTCGCAAGCCTGCTCCTTGCCTTCGCCGTGCAGCCTGCCGCTGCCCAGCGCGTCAAGGATCTCGGCAGCTTCCAGGGCATCCGATCGAACCAGCTCACCGGCTACGGTGTGGTGGTCGGCCTGCCCGGCACGGGTGACGACAATCTCGAATATACCGTTCAGTCGATGAAGGGCGTTGCTGCGCGCTTCGGGCTCAATCTGCCACAGGGGGTGGCACCGGGCCTGAAGAACGCAGCGGTGGTGATGATCACCGCCGAGCTTCCGCCCTTCGCCAAGCCGGGGCAGAAGCTCGACATCACGGTTTCGTCGATGGGCAAGTCGAAGAGCTTGCGGGGCGGAACGCTGATCATGACCCCGCTTCAGGGTGCAGATGGCCAGATTTACGCGATGGCGCAGGGAAATCTTGCGGTTGGCGGATTGGGCGCTGAAGGCGCTGACGGTTCGAAGATCGTGGTGAATATCCCTTCGTCTGGCCGGATCCCCGAAGGGGCCACGGTCGAGCGTACGGTCGATACCGGTTTTGACAAGGCACCGTTCCTCACGTTCAATCTGCAGCGCGCCGATTTCACGACGGCGCAGCGCGTGCAGGACGCGATCAACACGCGTTTCGGTGGCATTCGCGCCAAGGCGATCGATGGCGTGTCGATCGCAATCCAGGCGCCCGAGGGCCGCGACGTTCGTGCCGAAATGATGAGCGAGATCGAAAATCTGACGGTCGAAGCCGCAGAAGCGCCGGCCAAGGTAATCGTTAACGCCCGCACCGGAACCGTGGTCATCAACTCAGCCGTCCGGGTCAGTCCCGCTGCGGTAACTCATGGTAAACTTACTGTTCGTATTGATGAAGCCCAGAAGGTTTCGCAGCCTTTGCCGTTTAGCAAGGGTGAGACCAGGACCGAGGAGCATTCCACGGTTGGCGTCGAAGAGGAGAAGCGTCCGATGTTCGTGTTCGAGCCCGGCCCGAAGCTGGCAGATGTCGTCAAGGCGGTGAACGCCATTGGTGCGTCGCCGGCCGATCTGGTCGCGATCCTCGAAGCGCTCAAGGAAGCTGGCGCGCTCAAGGCGGAGTTGATCATCCTGTGACCCAGATTTCGAGCACATCCGGCGTTCCCATCGGGAGCCCCAGCAGCGGCGTGTCAGACACGTCGCGGCTGGCGTCGAAGGACAATCTTGACGCTGCGGGCAAGCGCTTCGAGGCGATCTTCGTCGGCATGATGCTCAAGTCCATGCGCCAGGCAAACCTCGGCGACGGTCTGTTCGATAGCAAGGCCAGCCAGCAGTTCCGCGACATGCAGGACGACAAGCTCGCCCAGTCGATGGCAGCAAACACGCCGCTCGGCATCGGCAAGGCCATGACTGAATTTCTGTCGCGCGCAGCTGCGGCGGCCGAAGCCCCCGCGGCCAATGCGGCGGGCGAACAAGGTAGCACGCCATGAGCGATATGCTCTCGATCGGGCTTTCGGGGGTCCGCGCCTATCAAACGGCGCTGACCACCACGTCCGAGAACATCGCCAATGCCGGTACCGCCGGCTATGCACGCCGCACCGCGAGCGTGCACGAAGTCGTTGCCACGTCCAGCATGTCGAGCGGCAGTACATCGGGTCTTGGCGTCACCGTATCCGGCGTTGCCCGCCAGGCTGATGATTATCGCTCGTCCGAAGTGCGCAACGCGAGTTCGGATCTGGCGCGCACCGAAACCGGGGCAACCTGGCTGGAGCGGATCGAGACGGCATTGTCGGGCAACAAGCTCGCAGACCGGCTCACTACCTTCTTCAACTCGTCCAAATCGGTTGCCGCCGATCCCGCTTCGCTCGCGCCACGTGCCGCGATGCTTGAGGCTGCATCGAGCGTCGCCAGCGCCTTTGCCGCAACCGGCAACGCGCTCGATGGCGCTGCCGCTGCGCTGGATGCCAGTGCAGAGGGTGCCGTCACCCAGCTCAACAGCGTCACGGCGGCGCTCGCCAAGGTCAATTCGGGCCTCGGCCGCGCACAGCCCGGCACCAGCGGTCAGGCCGCCTTGCTCGACGAACGCGATCGCCTGCTCGAGACGATGAGCGCGATCACCGATGTTTCGGTCACGCTCGATGTCGCAGGTCGCGCCACCGTCCGCGCGGGGGGCAGCAATGGCCCAACGCTTGTCCAGGGAGACCAAGCGGGCTTTGTCACCTATGTTCGCAACGAAGGCGCGGTTTCGCTCGCGGTGCACCGTGCCGGCCAGACTTCGGCGGTGACGCCCAATGCCGGCGCGCTCGCTGGAATCGTCGAAGGTGCCCAGCGCATCGCCGATGCCAAGGAGAATATCGAAGCCAAGGCGAAGGCCTTTGCCGAGGGCGTCAACGAGGTTCAGGGCAGTGGCGACGATCTCAATGGCGACAGCGGCGAGCCGATGTTTGCAATTGGTGATCCTTCGACCAAGCTCACGCTCGTGCTTACCGATCCGCGCGGTATCGCGGCGGCCGCCTCGGGTGGCGGCACGCGCAACAACGGCAACCTCGCGGGGCTCGATAGCCTGCGCACGACCGGCAAGTTCGAGGAAGGCATTAACGGCCTGACCACCGCCAATGCCGCCGCACTTTCGGCGCGGCGCGGCGTCGCCCAGGCGCAAAGCGCGATGCGCGACGCTGCGGTTTCCGCGCGCGATGCGGTCAGCGGCGTCAATGTCGATGAGGAAGCGGTCGATCTGCTCCGCTTCCAGCAGGCCTATCAAGCGTCGAGCCGCGTGATTCAGATCGCGCGCGAAACCCTCAATTCGATTCTGGAAATCCGCTGATGCGCATCGCCACTTCGCAGCTTTACGATAAGCCCATGTCGCTGATGGCGCGCCTCAGCGCCCAGGCCGATGCAGCACAGACCTCGATTGCGACCGAGAAGAAATATCAGGCCCCGTCTGACAATGCCGGCGCGTATCTGCAATTACAGGGCCTCAAGCGCGCCGGGGCCGACGACAAGGCATATGCCTCAAACGTCGATATGGCACGCAGCGTGCTCGAACAAGGCGATACCACGCTCGGCAATATCGAGACGCAGCTGCAACGCGCACTCGAACTGACGACCAAGGCTGCCAACGGCACGCTTACGGACGCAAACCGTGTCGCGATCGCCGAGGAGCTCGACGCGATCCGCGACGAGCTTTTCTCGCTCGCAAACACCAAGGATATGCGCGGTCAGCCCCTTTTCGGCGGCGCCCAAGGTGACGTCGCTTATTCCAGGGCTGTGGACGGCACGATAAGCTTTGAAGGCGGCGGCGATGCGCCCGCCGCGATTCCCGTCGGCGAAGGCGATTCGGTTCAGGCCAGCGTGCCCGGCAGCAAGTTGTTCGGTACCGGCGCGAGCGACATGTTCAAGGTTCTCGGCGATCTCAGCGCGGCACTGCGCGCGGGCGGCGACGTCTCGACCGCAACCGGCGACGCGCTGACGGCGATCAAGACGCGGCTCGACGATGTCGGCGCGGGCCGGGCAATGGCCGGCGCGCGTGCCGCCCGGCTTGAGCTCGATGCCGACCGCCTCGCCGAAGTCGCGGGCGACCGCGAAGTCACGCGGGCGAGCATCGAGGATACCGATATCGCCAGCGCGGTAACCGAATTGCAGAAAACGCTGACCGTGCTTCAGGCGACCCAGGCGAGCTTCACCAAGCTCACTGCGATGTCACTGTTCGATTATCTTCGCTGATTTGCCGGCTTAGTAACCATTTAACCATGTTTTTCCGCTGAAGATGGCGGCGAAGCGGTCGTTAACCCTAACGACCAACAAGGGGTTTTCAAAAGCATGTTCGTAGCAATCGGCTTTGTTGTGCTGATCGCGATGGTCTTCGGTGGCTTCGCCATTACGGGCGGCGCGCTGGGACCGGTCATGCATGCGCTCCCGCACGAGATGCTTATCATCGGCGGCGCCGCCGTTGGCGCGCTGATCATCGGCAATTCGGGCAAGGAACTGAAGGCGCTGGGGGGCGGCTTCGTGAAGGTTTTCAAGGGCCCGAAATACAAGAAGCAGGATTATCTCGATACGATCTTCCTGGTCTCGAAGCTGATGAAGATGCTGCGCACCGAAGGGCCGATCGCGCTCGAGCCGCACGTCGAGGACCCGAAATCGTCGGCGATCTTTGCCGAATATCCTCGCCTGCTCGCCGATCACACCCTCATCAACCTGATCACCGATACGCTGCGGCTTGTCGTCGTCTCGTCGGGCACGCTCGACGTGCACGCGGTTGAGGACGTGATGGATAACGCCATCAAGACACACCACCACGAAGTTCAGGGTCCGCAGGGCACGCTCCAGACGCTGGGGGACGCACTGCCGGCGCTCGGCATCGTGGCCGCCGTTCTCGGCGTCGTGAAGACGATGGGCTCGATCGACAAGCCGCCTGCTATCCTTGGCGGAATGATCGGCTCGGCGCTGGTCGGAACCTTCCTCGGCGTGTTGCTCGCTTACGGCCTGGTCGGTCCGCTTGCGAACCGCCTCCAGCAGGTGATCGATGCCGATGCGGCGATCTATCACACAGTGAAGCAGATCATCATCGCTTCGCTCCACGGCCATCCGCAGCCGCTGGTGATCGAAGCTGCGCGCTCGGGCATCGCCCACAGCAACCAGCCGAATTTCGGCGAAGTGTTTGACGGGCTACGGGGCCGCTAAATGGCGCGGGCACCGCACGGGAGCAATCAGCCCCCGAAGATCATCATCAAAAAGATCATCGCGGGCGATGGCCATGGCGGCCATCACGGCGGCGCATGGAAAGTCGCCTATGCCGATTTCGTGACCGCGATGATGGCGTTCTTCCTGTTGATGTGGCTGCTCGGCGCCACCAACGAGAAGCAGCGCAAGGCACTCGCCGATTATTTCGCGCCCACCCTCGTTGAGTTCAAGCAGAACAGCGCCGGGTCGAACGGCCTGCTGCGGGGTGACGCACTCAACGCCCAGGAAAATTATCCGAACCGCGCCGGGCAGACTGGCACGCGATCGATGACCGTTCCCGTGGGCGGCACGGGCGGCAAGGATGTCGGCACCGGCGAAAAGGGCTCGCTGAAGGACCAGCGCGCACTGACCGCGCAGGATCAGCAAAACTTCACCAAGATGACACGGCGCGTGCAGCAGCAGATGCAGACCAATCCAAAGCTGGCCAAGCTCTCCAAGCATGTCCGCTTTGTCCAGACGCGCGACGGCATCCGGATCGATCTGGTCGATGATGCCAATTATTCGATGTTCGACGTCGGCACGACTGCGCTCGTATCCGACGCAAATAACCTTATCGGCATGATCGGTCAGTCGCTCGCCGGTCTGGAAAACCCGATCATGATCCGCGGGCACACTGATAGCCTGGGCTATGGCGACCCGCGCAACATGAACAACTGGATGCTCTCCAGCGGCCGCGCCGAAGCGACGCGTCGCCGGCTGGCAGCAGGCGGCGTTCCCGAAGCAGCGTTCGACCGCATCGAAGGCGTCGCGGATCGCGAGCCGATGATCGTCGAGAATCCGATGGATCCGCGCAATCGCCGCGTGTCGATCACCTTGCTCTATCGCAAGACCGCGTTCGGCGATCAGCCCACCGGCCAGCGCTTCCGCCCTACCCAGCCAAAGGCTGGCGGAGTGGCGAGACCCTCGCGCTAACCTAGAAGAACAGCTTTCGGATGCTGAGCCGAATCATCCGGCCCTGCGGATCGAGCAAATCGGGCTGGTAGCTGACCGGCACTGCGCCGGTCTGATCGGTCACGCGCGGATGCGAATCGAAGATATTTTCGACCGACAATGTCACCCGCATGCCGCGCAGCCAGCGATGATCGCGGACCAGCGTAACCTGCTGCCCCAAATCGGCGAACAGCCTCAGCCCGATCGTGCCGGTGCTGGCGAAATCGAGCCGGTTGCCGCTGCCCGCCGCGCCCGTGAACACGCTGGTGCCGCTCTGCCATTTGGCGTTGAGCCGCAAACCAAGTCCATCCTTTGAAACGCCACCTTGCGCTTCCACTTCATGTTGGGGCTGTCCGCCGCGGCTTCCCGTCGCGGCACCATTGAGCAGGTCGAGAACCGGCAGATTGTCGCGGATCGTCACCAGCTCCTTGAAGTGCCAGGTGTGATAAAGGCTGAAATTCACCCGGCCCGCGAGCGCACCATTGGGCCCGCCTAAGCCGCGCCCGCCGCCACCGCCACCGAAGCCGCGACCTCCGCCGCCCTGACGGCCACCACCGCCGCCACCGAAAAAGCCGCCTTGCTGCTGCTGGCCCGGCACATTCGCGCCTTCGCCCCGCTGGCGATTGGGCCGCTCGGGCATCGGGGTGCCGTTCTTCTCGGCCTCTTCGCGCGCTTTCTGGAATTCGGCGCGGCGCTCCTGCATGCGCTTTTCCAGCGCGGAGCTGAGCGGCATCGAGAAATTGAGCCCCCAGCGCAGTTGCGAGCGCTCGGCACTGGCGAAATTGACCGCGCGATTGTCGACACTGATCAGCCGCCCGCTACCGTCGCGCACGAAGCGCCCCGGAAACGCGGCTTCGACCGCTGCGCTCGATGCCGGGAAGCCCGAGATCTGGTTGCGCGCCGTGCTGGTCGTGTAATCGGCGCTGAGCGCCAGATCGGTCTCGTCGAGCGGGCGTACGTTCAAGCCCAGCTTCATCACGTGCCGGCTGTCCGCGGTCAGCAAGGGGTTCCCGCCGGTGATGCTGGTTACGAACGCCGTCTCGCCGCGCACATAATCGAATACCGGCACATTGGGCGTTGCGAGCGTCGGATCGCCCAATTGCTGCGCGCTCGGCGCGCCTTCCTCATCGGTGAACGAGGCGATGAAGCGCACCTGCTTTATCGGCGACCAGCGCACGCCATAGCCGGTGGTGATCAGGCTGCCGAAATCGGAAAGCCGCTCGATCTCGGCATTTGCGTTGAGCGAGAGATCGCCGAGGAAGCTCAGCACTTCACGCCGGCGGCTGGCGATCGGCAGATCCATGTTCACCGCAACGCTGCCGCTATCGCGCGAGGTCGAGCCGCTGCGGGCTATCCCTGAGCGCAGCGAGTTGCTGTCGAAGTCGCTGGTTCGCCCGCCGATGCGGACATTGGCCGAAAGATCGCCCGCCGGCAGCTTGAGCACGGGCCCGCGCAGCAAAGCGTCGATCGATCCGACGCTGGAGGTCGAACTGGAGCGATCTGTCGAATTAATCCCCCTGTCGCTCAGGCTGCGCGTGGCGACGCGGTCGTAATTTCCGGTCAGAGACCAGCGCCACTCATTGCTCCAGGGTAGCCCGTCGCCATTTAGCGAGAAGCCGGCATGCGCGGTCTGGCTCTTCGTGTCGCGCGACTGGGGGAACTGGTCGAATCCGAGCAATGCCTGGCGCTGGTCGACTTCGAGCCGCGCATTGAATGACCCGCTGATCTTCGACGACAGATTTTGGCTGTACACGCCGTTTATCGTCAGCTGCTGGCGCGGAGCGATCAGCGTTCGATACGGCGTCTGATCGATAGTCTGCCCGTTGAGAGGCCGCGAGATCACATCGCGCTCGCTCTCCAGCAGGCCCGAGCTGCCATTATACTGGACGTCGAGATTGACGCGCTTGTCGCGGCTGATCTTGAGGATGTTGATCTGGGTTTTCTCGCCGGAAAAGCCGCCGCCGGTCGGCACGCGTACTTCGGCCTCGGCGGTGATCGCGCGGAAACGGCGGCGCAGGACGATGTTTACGACCTTCTGGTCGGCACGGTAGCCGTATTTCAGTGCGACTTCCTCGGGCAGGATATCGACCCGCTCGATCGCCTCGGTTGGCATCTCGCGGATTTCACTGAAGCTTGAGATACGGCGGCCATTGAGCAACACCACCGGCTGCTCGCCGCCACGTCCGCGCCCGCTGCCGGTTTGGGGCGCGAGTTCGGTGATCAGATCGGCAATGGTCGGCACGCCCAGTGCGCGGATATCGGCTGGAGAGAGCTGTTGATCCGGGGGGATGTCACCTTCGACCGCGCCGCGAAGCTGGCCGCTGACGACGATCTCGCCATCCGCTTCTTCCTCGGCTTCCTGCGCAGCGGGCGGCGGCGTCTGCTGCGCGAACGCCACCACCGGCATCGCACTCGCGAGCAAAGCTATTCCCCGAACACCGAACTTACGCATGCAAAACTCCCGTCGCCCGCTAGTCGCCGCGGCCTTTGACGGACTAGCCAGCTTTTGTCGCATAAATGTCCCAGCTACCCGCCAAAACTGTCGCAGTTCACCGCGACAATCGTATTTCGCGCGACACATCTATCGCGTTCATGAACGAAGCATCGTGGCTGACCACGAGCAGGGCGCCGTCATATTCGGCCAAAGCGGCCTCCAGTACTTCCAGCGAATCTATGTCGAGATGGTTGGTTGGCTCATCGAGCAGCAACAGCCAGGGCGGATGCTCGCCCGCAAGGATGCACGCCAGCCCCGCACGCAGTCGCTCGCCGCCCGATAGTGTGCCGGCATTCCGCAGCGCATCGCGGTTGCGAAAGGCAAAGCGCGCGCAGGCGGCATAGGCCATGTTGGTGTCGAGACCGGGATTGAGCCGCAGGAAATTGTCGAGAATGCTTTGGTCCGCCGAAAGCAGGGATATGTGCTGGTCGAGCATCGCCAGCCGCCCCTCGGCGCGGCGCACATTTCCGCTCTCCGGCTCCCCCACTCCCATCGCGACGCGCAACAGGCTCGATTTGCCCGCGCCGTTCGGCCCGATAACGCCCACCCGTTCAGGCCCGCGCATTTCGAAGTTCCATGGCCCCAGCATCCGATCGCCCGCCGTGAGCGTCACTCGGTCCATCGCCAGCACTTCGCGATTCGCGGGCAGGCCGCTGGGGGGCAGCTCGATGGTCAGCGGCGCGACGATCTCGACCTGCGCGCGCGCTGCATCGAGCCGCTCGGCGGCATCCCCGCTCAGCCGCTGGATCACGCGGTTGTCGCGACCGCTGCTATTCTCGGCGCGCTCTGCCTGACGCCCGAGCAGGATTTTCGGCGCGGAGCCCGACGCGGCGAACGCCCGCCCGCCTTTGTCCCGCCGATCCTTGCGCTCGCGCCGGTCCTGCGCCGCACGTTCGGCCCCGCGCATCGCGTCGCTCGCGCGCTCCAGTTCCTCGCCCGCCCGCGTCTGCGCCGCATCGCGCGCCTCGCCAAAGGCAGACCAGCCGCCACCGAACACGTGCACGCCGATGGGGGTCAATTCGACGATCCGGTCCATCGCTTCCAGCAGCGCCCGGTCATGGCTCGCAACCAGTACCCCGCCGCGCCATCCGGCGATAAGCTCGCCAATCGCGGCGCGGCCGCCCGTATCCAGATTGTTGGTCGGCTCATCGAGCAGCAGCAGATCGGGCGCATCGAGCAACAACCGCGCAATCGCCACGCGCGTTCGCTCGCCGCCGCTCAGCGAGGCCATCACGCGATCCAGTGCGAGGCCCGGCAGGCCGGTTTGCGCCAATGCCCCTTCGGTTCGCGACTCCAGCGTCCAGTCAGCGTCGGCGAGATCGTCCTCGCTGCCTTCACCGCCCAATATTCGCGCGCACCGCGCCAGCATCTCTGTTGCGCCGAGTACGTCGGATACCGCCAGATCGTCCGCCCAATCCTGCACAAGCATGCTTATGCTGCCGCCACGCGCGACGCTGCCCGCCACCGGCTCCACCTCTCCGGCTGCGATTCGCAGCAAAGTCGATTTGCCCGACCCGTTGCGGCCCACCAATCCCACGCGTTCCGCGCCGATCGACAGGGTCAAATTTTCGAAGAGCGGCCGCCGATCCGGCGTGGCAGCTGCGAGCGAATCAAACGTTAGAAGTGCAGACATCGGGCACCATGGTTTCAGAGGAGCAAGGCGTTACGCGCTGTGCTTCCGATCCATGATTGCCTCCTGAGGGTCTCATCCTGCGGAACCGCCGGTTCCGGGAGAGAGATGGTGCGGCCGAGAAGACTCGAACTTCCACGTCCTTTCGGACACAACGACCTCAACGTTGCGCGTCTACCAGTTCCGCCACGGCCGCACGTGAATCACCGCCGGACGATGCCGACGGGCTGGTGAGGCGCGGCCACTAGCAACGCGCTTGGGGGAATGCAAGCGCGCTACGTGGATTCGGCATTCGCTGAATGCGGCGGCACCAGCCCGCTCCCGCACCCGGCCACCAACGACAGTGTGTTTTACGGGAGGCAGGGTGGGGAAGCGGGCCGGGGCCGCAACTGCGCAAAGCGCACGAAAGGTATCAGCCGCCGATCTCGCTGGCGAAGCTGAGCTCGACCACCTTGGCATTGGGCGGCACATCGAGCTTGGCCGAATTAAAGTCGATCTGGCCCTTGGGGCCCAGATCGCGCGACTGCGGGGTGATCCGCCACGAATAGACCAAACGGTCTTGCTGATCGCGCAATTCCACCCGGATATCGGGCACGTGCTGCTTGTCGCCCGTGGGATTCACCACCTTGCCCGACACTGCGAAAAGCTCGCTGCCGCTGGGCATCGTGCGCAATTCTACATTCTTGTCGGTGAAGCGCAGTGGCGTTTCCGCCTCCGCGCCGATCCCCAGACCCAGCTGTGCGGCGATGCCCGGCGCACCCGAATAGAGGATCGCGCCGGTGCCAAGCAGCATCGAAAAGCTCGCAACGAACGCGGCAGCGGTCCAGCGCTTGGCCGGATTGCGACGCGGCTTGAACGGGGGCTGGGGTGCGAACGGATCATATTCGGGGGCAGGGGCTGCCGCCGACACATCGTCATAGCTGCGCGCGGGCGCGGGCGTAGCGGCTGCTGTGGCTCGCGGTTTGGGCGCAACGGGTGCCGCAGTCGGCGCTGCAGCCCTTGCGGGCACAGCCTTTCCGGCCGTGGGGCGCGTCGCCATGTCAGATGCGCCAGGCGCCTGGAACCAGCTATGCTTGCAGCTTGCACAGCGCACCGTGCGTCCGTCCGCGCCAATTGCGCTGTCGGGGACCAGATACCGTGTCCGGCACTCGCTGCACTCTAGGATCATTCTCAAGCGTCTCGCACGTCCGGCGCCCAACGGCCGGCACATGACAGATTCTAGACGCTTCGAATCGGCGCCACAAGGTGTCCGCCCGCTTGAGCAAGACAATCCTGTGTGCGATGGCAGGATCATGGCCAGCATCGTGCAATTCGAGAATGTCGGACTGCGCTATGGCACCGGCGCAGAGACACTCTCCGACATCAGCTTCTCGCTCAATTCGGGCGCCTTTTATTTCCTCACCGGGCCCTCGGGCGCGGGCAAGACCTCGTTGCTCAAGATGCTCTATCTCGCCAAGCGCCCGACGCGCGGCGTGATCCGGCTGTTTGGCGAGGATGCGGGTGCTCTTCCTCGCGCGCGCCTTCCCGGCTTTCGCCGCCGCATCGGCGTGGTGTTTCAGGATTTCCGGCTGGTCCCGCATCTCTCCGCCTATGACAATATCGCGCTGCCCTTGCGGGTCGCGGGTGTCCACGAAAGCGACATCGAAGCGCCGGTGCGCGAAATGCTTGCTTGGGTGGGCCTCGACGATCGCGGCAAGGCCAAGCCGCCCACGCTTTCGGGCGGCGAGCAGCAGCGCATCGCCATCGCCCGCGCGGTGATCGGCCGCCCCGAAGTGCTGGTCGCCGATGAGCCGACCGGCAATGTCGATCCCGATATGGCCGAACGGCTGCTCCATCTATTCGATTCGCTCAATCGGCTGGGCACCACCGTTGTCGTCGCCACGCACGATTTTCACCTGCTGAATCGCATCCCCAACGCGCACATGATGCGGCTCGAAAAGGGCCGGCTAAACGACCCCACCGGCGCGCTGCGCAATCCGCCGGGAACAAGTTGATGCGGTTCAGCCTCAATCCCAACGCGCCCGACAAGCGCTTGCTCGACGAGAGCCGCCGCACCCGCGCGATGACATGGATCATGGCGATCATGCTGTTCCTCACCGTGCTTGCGGGCGCGTTGGGGCTCGGCATGTTCGCCGCGACCGCGCAGCTTGATCGCCAGCTTGCCGGGCGGCTCACCGTCCAGATTGTCGAGCCCAACGCGCAAATCCGCGATCAACAGGCAGCGGCGATGGTTGCGAGCTTAAGCAAGGTGCCCGGCGTCACTCGCGCAACCGAAGCCGATCGTGCGCATCTGGCCGAATTGCTCAAGCCATGGCTCGGTGACGCCGGGCTCGATCCCGACCTTCCAATGCCCGCAATGATCGATGTCGAGATGCGCGAAGGCGACGTCGCGGCGGTAGAGCAGGCTGCGCGTGCGGTTGCGCCCAATGCCCGGATCGATCGCCACGCCCAGTGGCTGGCGCCTGTACGCAGCTTCATGTCGACGATGAGCTGGTTCGCAGTGGGCCTGATGCTCCTCATCGCCAGCGCGACCGCTGCAGTCGTGCTCCTCGCGGCGCGCTCGGGGCTCGATACGCACCGCGACACGATCGAAGTGCTCCATATGCTGGGCTCGACCGACCTTCAGATCGCGCGACTGTTCCAGCGCCGCATCGCCTTTGATACTTTGCTCGGCGGACTGCTGGGCAGCGCAGCAGCGATGGGCGTGGTGTGGTTCCTGCAATCGCGGATCGGGGGCTTGGGCTCCGAAATGCTCAGCGGCGTCGCGCTCGCGCAGCGCGACTGGTTCATCCTGCTCATCCTGCCGATTGGCTTCGCGCTTCTGGCCACCCTTGCCGCGCGCGCCTCGGTGCTTCGGGCTCTGGGCAAAACGCTGTGATCTGGCGGGTTGCAATCCTGCTGGTGATTGGCTGGGCGCTCGGCTTTGCCGCGTTCATGTTGTCGCTCGGCAAGCCGCTCGATGGCCGCGAGACCGACGCGATCGTCGTGTTGACCGGTGCCTCAGGCCGCATCGATCGCGGGCTGCAGGTGCTGCGCGCGGGCGATGCCAGGCGTATGCTGGTCAGCGGCGTCGATCCCGATGTTCGTCCGGGCGAATTCGCCGCCCAGTACAAAATCGACCGCAAGCTCTTCACCAGAGCAATCGATCTCGGCTGGCAGGCGGTGAATACCCGTTCGAACGCCGATGAGACCCGGAAATGGGTCGAGCGCCACAAATATAAGAGCGTGCGGCTGGTCACCTCGGACTGGCACATGCCCCGCGCCAAGCTTGAGCTGTCATATCAGTTGCCGGGCGTAGAGGTCGTCGGTGACGGTGTGCCCAGCCATCCGGGCTTCGCAATGCTCTTCCGCGAATATCACAAATATCTGGTCCGCCGGATCGCATTGCTGGTCGGCGCTGGCTGATGCTGGTTCTGCGCAATGTCGTCTTCGCGATCGTTTTCTATGGCGTGTCGGTGTTTATTGTGGGGCTAGCGCCCGTGTCTGGCCTGTTCGGGGCCAAAGCGCTGCGCCGCTATTGCGACGGGTGGGCCGCGTACATGATCTGGTGCGCGCGCTGGATCCTTGGCATCCATGTCCGCGTCGAAGGGGTTATGCCCACCGGTCCGGTATTCTTCGCCGCCAAGCATGAGAGTAATTTCGAGGCTGTAGACCTGACCCGGCGGCTGGGTTCCCCCGCGCCGGTGATGAAGCGCGAGCTGACCAAGATCCCGGTCTGGGGCTGGGCCGCACAGAAATATGGCGGCATCGTCGCCGATCGTGCCGCCAGCGCCGGCGCGCTCCGTTCGATGATGAAGGATGCCAAGGTCGCGCTCGCCGAGGGCCGATCGGTGCTGATCTTCCCCGAAGGCACCCGCACCGAAGTGGGCGCACGCCCCGAACTGCGCTCTGGCTTTGCGGGCCTCTATCGGATGCTCGGACTGCCGGTGGTGCCAATCGCCCTGAAGAGCGGGCATGTCTGGCCGAAAACCGGCTTAAAGCGGCCCGGCACGGTGCTCATCTCGTTCGGCGAGCCGATCCCGCCGGGCCTGCCCCGTGAAGAGATCGAAGCACGCGTGCATGCGGCGATCAACGCGCTGAACTAGTCGTGCGAGCGCCCGAAGTCCGGCGCGGCATCGTCCTGGCCCTGTTCGATGATCGAGCGGCGCACGGCGCGGGTGCGGCTGAACAGTTCGAACAGTTCATCGCCCTTGCCCCAGCGGATCGCCCGCTGGAGTGCGCTCAGATCCTCGGAAAAGCGCTGGAGCATCTCGAGTACGCCTTCGCGATTGGCGAGGAACACGTCGCGCCACATCGTCGGGTCCGATGCCGCGATGCGAGTGAAATCGCGGAAGCCGCCGGCGGAATATTTGATGACCTCGGAAGCGGTGACTTCCTCCAGATCCGATGCCGTGCCGACGATGGTATAGGCAATAAGATGCGGCAAATGGCTTGTGATGGCGAGGACGCGGTCATGATGCACCGGCTCCATCATCTCGACATCGGCGCCCAGGCGCTTCCAGAACTCGCCGACGCGCTCAACGGCCAATGCGTCGGTACCCTCAGGCGGCGTAAGGATGCACCAGCGACCGCGGAACAAGGTCGCGAACCCGGCCTCAGGCCCGCTCTTCTCGGTGCCAGCCACCGGATGCGCCGGCACGAACACAGCGTCCGGCAATGCTGCGCGCACCGCTTCGATCACGCTTTCCTTGCACGATCCCACATCGCTGATGATCGCATCGGCGGGTAAATCCGCGGCAATCGCTGCCGCGGCTTCGCCCATCGCGCCGACGGGTACGCACAGAATCACCAGATCAGCGTCGATCACCGAAGCGCCGGGCGTGTCCGCCACATCGTCGCACAGCCCGATCCGGACCGCGATGGCGCGGGTCTCGGGGTCTGCATCGTGCCCCGTCACCTGCACCGTCGGCATATGCTGTTTCACCGCGCGCGCGATCGATGAGCCGATCAGGCCCAGTCCGATGATCGTGACGCGGCTGAACGGAAGCATCAGGCCCCCACGATCCCGCGCAGCGCATGCGTCAGGCCCCGAATCTCTTCCTCGGTGCCGATGGTGATGCGCAGGCCATGGGGGAGTCCCTGCCCCGGCAGCCAGCGGACGATATAGCCCGCCTCCATCAGCGCCTTATATGCGGTCTCGGCAGTCACCTCGCCCTCGAACAAAACGAGCTGGAAGTTCGCCTTTGAGGGCACGGCGCGCAGCCCCTTGTTGCCCATCGATTCGATTTGCTCGGCAAACCACCCGCGCCACTTGGCGTTGTGCGAATAGCTATGCTCGACGAAATCCTTGGCGCCCAAAGCTGCAATCGCAGCCCGGCTCGCGCCGATCCCGAAGGCGAACGGCGCACGGATGCGATGCATCGCAGCGATCACGTCCGGATGGCCATAGCCCCAGCCGATGCGCTCGGATGCCAGCCCGAATATCTTCGAGAAGGTCCGCGTCACCAATACGTTCGGCTCCGTGCGCGCGAGATCGAGCCCACCATCGTCATCCTTGGGATCGAGATATTCGGTATAGGCCTGATCGATCACCAGCAGCACGTTGCCGGGCAATCCAGCATGCAGCCGCGCGATCTCGGCCTTTGACGAATAGGTGCCCGTGGGATTGTTCGGATTGGCGAGGAACACCAAACGCGTCCGCTCGGTCACCAGCGCCAGGATCGCATCCACGTCGGTCGCGTACTCCTTGTCCGGCGCGATCACCGGAGTCGCACCGACGCGCCGTGCGGCGATATCGTAGACCGCAAAGCCGAAGCGCACATAGATCACTTCATCGCCCGGCCCGGCATATGCGCCTGCCGCCAGATGGAGCACTTCGTCCGATCCGGTGCCGTAGATGATCCGCGCCGCATCGAGGTCGTAATGCGCGGCAAGCGCCTCGCGCAGATCGTGCGCGCTGGCGTCCGGATAGCGCTCAAGCACCTCCGCGGCGCTGGCATAGGCCGCGCGCGCGACCTCTGGCGTGCCGAAGGGATTCTCGTTCGACGAGAGCTTGGCGGCCTTTTTGCCCGAATCGGTGGTTGCGCGCCCCGGAATATAAGGCGCAATGGCCATGACCCAGGGCTTTGGTACGGGAGCGTTCATGGGGCGGCGGCTTGGCGGAACGGTTACCGGATGGCAAGGGTCGCACGCTAAGGCTGGTCTCTGACAAGGGGCCAAGGAGGGGCAATGCGGGGCAACGGAATGTTCTGGCGCGCGCTGGAAGCGGCGCGGCGGAGCAATTTGCGGGAAGCGGGCGAAGCCCCACCCGTGCAGCGATCCTTCGCATCAACGCGCCGCGCGTTGCTCAAGGCGATTGCCGCGAGCGGCGCCGCGACGGCACTTCCGCAACCTTCGTTCGGCGCCACCAAGTCGCCCGGCCGCGTTGCCATTATAGGCGGCGGCATTGCCGGCCTCAGCGCGCTCCATCACCTGCGCCAAGCAGGTGTGGATGCGCATGTTTATGAGGGGCGCAACCGCACCGGCGGGCGCATGTTCACCCACAGATCGGGCGAATGGACTTTCGAAGTCGGTGGCCAATTGGTCAACACCGACCATTATGACATGCAGGGCCTCGCCAAGCGCTTCGGTGTCGCTTTGGTCGATCGCAAATCCGAACCGCACAACACATTGACGCTCGCCAATGGCCGGCTCTTGTCGGAAGCCGAGCTCGCCGATGGCCTGCGCGCGATTGCCGGGCAGATCGGCAACGACGCGGATCAGCTCGACAAGCATCCCGGTCGCATTTCGAAGCAAATCGATTCGATCTCGATCCACGATTATCTCGAACGCCACAAAAAGCTGATCCGCGACCCCTGGGCACGGCAATTGCTGGAAGCGACGAGTCGCACCGAATATGGCGTCGAGCCCAACCGCGCCTCGGCAATCGGCCTGATCTTCAATCTGCCGACGGTGGACGGCGAGCGCGTCGAAGTGCTGGGCGGCTCGGATGAGCGTTATGTCATTCAGGGGGGCAGCAGCGCGCTGATCGAAGCAATGTCGGATCATTATGCCGACCGGATCGAGACCAGCAAGCGCCTGTCATGCGTCGAGCGCCACGGCTCGGGCGTGCGCCTGTATTTTCTCGATGGCACCAGCGCCGAGGCCGATACGGTGATCATCGCCGTCCCCGCGCCGCTGATGCGCCAGATCGATTTCCGCATTCCTTTGCCCACCGCCTGGCGCGCCTTCATCGCCGAGATGGAGCTGGGCTTTAACGAAAAGGTCCAGTCGGGCACCAACGCGACCCCGTGGAAGGACCCGATGGGCGTCGGCGGCGAGCTTTGGCAGACGGCGGCCAAGGATGGCTGGGCGCTCGGCTGGGACGGCAGCGTCCATAGCAAGAGCGGCATCTCGCCGGTCTGGACCTGGTTCCTCGGCGGCGATGAAGTAACCGACGCCGAAGCGCTAGCGCCCTCCGCATTGGCCGCCAAATTCGCCGCCAGCGCAGCCCCCGCAATCCCCGGGCTCATCGAGGCCGCCACCGGGCCTTTCGCACGCACCAACTGGCACGCACAGGCGCTCACCCTTGGCGCGTACGTCAATTACTCTCCCGGCCAGCTCAGCCGCTTCGCGCATTTGCTCTATATAGATTCGGATAACCCATCGGAGCGTCAGGCATTCGGCGCAGGCCGTGTCTGGTTCGCGGGCGAGCACCTCTCCGATGCCTTCCCCGGCTATATGAACGGGGCTGCGGAAACCGGGCGGATGGCCGCCGAAGCGATCACCGGGGTGCGGATCGGCGCCAAGGCCGCTTGAACCGCGGGGCTGCGGCCCCTAGGCCGCTTGGCATGTCCGACGACGCCCGCTTCGGGCTTGCCCGCACCGTCACGCTGCCGGGGCCTTTGCGCCTCGATGGCGGCGCGTTGCTGTCGCCTGTCGATATTGCCTACGAAACCTATGGCACACTCAACCACGCAGCGAGCAACGCGGTCCTGATCTGCCACGCGCTGACCGGCGATCAGCATGTCGCATCGGACCATCCCGTCACCGGTAAGGCCGGCTGGTGGACGCGGATGGTCGGCCCCGGCAAGCCGATCGACACGGATCGCTATTTCGTGATCTGCTCGAACGTGATCGGCTCGTGCCTCGGCTCCTCTGGCCCGGCCAGTATCAACCCGGCGACCAACAAGCCCTGGGGCATGGCCTTCCCGGTCCTCACCATCCGCGACATGGTGCGGGCGCAGGCGATGCTGCTCGATCATCTCGGTGTCGAGCGATTGTTCGCGGTGGTCGGCGGATCGATGGGCGGCATGCAGGCGCTCAGTTGGGCCGCGACCTTCCCGGAGCGTACTGCCTCCGCCGTCGTGATCGCCAGCGCCGCGCGGCATTCGGCGCAGAATATCGCGTTTCACGAAGTCGGGCGGCAAGCGATCATGGCCGATCCGAACTGGCGCGAGGGTGCGTACTACGCCGATGGCGCGCCGCCCTCGGCGGGGCTCGCAGTCGCACGCATGGCCGCGCACATCACCTATCTCTCCGAAGCCGGGCTCACCGCCAAATTCGGCCGCAAGCTACAGGCGCGCCCGGAAAAGCCCGACGGCGCCAAGACCTTCGGCTTCGACGCCGATTTCCAGGTGGAGAGCTATCTGCGCCATCAGGGGATCAGCTTCGTCGAGCGCTTCGACGCCAACTCTTATCTCTACATCACCCGCGCATTGGATTATTTCGATCTTGCAGAAGAGCATGGCTCACTGGCCAACGCCTTTAAGGGTTCCGCGACCCGCTTCTGCATCGTCAGCTTCGACACTGACTGGCTCTATCCAACCAGCGAATCGCGGAGCATCGTCCATGCGCTCAACGCAGCCGGCGCGGCGGCAAGCTTTGTCGAGCTCAGCTCGCCCTTCGGCCACGATGCATTCCTGCTCGAATCACCCGAACTCTCGCGCGTGGTCGATGGCTTTCTGCGCGCAGGAGTTCGCTGATGCGCATCTCGTTCGACAAAGCCGAGCTGGACCTGGAACTGATCCACGCCTTCCTCAGCGGCGCGTACTGGTCGGTCGGCATCCCGCGCCACACTGTGGAGCGCGCGATCAACGGATCTTTCACCGTCGCGGCATTCGCGCCCGATGAAGCGGGCAAGGATGAGCAGATCGGTTTCGCGCGGCTGGTTACCGACTATGCGACTTTCGCCTATCTCGCCGACGTATTCGTGCTGCCCGCGCATCGCGGCAGGGGCGTGGCCCGCGCGATGATACAGGCGCTGCACGATCATCCGGAGCTACAGGGCCTGCGCCGCTGGGCCCTATTCACCCGCGACATGCAACCGGTCTATGCCAGCCTCGGTTGGGAGCAATATCCCTATCCCGAGCGGCTGATGGTCCGCGACGATCCGGATATCTACACGCGATGAGCTTGCGCCCCGATCTTGCGATCATCGCCGCCAATGTCGCCAAAGGCAGCCGCGTCCTCGATGTCGGCTGCGGCGATGGCGCACTGATGGCCGCCTTGCGCGATGAGCGCCAATGCGATGCGCGCGGACTCGAACTTGATGCCGGCGATGTCGCCTCGGCGGTCGCGCGCGGGCTATCGGTGGTGCAGGGCGATGCTGACACCGATCTTGCCGATTACCCGCAAGCCAGCTTCGATTACGCGATCCTCAGCCAGACGCTGCAGACCACGATGCGCCCGGATTGGGTGCTCGATCAGCTGCTGCGCATCGGCACCCGCGCCTTCGTTTCCTTCCCCAATTTCGCACATTGGCGTGTGCGTGCTTCGCTGATGTGGGGCGGGCGGATGCCGGTCACCCGGCTGCTGCCGCTGCCATGGTATGCCACGCCGAATATCCACCACGTGACGGTCGACGATTTCCGTGCGTTGCTGAAGGAGCGCGGAATCACAGTGGAGGGCTGCTGGTTCCTCCAGGGTGACAAGCAGAAGGGCGCGGGGCTGGCGAACCTTTTCGCCGAACACGCCGTGTTCCTGCTGCGCAAGTGAAGCTCCTGCGCCTTCACCCGGCTTTGCGCGACGATATCGGCGATCTGGTGACGCGCCGCCCGCTTCCCGGCCCGCATATCGGCGATGTCGGCGCGTTCCTGTTCCTCAACCATCATGGGCCGCAAACCTACGGCCCGAACAATCACGGCCTGCCTTTCGGCCCGCACCCGCATCGCGGCTTCGAGACGGTGACCTTCATTCTGGAGGGCGAACTCGCCCACACCGATTCTGCCGGGCATGAAAGCATCATTCGCGCGGGCGGGGTCCAATGGATGACGGCCGGCAGCGGCATCGTCCATGCCGAAGTGTCTCCCGCGGCCTTCAAGCGCGACGGCGGCGAGATGGAGATCCTCCAGTTGTGGCTAAACCTGCCCGCCCGCCTGAAAATGACGCCGCCGCGCTATTTCGGGGCACAGGCGGAGGCGATCCCCGCGATCGTCGCGAAGAATGCGACGGTCCATTTGATCGCGGGCGAATATGCAGGCGTCTCGGGCGCGATCGAATCGCTGACCGGCACGTTCCTGTGCTGGGTTAAGGCCGAAGCAGGCGCGGACATTCGTTTCGACGGGCTCGCTGGCCGCGATGTCTTCCTGTATTCGGCCCGCGGCGCGCTCGAAATTGGCGGCGTGGCCGTCCCGCACTTCAATCTCGCGCAGCTGGATGAAGGCGAATCGCTCGCCATTGCCACAAGCGAACCCGCACTCTTCCTGTTCGGCCACGCTGCCCCGATCGATGAACCCATCGTCGCGCACGGCCCGTTCGTGATGAACACGACGCAGGAAATCCACCAGGCCTTTGCCGATTATCAGGCCGGCAAATTCGGCGTGGCGGAAATTAACGAGCGCTAGAGCCGGCCCCAATTCACGGTCACGCGTGCGCCCGCACCTTCGGGTTCGACCACGATCATGATGCTGCGCTTGCTTGTCTCGCCCGCCGAATACATCGTCTCGCTGAGCATGCGCTGGCCAAGCCCCGAAGCATTGGCCTGCTCACGTGACCATGCGAGCGCCACGTTGGGTGCTACTGCCGTGGTGTAGATCACCGTCCCGCTCTGCTGGCTGCCCTCGGCGCCTTCGGTGGTGCAGATTGTGATCTTAGCATCGGCGTACACCGGCACGAAATCGGGCTTTTTGCCGCATTCGACTGCCGCGGTTTCGTTCGCTGGCGTGCCGGTTGCCGCTGCCGCCGCGACATTTTGCGCGGCGGGATTGCTGGTGCCCGAAGTCCCGGTGCCGCTATCGCCGCACGCAGCGAGCAATATCGCGAGTCCTGGAGCCGCAAACCGCATGGCAATCTCCGATTAGAAGGGAACGTCGTCGTCCAGATCGTCGGGGAAGCCACCGCCGAAATTCCCGCCGCTCTTCTGCGCGCCGCTATTGAAATTGCCACCGCCACCGCCGCCGCGGCTCGACGACTGCCCAGCGAAATCATCGCCGCCGCCGCTCGCACCCCAATCGTCGCCGCCGCCGCGCGAGCCACCGCCACCGCCCGAGCCGCCACCCGGCGCGCCATCGAGCATGGTCAGCACCGAATTGAAGCCCTGCAGTACGATTTCAGTCGAATATTTCTCAACACCGGCCTGATCGGTCCATTTGCGCGTCTGCAGCGCACCTTCGATATAGACCTTGCTACCCTTGCGCAGATACTTTTCTGCGACATTGGCCAGGCCTTCGTTGAAGATCGCGACCGAATGCCATTCGGTCTTTTCCTTCTTTTCGCCGGTGTTGCGATCCTTCCAGCTTTCGCTGGTCGCGATGCGCAAATTCACGACCTTGCCGCCATTCTGGAACGAGCGCGATTCGGGGTCGCGGCCAAGATTGCCGACGATAATGACCTTGTTAACGCTGCCCGCCATGAAAACTCCGCTCGTCAGATTCTTTGAATAGCCTGTGGGCTACTCCCGATGGGACAGGGCTTCAACCGACGGCCATCAAAAACTGTGGGTAGCTACAGTCCCAGCCATGTCGCGCCCCAAAAGGTCACGCCTGCCGCCGCATATGCCAGCGCAAACAGGTAGACGATCATCACTATCGGCCATTTCCAGCCATTGGTCTCGCGTCTGGCGACGGCAATGGTGGAGAGGCATTGCGGCGCAAAGACGAACCACGCCAGGAAAGCGAGCGCAGTCGGCAAGGACCAGCGCGCGGCGAGCTGCGTGCCCAGCGCCGTACCTTCGGCATCCTCGTCGGCGTCTATGGAATAGACCGTCTGGAGCGCCGAGACCGCGACTTCGCGCGCCGCCATCGCCGGGATCACCGCCAGCGACATTTCGTGATTGAAGCCGATCGGCGCCAGCACGACTTCTAGCCCCGAAGCGATCCGCCCGGCCACCGAATATTCGCTCTGCTTCACGCCTTCCGGCGCGACCGGATAAGAGGTCAGCACCCACAAAACCACCGTCACGCCCATGATGATCGTGCCCGCGCGGCGCAGGAAGACATAAGCGCGCTGCCACAGCCCGATCGCCACGTCGCGGATCGAGGGAAGCTGGTACCGCGGCATCTCCATCATGAAGCCGCCGCTCGTTCCCTTGGTCGCGGTTCGCCGCAGCACCAAAGCTGCCAGCACTGCGCCGACGATGCCCATCAGATACAGCGCCAGCAGCACCAGCCCTTGCAGACCGATCCCCGGCGCCACGCTCTTCGCCGGAATGAACGCGCCGATGATCACGGCATAGACCGGAAGCCGCGCCGAACAGGTCATCAGCGGCGCAATCAGGATGGTGGTCAGGCGCTCTTTCGGATCGTCGATCGATCGCGTCGCCATGATGCCGGGAATCGCGCAGGCAAAGGAGGAGAGCAGGGGAATGAACGACCGGCCGGACAGTCCGACGCTCGCCATCAGCCGATCCATCAGGAAAGCCGCGCGGACCATATAGCCGCTCGCCTCCAGCACGAGGATGAAGACGAACAGGATCACGATCTGCGGCAGGAATACCACGACCGATCCGACGCCGTTGATCACGCCCTCTACCAGAAGATCGCGCAGGAAATTCTCGGGCAAATAGGCAGTCACACTTTCCGCCAGCCAGCCCTGAAAGCTTTCGATCCAGCCGATCGGCGCTTCGGACCAGCTGAATACCGCCTGGAACATCGTGAAGAGGATTGCGAGCAGGATGATCGGGCCCAGCACCGGATGCAGCACCACGCGGTCCACAGTGCGAGTGAAGGCGCGCGAACGCGGCTGCGCGACGATGGCGATCGCGGCGATCCGCCGGGCCTCGCGCTGAAAATGGGTGATGTCGGCATCGAGCACCGGCATCGTCTTGGGCGCTTTCGCGCCGGTCAGCCCGGCAACCGCATCCCTGAGCGCATCCAGCCCGCGCTTGCGCACCGCCACCGTTGCGACCACCGGCACGCCCAGTTCTCGCGAAAGTGCGTCGGTATCGATCTTGAGCCCGTCGCGTTCGGCCATGTCGATCATGTTGAGCGCCAGCACCATGGGCCGGCCCAGCGCGCGCAATTGGAGGACGAAGCGCAGATGGTTGTCGAGGTTGGTCGCATCGGCAACGACGATCAGCGCATCGGGCAGTCTTTCGCCCTCCTGCCGCCCCAGCACCACGTCGCGCGTCACTTGCTCGTCGGGGCTTGAGGGATCGAGGCTGTAGGTGCCGGGCAGGTCGACCAGCTCCACCGGGCGGCCATCGTTCAGAGCCATGCGCCCCGAATGGCGCTCAACCGTCACACCGGGATAATTGCCAACCTTTTGCCGCGCGCCGGTCAGTGCGTTGAAAAGGGCGCTCTTGCCGGCATTCGGGTTGCCGACCAATGCGATCAGGGGTGTCGTTTCCATGAGGTCAGGCGATCTCGGTCACATGGATCGCGTCGCCAATATGCCGGCGCAGTGCCACGGTCATCCGCCCGATCCGAATCGATATCGGCCCCCCCAGGAGTCCCGAAGGCTGGAGCAATTCCACCTCGACGCCTTCATCCAGTCCGAACTCACGCAGCCGCCGCGCCTCCGTCATGGCAAGCTTGTGCCAGTCGATTGCATTGACGGTGGCAGGGTGCATCGGGGCCAGATCGGCCAGAGGCGTAGACGCTGAAGGGGAATCCATGATGCGACTGATTATCAATAACGCTTGCTTAGCGCTAGTGGGCGATCATACCGCCGGATAACGCAGCCGGCCAATAAAGCGCGACAGGCTGAAATGATGGTCAGCAGGCTTGATCCACTGGGCCTTGGCCTTTTCGAAGGCCATGATCCCGTCGATCCGCCGAGACAGGAACGCGCGGGTATCGGCATGATCCTCGCTCTCATCGTCGAGGAAAACGGTGACCGTCGCCATATAGACGCCGCCCAGAATGCCGCGCTTGGTATAGTGGTTGTAGTCGGTCGCGGTATCGCCCGCCGCGCGCCACATCACGTCTGCCGATCGCCAGCCGAGCTTCGCCGCCCGCGCGATATTCTGCGGCAGCGCCAGCACGGCGAGGGCACGACGCAGCGATTCGCGGTTCGGCGCGAGCAGTTCGAGCCGCGCTTCCACCAAAGCTGCGATCCGCGCGCGAATCTTCATCGCGCCGAGTTTTTCAGGGGTCAGCTTCGCCAGCATCCCCGCGTCGATGCTGGCGAACCACGCATCGATCATCGCCACGGGCCCGTCGGAGAAAGCGAGTCGCGCAACGTCCTTGTCGAGCCCCATGCCATCGGCGGCGGTATCCAGCGCTTTCATGTTCCACCCGTCGAACGCGGCATTGGCCGCCACTGCCGGCGCAAGCACGGCGCGCAATTCGTCAAGGGTGGCGTCGGCGAGTTTCATATTGTGGATTTAGGCTCCTTGGGCGTGGAAGCAACCTCGGAGCTCCGCACCAGCACCAATGCGACAGCAACCAGCACTGCGCCGATAATGTCCGCCGTCGCCAGGCGCTCGTCGAAAACCACCAGGCCCAGGACGGCCGCTACCACCGGCTGGATCAGCAGTCCGATGCCGATGACCAGGGGTGACAGGTGTCCCAGCGCAAAGATCATGCAGCCTTGCCCGATCAACTGGCTGACCACGGCAAGGATGATCACCGGCCACCAATTGCCCGGCATCACTGTCTCGCCCATCGCCAATGCGAGGATCAGCAAAGGCGGAATCGTTGCGATTGAAGACAAAGCGAGCGCCGGTATCGGAGCGAGCCGCTCGCGTGCCCGCGCCATGAAGATGAAATAGACTGCGTAGAGCGCGCCCGCGAGCAGGCAGAGCAGATCGCCGGTGAGATTATTCGCCGAAAGGCTCGCCGAGCGCCCAAGCAGCAGCCCGGCACCGATCGCGGCGAGCAACAATGCCAGCCCCTGCAATCGAGTCGGCCACATGCGCGCGACGAAAAAGCCATAGATTGGGAAGATCAGCGTCGCCGAATTGCCGAACAGGGTCGAATTGGCGAGCGTGGTGTGGAGGATGCCGACATGCCAGCTCGCCAGATCCGCCGCAAACGCCACGCCTGCGATCGCGAGCACGCCCCAAAGCCCGCGCGATGCCGCCACCGGTTTGCCACCCATGCTCACCGCGATGGCGAGCAGTATCGGCGTCGCCAGCGCAATCCGCCAAAAGCCCGCCGCGACCGGGCCCACGTCCGCCATCCGCACGAATAATGGCCCCGAAGCCAGCGCCATATTGGCGATCACCAGCGCCAGCACCGCCCGGCTTTTCATCGACATAGTTTTTGTTGGAGAAAGCGCTTGATGCATGCGGCCCTGTAGAGCCCTATCTGGCGCAAGTCACAGACTGAAAGAAAACAATCGATGTCCAACCTCTTCGATCCGATCCAGCTGGGCGATATCGCTGCGCCAAACCGCATCCTGATGTCCCCGCTCACGCGCGGTCGCAGCACCCGCGAGCATGTGCCGACCGCGATTATGGCCGATTATTACGTCCAGCGCGCCGCCGCGGGGCTGATCATCTCCGAAGGCACAGGCGTTAGCCGCGAAGGGCTGGGATGGCCCTATGCGCCGGGCCTGTGGACCGACGAACAGGTCGAGGGCTGGAAACCGGTGACCGACGCTGTGCACAAGGCGGACGGGCGCATATTCGCGCAGATCTGGCACATGGGCCGCATCGTGCATCCGGATTTCCTGGACGGTGGCGCACCGCTTTCCGCCTCTGCTACAACCGCGCCGGGGAAGGCACACACCTATGACGGCAAGCAGGCTTATGGTGCGGCCCGCGCCGCCACGCTCGCCGATATCGCCCGCACGCTCGACGAGTATTCGGTCGCGACCCGCAATGCGATGCGCGCCGGGTTTGACGGGGTGCAGCTGCACGCGGCCAATGGCTATCTGATCGATCAGTTCCTCCGCGACAATTCGAACCACCGCGACGATGATTATGGCGGCACCCCCGAAAATCGCGGGCGCCTGCTCCGCGAAGTCGTCGAGCGGCTGATCGCGGAAGCGGGCGCAGGTCGCACCGCGGTGCGCTTCTCGCCCAATGGCGACACGCAGGGAGCGTTCGACAGCAATCCCGAATCGGTCTTCGTCCCCGCCGCGAAATGGCTATCCGATCAGAATATCGCGTTCCTTGAGCTGCGCGAGCAATTGCCCGACGGCACCTTTGGCAAGTCGGATCAGCCGCGTGTCTCGCCAGCGATTCGGCGGGTATTCAAGCAGCCGCTGATCCTAAATCAGGATTACACGCTCGCCCGCGCGCAGGAGGAAGTCGCTTCGGGTCATGCCGACGGCATCGCCTTCGGCCGCGCGTTCCTTGCAAACCCCGATCTGGTTGAGCGTCTGCGTCAGGACGCCCCACTAAACGCCCCCGACATGGCGACTTTCTATACGCAGGGCTCCGAGGGCTACACCGACTATCCGTCGCTGGAACGCGCGGGCTGATTAAGCTCATCGAGGAATTTGGTCGAAACCGCGCGCAGGCCCTTACGCGTCCCTTCGTTGAATAAGAGGAAGACGAAGATGAAGAGCAAGGGCCAGAACAGGAAGCCCATTACGGCGGCGATGAAGAGCATGACAAAGGCGATGATACGCACGCCTTTGAGCTTTTCTTCGCCGGCCGGCGTCACCACGATCTGGCGCGGTCCCTTGGCGTCGTACCAAGGCTTGGTGTGGAGCAGTCCGCGACCGCGCTGATCGAGTTTCGGCGCGCGGATCGCTTCGATTGGCGCTGGTGATTCGCGGCGCGTGGCGCTCATCGATTCCATGGCCGCCGAAGCGTCAAGCTGCGGCGCGCGTTGCGCCGGCTCGGCCCGCGTGGTGGTCACCGTCGCATTGCCGTTCCAGGTGTCGATAACTTCCAGCCGCCGTCCGCGCTCCACCACCTTGTAGCGGGTGCCCGGCGCGTCCATCGGATCAGCCGAACCTGCTCTTGAGCGCCAGCATCGCCAGCGCCGCTTCGGCTGCTTCGCCGCCCTTATTCTTCTCGTTCGGCCGCGCCCGAGCCAGCGCCTGCGCTTCGTTCTCGACCGTGAGGATGCCATTGCCCACTGCGATGCCGTCCATCGACAGTGCCATCAGCCCGCGCGCGCTTTCGCCTGCGACGATCTCGAAATGATAGGTCTCGCCGCGGATCACCACGCCGAGTGCAACGAACGCCTCATAGCGCCCGCTCTCCGCCGCCAGCGCCACTGCGCCGGGAATCTCAAGCGCGCCGGGAACGGTCACGACTTCGTGGGTGTGGCCACCTGCCTCGAGCGCGGCGACTGCGCCTTCGAGCAACAGGTCATTCAGATGCGCATAGAAACGCGCTTCGACGATCAGGACATTGGCCATCATGCGGCTCCATCGATTGCACGTTCGCCGACGATCGACAGACCATAGCCGTCGAGCCCGACCAGCGTATGATGCGTATTGGTGAGCAACACCATGTCGCGCACGCCAAGTTCGGTGAGGATCGTCGCGCCCGCGCCATAGTCGCGCAATTCGTCCATATCCGCCGGGGGCAATTCGCCTGCGCGTGCCTGAAGCGAGAGCGTGAATTTGTCGGCCCGCGCGTGGCTGATCAAAACGACGACACCCGCACCTTCCTTGCCGATCATCTCCATCGAGCGCCGCAACAGCCCGCCGCGCTCGCCGCCCTCACCAAAGATGTCGCTGAACGGCGAAAGCGCGTGCATGCGGACCAGCACCGGCTGGGCGGGGTCGATCTTGCCCTTCACCAACGCGACCTGCTCGGTTTCGGTGGCCTTGTTCCAGAAGGTGATCGCGGCCCATTCGCCACCCCAGTCGCTGGTGAAACGCATTTCTGCGCGCTTCTCGACAAGGTGGTCCTTGCGGCGGCGATAGGCGATCAGATCGCGGATCGTGCCGATCTTGAGATTGTGGAATTGCGCGAACGAGACGAGGTCGTCCATCCGCGCCATCGTGCCATCCTCATTCATGATCTCGCAGATCACGCCCGAGGGGTTGAGGCCAGCGAGCCGCGAAACGTCGACCGCCGCCTCGGTATGCCCGGCACGCACGAGCACGCCGCCATCGCGGGCGACGAGTGGGAACACATGGCCCGGGGTGACGATCTCTTCCTTGCCCTTCGATGCGTCGATCGCGACCGATACGGTGCGCGCGCGGTCCGCTGCCGAAATGCCGGTGGTGACCCCGTCGCGTGCTTCGATCGAGACGGTGAAGGCGGTTTCGTGCCGCGTGCCGTTGTGGCGGCTCATCAGCCCGAGGCCGAGCTGATCGACCCGATCCTTGGTCATCGCCAGGCAGATAAGCCCGCGGCCATATTTTGCCATGAAGTTGATCGCATCGGGCGTCGCCATCTGCGCCGGGATGATCAGATCGCCTTCATTCTCGCGATCCTCGTCATCGACCAGGATGTACATCCGGCCATTGCGCGCCTCGTCGATAATTTCCTCGGGGGTCGAGAGAAATGCGTGCTTCAAGCGAGCAAGTTCAGGCTTTGCCACGAAGGGACTCCATGCGCTGCAGATACCGGGCGAGCACGTCGATTTCGATATTGACGGCCTGGCCCTCGGCCAGACTATCGAACGTGGTCACCGCTGCGGTGTGCGGGAGGATGTTCAGGTCGAATTCAAAGCCGTCAGCGGTATCGCGCACGGCGTTTACAGTCAGCGAGACGCCGTCGATCGTGACAGAGCCCTTGGGTGCCACGAACGGCGCGAGTTCGGGGCCGGCGGACAGGATTACGCGGTGCGATCCGCCCTCTTCGGTCACGCTGGCAACGGTGCCGATGCCGTCGACATGGCCGGTGACGATATGCCCGCCCAGTTCGTCGCCAAGCTTCAATGCGCGCTCGAGATTGAGGCGGCGTCCGGCGGTCCACATGTCCGAGGCGGTGCGCGAGACGGTCTCGCCCGACACGTCGAACGCCAGCCAGCCCGGCCCCTTGTCAACCACCGTCAGGCACACGCCCGAACAGGCAACCGACGCGCCGAGATCGACGGTGGCAGTGTCATAGGCAGTCGAAACGCGCACGCGCAGGTCGCCCTGGGTTCCTGCGGCGAGGATTTTGCCGATGTCGCTGACGATTCCGGTGAACATTACAGCGCCGCGTAGACCTCTAGCCGGTCGCTGCCAAGCTGGCGCGCATCGGTTAGCCGCCATTTGCCATGCGCGTCGCCCAGATTGCCGAGCCCGATATCGCTCAACGCAGCCTTGCCGTCGCCGATCAGGATCGGCGCGCGATAGAGCAAAAGCCGGTCGACCAGCCCTGCGCGAAGGAACGAAGCTGCGGTATCGGCGCCGCCTTCGACCAGCAGATGATCGCCCTCTAGATGCGAAATATCGTCCGGCGATTTCACCTCGCCAGCAGACGACAGGACCAGCCGTCGTGGAGAACGCGCTTCCAGCCCGGGCAAACGAACGTCGAGCGCGGGCGAATCCATATCCCAGGTGCCGCGCCCGACCAGGATTGCCTCATGCCGCGCGCGTTCGAGATGGCCATGCGCCCGTGCCTGGGGCCCGGTGATCCATTTGCTCTCGCCCGACGCCAGCGCGATCTGTCCGTCGAGCGAAGTGGCGAGCTTGAGCGTCACATGCGGCCGGCTTTTGGCCTGACGCGTCAGGAACCCCGCCATCGCCTGCCGCGCCTCGGCCTGCCCCACGCGCTCCACAACTTCGACGCCCGCCGAGCGCAGCCGTGCGATGCCGGCGCCGTTGGTCCGTGAATCGGGATCGCCAATCGCAATCACCACGCGCGCCACGCCCGCTTCGATCAACAAATCCGAGCAAGCGGGGCCTCGTTCCGATTCATGCGCACAGGGCTCCAGCGTCACATAGAGCGTTGCGCCCCGCGCCTTTTCGCCCGCCTGTTGCAGCGCCATCGCCTCGGCATGCGGGCGACCGCCCGGCTGGGTCCAGCCCCGCCCGACGACGCGCCCATCGGCCACGATCACACAGCCAACATTGGGATTGGGCGCCGTCCGCCCGCGCCCGCGCTCCGAAAGCCCGCACGCGGCGGCCATCCAGCGCGGATCGTTCAGAGCCCCCACGACTTCAGCTTGTCGTCGAGCCGCTTGAACTCTTCCTGCCGCTTCCGCTGCGCATCGGTCAGCGCCTTGGCGCGCGCTTTCTCCTTGGGCAGGTCGATCTTCTGCTGCGCGATGATCTGGGCATCGGTGCGGTTCGCGGAATAATCCTGCACATAGATGATGTCGGGCTCGACATAGTCCTTCTGGATATTGTCGGTGTCGATCGAGAACGCCAGGATCACCGTCCAGGTGATGGCGATCGACAGCGCCATAAAGCCCACTTCATGGGGCCTGCGCGAGCGCAGAAAGGCGCGCAGATCGCTGAATGCGCGGAACGGCGAGAAGCGGGACAAGAAGCTCATATCGCGGCCAAGATAGGGATGCGGAGGCCTAGGGGCCAGCCCCCGCATCCGCGTGCGCCGCCTCAGGCGTTGTTGAGCTCGAAGCGCACACTCATCGTCTTCCAGCTTTCCTGCGGCACGCCGCCTCGCGTCGCGGGCTTGAAGCGCCATTTGCCGAGCGCCTGCCGCTTGGTTGCTTCGAAGAAAGCCGAACTGGTCGCGCTCACCTGCTCGACGGACTTTACTCGGCCATCCGTTCCGATCAGCACGCGGATCGAAACCTTCCCGTCACGCTGGGCGCGCAGTTCGCTCGATGGATATTCGGGCTGATAGTCGCGGGCAAAGCGCGTATCCTGCTGCGCACCGATCAGCGGGGGCAGAGCGATTGGTGGCTCGCCGATCACGGTCGGGCCCGGCTTGTCGATAATGGTAGGCAGCGGGGGCTCGGTTGGTGTCACATCGGTGCTCTCGAGCGTCGGCTGATTGGGCTGCGAAATCACGGTTGGTGGCACATAGATCAGTGGCTGCTGGGCCGTTTCGACTACCGGCTTTTCGACCTCGACGATCTCAGGGGGCGGCGGATCGATCGGAATATTGGTGCCTTCCAGCCGGGTAATCTTTCGCATGGGAATGATATCGGGCACGAACGAAACCAGCGCGGCAATTACTAGCCCGTTGATCGCCAGCGCGGCGCCCAGGCTGACCGAGCGGGGGCTGCGCGGGATATAGCGTTGATCGGCATACATGGCGTTGCACTCCATCTCCACCGCCGGTCATTGCCGGCTTCAGTGATGATACAACATTACATGAAGCGGGTAAATAGTCCCCTCATGGTGTGCGGCGAAGCCGTTCCACGGCGCGATCCTTGCCGATCAGCGGGAGCAAGGCGGCCATATCGGGGCCGTGATCGCGCCCGGTAAGCGCGAGTCGCAGCGGCAGGAAAAGCGCGCGGCCCTTGCGTCCGCTGCTTTCCTTGAGCGCGCCAGTGAGCTGCGCCCATGCATCCGCCGACCAGTCGATTGCCGCCGCTGCCTGTGCGGCTTCGCCCAGAAATACGCGATCTTCTTCGGCGACGGCCGCTTGGATCGGTCCCTCGACGACGCTCCACCAATCGCCTGCCTCAGCAATCGTCGTCAGATTCGGGCGGATCGCGTCCCAGGCAGCGGGGGTAACCCCATCGGGCAAGCGCTCGCGCACCGCATCATAGTCCAGTTGGTGGACGATCTTGGCGTTGAGCGTAGCGAGTTCGGCCTCATCGAAGCGCGCAGGCGCGCGGCCGAAACGGCCAAAGTCGAAGCTCGCGATCAGCGGCTCGGCGCTCACGAACGGTTCCACCGGATCGCTGGTGCCCAGCCTTCCCAGCAACGCGATCAGTGCCTGCGGCTCGATCCCCGCATCGCGGAAATGATCGACCCCCAGCGAACCCAGCCGCTTGGAAAGCTTGCCCTCATTGCCCGTCAGCAGCGCTTCATGTGCGAAGCGCGGCGGCTCCGCGCCCAACGCGGCAAACATCTGCAGCTGGCTCGCGGTGTTCGAAACATGGTCCTCGCCGCGCACCACATGGGTTATCCCCATATCCACATCGTCGATCACAGAGGGCAGCAGATACAGCCATGATCCATCGGCGCGGCGCACCACGGGATCGCTCATCGTCGCGGGATCGAAGCGCTGGGGTCCGCGCACCAGATCGTCCCATTCGATCAGCGTGGTATCCAGCTTGAAGCGCCAATGCGGGCGTACGCCATCGGCCTCAAACTTAGTGTGGTCCGCATCACTCAGCGTCAGCGCGGCGCGATCGTAAATCGGCGGCAGTCCGCGGCCCAGCAGCACCTTGCGCTTCAACTCCAGTTCCTGCGAAGTTTCATACGCGCGATAGACGCGGCCCGCGGCCACCATTTCGGCAAAGCGCGCCTCATAGCGATCGAACCGCGCCGATTGGCGCTCCTCGCTTGTCGGCACCAGCCCCATCCAGTCGAGATCCCTGCGGATCGCCTCGACATGGCGTTCTTCCGAACGCGCGGTGTCGGTATCGTCGATGCGCAACAGGAATTTGCCGCCATTGGCTTGGGCAAACAGCCAATTGTGCAGCGCCGTGCGCAAATTGCCGACATGAAGCGTGCCGGTCGGGCTGGGCGCGAAGCGAGTGATTACGGTCATGCCGCCCGCTTATGCGCGCCTGCGCTCTGCGGCAATGATTGCGCGTCCAAGCGCGTCGCCAGCGGGTTGCCGCCGCCGCCGCTACGGGCGTAAGGCAAGCCTATGTGGCAGCTCTATCAATTCCCACTTTGCCCTTTTTCGCGCAAAGTCCGCCTCCTGCTCGGCGAAAAGGGCGTGGGCTATGAACCGGTGCGCGAATCGCCCTGGGACCGGCGCGACGAATTCCTCGATCTGAACCCCACCGGCCAAGTGCCGGTAATGGTCGATACCGAGCGCGGCGTGACGTTGATCGACTCGGCAGTAATCTGCGAGTTTTTCGAGGAGACTGTCGGCAAGCAGGCGATGCTCAACGGCACCGCGACCGACCGCGCCGAAATCCGCCGCCTGGCGATCTGGTTCGACACCAATTTCTATGCCGAGATCACAGCGCCTCTGCTCCACGAACGGATGATCAAGCGCTTGGTCTACAAGCAGACTCCCGACGCCAAGACGCTGCGCGAGGCCATGAAGGCGGCCGTCGCGCATCTGGATTACATCGATTATCTGCTCGATCACCGGACCTGGATCGCGGGCCCGACGATGAGCCTCGCCGATCTGTCGGCCGCCGCGCATATCTCGATTGCGGACTATCTCGGCGGGATCGACTGGAAGAGTCACGAACAGGCCAAGGGCTGGTATATCCGGATGAAGAGCAGGCCCAGCTTCCGCCCGTTGCTCGCTGAGCGGATGGAGGGCATTCCCCCACCAGCCGATTACGAGAAACTGGACCTTTAGATCGCGATGCTCGAACACGTTCCCCATTGGCTAGGCAGCGCACTTCGCGGCTTGCGGGCGGGCAGCGAGAAACTGGCTATCGTCCAGCCGCAGCTCGGCAGTTTCGAGACGCTGCATCTCGCCAGCCCCGCTTTCGCCAATGGTGGCCGCCTGCCCGAGCGCTTCACCGCCGATGGCGCGGGCGTTTCGCCGCCCTTGTTCTGGACCGGCGTGCCAGTGGGCACCGAGCGGCTGGCGCTGATCGTCGAGGATCCCGATGCGCCATCCCCTCAACCCTTGGTCCATGCCGTGATCTGGGATTTGCCGCCTGCCGATGGCGATCTCAAGGAAGGCGAGATCGCGCGTGATGGTGCTGGCGGCGCGGACGGCGGCGATGTCGGGCGCAACAGTTTCCTGGGCGAAGGCTGGCTTCCGCCCGATCCACCGACCGGGCATGGCGAGCATAATTATGCCTTCCAGATTTTCGCATTGGGCGCCGGCCCGGATCTGCCCGAAACGCCGGGCCGCGGCGCGATGATCGACGCGATGGCGGGGCGCGTTCTGGCGGCGGGCCTGCTTACCGGCACCTATTCACGCGGACAGGAATCGCCGCGTGGCCCGATCGGCAGCGTCGCCACGGCCTGACTTGTAATGCAGGATTTCACCTGCTTTGGCTGAGCCGGTCGGCATTGCTGCCAACCGCTCTTTGACATTGCCGACTACGCGCCTGCCAATGCGCGCATTAGGCTAAACTTCGCCTAAACTTCCAAAATCCTGCAGGTATCAGGAAGCGCGCCGGCGCCTGATCTTCTAACCTTTCGCGCTCAGCCGTTTACTACGGTGCCGCCGTTGGGGTGGAGCACCTGCCCCGACATATAGCTCGAATCCTCACAGGCGAGGAACAGGAAGGCGGGGGCAACCTCATTGGGCTGACCCGGCCGCCCCATAGGAGTCTTCTCGCCAAAGGTCGCCAATTTCTCGGGAGAAGACCCACCCATCGGATTAAGCGGCGTCCAGATCGGCCCGGGCGCGACCGCATTTACGCGGATGCCCTTCTCGATGAGGTTCTCCGAAAGGCTGCGGGTGAAGGCCGTGATCGCGCCCTTGGTCGAACTATAATCCAGCAACTCCTTCGATCCCTGATACATGGTCACCGAAGTACAGTTCACGATCGCCGCGCCTTCCTTCAGATGCGGCATCGCGGCTTGCGTAACAAAGAACATCCCGAAGACGTTGGTCTGGAAGGTGCGCTTGAGCTGCTGCTCGGTAATATGGGTGATGTCTTTGTCGGGATGTTGCTCGCCGGCATTGTTCACCAGCACGTCCACGCGGCCGAATTTCTCGATCACCTGGGCGATGGCGGAGTCGCAGAACGCTTTGTCGCCAATGTCGCCGGCGATGGTGATCGCTTCCCGGCCCTCCTGACGGACGATATCGGCGGTCATCGCCGCATCGTCATGCTCGCATAGATAGAGGATCGCGATATCGGCGCCTTCGCGGGCATAAAGCGCGGCAATCGCGCGGCCGATGCCGCTATCGGCACCGGTGATCACTGCCACCTTGTCCTGCAGCCGACCGGAGCCGGGATACCGCGGCTCCCAATCGGGCTTGGGCTCGAGCGCGCTCTCATGTCCCGGCAGCGCGTCTTCGTGGATCATGTCGATGGTTTCGGTATCGCTCACGGCCAAGCTCCTGAATTGCTTGCCGAAGGTAACCTGTTACGGAAGCTGGAGTTCCGCCATTTGCAGGGTCAGCCGAGCGCGGCCGAACCCTGCATGCTGCCAGCGATGATCGTCACGGTGACCGTGAGCGACATGACGCCGATCATAAGGCTGCGAACCATATTGATATTCTCCGGGTTCACGCGAGGGGTGCGATGACGCTGGAGAAAACGACGAGGCCGGTGGTGAAAAGCACTGCGCTGAAGATGGCGACGGTGTGCTGAAGCGAGTCGAGACGTGCGGTCATGGTAATTACTCCCTGATATTCGGTTCGTGCGGATCATCCGGCGACCGATGCAGGAAGCATTGCAGGGGGCGTGCCAACTCAGTTAAGCCATTGATATTACGTTGAGTGCGTAACAATCTGTCGCGCTGTTGGGAAATTTCACACCATAAAGTGGTGAATTTCGCCATTTAAAAGCGGACACTATTGTCCGTTTCCGGTCAATCCGCGCGCAGGCAGTTCCGGCCGGCGCTCTTGGCCGCATAGAGCAGTTGATCCGCGCGCTTGAACAGGTTGTGATAGCTGTCGTCACCGGTCGCCCGCGTGATGCCGGCAGAGAAAGTGACTTCGCCGAGCGGCGCATCGTCTTCGCGCAGGCGGTACTGCTTTGTCGCGACGGTGGCGCGCGCAGTGTCGAGCGTCGCGCGTGCGGTTTCCAGGTCGATCCCGGCGAACAGCACCGCGAATTCCTCGCCGCCATAGCGCGCCACCAAATGCCCCTTGCACGAAGTGGAGAGCGCTTCGGCGATAGCCTTGAGCACGCGATCGCCCACTGCGTGACCAAAACGATCATTGACCGATTTGAAGTGATCGATGTCGCACACCGCCAGGCAGATCTTCTCGCCCGTCGCTGCCTGTGCGGCATACGCCTCTTCAAAGGCGCGGCGATTGGGGAGGTCGGTCAGCGGATCGCGGCGGGCATTGTCGCGAGCTTCTTCGAGCTTCTTGCGCAGGTCGCTAGCCTCGCGCGTCGCCGAATCCAGGCTCGCTTCTGCGATCTGGACGCGCTCGAGCATCGCGGCGGTGATCCGCGCGATTTCGGAGATGTCGCCGGCAGCTGAGCGCTGCATCTCCTCCGCGCTCGCGGCAAGATCGCGGCCAAAGCCTTCGGTCTCGGCCCGGATCTGGGTGACTATGTCCTCAAAGCCTTCGACCTGCATCTGGGTCTGGGCAACAAGGCCGTCGGCCTTCTGCGTCGCAGCCTTTGCATGGTTGTTGGCAACTGGTTTGTTCTCGACGCCAAGAGCCTCGACATCGCGCTGGGTCAACCGAACACCACCATCGGTGAGCGACGCTACAGCCTGCGCCAGCGCACTGTCTGGGTTGGCGAGCAGATGATAGGCAAAGGCATAATTGGCCGGATCGGGATCCAGCCGCTGGTCGATCAGGAAATTTCCGATTCGGCTATACAGGCGGCGTGCGGGATCTTCCCCGCCTGCTCCCCGTAAAGCGCTCGCCCCCGCCATGCTTACCCGATCCCCGCAGTGCGACTCCCGGATGGAGCCGCACGTCCTGGGGATGTTAAGTAAACGCCGATTGCTAACATCCGGTATGTAAAGCTTGCCGATAGGTGAAGGGATCAGCCGCGCGGATGTGCTTTTCGGTATTTTTGCACAGCGGCCAGCGTCATTTTGATGTGCGCTGCCGGGTTATTGTCGGTGTGGGCAAACAGGATCTTGCCATTGGGCGCGATCACGAAGCTGGTGCGGCTGGTGATATTGGTCGGCGTGCCATCGGGCTTTTTGAGCAATACGTCATAGCCATTGATCACTGCCGGCGAGGCGGCGGCAACCGCGAATTTGCCCGCGCAATATTCGGCAGAGAATTTCGCGAGCTGATCGACATTGCCCGCGGTCATCCCGATCACCGTGGCGCCCTGCTTGGTGAAATCAGGAAGTGCTTCGGCGAACGCATGCGCTTCGGCGTTACAGCCGGCGGTGAAGGCGGCGGGGAAGAAATATAGGACGACCGGGCCTTTTTTGAGCGCCGCCTTGAGGTTCACCGAGATCGGCTTGCCTGCAACTGCGCCGGCTGCGGTGAAATCGGGCGCCTTTGCGCCGGGCGCGAGGGCAGCACCCGCAGGCACCGAAATCGCAAGGGCAAGGGCAGCGAACAGAAACGGGCGCATGGGCAGCTCTCCAGATTTGTCTGTGTAGTTCTAATCGCAGCGAACGCTCGAGTCTAACGCGTCAATGCAATGCCGATCCGCGCATGGCTTGTGTTGCGGCGATAATCGTCCAGCGCTTCGCCATAGCCGGTAAACGCCTGGCCGAAGAGATAGAAAGCCAGCCCTCCGCCGATCCGGGTGAGCGGGTAAGAAACGAACAATTCAGCCGCTCCCTTGCGGGTCTCGAAATTGCCGCGGCCCGTTAGCGCGAGCTTGAAGCCATCTTTCTGGCCGATCGCAGCGGTGAGCGAGGTATAGCCGAAGTAATCGCGCAGGCCCGGTGCAGCGCTCTTCGCGCCGGTATAGAACCACGCCATCGGCGCGACATCGAGCCGCCAGTCGCCACCCAGATCAAAGGTCTTCTCGGCGCGGGCGAAGATGCGGTTCACGTCGATTGATCCGGGGAGCCCGCGTCCGTTCGAATCGTGGCGATAGCCAAGTGCTACCTTGCTGGTCTCGTCCAGCGGGATATCGGCATAGACTTCGGGGCTGTAATTGGTCGAACGAAACGGGCCGGAAGGGCGGTCGATCGCCCAGAACATCGTCTGCGTATAGGCGAAGCGCAGATTGCCGAGCTTCAGCGGCGCATCCACGTCAAAGGGGCGGAAGGCGAAGCTGACCTGAACCTTGCCGCCCGCATCGCCGGGACCGAAGGCGCCGTAAATGGGCTCGTGCGGTTCGAAGCGATCGGTGAAGGCGGCCGAGCTGCCTGTGGAGCTTTGCACCACAGTCTCGCTGGGGGGCACTTCCGCTGCCGGATGCACCTGCGACGGTGAGATCGCCACGCCCGCGACATGGACCGGCACATAGCGCGCTTTGGCGAAGGCGCCCGGCGCCACCGTGCGCGTCGGGCCCGGTGCGCGCTCCAGCACCAGCCGCGTGCCATCGACCGCCGTCACTTCCAGTTCGCGCGGACCGGCATCGCTGACTTCCACGTCGCCTTCGTTGATCAGGAACACCTCGACCCCGCGCAGCGCTTCGGCCTCGGACGCGGGCTGGGCGGGCACCGCGCGGAGCTGGGCCGCAGCGGGGGTGGCGGCGATCAGGCCAAGAGCAAGAAGGAGCAGGCGCATGGCCGCGTTGGGTGACAGCAGGATAGCGGCTTGGCGAGTCAAAAACCGCCAGCTAGGGCAGGGGCCATGCCTGTCTCCAAAGCCGATATCGCCCTTGCCGAACGACTCGCGGATGCAGCGGGTGCGGCGATCCGCCCTTATTTCCGTGCCGAACATGGGCTGGAGGCCAAGGAAGACCTGTCGCCCGTGACGCTCGCGGACCGTGCTGCGGAAGAAGCGATGCGCAAATTGCTCATCGCCGAAGTGCCCGCCGACGGGATAATCGGCGAGGAATTCGGCGTGCGTGAGGGCACCAATAAGCGGCAATGGGTGCTCGATCCGATCGACGGCACCCGCGCCTTCATCGCCGGTCGCCCGATCTTTGGCACGTTGATCGCCTTGATCGAGGATGGCTGGCCTTTGCTCGGCATTATCGACCAGCCGATCACCAAGGAGCGCTGGCTCGGCGTGATGGGCCACAATACCTTGTTCAACGGCGAGCCCGCCACCACGCGCCGCTGCAGGGATCTGAAGGGCGCGATCCTGGGCACCACATCGCCTGCCGCGTTCCTCGATGACGAGCTTCACGCATTCGAGCATCTCGATGCGGCGGTGATGAGCGTGGTGCTGGGCGGCGACTGCTATAATTATGGCTGCGTCGCCAGCGGCTGGATGGACATTGTCGTCGAGGCCAATCTGAAGCTCCATGACTTTGCCGCCCTGGTGCCGATCGTCGAAGGTGCGGGCGGGCGGATGTGCGATTGGCAGGGCGATCCGCTTCATGCCGGCAGCAATGGGCAGGTAATCGCGGCTGGCGATCCGGCGCGGATCGAGGATATTTTGGAAGCCTTGGCCTGCCGCGGGCACTGAAAGTTTACACCAGGTTGACACTATCGCGCTTGCATCGGCAGGCCGTAATGGCTTGCGACGCGATCCAGCGCGAGGCACAGCACCAGCTTGCCGGCGCGGCTCGGCCAGCCGAGCGCCTTTTCTGCCGCTACCATGCCTTCGCCCGCACAGATCACCCGCCACAATATGTCGGCCAGCCCAGGCCCTGCCGCGTGAATCGCGGCGTCGAAGCGGCGTTTGGCGGAGATTTGCGCGAGGGTGGGGTCCAGGCTCTGTGAGGGGCTGCCATGTGGTGCGCGGGGAGAAGCATCCCAATGCATCGTGACGCGCGGGCCGAGAGCGGCGGTCTCATAATCGGTGCGTAGTCGTTCGCCCGCTTCGAATTGCCGCGCATCGACATGCCCGCGCGACCGCAGCCAGCCGAGCGGTGACTCCGCGAGGTTGACCGTTACGGTTCGCCTGCCACGCCCGGATGGGCCTGTCGCCAAACGATCCCTATCGATCTCCCGCTCTGCCAATTCGCGCATCCATAGCCTCCTGCATTGCCGATTCGCGGGGCTTGCCACAACGGCGTATCTGTAGGACAGAGGAACCAGAACGGTTAAAGAGGCATGCGATGATCACCGCCATCCGCGAAGTGCGCCGGGCCAAAAAACTGACCCTTGACGATGTTGCGCAGCGCTGTGTGCCGCCGACCACCGCGCAGACGATCGGGCGGCTGGAGACAGGTACGCGCACCGTATCGGTGGGCTGGCTCAACCGGATTGCCGCAGCCCTCGAAGTTGATGCCGCCGATCTTGTGCGCCTGCCCGATCGGCCCGAGATTGCGGTGGCCGCCATCCTCGATGGCAATGGCGCACAGGCACCGCGCCGCGAGGGGAATGTGGTGCCGCCGCGTGGCGAGCCGGGGATGATTGCCGTGACCGTCACCGGCGGGATCGGCGATTATCGCGCGGGCGACGAAATCTGGTGTGCGAGCCTTTCGCCTGAAGATTTCGCCCGCGCGCTCAACCGCGATGTGCTGGTGCCGCGCCCTGCCGGGCGCTTCGTATTCGGGCGGCTGATCGGGCGCGATGAGGGTAAGTTGCATCTCCTGCCGCTGGGTGCGGGCGCTCGCCAGCAGGTGATCGCCGATCCGGCCTGGATCGCGCGTGCGGTGCGGCTCGTCCGTCCGCTTTGAGACTTGCCGAAATGCGCGGAAAAGCGCAGTTTTCGAAAAAGACGCAGGAGGGGTATGCGATGATGAAGCTGGCTGTAGCGGCTGCGGCACTTTTGGTTGCGGCACCGGCGCTTGCGGACGATTGGGATTTCATCCTGATCAACAATAGCGGCAAGGGCATCAAGAAGGTCGAGCTCGCGCCGACCGGCACTACGACCTGGCAGGACAACAAGCTCGATCCCGAGATGAAGCGCGATCCGATCACCAAGGCGGGTGGGCGGATGACGGTGCATTTCGACAAGGGCGCAACGTGCAAATACGACGTCAAGGCAACCTTTGCCGACGATACCGCCGCGACCTGGACGAGCATCAATATCTGCGACAATTCGTTCGTGACGGTTTCGCTCAATGCGGCAGGCACGGCGACGTTCAAGGCGAACTGATCCGGAAGCCGTTTTTGCGGACCGTCGCTCCGGTGGAGCGGCGGCTGGTGGGCGCTGACGGGCTCGAACCGCCGACCCTCTCGGTGTAAACGAGATGCTCTACCAACTGAGCTAAGCGCCCGCAGCCGCGGCGATGCCAAACCACGCGCGCCGGGGCAAGGCTTTTAAAGTCGCGATGGCCCAATCCTCATCCCGCTCATGCTGCGCTTGCCGAAGCAACTTTGCCCAAGGCGCACTCTGCGGTGGCGCACCTTCGACAAGCTCAGGGCGAGCGGATGAGACCAATTCCGGCTTTTAGACCAGTCCCAGCCCTGCCCGCTTTGCGGCGCTGGCATAGGCCTGCATGCCCTCCATCCCCTTTTGGCTGAGGCCGATATATGCGCGGCGGCGGTCGCTGGGGTCGGCCTGGCGCTCGAACAGGCCGGCATCGTGCATCGTGCCGATCCAGCGCAGCGCGGTGGTCGGCGGCACTGCGGCGGCGATGCACAGGCTCGATACCGAGACCGAGCGGCGTTCCAGCTTGGCCGCGAACAGATCGAGCAGCATGTCCCAGGCGGGATCGGCGAAGAGATCGCCGGGGAAGAATTGCGCGCGGAGCCGCCGCGAGCGAATCGCCGTGCGGATCTCGTGCGCGTTGGTCTCGACGGCGGCGGATTCGTCGGTGGGGCCGCGATACGTGTTGCTGGCATCGCGCACGCCACCACTGCGCTGTTCGGCGTCTTCGCCGCGCGTGAGGCGTGCAAGCGTCTCCGCGATCCGCGCCACTTCTTCATTGAGCCGCTGGAGCCGGACCGACTCTCCGTCGCGGCCAACGTCGTGGAGCGTGGCGATGCCGCGGTTGCGCGCCACTGTCTTGGCCAGCGCGATGGCCGCCAGACGCTCCGACAGGCTGGGTTCGCAGAGCAAATGGCTGCGGGGCCCGAGCAGATTGGCGGCGTGATCGAGTTGATCGGCGGCCAATACGACCAAAATGGACGTATGTTGCTCGCGTGCCAGGTGGTTTGCGCGGGTGAGGATTGCGTCGAGCAGACCGTCTGGAACACCCGCGGTTTCGATCAGGATCAGATCAAGTGCGGGCGCATCGATATGCGTTGCCGCGCTGGCGAAATCGGTTTGTGTACGGAGCCTTACGCCTGCCAATGCCAGGGCTTCGGCAGCGTCGCGCGACGTGCCTTCGGCGATTAGAAGCGCGTTGATATCGGCTGCATAGGAGTCGGTTCCGTCGATCTTCAGCATCGCTTGTCCGCTCTCGGTTCATCATCTGTTCCGAAGCAAATGCCGCATTGCTCCGAAACGGCTGAGTCCGTTTGCCTCCGAATTGGAGGTGGTTTGGCAATAGCTGAGCTGACGGCCTAATTATATCTCCGCTTCGGACCAGTCCTGCGCTCCGAGATCGCTAAAACCGGATCAATCGAGCGACTTGACGATCTCTTCCACCATCTTCTTGGCGTCTGCGAGCAGCATCATCGTATTGTCCGCATAGAAGACATCATTGTCGACGCCTGCATAACCAACACCGCCCATGCTGCGCTTGATGAACAGCACCGTCTTGGCCTTGCCCACATCGAATACGGGCATGCCGTAGATTGGCGAAGACTTGTCGGTCTTGGCGGCCGGGTTGACCACGTCATTGGCACCAATGATGAAGGCGACATCGGTCTGGGCGAATTCGCTGTTAATGTCTTCGAGTTCGAAGACTTCGTCATACGGCACGTTTGCTTCAGCCAGCAGCACGTTCATATGGCCGGGCATGCGGCCCGCGACCGGATGGATCGCATATTTAACCCGAACGCCATGCTCCTTGAGCTTGTCGCCCATTTCGCGAAGCACGTGCTGGGCCTGCGCCACGGCCATGCCGTAGCCCGGCACGATGATGACCTGCTCGGCCTGCTGCATCAGGAAGGCGGCGTCCTCGGCCGAGCCGCGCTTCCACGGGCGCTGCTCCTTGGCCTCGCCATCGCCGCTGCCGCCGCTGTCGCCGCCGAAACCGCCGGCGATCACGCTGATGAAGCTGCGGTTCATTGCGCGGCACATGATGTAGCTGAGGATCGCGCCTGACGAGCCGACGAGCGCCCCAGTGACGATCATCGCGGTGTTGTGAAGCGTGAAGCCCATCGCGGCTGCCGCCCAGCCCGAATAGCTGTTCAGCATCGAAACCACGACCGGCATGTCTGCGCCGCCGATCGGGATGATCAGCAGGAAGCCGATAATGAAGCTGAGCGCCGTTACGGTCCAGAAGATCCAGGGCGACTGATCCTGGGTGAAGTACGCGATCAGGCCGAGGATGCCCGCGAGTGTGGCGAGATTGATGATGTGGCGGCCCGGCAGCATGATCGGCTTGCCGCCCATATTGCCGTTGAGCTTGAGGAAGGCGATCACCGATCCCGAGAAGGTGATCGCACCGATGGCGATGCCAAGGCCCATTTCCACGCGGCTGACCGGCAGGATGGCGCCGCTCGCATCGACGATGCCGAAGGCTACGGGATTGAGGAAGGCCGCTGCCGCCACCAGTACGGCTGCCATGCCTACGAGGCTGTGGAAGGCGGCGACGAGCTGCGGCATGTCGGTCATCGCGATCTTGCGCGCGGTGACGATGCCGATGACGGCGCCGATGGCGATGGCGCCGAGGATCTGGGCCACGGTTATCCAGTCGGGAGCAAAGGCAAAAATGCTGTATTCAGGCTCTCCGACGGGCACATAGTTCAAGTCTAAGCCGGGCACGTGCGTCACCAGCGTCGTCACCACGGCGATGGTCATGCCGATCATGCCGAAGCGATTACCGCGCTGGCTGCTGGTGGGGGACGAAAGCCCGCGCAGCGCCAGGATGAAGCATATTCCGGCGACCAGATAGGCCAGCGACGCGAGGGGGTTTGCTGCGACGTGTTCCATGCTCAGCGAACCTTCTTCTTGTACATCGCGAGCATGCGCGCAGTGACCGCGAAGCCGCCGAAGATGTTGACGCTAGCCATCACCACCGCAAGCAGCCCGAGCCATTTGGAAATGGTGCCCCCATTGCCGATCCCGGCGGCGGCAGATGCGATCAGCGCGCCTACGATAATCACGCTGGAGATCGCATTGGTCACCGCCATCAGCGGCGTGTGCAACGCCGGCGTGACCGACCAGACCACATAATAGCCGACGAAACACGCCAGCACGAAGATCGACAGGATCGATATGAAGTCCATGGCCTACCGACCTTCCAGTTGCTTGATTTTGCGGAGTGCTGCGCGACCCGCTTCGGCCGCCTCGTGCCAACGGTCTCTTTTGCCGCAGCTATAATGGAAGGTTTCCATTATGATCCCGGCGCCGGAGTCCTCTCCGAATGCGGCTCGATATCGCTCGTCGGCTGCCAAGAATCGCGCCCAGAGCCGCCGCTCTTCGGCCTCGCGTTCACCCACGCCGCACAGATTATGCGACATACCATGGATCGCCCAGCCGGCATCGCCGATCGCCGATCGGAGTTGCTCCTTGTGCTCAATTGCGCCTTGCGCGAGCACGCCCCAGGCGAGCACCGGCGCCAGGATCACGAAAGCAGCCTCTCATTCACAACCTTGCCGCCCTGGGTGATCCGCACGGCGTTGCCGATTTCCTCGTCGAGCACGGGCTTGCCGGCTTCCTTGTCCCAGAAGGCCGAGAGGAAGTTGAACAGATTGCGTGCGAACAGCGCCGAGGTGTCGGCGGCGAGACGCGACGGCACGTTGCGGTGGCCGACGATCTTTACGCCGTGCTTCTCGACGACTTCGCCCGCCACTGCGCCTTCGACATTGCCGCCGGCCTCTACCGCGAGATCGACGATGACGCTGCCCGGGCGCATGCTGGCGATCTGGGCGTCGGTGATCAGCCGGGGCGCGGGGCGGCCCGGGATCAGGGCGGTGGTGATCACGATGTCCTGCTTGGCGATGTGCGACGAGACCAAATCGGCCTGCGCGGCCTTATACTCGTCGGACATTTCGGTGGCGTAGCCCCCGGTGCCTTCGCCCTCGATGCCCTTCACCGCTTCCACGAAGATCGGCTTGGCGCCCAGGGACATGATCTGCTCCCTGGTCGCGGCGCGCACGTCGGTTGCGGAAACCTGTGCGCCCAGACGGCGTGCCGTGGCGATTGCCTGGAGGCCAGCGACGCCGACGCCCATCACGAAGACCTTGGCCGCAGAGACAGTGCCCGCCGCAGTCATCATCATCGGGAAAGCGCGGCCATATTCGCCCGCCGCGTCCAGCACAGCCTTGTAGCCGGCGAGGTTCGATTGCGAGGAGAGGATGTCCATCGACTGGGCGCGCGTGATGCGCGGCATGAATTCCATCGCCAGCGCTTCAGCACCGAGGGCGGCATATTCATCGACCCGCGCGCGATCGCCGAACGGATTGAGCCCGGCGACGATCCAGGCGCCCTTCTTGAGGCCCTTCAGGCTCTTCGGATCCGGACCCGCGACGCCGAGGATGATATCGGCATCCTTCAGTGCGTCCGCACGGCTGCCAAGCGTGGCGCCGGCATCGGCATAGCCGGAATCGGCGATGGACGCGGTGTCGCCCGCGCCCTTCTCCACTGTTACAACTGCCCCCAGCCCGATGAATTTCTTGACCGTTTCGGGCGTCGCGGAAACCCGCCGCTCCCCAGCGGCGGTTTCCTTGAGTACCGCGATCTTCACTCTAGCTGGCGATCAGGAAAACGACGAGCGCACCGATCAGCGCACAGGCCACCGTGCCCCATTTCATCATCGCGGTGAAACCGCCCCAAGTGTTCTGATGGGCCGGATAGTCCATGCCGTTGTCGCCGGTATCGGCCATGCGAATTCTCTCCTGAACACGTGTTGGCGCGGACCTTAGCTGCGGCGTGCCTTCCCCTCAAGCCCAAGGGGCTAAAGATGACCGCCCGGTAGGCTTAAGCCCGTCTTTACCCTGTCGTTGTAACGTCCATGACCTGAAATAGGACGATGGGGACACTATGACGCGCAACGGCCAGCGCCTTCTCATGCTGATCGACGACGAACCGGCACAGCGCCGCCTCGTCGCCGCGATCGCCGCACGCCGCGGATGGCGTACGATCTTCGCGGGGGACCCGGAGACCGGAATCGCACAGCTCGGCACGCCGGACGGCATGGCTTTGGACGCAGTGATCTTCGACCACGCTTCCCCGGACGCAGATGCCGCGACACTGATTGCCGAGCTGCGCGCGCGCCGTCCCCAGCTGCCGATCCTGATGCTCACCGCCAATAATTCGGTGGCCACCGCGGTCAACGCGATGCGCGCCGGGGCGACCGACTTTCTGGTAAAGCCGCTGGCTTCCGAGCGCTTGCTCGCCGCGCTCGACGCAGCCGTTGGCGGCAAGACCGCCGGCGAATTGCGCCCGCTTACCGAGAAACTGACTGCGAATCTGGCGTTTGACGAGATCGTCGGTTCCGCGCCCCTGTTTCGTGCGGCGCTGGCGATTGCCGCCAAGGCTGCGCGTGCGCGTGTGCCGGTGTTGGTCGAAGGCGAAAGCGGCGTGGGCAAGGCGGTTGTCGCCGATGCGGTGCATGCCGCGTCCCCACGCAACAAGAAGGAAATGACCTGCGTCAATTGCGGCGCGATCCCCGCCAACCTGGTGGAATCCGAGCTTTTTGGGCACGAGATGGGCGCGTTTACTGGCGCATTCGAGCGCAAAATAGGCCGCTTTGTCGAAGCCGATGGCGGCACGCTCTTCCTCGACGAGATTGGCGAGATGCCGCTCGAGGCGCAGGTGAAACTGCTGCGCGTGCTGCAATCGGGCGAGATCCAGCCGCTGGGTGCGCGCCATCCGCGCGAGGTGGATGTTCGTGTCATCGCCGCTTCGAACAAGCCGTTGCTGGCCGAAGTCGAGGCCGGGCGCTTCCGCGAAGATTTGTATTATCGCCTCAACGTCGTCCAGGTAACGATCCCGCCGCTTCGCGAACGCAGCGGCGATATTCCCGCGCTTGCCCGCCATCTATTGGGTCGCATTGCCGATCAGCCGGGCTTGCGTCCGCTGGGGATTACCGACGACGCGCTGCAATTGCTGGGTTCGTATGACTGGCCGGGCAATGTTCGCCAGCTTCAGAACGCACTCTTCCGCGCCGCCGTGCTTTGCGACAGCGACGGGCTGACGCGCGGCGATTTCCCGCAAATCGCTTCGCTGGCGGCTGGCCGCCCCACGGGCGCGGGCTCGCAGCAGCCGGGTTCGGGCAATGCCGGGGTTACGCTCTTCCGTCCGGACGGCAATTTGCGTGCGCTGGACGAGATCGAAGCGGACGTGATCCGTCTGGCGATCGGCCATTATCGCGGCCGTATGACCGAAGTGGCCCGCCGTTTGGGCATCGGGCGCTCGACGCTCTACCGCAAGCTGGGTGAGCTGGGGATCGACCAGAGCGCGGCTTGAAACGATTTCGGGACAGTAATTTATCCCATCCGGGGCGGGCCTCGCCCCAATACATCTCGCTCTAGCGCGCTACGCTGAGCTTCGCCGAGGCGATGTGCCAGCGGCTGTCGCGCGGATTGTCGCTCACACCTTCGACGATGCGGTGCAGGCGGTAAGTGCCGGTGAAATGCTGGCGCTTGCCGTTCTTGAGCGTGGCATAGACATTCACCGGAACGTCGATCCAACGCTGGCTCATCCCTGCATCGCCGTTGCGCGGCGTGCCGGTGGTGACTCGGGTGCGCGCAGTGGCGGAAAAGCCGGCGCGGAAGCTCGCATAGCTTTTGCCGCTGGCGCGACCGTCGCCGTCCCAGAGCATATAGGCGCCACGGAAATTGCCGCGATCGATCGCGGCATAATAGGTCTGGATCACACCGCTGGCGGCTTCGGGGCTACCCATGCCCTGGGCCGTGGCCGGGAGGGGCGCTGCGAGCAGGGCGATCAGGATCGGGATACGCATCATAGTCTCCTTTGCAGAGACCAACGGATCAGCGGGCGATGAGTGCCGCGTCGCGTAGTCCCCGCCAGACGCGAAGTGCCTGAACGGTCTCGAATACGTCATGAACGCGGATCAGCTGCGCGCCCAGGTCCGCGCCCTTGAGTGCGAGGGCGACCGAGCCGCCCAGGCGGGCTTCGGCAGGGGCTTCGTTGGAGAGCGCGCCAATCATGCGCTTGCGGCTCGCGCCCAGCACGATGGGGCATCCAATGCCGTGGAAAAGGGCCAAGCCATTCAGCAGCGCGAGATTGTCCTGGAGGTTCTTGCCGAAACCGAGGCCGGGATCGATCAGGATCCTGGCGCGGTCAACGCCTGCTGCGGCGACGGCGTTCACGCGCGCTTCGAGCCAGTCATAGACTTCGATCAGCACGTCGCCATAGCCGTTGCCGCCATGCGGGCTTTTGGCGGGATCGGGCGAGTGCATCAGCACCACCGGGCATCCGGCCTTTACGACCACGTCGAGCGCGCGCTCGTCATAGAGCAGGGCGGCGACGTCGTTGACGAGATGCGCGCCGGCGGTGAGCGCGGCTTCCATTACGGCAGCACGGCGCGTGTCGATCGAGACGGCGGCGCCACTGCGCGACAAGCGTTCGATGGCGGGGGTGGTGCGGGCGATTTCGTCGCCTTCCCACACGTCCGCAGCACCGGGACGGGTGGACTCGCCGCCAATATCGAGGATCGCGGCACCTGCGACGGCCATATCGGTGCCCGCCTGCGCGGCGCCTGCAGGATCGGCGATGTGCTTGCCGCCGTCGGAGAAGCTGTCGGGCGTGACGTTGAGGATGCCCATCACCTGCGGCTGATCCATGCGGATCACGCGCTCGCCAAGCTGGAGCGCGGCGCGGGGGGCGATGATGCGGGCGGCGATGGCCTGAAGGCGCTCGTCGTCGGGCAATTCGGCGACCGCGACGGTTTGCTGGAGAACGCGTTTGCCGCTTTCGACCGCGATTATCTCATACCCTGCGAACCAGTTGAGCCCGCCCGCCAGACGCGCAACTTCGCCGTCGCGGTTTACCGGGGTGTCAGCGAACTGGACGGGGCGGAGGTAGAGGCGGGCGGAGGTTGGGAGATCGATCATGTCGATGCCTTACCAGCGCTCCTGCGAAAGCAGGAGCCCGGAGTCGCAGGCGTGTCGCTTTGTAATCCTAGGCTCCTGCTTTCGCAGGAGCACGAGGGGCTAAGGCTGGGTCGCCAGCAAATAGGTCTGGCGAACCGCGTCGATTGGCTTGAGCCCATCTTCGGCTTCGTAATGCCAATAGGTCCAGCCGTTGCACGAGGGTGCGTTCTGGATGAGGGCGCCGACCTTGTGGATCGAGCCCGTCGCGTCGCCGCACTTGAGCGAGCCGTCGGCACCGACCACGGCGCGATGCTTGCGCTTTGCGTCGGTCAGCACGATGCCGGGGTTGAGATAACCGTTTTCGACAAGCTGGCCGAAGGCGACGCGGGGCGCAGCCTTGGGGGCCTGCATCGTTACCAGTGCCGATTCGTCTAGCGGCAGTGCGGCGTCGATGCGCTCTTGTGCTGCGGCAACATATTGGCCTTCGCGTTCGATGCCGATCCAGCGGCGGCCGAGGCGCTTGGCGACGGCGCCGGTGGTGCCGGTGCCGAAGAACGGATCGAGGACGACATCGCCCTTCTTCGTGCTGGCGAGCAGGATGCGGTAAATCAGCGCTTCGGGCTTCTGGGTCGGATGGACCTTATAGCCGTCCTTCTTCAGGCGCTCCTGTCCGCCGCAGATCGGGAATTCCCAGTCGCTGCGCATCTGTAGCTCGTCATTGAGCGTCTTCATCGAGCGATAATTGAAGGTGTATTTCGCCTTCTCGCCGGTGCTCGCCCAGATCAATGTCTCGTGCGCGTTGGTGAATCGCGTGCCCTTGAAATTGGGCATCGGATTGGCCTTGCGCCAGATGATGTCGTTGAGGATCCAGAAGTCGAGATCCTGGATCGCCGAGCCGACCTTGAAGATGTTGTGATAGCTGCCGATCACCCAGATCGTGCCGTCGTCCTTCAGGATGCGGCGGGCTTCGGTGAGCCATTCGCGGGTGAACTGGTCATAAGCCTTGAGCGAATCGAACTTGTCCCACTCATCGGTCACGGCATCGACATGGCTGCCGTCCGGGCGCGAGAGATCGCCGCCGAGCTGGAGATTATAGGGCGGATCCGCGAAGATGCAGTCAACCGATTTGGCCGGCAGCGCGCGCATCGCGGCGATGCAATCCTGCTGGATGATCGTGTCGAGCGGCAGCGTATCTACCCACGCGCGCGACGAGGCAGCACGAATCCTGCCCTTTTCGAGTACCGTCATTAACCCTGTTTCCCCTTGCCGGACGCCCGGTTTCGATCGCGCAACGGTGCTTCGTCAAGCGAACATTGGTTAACGAAAAAGCCTGAGATTCCGTTAACTTGTGGAACGGTTCGCGAACTTATCCACAGGTTGGGGCGAGGAGTTATCCACAGGCACTAGGGATGGTGTGTGGCGCAAAAGACTCAGCTACGTGCTTGCGGCGTAACGATCCAGGTGAACCTTGGCTGTCGCCCGCGCTCACCCAGCATTCAAGCGATTGCCGCCATCCGCAGCCATCGCCGGGGGGTGATGGAGATTTTACATGGCCAGGATCAACCGGACTTTTCTGTACACCTTCGCTGCCTCGGCAGCCTTGATCGCGACCAGCGGCACGGCGATGGCGCAGCGCGATCTGGACTGGGGCGGTGCGCGGCCGGGCGAGCGCGAAGTTCGCCTGATCGGCCCCGGAGTGCCGATGCTGCTCCCGGAATTGCGCCGCACCGATCGCGGCCGCATCTTTGTGATGCGTAACTTCGACGCCAATCGCGACGGGCGGATAGATCGCCGTGAAGCTGCCGATGCGAATCGCGCGTTCCGCCGCGTTGCCGGCGCACGCGCCGACCGCTTCGACTGGGACCGTCACGGGCGCGATGTCGTCGTCGAGGAGCCGCGCGGCGGCCAGTGGGATCGCCGCGCGATGCGCGATTATCGCTTCCGCCAGACCGCTCAGGGCGCCACGATGACGATGCAGGAGGACGTGCTCTTCCGCACCGACAGCGCCGAGTTGCGCCCAGGCGCGATCGAGAAACTGCGTCCGCTCGCCGGCTATCTGCGCGCCAATCCCGGCGTGCGCGTCGCGATCATCGGCCATACCGATTCGCGCGGCACCGATGCGCATAATCAGGATCTGTCCGAGCGCCGGGCCGAGAGCGTTCGCGGCGCATTCGACACGATGGGCGTGACCCGCGCGCGCTTCCGTGTCGAGGGCAAGGGCGAAGGCCAGCCGGTCGCTACCAACGCCACCGCTGCGGGCATGCGGCTAAATCGCCGTGTCGAAGTGACGTTGCTCGGCGAGCGTGCCGACCGCTTCGACCGCGATAACTGATCGGGATCCGGGTCTGGCACGCGCCGGACCCGGCATTCCTCACTCGGCTGCGACCGGCTGCCCGAAATCGAAATGCGCCTGTGCGACCGGTGCGAAGCTGCGGCGGTGATGGATGGTGGGGCCAAGCGAGCGTAGCGCCTCTTGGTGGACCTTGGCACCATAACCCTTGTTGCTCGCCCAGCCGTAACCCGGGTGGAGCGCATCCAGTTCGATCATCATCGCGTCGCGCTGGTGCTTGGCGACGATAGAGGCGGCAGCGATCGAGAGGCAAAGCGCGTCGCCGCCGATCACCCATTGGCTGGTGTGTGGCCATTTGGGGCAGCGATTGCCGTCTACCAGCACCATTGCGGGCGCGAAGCCGAGCGCGTCTACCGCGCGGTGCATGGCAAGCATCGAGGCCCAGAGGATGTTGAGTTCATCGATTTCCTCGACCGTGGCGATGCCGACGCCAACTTTTGCACAGGCGAGCAGATCGGCGCACAGGCGTGCGCGTTTCGCCGGGGTGAGGGCTTTCGAATCGTCGATGCCTTCGGGGATGCATTTGGGGTCAAGTACGACGGCGGCAGCGACTACCGGACCGGCCAGCGGGCCGCGACCGGCTTCATCCACGCCGGCGACGGGGCCGTTGTGGAGTTTGGCGTATTTCCGTTCGAATTTCAGATCAGGCATCATCGATACGCCATGGCGGGAAACGGCGCATCTCGCCGGCCTGATAGAGCCGCACCGAATTGCCGGCCGGATCGCGCAGCCGTGCTTCGCGCCAGCCCCAGCTTTCGTCCTTCGGCTCAGCATCGAATTTGACGCCTTGCTGCTGGAGGAAAGCTACGGTTACGTCCAAGTCGCCGCATTCGAAATAGACGACCGGTGCGGTGTATTCAGGATCGGTCGCGACCGAGAAGGTGGCGCCGCCTTCGGTCTCGAAGCGCGCATAGCGCGGCGAGGCGCGGACGATCTGGCGCAGCCCGAGCAATCGGTAGAATTTCTCGCTCGCAGCCAGATCCTGTGCGGGCACGGTTACCTGGTTCAGCATGGGCTCGAAGAAGCTCATATTGGTGTCGAGCCGGACCGATTGGTGGCCCATCGGGCCATGACCGCGGCCGAGACCGGGGGCTTCGCGCATAGCGATGCGGACGAAGCGCCGCGCGCGGCGGATGGCTTCTGGCAAATCCCATTCGGCGGCGAGGCCGCAGGCGATTGCCGAGGAAAGCGTGCAGCCGGTGCCGTGATTATTGTCGCTGATGATGCGCGGATTGGTCCAGTCGATCTCGGGCGGGTCTTCGGGGTCCGCGGAATATAGCCGGTCGGTGACTTCATCGCCCCCGGCATGGCCGCCTTTGACCAAAACCGCGCAGCCATGCGCCTTGACGAGCGCCTTCGCATCGCCGCCAAGCGCGGCCAGCTCGGGGAGGTTGGGGGTGACGACGGTCGCGACCGCCATCAGCCGTTCGAACGCGGCGATGGTGGCTTCGTCGGCGAGTGCCGCACCCGAACTGGCGACCATCACCGGATCGAAAACCACCGGAACGCCGGGCAGTTCGGCGAGCTTTTCGGCAACCGCGAGGGCTGTGCGCGCGGAGCCGATCATGCCGATCTTGATGGCATCCACGCCGATATCGCGCACGACCGCGTCGATCTGGTCGATCACCATCCTGGTCGGGATCGGGTGGACGCCGTCCACGCCCAACGTGTTTTGCGCAGTGATCGCAGTGATCGCGGTCATGGCGTGGCCGCCGAGCATCGTGACGGTCTTGATATCCGCCTGAATGCCCGCGCCGCCGCCTGAATCGGAGCCTGCGATGATGAGGATGCGCGGAGTCATCTAATCGCCCTTGAAGCGCGGCTCGGCAGAAGCGGGATAGCGGGCGAGCGTCGCGCCAACGCGCGTGGGGCGGTCCATCAGCTCGCCGCCGCAATTGGGGCAGCGCTCATCGAGGGCATCGGCGCAGACCGCACACCATGTGCATTCCATCGAGCAGATGAAAGCACCCGGCTGATCGGCGCGGAGCGTGGTGCCGCAGCGTTCGCAATCGGGGCGCATTTCCAGCATCAGGCCGCTGCCTTCTGCACCGCGGCGCAGATGCGATCGACCACCGCTTCGACCTGCCCGGCCTCATCACCCTCGGCCATCACCCGGATCACGGGCTCGGTGCCGGAGGGGCGGATGACCAGGCGGCCTTTGCCTTCCAGTTCGGCCTCTGCTTCGGCGATTACCTCTTTCACGCGGGCGTCTTCGAGCGGCTCGCCGCCCTTGAAGCGCACATTCTTGAGGATCTGGGGGAGTGGATCGAAGCGGTGGAGGACTTCGCTGGCCGGAGCACCCGCGCGGACGATTTCTGCGAGGATCTGGAGCGAGGCGACCAGGCCGTCGCCGGTGGTGGCATAATCGCTGAGGATGATGTGGCCGGATTGCTCGCCGCCGACATTATACCCCGAGGAGCGCATCTTCTCGAGGACGTAGCGGTCGCCCACCGAGGTGCGGACCATGCCGAGGCCCTGGGCTGCGAGATGGCGTTCGAGGCCGAGGTTCGACATCACCGTGGTGACGAGACCGCCACCCGCGAGGCGGCCCTGACGCGCCCAGCCACCCGCGATGGTCGCCATCAACTGGTCGCCGTCGATCACTTTGCCATTTTCGTCGACGAGGATCAGGCGGTCGGCGTCACCGTCCAATGCGATGCCAAGATGCGCGCCGCTGGCGACCACGGTTTCGCATAGCGTGTTCGGCGCGGTGGAGCCGACGCCGTCATTGATGTTCTTGCCGTTGGGCGTGACGCCGATGGCGACGACTTCGGCACCGAGCTCCCAAAGCGCGGAGGGCGCGACCTGATAGGCGGCACCATTGGCGCAATCGACGACGATCTTGAGGCCGTCGAGCGTCAGTTCCTCGGGGAAGGTCATCTTGGCGGCGTGGATATAGCGGCCACGGGCATCCTCGACACGGCGGGCGCGGCCGATATGCTCGGCCGCGGCGAGCGGGACATCGCCGTCGATCAAAGCCTCGATCGCCATCTCGTCGGCATCGCTGAGCTTATAGCCATCGGGGCCGAACAATTTGATCCCGTTATCGCAATAGGGATTGTGGCTGGCCGAGATCATCACGCCCATGTCTGCGCGCATCGATTGGGTGAGCATCGCCACCGCGGGGGTGGGCATCGGGCCGACCAGCACGACGTCCATGCCGACGCTGGTGAACCCCGCGACCATCGCGTTTTCGAGCATATAGCCCGACAGGCGCGTATCCTTGCCGATGACGACGCGGTGCTTGTGCTCACCGCGCAGAAAGTGTGCGCCGGCGGCCATGCCGACCTTCATCGCCATTGCCGCAGTCATCGGATGCGCATTGGTTGCGCCGCGGATTCCGTCCGTGCCGAAATATTTTCTTGCCATTATCGAGCTCTCGCGGCCTTGTTGGGACCAATATAGCGGGCAATAGCGCCGCGAACCAAAAAGGGCGAGCATGTCGCTGATTTTTCGAAGCTTCAAAATCCTGCTGGGCGATCCAAACAAGCCACAGGCGATGCGCATATTGTTCGCGTTGATCGCGGGGCTGACCGTGGGTGCGCTGTTTGCGGGCTATGCGCCGGCGCAGGGCATTGCCATGGCCGATTATGTCCAGCCGCTGGGCCAGGCATGGCTCAACGGGCTGCAGATGACCATCGTGCCTTTGGTCGTGGCACTGCTCATCACCGGGGTCACTGCCACGGCCGAGGCAGCGCAGGCCGGGAAGCTCGCGGGGCGGGCGATTGCGCTCTACGTGGTCATTCTGGCGCTTTCGGCCACTGCCGCCGCAATCCTTACGCCCCTGTTCCTGCAGATATGGCCGCTGCCGCAGGAATCGGCGGCGAGCCTTCGCGCCGCGCTGGCCGGTGCCGAGCAAGTCGGGCCGGTGCCGCCGCTGGGGGAATTCCTGGCAGCGATCATCCCGTCGAACATCGTCAAGGCGGCGGTGGAAAATGCCTTCCTGTCGCTGATCATCTTCGCGCTGATCTTTGCCTTTGCGATCACCCAGGTGATCGAGCAGGCGCGCAATCTGCTGGTCAATTTCTTCGCGGCGATCCGCGACGTGATGCTGGTGGTGATCAATTGGGTGCTGTGGATCGGCCCGATCGGCGTGGGTGCGCTGGCATTGGTGGTCGGCGCCAAGGCGGGGACGGGCGCGTTCGGCGCACTGTTTCATTATATCGCGATCGTCTCGGGCGTCGGCTTTGTCGTCGCGCTGTTTGCTTATCCGGTGGCGGTGTTCGGAGGCCGCGTGAAGCTCAGCCGCTATGCGCGCGCGGCGGTGCCCAGCCAGGCGGTGGCAATGAGCACGCAATCCTCGCTCGCGTCGCTGCCCGTGATGATCGAAGGGGCGAGCAAGCTCGGCGTGCCGGTCGCGGTATCGGGCGTGACGCTGCCGCTGGCGGTGGCGATTTTCCGCGCGACTGGCCCGGCGATGAACTTCGCAGTGGCGATCTACGTCGCGACCTGGTTCGGCGTGCCGCTCACGGTGCCGATTCTGATTGTCGGCACGGTGGTGGCGACGTTGACCTCGCTTGGATCGGTAAGCCTGCCGGGCACGGTCAGCTATGTCAGCGCGATTGCGCCGGTCTCCTCGGCGATCGGCGCGCCGATCGCACCGCTTGGGCTGCTAGTCGCGGTCGAGACGATCCCGGATATCATGCGCACCGTGGGCAACGTCACCTGGGATCTTGCGACCAGCACTTGGCTGTCGCGCCATACGAAGAATGTACCGCTGGATGAGGCGGACCAGATGCTGCGGGATGACCCGATCTAGATGCTAAGCGCGCTGGCCCTGCTGATCGCTCCCGCGCTGGCGTTGCCGTCAGGCGATAAAGCAACGTACCGGGGCGCCACGATCACCGGTTATAATGCGGAGCCGGTGGCCGCATCGGGCATCATGACGGTGCTGCGCGCGGTTTATATCACCACAGTCGAGGGTGATCGGCGCAAGATCTATTTCATCCACGGCGGCAAGGATCTGTTCCTCACCGATGGCGGCAAACCTTACCCCGCGATCGGCAGTGAGTGCGATTTCGTGACCAAAGCTCACCACATTTCCAGCGACGAAAACGGCGATGGCGGTCGCGACGGTCCACTAGGCGAGTTAATTACCAGCGTCCGCTGCTGATCATTTCATCAACACCAGCTCTTCCGCCATCGACGGATGCAGCGCGACGGTCTGGTCGAACTGGTCTTTCGTAAGGCCGGCCTTCACCGCGATCGCTGCGGCCTGAAGGATTTCCGGCGCGTCGGGGCCGATCATGTGAAGGCCCACTACGCGGCCGGTCGTGCCGTCGCAGACCATCTTGTAGAGCGCGCGCTCGTTGCGGTTTGCCAGCACATTCTTCATCGCGCGGAAGTCCGACGTGTAGACCGCGACCGAGCCCAGCTTGTTGCGCGCCTGGCTCTCGGTCATGCCGACCCCGGCCATGGGCGGGTGGCTGAACACGGCGCTGGGGATGTTTTCGTAGTCAACCTTGTGGGGTTTGCCGCCGAAGACGGTGTCGGCGAACGCCTGCCCCTCGCGGATCGCCACCGGGGTTAACTGGACGCGGTTGGTCACGTCGCCGACCGCGTAGATCGAATCGACCGAGGATTTGTTGTCGTCATCGACCTTCACCGCGCCGTGATCATCGAGCTCGACGCCTGCATCCGCCAAGCCCAGACCCATCGTGTTGGGTACGCGGCCCGTGGCGAAGAGGACGCAATCGACTTCGACCGGATCATGGCCGGTCGTCTTGACCTTCAGGCAGCCGCTCTCGAGCTTTTCGATGCTTTCGAATTCGGAATTGAAGCGGAACTCGATGCCCTTGGTCAGCGAGATCTGGAGCAAGCGGTCGCGGATCGCTTCCTCGTAACCGCGCAGGATCACGTCCGAGCGATTGATCAGCATCACCTTGGTACCGAACTCGTTGAAGATGCCGGCAAATTCGTTGGCGATATAGCCTGCGCCGGCGATCATGATGCGGCGGGGCAGCGCTTCGAGATGGAAGACTTCGTTCGAGGTGATGCCATGCTCGCTGCCGGGGAAAGTCGGGCTGTGCGGATGCGCGCCGGTGGCGACGAGGATGAATTTGGCGGTGATCTTGCGGCCCGAGGCCAAAGTGACTTCGTGCGCGCCGGAGACGGTGGCGCGCTCGAGGATGATCTCGACTCCATTGTTGGCGAGCGTCTGGCCATAGAGGCCGTTCAGGCGATCGACTTCGCCGAGCACGTTGTCGCGCAAGGTTGCCCAATCGAAATCGCAATCGGGCACTTGCCAGCCAAAGCGCTTGGCGTCTTTCAAATCCTCGGCGAAATGTGCGCCATAGACGAGCAGCTTCTTGGGAACGCAGCCGCGGATCACACAGGTGCCGCCGACGCGATACTCCTCGGCTACCGCGACCTTTGCGCCATAGGCCGAAGCGATGCGCGATGCGCGGACCCCGCCCGAGCCTGCGCCGATCACGAACAGGTCATAATCGTATTCGGCCACGCATATTCTCCTTCGCACTTCTGGTGCGCGAGATAGGCGGTGGAACCGGCGAGCGCTAGCGCTGCTGGCTCTGGTCGACGCGGCGTGACGCGAAATAGAGCAGCCAGGCGATTACTATTCCTATCGGCACGAGCAGGGTCATGGCCGGCGGCACGCGATCGGGATCGGCGAAATGGAGCGAGCCGAATGCAAGGGTGACGAGGCTCCACACCCAGATATGGAGCGCGGTGCGCCAATGGTTGGTGCGGCGGAATCGTGCTCCGAGTTCGGCGGGGAGCGGGCTGCGCAGCACCAACGAGGCGGCGATGCGCGCGCGCAGTGCTTTCAAATCCTGCCGGTAGCGCCAGAGCAGATAGAAATCATGGCCATGCCAAAGCGCCAGCCCGCCCATCACGATCCCGCCGATCTGGCCGCCGCTGAAACCGAGCACCGGCTGGAGCGCCAGCAACAATAGCGTAAAGGCGATGATGATCGCGACCATCGCGCCCTGTGAAGGCGGACGGCTTTCGACGAGGAATTTGTCGATCCGGGCATAGGCCTCTTCGCGCCACGGTGCGCCGGCATCGGCGGGGATCGGCAACATTCGGCCATCGCCGGCATCGAACATCGGGCCGAGCGGCGAAGGCGGAAACCAGCGGTCCACGTTCGCGCGCTCCATGTCGCGGACTTTGCCTTCGTGGTTCATGCCCGCAGTTTAGCCGGGCAGTGGTTGCCGAAATGCTTATCCAAATGCCCGGCGGATCAGGTCGTCGGTCGAGGCATCGAAATCCATGCGACCCTGGTCCGCTGCCTTGGCCATCTGCTTGCCGAGCTCGACGCCGAACTGGTCGAACGGGTTGATGCCGAGCATGGCCGCGTTCACGAAGGTGCGTTGCTCGTAGAATGCGATCAGTGCCCCCAAGGTGCGCGGATCGAGGGTTTCGAGCAGGAGCGTCGAAGAGGGGCGGTCGCCGGGATAGGCGCGGGCGGGGTCGTCGGCGTGCTTGCCCGCCATCAATGCCGCACCCTGCGCAAACATGTTGAGCAATAATTGGCGGTGATGATCCTCAGCCAGACCATCGCCGGGCTCGATCACGCCGACGAACTCGACGGGGACGAGATGCGTGCCCTGATGGAGCAACTGGAACACCGCGTGCTGCGCGTCGGTGCCGACGCCGCCCCAGGTGATCGGCGCGGTAGGGTAAGTGACGGGCTCGCCCTCGGCAGTGACCTGCTTGCCGTTCGATTCCATTTCGAGCTGCTGGAGATAGGAGGGCAGCAGGCGCAGCCGCTCGTCATACGCAAAGACGCCGCGCGTCTCGCAGCCGCGCGCTTGGGTGTAATACAGGTCGGCGAAGGCCGCGAGGACGGGAGCGTTTTGCGCGAGCGGGGTGAAGCGGAAATGGCGGTCCATTTCGGCGGCGCCTTCCAACAGTTCCTCGAATGCACCCCAGCCGAGCGCCAGCGCTGCGGGGAAGCCAATCGACGACCAGAGCGAATAGCGTCCGCCTACGCTCTCCGAAAACGGCAGGATGCGGGTTTCGTCCACGCCCCATTCCACGGCCTTTTCGGGCGCGGCGGTGAGCGCGATCACCTGACCATAGGGGTCCGCAACACCGCCTTGCTGCATCCATTCCAGCGCGCTCTGGGCGTTGAGCATGGTCTCGGTCGTGGTGAAGGTCTTGGAGGCAATGGCGAGCAACGTGGTTTGCGGATCGAAGTGCGCCATCGCTTCCTCGATCGCCACGCCATCGACGTTGGAGACGATGGCGACTTCGTAGCGGTCCGAATCGCGGCCCAGCGCGTCGACGAGCAGATTGGGCCCGAGCGCCGATCCGCCGATGCCGACATGGAGAATAGAGCGGATCGGCCCGAAGGCCTCGGCCTCGATCGCGTCGATCACTGCGCGCATGCGGTTTTGATAGGCGCGGGCCAAAGCAACGCTGTCGGGTGCGCCTTCTCCACGCTCGGCGCTATGTTCGGCGGCGCGGCCTTCGGTGACGTTGATCGCATCGCCTGCGAACAAGGCGTCACGTTTTGCGGTGAGGCCCATCGAATCTGCGAGCGCGGTGAAGGCGGAAAGCGCCTGGGGCGTCAGATGGGTTTTGGACCAGTCGAAATGGATTCCGGCGACGTCCGCGCTCAGCGTCGCGACGCGATTGGCATCCTGCTTGAACAAGGCGGTCAGGGGCTCGCGCGTTAGGGCTTTAACTGCGGACCAATCGGGCAAGCTCATGTTCATCTCCTGTCAGCGATGCCCTATCGTCCCAAACCTGCCCCTGCCAGCGGGATTCACCCGCTTGACCTCGCCGCCCCGTCCAAGCAGAGCATCGCCCATGGAAACCACGCCCTCCGATGAAGCCGTTGCCACCGGCCAGGAAAAAGAAGCTCCGGCCGCTGCCGTGACCGCCGATCCCAAGTCGGAATGGCGCGACCTGGGCGTTTTTCTGCTCAAATTGGCCGCGATCGTCTTCTTCGTGCGCAGCTTCATTTTCTCGCCTTTCGTCATTCCCAGCGAATCGATGATGCCGCGGCTGCTGGTTGGCGACTATCTGTTCATCACCAAATGGAATTACGGCTATTCGCGGCATTCGCTGCCGTGGAGCCTGCCGCTGATCCCCGGTCGCCTGTTTGGCGGCACGCCAGACCGCGGCGACGTGGTGGTGTTCAAGGCGCCGCCGACCGACAATACCGACTGGATCAAGCGCGTCATCGGCCTGCCGGGCGATACCGTTCAGATGGTGGGCGGCCAGCTGATCGTGAACGGCAAGGCGATCCCGAAGCAGAAGATCGCGGATTTCGCGCTGCCGATCACCCCCAATTATCCAGCACAAAAATGCCAGGTGAACTTCCTGACCGGCCAGACCGGGCAGGAAGTGTGCAACATTCCGCGCTTCCGCGAGACGCTGGACAACGGCAAGAGCTATGAAGTGCTCGATCAGGGGCTGAAGCCGCAGGATGACACCCAGATCTTCACGGTGCCTGCGGATCATGTGTTCCTGATGGGCGATAATCGCGACAATTCGACCGACAGCCGCTTCTCGCATGCCGAAGGCGGGATCGAATTCGTGCCGCTGGTGAATCTGGAGGGCAAGGCCGTGGTCAGCTTCTGGTCGACCGATGGCAATGCAAACTGGTTCCTGCCCTGGACCTGGTTCACGGCGGCGCGCTGGAGCCGCATCGGGGAAGGCTTTTGAGCACGTTTTTGCTGTTTGACGGCACCGGCCCGCTCCCCCTCCCGGCCACCCACAGAGTATCCTGAAATGGGTGGCCGGGAGGGGGAGCGGGCTGGTGCCGCCTTGCCGAAGCAGACTCTCGAAGCGTGGATCAAAAAGACTTTCGGCGAGAAGCCAGTTGATTTGGCCGCGTTCGAGCGCGCGCTGACGCATGGCAGCCAGGCTGCGGCGAATTACGAGCGGCTGGAATTTCTGGGCGATCGCGTTTTGGGCCTCGTCATCGCCGAATGGCTGTATGAGCGCTTTTCCGGTGAAGCCGAGGGGCAGCTTTCGCGGCGGCTGAACGCTTTGGTGACCGGCGCGATGTGCGCGGGCGTGGCGCGCGAAGTGGGCGTGGTGCCGTTCCTAAAGCTCGGTAAGCAGGCGCGCGATGATGGCGCAGCGGACAGCGACAATGTGCTGGGCGATGTGATGGAGGCGCTGATCGGCGCGCTCTACCTGCAATCGGGCATTCCCGCGGTGCGGGCGTTTATCCGCCGTGCGTGGGAAAGCCGGATCGAGGAGCATGCCCATGCGCCGCAGCATCCCAAATCGGCGCTGCTGGAATGGGCCGCGGCGAACAATCGCAAGCCGCCCGAATATGAAATTACCGATCGCTCTGGGCCAAACCATGCGCCGAAATTCGTGGTGACGGTGCGCATCCCCAAGCTGGCCGATGCCAGTGCGGAGGGGGCGAGCAAGGGCGCGGCGGAGACTGCGGCGGCGGCGGTTTTGCTTGAGAAATTGAAGAAATGACCCTTCGACACGCTCAGCGTGAGCGGTTGTTGAGGTCCACCGATACCAGACCCGCTCATCCTGAGCCTGTCGAAGGATGTTTGTTATGACCGAATTGACCCAGCATTGCGGCGTAGTCGCCATTGTCGGCGCCCCGAATGCGGGCAAATCCACGCTCGTAAACGCGCTGGTCGGCCAGAAGGTCGCGATCGTCAGCCCCAAGGCGCAGACGACGCGCGCCAAATTGCTGGGCATTGCCATCGAAGGCGATGCGCAATTGTTGCTGGTCGATACGCCGGGCATCTTCACGCCCGAGCGCCGTTTGGATCGCGCAATGGTCGCGGCCGCATGGGAAGGTGCCGAGGGCGCGGACCTGATCGCGCTGGTCGTGGACGGCAAGGGTGGGATTGGCTCCAAGGTCACCCAGATCATCGAGAGCCTGGCGGATCGCAAGGAACGCAAGATCCTGATCCTCAACAAGGTCGATATTGCCGACAAGCCTCGCTTGCTGGGGCACACCGCGAAGCTCAACGAGATGATGGCGTTCGACGAAATCTATTTCGTTAGCGCGCAGACGGGCGACGGCGTGCCTGAACTCAAGGCCGCGCTCGCCGGCGCGATGCCCGAAAGCGCATGGCATTTCCCCGAGGATCAGGTTTCCGACGCGACAGAGCGGATGATCGCCGCGGAGGTGACGCGCGAGCAAATCTACCTCCAGCTTCATGCAGAGCTGCCTTATGCGAGCGCGGTCGAGACCGAGAAATATGTCGAGCGCAAGGATGGCTCGGTCGAAATCCACCAGCAGATCATGGTCGAGCGGCCCACCCAGCGCGCGATCGTTTTGGGCAAAGGCGGCACGCGCCTGAAAGAAATCGGCAGCCGCGCCCGCGCCGAGCTATCGCGGATCATGGGCGTTCAGGTTCATCTCTATCTTCACGTGAAAGTAAGGCCGGAGTGGCAGGAAGACCGCTCGCTTTACCGTGAAATAGGGCTGGACTGGGTGGAATGACCGAAAAGCTGAAGGTCGCAATCGTACAGGATAGTCCGGCGCCGCTCGCCGTGGCGCAGGGCATGGAAAAGGTTGTCGCGAAGACCCGCGAAGCCATCGAGATGGGAGCGCGGGTGATCGCGTTCGGCGAGGGCTTCCTTGGCGGCTATCCGGCCTGGCTCGATCATGTGCCCGCAGTTTCGCTCTGGGAGCATCCGGGCACCAAGGAACTGCACGCGCTCCTGCTTTCGCAAGCCATTCGCGGTGACGATCCGCGCTTTTCGCAGCTGCAATGGGCGATCGATATTGCCGGGGTCGCGGTTTCGGTCGGCGGCTTTGAGCGCATCCGCAACAGCCTGTATTCCACGCAATTCATGTTCCGGCCCAAGGCGCCGGTGCTGCGCCATCGCAAATTGATGCTGTCTTCGTCCGAGCGGTTGTTCTTGGGCTCGGGCGATGGCTCGACGCTTGATGTGCACGAAGCGCCCTGGGGGCGGTTGGGTCAGCTGGCTTCGGACGAGCATTGGATGCCGCTCACGCGCGCGGCGATGCATCATGCGGGCGAAGCGGTGCATGTCGCCGCATGGCCGACGGTCCACGACATCTCGATGCTGGCATCGGCGCATTATGCCTATGAGGGCCGCACCTTCGTGCTGGCGGCGGGCACCGTGCAGGACAAGGACGAGATGATCGCGGGCTATGAAGCCGCAGGCGGCGACGGCTCTGCGCGCAAGCTGCTCGACCGATTGCCAGAGGGTCAGCTCCAGCACGGCCGCAGCGCAATCATCGCGCCCGATGGCGTGGTGCTGGCGCAGGCTGGCGAAGCTGCGGAGATCCTGTTTGCAGAACTCGATCTGGGCGAAATTCCGCGCGGGCTGGCGACGCTCGATACCGATGGCCAGCATGCGCGGCCGGATGTGTTCGAACTGCGGGTGGATCGGCGCACGCGGACGGGGATTGTCGATGTGGCCGATGACGACGGCGGGGCTTCCCAGGCCGCATGACCGGGGAGCGGTTAAGCTAATAATCCCTCGACCCACGCTGGCACCAGCTTGCCCGCTGGCCCCAAACGACTTTCGCCAAACCACGCACTGCCCTCAGACGGATCGAGATTGAGCTCGAGCGTCTGGCTTCCATGATATTTGGCGGTCTGGACGAAACCGGCAGCGGGATAGATCGCCCCCGAAGTGCCGATGGAAACGAACAGATCGGCGCTCGCAATCGCCCGCTCGATCCGCTCCATTTCGTAAGGCATCTCGCCAAAGAAAACGATGTCGGGACGCAGCGCCGGTTCGCCGCAATCGGGGCATTCGGTCTCCGGCGGCAGCGAATCTTCCCACCCATGGCGGATGCCGCACAGCGCGCACAAAGCCGATTTCAGCTCGCCATGCATATGGATCAGCCGCTTCGCGCCGCCGCGCTCATGCAGATCGTCGACATTCTGCGTGACGATCAGCAGTTCGCCCGGCCATTCCGCATCCAGCCGCGCCAGCGCCAGATGCGCCGCATTGGGTGCGACGCCGGCCAGCCTTGCGCGGCGTTCGTCGTAGAAGCGATGCACCAGCTCCGGATTGTGATGCAGCGCCTGGGGCGTGCAGACGTCCTCGACCCGTTGCCCCTCCCACAATCCGCCCGGCCCGCGAAACGTGGCGATGCCGCTCTCGGCCGAAAGCCCCGCGCCGGTGAGGATCACGATGTTGTGAATGTCGCGCATTGCTGCACCCTACCCTTCGCCGGACGCCTGTGCCACACGGTCGCGCATGACGAGCATCGGTATTTACGGCAGCCTTGGCCGGATGGGACAGGCGATTGCGGACGTAGCGCCGGGGCTTGGCGCGCGGATCGCGGGCGGGGCGGATGCGCAGGACGATCCCGCCGCCATTGCCGCACAAGCCGATGTGCTGGTCGATTTCTCCGCGCCTGCCGCTTTGGAGGTGCATCTTGCCGCTGCCCGCGCGGCGCGCACGCCGATCATGATCGGCACCACGGGGCTGAGCCAGCGCCACCATGAAATGATCGATGCGGCTGCAACCGAGATTGCAGTGCTCCAAACCGGCAACACTTCGATGGGCGTCGGGCTGCTCGCGCGGCTGGTGCGTGAAGCCGCGGCGAAGCTGGGCAGTGACTGGGATGTCGAGATCGTCGAGATGCACCATCGCTACAAGGCCGATGCGCCATCGGGCACTGCGCTGATGCTGGGCAAGGCCGCCGCAGAGGGCATGGGAACGACATTGGCCGAGGCGCAGGTGAGCGATCGCGCGGGGCTTACCGGTGCGCGCTGTGGCGGCACGATCGGCATGGCATCGCTGCGGGGCGGATCGGTGGTCGGCGATCATAGCGTGGTTTTTGCGGCCAATGGCGAACGCATCGAACTGACCCACCGCGCCGACGATCGCGCGATCTTTGCGCGCGGGGCGGTGCAGGCGGCACTCTGGCTGGCGACGCAGAAGCCGGGGCGTTACGCGATGGATTCGGTACTCGGCGTGTGAAGAAGGGTGACGTCGTCGAGTTTTTCGCGCGGCTGGCGGAGGAGAATCCGCACCCCGAAACCGAGCTGGAATATTCCAATCCCTATACCTTGCTCGTCGCAGTGGCGCTTTCCGCGCAATCGACCGATGTGGGGGTGAACAAGGCGACGCGCGCGTTGTTTGCCGAAGTCGATACGCCCGAGAAGATGGTCGCGCTCGGCGAGCCCGCGCTCAAGCAGCACATCAAGACGATCGGGCTGTTCAACACCAAGGCCAAGAATGTCATCGCCCTTTCCGAAGCGCTGATCCGCGATCATGCGGGCGAAGTCCCCGAGGATCGCGAGGCGCTTGAGGCGCTGCCGGGCGTCGGGCGCAAGACTGCCAATGTCGTGCTCAACACCGCGTTCGGGCATGAGACGTTCGCAGTCGACACGCATATCTTTCGCGTCGGCAATCGCACCAGGCTGGCGCCGGGAAAGACCGTGCTTGCGGTGGAGAAAAAGCTGGAGAAAGCGGTGCCCCAGCCCTTCCGCCTCCACGCTCATCACTGGTTAATCTTGCACGGAAGATACACTTGTAAGGCTAGGACACCCGAATGCTGGCGGTGCATCGTTTCCGATCTCTGCCCATTCAAACCCAAGACCCCGGCGCCGCGCGCGAAGAGCCAGAGCGGCGCAAGCTAGAAGGAACGCCGAATATGCGCATTCTGCTCGCCGCCTCCGCTCTCTTGTTCGCCGCAGCCCCCGGAAGCGCGGGCAAACAGCAAGTTCCGCCCGCGACCCCCGCCGGCAATCCCGTTAGCTGCGTCACGCTCAGCCAAGTCCAGCAGACCAAGGTGCGCGACGGCCAGACGATCGATTTCGTGATGCGCAGCGGCAAGGTCTATCGCAACACGCTCGATGGCGGATCCTGCCCGCAACTCGGCTTCGAAAAGCGCTTCAGCTACAAGGTGACCGGCAACCAGCTCTGCTCGGTCGATATCATTACCGTGCTGACCGAGCCGGGACTGTCGCAAGGCGCCAGCTGCGGCCTCGGCCAGTTCCAGCCGGTGACACTTGGCAGTTCGGCTTATTGAGGCACTGGCGCGCTCTCTCTGGCTTTGCTAGGCGCGGCTTTCCAGGCACCCGTAGCTCAGCTGGATAGAGCGCTGCCCTCCGAAGGCAGAGGCCACAGGTTCGAATCCTGTCGGGTGCGCCATTCTTCGGACCATTGATAATCGGCAGAAATGCTCGCGTTTTCGCGTTTGCGGCCTAGGCGCCACACGCACGTGTCCGCACTGTGTCTCGACTGCTCTGGCACACCCCCGATACAGCGAGCGAAAAACATGGCTACAATCGCCAAGCGCAAAGTGAGCTGATTCGCCTATGCACGCCCGTCCGTTTCCGTGAACGCCGCTATACCATTATCATCCGGCGCCAGCTTCGCGCTTTCCGACGGCGGACCAGCCGTGCCGCCTTCATCGCTAGCGCGTGCGAGCCCTTTATGCCGTCAATTCCGCCGGTAACGCACATCGCTGGCGAGCCGCCAGCATCCGCCGTGCGGTTCGAACAGCAGCGAGCCGTCCCACATTCCGGACCGGTCAAAGGGCTGGCCGTCGAGGCGGAATGCGTTGCCGAGATCGTCGCCACCTTCTGACTTTCCATCATAATGCACGCGTGCCCATTCGACGACGAAGGCTTCGTTTTGCCCCTGATTGATGTCGAGGATCAGATGCTCGCCTTCGTCGCCGGGCTGCACCGGGGTTTGTGGCTTATAGTAATAATCCAGCATCACGATCGGGAAGGCGGCTTCATAGCCGGATGGCTTGCGGCGCTCGCCGCCGTCCAGAACTTTGCCGCGGCCATCCTCGATCGCAGTGTAGAGTTTGGGCGAAATATGCTCGCGGCGAAACTCGGGCGAACGGACGAATTCGTCGAAGAAGCTCTTATAGTCATTGCCGTAGCAGGCCGGCTCCTCGGGGCCGGACGCGATCCGGCGGGGTTCGGCTTTCGGTCTCTCGTCGGCGCGTAATTCCTGGGCTGGCTTGGCGACCGGCGCTTCGGAACATGCCGCGAGCATCGCCAGGCAAAGGCATAGTCTGAGGGTCATTTGCCGCGCATCTGTTGCTCGAGCCAGAGCGTGCGGCGCGCAACTTCGCGCAGCTGGCAATTACGATACGCCAGATCGCCACCCGTGCCGTCGCCGCTGCGCTTCATATGTTCGACACAGCCAACCCATCGGGTGGCCAGCCAGTCGCGCTGGGACGGACGGAGCGTATTCCGCGTCGCCCGCATCGCGATTGCATAGGTTCGGTTCAGCGCGCGATCGAGGCGGGTATATTCGGCGGCCAGGCAGTTCTGCATATTTTCCGTGATGCCGCCGGTTTTGGTCATGCAGCTACGCATCGTGGCCGAGATGCGCGCATCGATCGCCGAGTCCCGCGGGTGGAACTGCGCATAGGATTGCGAGGCCAGCAAGACCGCTGCGATGAGGAGGCTGTGCATGACAATGGTCTAGGTTCGCGCCCGGCGCCTGCCCATCGGCGGCGGAGCACCGGTACGCCGCTTTGCTTGAGGCGGTGCCGGACGGCGCGCAGACATTCCGGATGCGAAACCTCATTCTCGCGCTGGTCGCGGCATCCACGCTCTTGCCCGTGCAGGCCGATGGCGGAACGCGCGAAAAAAGATGCGGCTGGATCGCCAATCCAACGCCCGCAAACTGGAACCTGTTCGACCGCGAGGGCCGGTGGAGCATCGGCGAGCAAGGCCGCCATCAGGCGCGCGGATTGCGCACCATGCCCGATTTCGACCGGGCAGAATGGGTGACCACCAATGTCGGCAGCTATGGTCATGGCTGCGGCTGCATGACGGTTGATACCGACGCCAAGACCAAACGCGTCACGCGTATCTATGTGACACAGCAGCAGAAGCTGGCGATCTGCCGCGCCGACCGGAAGCTTCCGCAATGGTAAGTGCATGGCTGCCGATCGCGTTGTTGTTCGCCCAGAGCGGCGAAAAGCCTGCGGAGTACAGCGCGCAGGGGCCTTTGTTGGTGTGCGACGGCGATGTCGGCATCGATATTGGCGCTGACGAGACCGTGCACGCAATCGGTACCTCCTTCCGCGTGACCGGCAAGGACGATGCGCTGGGCGTAATGCGCGCATCCTTGTCTGAGGACGTGCTGGCGCACAGGGAGGCGGTCTGGCTCGACACATCGACCCTCGCCTATCGCTATACCGGCCTGCTGCCCGAGGATGCGAAGTCAGTGGCTGCCTATCATAGCGATGCGGGCGCAATCCGGTACGCCATGTCTGCCGAGCCTTCGCGGGCGCGGCGGGACGGAAGGTTTCGGCCGATGCTGATCCTCGCCTCTCGGCGGTTCGATGGTTCGCAAGCCGATAAGGCGATCCTGTCGCGGTTACGCACCGGCATGCTGACCGATCCAGCGTGCATTCGGCCGCTGGAGATGGTGTCTGGCAAAATCCCTGCGGACGATCCGCCCGAGCAGATCGCTTATAATGAGGTTGGCCCGCACGGGATCGGGCGTACCTATTGGTATCTCTGGGCCAGCGGGCAGGGCCGCTACGAGCGCGGCGGCGGAACTGACGAGGTCGAGATCAAGCGCGATCTGAACGTCGGGCCCGCAGGCTTTCGGGAGATCCGGCAGATTCTGCGCTCGCTGGAAACGCGCCGCACGATCCATTGCGAGATCAGTACCACTGATCAGAGGATGGGCATGCTGACCTTTGCGCGCGGGACCCAGCACATCACGGTGCATGTGGATTTCGGCTGTGGGCCTGCGCCCGGCGAGGATGCGCTCGACCTGTTAAACGCGGCGAACCAGATCGTGCTTGGCTGGGCGGGGAAGCACCGGGCGCTCGATGGGCCAGAGGCGTCGCGGAATTGTGGCGCCTGCGCTCCGCTGCCCCGCAATTAATCGGCCGCTTGGCGCTTTACCCGCGCCAGACCCTCGGTCGCATACCGGTTGTCCTTGTCGAACCGCAGCGACGTCTCGAAATGCAGGATTGCCGCCGCAGTGTCACCGCGCGCATCGGCAATGTCGCCTAGCCCGTCCTGACTGCCGGCCGATTCCGGGTAGCCCTGCAAATTGAGCTGAAACATCGCTTTCGCTGCATCGAGCTTGCGGGCGTTGAAGAGATCATAGCCCAGGTCGACCAGCGTATCGTCGCCAAAGTCGAATGCGTCTGGCTGGGTGCGCTTGAGTTCATGATAGCGGCCAATCGCGGGCTCCACGCCTTGCTGGACGATAAGATTCCAGAGAATGCTTTGCAGCTGGGGTTTCGGATCCGTGTATTTCTCGCCAAATGCGATTGCCGACAGGGCCACGCCGACCTTGGCCGCTTGCGCGCGATCGCTGTTGCTCAGCACGATTACGGTGACGCGCTGATCGGGGAAGCGGACCAGATAGGTCGAATAGCCCTTGAAAGCGCCGGAATGATCGGCACGCTTGCGGCCAAAGCGCTCACCGACCTGCCAGCCATAGGCATAGCCACCCTTGTCGACCGTAAAGATCGCATCGAGCGATGCCTTCGACACCAGCTTGCCGGTGTATAATGCTCTGTCCCACAGCAGCAGATCGCCAACTGTCGAATAAAGCCCGCCATTCGCAAAGGCCGTCGTCGCGCTTTGATACGACGCGTTGATGAAATCGGTGCCGAGGGAATCATAGCCCAGCGCGCGATTGGGCAGCAGCGCGCGTGAATCATGCAGGGTGGTGTGCTTCATGCCGAGCGGAGCGAAAATGTTGGCCTGCAGATAGTCGCCATAGGTCAGGCGCGAAGCCCGCTCTATGATCTGGCCGAGCAGATAATAGCCCGAATTGCTGTATTTGAACTTGCTGCCCGGCGCAAACTGGAGGGGCAGATTGCGAAACAGCTGGACGATCTCGCCGGGGCGGTAATCCTGGTATTCCTGCTTTTCATCCCATTCGGGCTGGCTCGAAAAATTGGGGATGCCCGATGTGTGGGTCAGCAATTGGTGTATCGTGATCGGTGCCCAGGCGGCCGGGCATTTGGCGAGATAGTCACAGATCGTATCGGTCACCTTCAGCTTGCCGCGTTCCTGCAATTGCATGATCGCTACGCTGGTGAAGGCCTTGGTCAGCGATGCGATGCGGTACACTGTCTTCGCCGTGTTCGGCACGTGCCGCTCATAATCGGCCATGCCGTAGGAGCGGGTGACGATCGGCACGCCATCGCGTGCGATCAGGATATTGCCGCTGAATTGCTCATGGCCGACGGCGGCCTTCATATAGGCCTCGACTTTGGCCGCGATATTGCGCGGGGCCTGGGATGTCTTCGGTGCTTGCGCCCATGCTGAAGGCACGGCGGTGGCTAGCAAGCCCGCCGCGAGAAACGAGAATGCGCGCATGGTCTAGCCGCGCCCCTTGGCGATGCAGGCCTTGAGCTTGTCGCGCGCGGCATGGCCGCCATTCCACTCGACCTGGGCCACCGCTTTGCCACCGAGGGTGACGGTGAAGGAATGCACCTCCAGCATATTGTCCAGCAATGCGCTGACGGTCGGTACTGCCAGCGTGATGCCGCCCATCCCGGCAGCGGGATTGAAGGTGTTGAACGCGGTCACTGTCTGCGCGGGTGCGTCGCCGGTCTGGCGAAGCGAGATCTGGACCTGCGTTGCGTCGCGCGGCTTGGGCACATCGGCGCTCCAGAAGGTCAGATAGGCGTTCGGTGAATCCTTGCCCGGACCGGTCACTGCGACATAGCCGTTCTTTCTGGTGAAGAAGGCCGTGCAAAGCTCGCCGGGGCGAGCGCCGGGGGCATCCTGGAAATATTCCCAGCCGCCATTCTGGTAACGCTTGTAGCGCGGATCGTTCTGCAGCTGCATTTCCTTGATCTTGCCAAACAACGCCGCCTTCTCGATCTCGATCGCGGCCTCAAGCTGGCGCGCCATCGGGTCCGGACCGGGGCCATAGCTGGCGGCCAATTCTTCCGCGCTCTGCTCACCCTCGCCGGCAGCAAATCGATCCTTTGCGCAGACAGGGACGCCGTTGAACCCCGGACCGTTCTGGACGCCTGCCTGCACTTCGCCGGGCCCGGGGCCGCCGGGGCAGATATAGGTTTGCGCAGCTGCGGCAGAGGGGAGGCCGATTGTGGCAGCGGTGGCACACAAAGCGAGGAGCAATTTGCGGCGGGCGGGGAGAAGCAAGGACATCGTCTTATTGTAGCGAAGGCGGCCCTTCGGTGAACGTACCGGCATGCACTGGTACATGCCGCCTCAGTCTTCGGTGCGACGCAAAGCGCGTTTGATCGCGAGGCCGATGCCAATGCACAGGAGTGCGCCGATTATAGCGCCGATCAGCGGCGCATATGCATGATCGCGTGTGCTCTCGATCACGACATCGCCAAACCCGCGCGCGCGCAAATCGGCGATTCGCCACTCGGTACGCACGACCTGCCACAGGATGATCGCTGCCGTGATTCCGGCGAAGGCGATGCGACGGCGGCGCCTGGATCGGATCGGATCGGGGGCTTTCGACATTCGATGCGTTCCTCGCGGGGCTATTGTGGATCGCTGTCGGCGGCGCGCGCACGCGCATTGGCCTCCGCCGTGATCAGCGCGAGCAGCACGAGCAAGGCGACGCTATATTCCATGCCGCCGGTGCCATGTTCGCCGACGAACCAGCCGAGATGCATATGGATCAGCACGATGCCGCCAGCGGCGATCGCGGCCAGCGCGGCGGTCGCGATCTGCACACGCCATCCGGCGATCAACATCACGCCCGCGATCAACTCGGTCACCGTGATCGCCCAGACGCATGCGACGCCCGCGGGAAAGCCGAGGCCTTCCATGAACTGGCCGAATTGCGGAATCGTACCGTAGACGATCCGCATCACCGCATGCGCAAGGAAGAAGCCGGCAGTTGCGATCCGCGCGATCACGAACATCCGCGAAAGCGAACACCATGCGGGAGGTTCGGAAAAATTCATGCGGGAGCCCTTGGTTGTGAAATACGGTTCCATCCAGTTCGACGGCGCAGGGTCAATGCAGGCGGCGCACCGGTACACAGCGGCGCAGCAATAAAATCACGAGACCGATTGCGAGGTAGGTGAAGAGCAAGGTGAAGAAGCTCGCTTTGCTACGGCACGTGAGCACGGCAACCGTGGCGCTTCCCTGATATTCCTCCGCATTTGCCTCGTTCCACGGGCTGACTGTGCCGGGCAGGCATTGGCCGATTTCGAATGCCGGCAGTTCGGTGCGCGTCGCCTGTACAATTATCGTTGCCCGGTCGAAGCGCTCCGGCATCCAGCCGCGAAGGTCGTGGTGCAGCAGCAACAGGCTGAGCACCACACCCAGCCCGGCGAGGAATATACACACCAGAAGCCCGTCGATCGAAACGCGCACGCGCGGCCGGTCAGTCCGTGATCGCATAGGGGCTCGAATCATAGACGAGCCCGATCGGCGAACCGGTGGCACTGCGCGCCTTTAGCGAAGACCAGTTCTCCGATGCTTCGAAGCCATGGTCGATCTGCGTGTCGCCGAGCAAATCCTCGACCCGGTAGCGGCCTTTTGCGGCTGGCTTGCAGCGCTGGCGGGCGAGCGCCACCTTCATCGCCGCAACCTGCTGCGGCACATAGTCTCCGCGCTGGGCAACACGCGCGATGGCGTAGATCACCGCGTCCGCCCGCTTCGCGCTCGGGCAGAGATACGCGCGATAATAGTCTTTATGCTTGCGCCCGGTGAGCGTGACGAAGCCCTGAGGCGCGTGGATGGATTTCCATTCGCCCCAGCTTTCCTGTGCCGCTGCGCCGGCTGGCGCGGCCAGTATGACCAGAATGCTGATTGATAAGCGTCGCATAGTGGATTCGGATCGCACGCGGCTCCGCGCAAATCGACGGCACGCGGCGTACCGGTGCACCATCTGCGATGACCGGCGGCCGCCACGCATGCGAAGGCGCGGGGATGCTTGGGATATTGCTTTCCGCCGCCTTGGCCTCCGCGCAGGCGCCCTGCCATCATCCGGATGACACAGGCCTCGAATGGGGGCTGTGCAATGTCTCTGAGCTTCGCGAACTGGTCGCCGCGATCCGCAAGCGCGAAAGCGTGCTGGCGCGGGCGTTGGGCCCTTCGGGCCGCACCGCGCTCAACGATGAGCATAAGCGTCTTTTGGACATGCTGCGCGATGAAGTCGGCGCATTATGGTATGATGTGGTTGAGGACGACGTTGGTGCCGCTTTGCGCGAGCATCTGGCTTTTCTGGCATCGGTGGACACCCGGCGGCGGCAGGGCAGCGAAGGCAGCTGGGCCAATGGCCGCGGCGAACTGCGCATCGCGAAGGGCCGCGCCACCGAACTGCGCATCGATGAATGCGATGTGCCGACCGACACGCCCGGCGTCACCATCCGCCGCGAAGGTGCAGCGATGCGCGTGACGATGACGCGGGAGGCTTATGCGGCGATCGGATGCCCGTCGAACCCCTGGCCGCCTAGCTTCAGGGACGGGCTGTACCTGCCGATCACCGGATAGCCCTGATATGCCGCGATCAACGCCTGGCGTGTCGCCACGTCGAAGATGCGCAACAGCTGCGAGACGTGATTGCGCACCGTGAAATGCGAGATCGCCAGCGCGCGGCCGATTTCCTTGTTCGACAGATTCTGCTCCAGCAATCGCAGGATCGCCGTCTGACGCTCGGTGAGCAAAGGTGCGGCGCGGGGGGCAAGCGCCGCCGCGTCGGGCGGCAGATGGAGCAGCGCGCCATCTCCCAGTATCTCGCGCAGCTTGTCGATCGTCGCTGTATCCTCGGGATCGACGATCACCATCACGGCGATCCGCGAATCCCCGATTGCGGGAAAGGCGCCGCTCATCGGCGGGATATCCGCGGCAAAGCGGCGCGACGGGGTCGGCTGGTTAGGCTGGAACGCTCAATACTCATGTCGGGCAAGGGTATCGGCGGCGAGCGGTTGCGCCGCGCGCGGATATGCAAAAGCATGCCTGTAACCGATGAATCGGTCCCTATTTCGACCAATGGCGAAGCTGTAACGACGAGCGGCACTCGACGCTGCCACCCCAAGCGCGATAACCAGCCTTTATGCCGGAACTCTTTCAGGACTCGCCCGAGCGCGCGCACGCGATGCGGCGCGCCACGCTGCGCCTCGGCCTTGTCTACTGGCCGGCGCTGTTCGTCGCGGACAGCATCATGGGGATTTTCATCAACATCAATCCGCTGGAATCTGCGGCGTTGAAACTGGTGCTGTATGGCTTCAGTGCGCTGATGACCTTCGGCATGGCGGTGCTGCTATTCCGCGCGCGGGGCCTGAGTTTCATCTGGCAGACCCTTTTGTGCTTTGTGCTCGCCGGAATAGCTGCGCCGCTCTTCGCCTTGCTCGATTTCGTCAATTACAAGCTCTGCCATCCCGATATCGCCCGCTTCGACCCGACGACGTTCGGCTTCACCCTGATCTATGGCGCATCGGTGTTCTTCGGCTGGAGCTGCCTGTACGTGGCGCTCAATTACAGCTTCGAAGTGCGCGACCGCGACCGCCGCCTGGCTGCCGTGCGCGAAGAAGCATTGTCGGCGCAGATGCGGGCGCTGCGATATCAGGTGAGCCCGCATTTCCTGTTCAACACGCTCAATTCCATCGCGGGGCTGATCGAAGAAGGTGCATCGAAGCGCGCCGAACAGATGGTGCTGTCGCTCTCTACGTTCCTGCGCACTACCCTCACGCTCGATCCGCTTCACGATGTGCCGTTGGCCGAGGAGATGGCACTGCAGGAGGAATATCTTGAGATCGAGCGCGAGCGCTTCTCGGACCGCATGACGCTCAGCATCGCGGTTGCGGACGATGTCCGCGAAGCGCTGGTGCCCAGCCTGATCCTCCAGCCGCTGATCGAAAACGCGCTGAAGCACGGCGTCAACGCCACGGTCGGGCAGGTCGGGATCACGCTCAACGCGCGCAGCCTCAATGGCCGCCTGAACATCGTCATCGACAATGACATGCCCGAACAGCCATCGCCGAACACGGGCACGGGCATCGGGCTGAAGAATGTCGCCGAACGGCTGCGCGCGCGTTTCCAGGATGACGGCCTTTTCTCGTCGGGAGCGAACGGGCCGGGCCGCTACCGCGCCTCTATCGATTTGCCGCTGCGCTTCGCATGACCGGGCTTTCTGTCCTGGTCGTCGATGACGAACCCTTGGCGCGGCGGCGCGTCATCCGCTTGCTTACCCAGCTCGATTGGGTCGCGCGCATCGATGAAGCCGGTGACGTCGACAGCGCCTGCGCGCTGCTCGACGGCCATGCATTCCACATCCTGCTGCTCGACGTCCAGATGCCCGGCGGCGGCGGTTTTGAAGTGCTTGAGCGCACCACGCGAACCCCGCCCGGCGTGATTTTCGTAACGGCGTTCGACCACCATGCCCTGCGCGCATTCGAAGTGAGCGCAGTCGATTATCTCGCCAAGCCGATCGATCCGGGCCGCTTCCACGCGGCGATGCTGCGCGCGAAGAATGCAGTCGCGGCGGTCTCCCAAGCCGATCGTATCGCCGAATTGCAGGAGACCGTGACGACGCTGCGCACCGCGCTGGGCGACCGCGACAAGAGCCTCACCGAATTCTGGGTCAAGGCGCGGGGCGGCTATGTGCGCGTCCCCACCGAAGCGATCGTGCGCTTGCAGAGCGAGCGCGATTATGTGCGCATCTGCACCAGCGACGCGAGCTATCTGTACCATGAGAGCATGGCCTCGCTCGAACGCCGCCTCGATCCGGCCGCCTTCCTGCGCATCCATCGCAGCACGATCGTCCGGCGCAGCGCGATCGTGCGCGTTCGCCAGGCGCCGTTCGCCGCTCTGGTCGCGGTGCTGACCGACGGTTCGGACGTGCGCGTCGGGCGCACCTACACTCCGATGGTGCGCAACAGCCTGTTGCGGAGCGGCTGATGTACCGGTGCGTTGCGCCGGCTCGCGAGCCGGCGTGCCGCGCCTAAGAGTCCGGCGCGATCCAATAAAGGGCGCCGAATATGATCCGCGTGATGGTGTGCGATGACGAGCAGATCGCGCGGCGGCGGCTGGAGAATATGCTCTCCCGCTTCGAACAGGTCGAATTGCTGGAATCCGCGACCGGCGGCGCCGATGTGCTGGCGCGCATCGCGGCGCACGATCCCGATGTGGTGTTCCTCGATATCGAGATGCCGGGCTTTGACGGGTTCGAGGTGGTGGAGGCACTCGCGCGCGCGGCCGGCCCCGCACCGCTGATCCTGTTCGCCACGGCTTTCCCCGAATTCGCGCGAACCGCGTTCGATACCGGCGCTGTGGATTTCCTGACCAAGCCCGTCCTGATGAGCCGGCTGGAGAAAGCGATGGCACGGATCGAAGCGGCGATCGCCGATCGCAGCGCGCATGCGCGACTGAAGGATCTGTCGTGGCAGCTGGATGCCGTGCGCAGCACCGGAACCCGCCTGGGCGACGATCCGCATATCTGGATCCAGGGGCGCGGAGAATCCTTCCGCCTGTCGCTCGATCGGATCGAAATGGTCCGCGCGGAAGCCGAATATGTCCGTCTCGTCATCGGCGAGGTGAGCTATCTGTATCGTGAGCCGCTGGGCGATTTTCTGAAGCGGCTCGACCCCGATAAATTCGTACGAGTCCACCGCTCGCTCATCCTCAATCGCCGGATGATCGCGGCGGTGCGGCGCCGCGCGACCGGAAGCTACCGGGTGATGACAGTAGATGGCGAGGACCTGGCCGTCGGCAAGAGCTTTCGCCAGGCGGTGCGCGCCGTGGTTGGCAGTTAGGCGGGACGTTCGCCGGGGCTGCCGGGACCGTGCAATCTCGCGGGGCGCTCATAGCTTTTTGCGGGACAGTCATGGCTTGGAGGACGGGCCGACTCACCCCGCACGGATAGCTCCGGGGCAAGGAGAATCCGCCATGCAGACCGCATCGCACCCTGACCGAGATATACAGGCACTAAACAACGCGCGCAGGCCCGCACGCGCGGCGCATCGCTGCGCGCATTGTGGCCAGATCGCCGAAACCACGGTGAAGCGCGGTGCGTACCTGATCCGCACCGATCCGCTGGAAGTGCTGTGGCGCGGCAGGACCGTTCCCCTCTCGCCCACAGAAGCGCATGTGTTTCGCACCATCGCAGTGCGTGGCCGCGCGACCAATTCCACCATCGACGAAGCGCTTTGCGAGTTCGGCTCCAGCGCAGCAACGCGCTCGATCGTGATGATGCGCATCCGCCGCAAGTTCATCGCGATGGGCAGCGACGATCCGTTCGAGCGCCTCGGCAAGAGCGGCATCCGCCTGCGCATAGACGCCGATGTTTCAGGCTCGGTCGCCACCGTGGTGGGTGACTTTGGTGAAACGAATTTGCAGTCGATCGCAGCCGCTTAGTCAATTTCAAGAATAAAACCGTGTAAACGGTACGTATATAAATCAATCTGCTTTGAATCTTGCAGTGTTGCGCGGCAACAACGCAAACAGATTATAAGTTTACTTTGTATATCCGATATATAGCTAAGCGAGACTAGCCGAGTTTCAACTCGGTATATTTGGGTGTGACCCAAACAAACAGGGAGAATATAATGCGTAAGACGAGTTATCTGGCCGGGACTATCCTCGGCACCGCCTTCGCGGCGATGATGCTGCCTTCGGCGGCACTCGCGCAGGACGTGGCGGCACCAGCCCCCACCGCGGCTCCCGCGCAGGATAAAGAGCCCGAAGCAGAGGGCGACATCGTCGTCACTGGTTCGCTGTTCCGTCGCACCAATTCGGAAACGCCTTCGCCGGTAACCGTGCTGAGCGCGACAACCCTCGAGCAGCGCGGCATCAATACCGTTGCCGAAGCAGTGCAGCGCGTTTCGGCCAATGGCGCCGGCACGATCACGCAGGGCTGGAACAACGGCAACAATTTCGCGACCGGCGCGAACGCCGTGTCGCTCCGCGGCCTGACCGTGCAGTCGACCCTGACGATCTTCGACGGCCTGCGCATGGCGCCTTATCCGCTCGCGGATGACGGCCATCGCAACTTCGTCGATCTGAACACCATCCCGAACGCAATCGTCGAGCGGATCGAAATCCTGCGCGACGGCGCTTCGTCGACCTATGGCGCAGATGCCGTCGCCGGCGTGGTCAACGTGATCACCAAGAAGGAAGTTAAGGGCCTTCACCTCAACGCATCGGCCGGCGTGTCGCAGCGTGGCACTGCTCCTGAGCAGCGCATCGACGCCACCTTCGGTTACGGTGATCTCGAAGAGCAGGGCTTCAACTTCTACGTCAACGGCGAATATCAGCGCAGCGACGCGCTGTACGCCCGTGACACGGATTTCCCGTTCAACTCGGCTAATCTGAGCAGCATGTGCGCCCCGTCGGTGGGTCGCGCTCCTGGTACTCAGGGTGCCACGGATCTCGGCGTTCCTGCCGGCACGATCGTGTGCCGCGCCAACGGCGCCCAGAACTCGGTCCGTAATTCAAACACTCCGGCTGCCGCCCTTGTTGGTGGTAAGATCTACAACGGCACGTTTGCAACTCCGGTCCCGAACGTTCGTGCGGTTGACGCCACGGGTGCGGGTCTTACTCGCTTCAACCTGCTCAACACCGCCGCCGGCTGCCGAGACCTGACTCCGGTCAACGTCCCGCAGAACCTGTCGGCGACTGCTGGCCCGTTGCAGTGCTCGCGCGATAACCGTGCGCTCTACTCGACGGTTCTGCCTGAGCAGGAGCGTCTCGGTGGTGCGTTCCGTTTCACTGCAAACCTGGGTGACCGTGCGCAGTTCTATGCGGCCGGCAACTATTATCAGGTGACCACCAACACGCAGGCTGCACCGGTTGCTTTCAACGGCACCACGCCGTCGCCGACGCAGTTCGCACTGACCAACCTGTACTTGCCGGTTTATGTCTGCGCCGCTGGCGTTGGCTCGACCACCATGCTGGCAACGGGCTGCACTGCAGCGAACGGAAACCTGAACCCGAACAATCCGTTCGCGGCTGCAGGCAACCGTGCACAGGTTCTGGCCACCTATGATCGTCCGCGTGAACTCACGGCCAAGGCTCGCAGCCTTCGCTTCGCATCGGGCGTGTCGGGCTCGTTCGGTGACGACTGGAACTATTCGGTCGAAGGTACCGTGTCGAACGTCCAGCTCGATATCACCAACCGCAATACGCTGATCCCTGGCCGGGTGATGGATGTGGTTGCACAGGGCACCTATAACTTCGTCAATCCGGAACTGAACAGCCAGGCCATCCGCGACTATATCGCTCCGGTGAACAAGAACCGTTCGAACTCGGATCTCTGGCAGGTTTCGGCGACGGTCTCGAAGGACCTGTTCGAGCTTCCCGGCGGTCCGCTCCAAGCGGCTGTCGGCGGTTCGTATCGTCACGAGTCGATCAACAACCCGTCGGCAAATCCTGCGAACACCGTACGTCCGCAGGACCGCTACTATATCATCAACGCAGTGGGCGCGATCGGTTCGCGTAACGTGAAGTCGGCGTTCTTCGAAGTGAACGCGCCGATCATCCCGCAGCTGGAAATCAACGGCTCGGGCCGTTACGATGACTACTCGTCGGGTCAGTCGAACTTCTCGCCGAAGATCGGTGCCAAGTTCACGCCGATCCAGCAGCTGGCTATCCGTGGCACCTACTCGAAGGGCTTCCGTATTCCTTCGTTCAACGAAGCCTTCGGTCTGCCGACCACCGGTTTCGTGACGCGTCAGCTTGCGACGACCACGCCGGGCTATGCAGCGTTCGTTGCGGCGCACGGCGGCAACCAGTTCGCGGTTGGCCAGTTCGCGATCGGTCAGACGTCGATCGGTAACGCTAGCCTGTCGCCGGAGAAGTCGACCAGCTGGACGCTAGGCGCGATCTTCGAGCCGATCCGCGGTGTCAGCTTCACGATTGATTACTTCAACATCAAGGTGAAGGACCTGATTGCCAACGCCACATACGACATCAACGATGTGTTCGCGCAGTATTACGGCAACAACGGTGTCGTAAACATTCCAGGCATCCGAGTGCTTCCTGGGCAGCCCGACATCAACTTCCCGAATGCGCTTCCGCACATCGGGTTCATCGAAGCAAGCTTCGAGAACACCGACTCGCAGAACGTCTCGGGCCTTGATTTCGGCGCGAATGCTCGCATCCCGCTGTTCGGTGATGTTGTTCTGACGAGCAACTTCGAAGCTTCGCTGACGCTGAAGTTCAACCGCGTGTTCCCCGGACGTGTCGAGGAATATGTCGGCACGCTTTCGCCGTGCGACGTGACGTCGTGCTCGGGTGCGCCGAAGTGGCGCGGCAGCTGGCAGAACACGATCCAGACCGGCGGCACCACCGCCTCCGTGACGGCGTACTACACCAGCGGTCTTGACCTGGCGTCGATCGATTACGGCGGGAAGAAGGGTGATTGCCGCGGCTCGATCGGTGCTTCGATCGTGACCTACGAAGACGGTGTGACCCCGGTGGCTTGCAGCAGCAAGGCGCAGTGGAACGTCGACTTCAGCATCAGCCAGCGTGTCAACGACAACTTCATGATCTACGCGAACGTTCTGAACGCGCTGAACATCAAGCCTGTCTTCGACCCGTCGGGCGGCTACAGCATCGGCCAATACAACCCGGCATGGTCGAGCCAGAACATTCTGGGCCGCTACTTCCGCGTTGGCGCGAAGGTCGACTTCTAGTCGAACCTTCACTCGAAAAAATGGGCGGCTCCGAAAGGTGCCGCCCATTTTTTTGCCTGCCTGCCGCTCGTCGGCGGATTGCAGCGGTTCGCGGAAAAGCTGGGCGATGAAACGGCAGGGAAAGCCATCCGACTTGGATGCTCTTGCCCCGCCCCGATGCGCGCCGGATGCCGTTTGCGAGCTTATCACCAGTAAGGAATATGACGTGAACGCAGTGAAGTGCATCGCCATGGCGGCTTTCAGTGTCCCCACCATCGCAACTGCCGGCACCTGCGAAGACACGTTCACCAAAGCGGGCAGCCCGGTAAGCGGCCTGCGCTTCATCGCCACTTTTTCAGCGGCGGACATGAGCCCCGCCAGCGCGATCGGCCAGATCCGTGGCATCGCTCTGTCAAAGGGCTACGACATTCTGGCCGAGGAGCCCGAAGCCGGCGCGATGCTGATGGAGCAACCGATGACCGGCAAGGCGCGCGCCTTCCCGATCGAAATCAATGCCACCCAGCAGCGCGGCGTCGGCACCGTCAAGATGGAGGCGAAGCTGCGCGCGGCGATGGTCGTCAAGGAAGCCGCAGCCAAGACCGAGATGTGCGCGTTCCTCAATCAGCTGAAGGGCGGCAAACCCGGGCTGGCGGCGGCCGCTGCATCCCGCAATGCGGTATCCTCGGGGGGTGCGCCGGTCGCGATGAGCGCGCTTTCCTTCTCGCACCAGATTTCGAAGGATACCGAACGCAATTCGGCTGCGATTCCCCTCCGATACAAGGGGAAGCGTTTCACCATCGACGGCATTGTCGACTATATCATTCGCGACGGCGACCAGTACCGCGTGGCGTTCAAGGTGCCGCACCCGTGGGAAGAAGTGATTCGGTTGCCCAACATCGCGCCGTTCAAAACCGATATCAGCTGCATGATGGGCAAGGGTACATCGGTTTATGTACTCCAGTTGAAGCCAGGCAAGAGCATCAAGCTCACCGGTACCTGGGGCGAATTTGACGAGTTCAAGCACGTCGTCTGGCTGGAGGATTGCCAGAAGGCAAAGTGAGGTGCGGCCGGCATATCGGGCGGCATGTGCGTTGCTGATCGCAGCGCCTGCACATGCGCAAACCGCGGAAAGGCCCGGGATCAATTGCGCGGTACGATACGAGGATTGCGACCGCGAGATCGCGATCCTCGAGGATGCGATCCGGGCCCATCCGCATTTGGCAGCTGTACGCCGGGCCATCGATGATCGCCTGGCGGAAATCGCCGGTACGATGACCACGGCGGCTGCTTTGGCGCTCGATCAGGACGAAACGCGCTATCGCCGCAGCCTGCGACGCGATCTGTTTGCAACGGCGGATCATAGCGTGCTGGACGAGGCGGCGCTGATCGATCTGCACAAACGGCTGGAGCGGCGGCTTGCCTGGCTTGGGCGGATTACGACCGGCCGGGCTTTTGAGGGCCGCTGGGTCAATGCCAGCGGCGACATTATCATCACGCGAACCGCGCGCGCGCATTTCGCTGTCTCCGCCAATCTGGCCGAGATCGATTTCCTGAAATGGACCTGCGAGCTGGAGGGCGAAGGGCGGGTTCGCGAGCACATATTGCGCGCCGAATTGGGGGATGGCGAGCAGCTGGAGCTACGGCTTGGGGATGGAATCCTCCATTCCACGCACGTGGTTCGCGGCTTCTCCAAAAACTGCGGCGCGAACGGCCACGCGAATGGCGCCTGGTTTCGCATTGCGCCGGAAGGAGCCGACTGAAGATGCACTATTCCTTGCTATTGGGATTTGCCTTGCCCGCGATCTTGGCAAGCGGCCACACCGGGCCCTGGCCGCTCGAACCCAAACAATTTCCCAGCCACGGCGCCTGCGTGGCGCATCTCGAAGCGCTGTACGACGTGGACAAGACCAACGCGGACCCCAGGCCGCTGCCTGAGGGCAAGGATGGCACGACGCTGCAGCGGATTGTGCATTCCCAGGGCATCGAGCGGCTCGATCGCAACACCGCGCGCTATACGATCCATCTCGGCCGCCAGTTTCGCATCCCCCGCCCGGACATCAACGCGATCCGCACGACCTACGCTTATCAGGAGCGCAGCTGGAAATGCGTCGGCGGCAGACTGAGTGGCGAAGGGCGCGGCGGCAATTATCTGGACGGCTTCGAATATCTCCAGCCGCCGGCAAAGCCGTAATCCTATCCGTTCCGGTCGACGCGCGAACCACTGGCCCGCTGGAGGATGGCCAACGCAGTCTCCAGCATGGTCTGTGCGGCATTGTCTTTCCGCAGCCGCGCCGTCTCGATGCCATCCTGCGCAAGCTGCACGAAATCGAAGCGCTGTTGGTCGTCCGTGCCGCGCGCCGCGAGGCTCAAAAGCCCCGAACTGTCATCGAGCGAGATCTGGCCTCCGCGGATCCCGGCGTTCATCCAGTCGAACAGTTCCCTGCGGGACATGTCGGAAAAGTCGGTGGTCGTCGCGGGACTGGAGGCCGCGGCAAGCGCTGTGGCGAATTGCGGCCGGCCGCTAATATTCTGCGCCGCCGGCTTGGGAAGCGGCTGGCCGCCCGATCCATGCACCTTCATCGGAAACCCCCACGTGAATCTTCGGCTGCAGTTAAGCACCTGGCGCGGCTGTCCGCAGCACTGGCGGCGTACCGGTGCTTGCCCGGCACGGTGATATCTGCCCGAGTCCGCCCCTTGCCCCGCGCATGTCACAGGCCTAGCGCGCTGGCATGACCGATTCTGCCATCGCGCTCGAACATGCCGAGCGCCATATCGACGACAGCCTCGAAAGGCTGTTTGCGCTGATGCGCGTGCCCTCCATCTCGACCGACCCGGCTTTTGCCGGGGAATGCCAGCGTGCCGCAAAAATGCTGGCCGACGAACTGACTGCGCTCGGCTTCGAAGCGCGCGTGGCGCAGACGCCGGGGCATCCGATGGTTGTTGCGCATCATGACGGTGAGGGACCGCATGTGCTGTTTTACGGGCATTACGACGTGCAACCGGTGGATCCGCTGGGGCTGTGGAAGCGCGATCCGTTCGATCCGGTGATCGAGACGCGCGAAGATGGCGCCAGGCAGATCGTCGGGCGCGGCGCTTCAGACGATAAGGGCCAGTTGCGCACCTTCGTCGAGGCATGCCGCGCATGGAAGGAAACCGCCGGCAAGCTGCCGTGCAAGGTCACGATCCTGTTCGAAGGCGAGGAAGAGTCCGGCTCTACCAGCCTTGAGCCGTTCCTCCACGAAAATGCGGAGGAACTGAAAGCCGACTTCGCACTCATCTGCGACACCTTGATGTGGGATACGGAAACGCCGGGGCTCACCATTGGCCTGCGCGGCATGGCGGCGGGGCAGGTTACGGTGCGTGGGCCATCGCGCGATCTGCACTCGGGCCTCTATGGCGGTGCGGCGCGCAATCCGATTCAGTTGCTGAGCACGATCCTTGCCGACCTAAAAGACACGGACGGCCGCGTCACGCTCGACGGTTTTTACGACGGCGTGCCCGAAGTCAGCGATACGGTCCGCAAGAGTTGGGACGCGCTCGGTTTCGACGACAAGGAATTTCTCGGCGAGATCGGCCTGAGCGTCCCCGCTGGCGAAAAGGGCCATGATGTGCTCGAACAGATCTGGTCGCGGCCCACGGCTGAGATCAACGGCATCTGGGGCGGCTACACTGGCGAGGGCTTCAAGACTGTCATTCCGGCAGAAGCGCACGCCAAGATCAGTTTCCGGCTGGTCGGCACGCAGAATCCCGACAAGATCTGGGCGGCGTTCGAAGACCATGTCCGCGCGCGCTTGCCGGCGGATTGCTCGGTCGAATTCACGGGCCGCGGCCCCGGCAGCCCGGCAGTGAGCGTGGCGAGCGATAGCGGTCCGCTGGCGGCGACGCGCACGGCGCTGGATGCGGAGTGGGGCAGATCGGCGCTGATCGGCTGTGGCGGTGGCATCCCGGTGGTTACTTCCATCTCGAAGATCCTCGGCATGGACACCGTAATGGTCGGCTTCGCGCTGACCGACGACAATATCCATTCGCCCAATGAGAAATACGACCTCAAGAGTTTCCATAAGGGCATCCGCTCCTGGGTGCGGATATTGGCCGAAATCGGGGCAATGAAGGCCGCCTGAGCGCTGGAGACTTGCCCGCCGATGCGCTAACATGCGCGCATGAAGCGGGGGCTTTCCGGATTGATCGTGGCTGCGGCATTGCTTGCCGGGTGCAAACCCGCGCCTGCGCCCGTGGCCAACCAGGCCGAGGCAGTTGCCAATCTGGCCGAACCCGCGCCTGCGCCGATCGCGACTTCGGCGGCGATTGCGGGTTCGCCGATGGCGCAGTGGATGGTCGGGGCATGGTCGTATGACGCCACCTGCGCGACCGATTTCATCCTGCATTATAACGCCGATGGCACGCTCCAGAATGGCGAGGATTCGGGCAATTGGGCGCTCGACGGGGCCAAAGTGACCGAGACGATCACCGAACGTTTCGAGATGGGCAGCGATGCGCCGGTCAAGCTTAGCCCGCCCGATACGCGCACCTACACGGTCGAGCAGATTGACGCCGGCAAGGGGTCGTTGACCTTCCAGGGCAAGAAGATCCCGATACAGCGCTGTTGACGTTCCCGCTGCCGCGAACGATAGCGGCTGCATGGTTCCCCTTTCGTTCGCTGGCCATGAATTCAGGGCGTTAGCCGAAGGCGCGCTGTATTGGCCCGCCAGACGGGCGTTGCTCGTCGCCGATCTGCATTTCGAGAAAGCAAGCTGGTTCGCGGTGCGCGGCCAGATGCTGCCACCGTACGATTCGATTGCCACGCTCAACGATGTGACCGCTCTGGTCGACCGCACCGACGCCCGCGAACTCTGGTGCCTGGGTGACAGCTTCCACGATTCGGCCGGGTGCGAGCGATTGCCCGAGGATGCGCGGGCGATGCTGACGGGGCTCACTGCGCGGCTCGATTGGCGCTGGATCACTGGCAATCACGATTCCGCGATGGTCGATCATTGCGGTGGCACGATTGAGGAAGAAGCCGTCGTCGATGGACTGGTGCTGCGCCACGAAGCCGAGCCCGGCGATCCCCGGCCCGAGCTTTCGGGGCATTTCCATCCCAAGCTGCGTTTGCGCCTGCGCGGACGGCATGTCGCGCGGCGCTGCTTCGTCGCGACCGAGACCAAGCTGATCCTGCCCGCATTCGGAGCGCTTACCGGCGGGCTCGACGCACATCACCCCGAGATCATCCGCGCAGTGGGTGCCGGCGCGCAGGCATTGGTCGCGCTCGAGAATAAGCTGCTGCGCTTTCCGATCGCCGCCTAGCGGCGCTGAACATTGCCTTCGCAGGTGACCGGCCCGGTGCCGCGGATCGTGCATTCGGGCTTGCCCAGGATCGTTACCGGACCCTGCCCATTTGCGGAGATTTGCGCGGTGTGACGCACGCCGATCGTGAGCGCGCCCATGCTTTCCCACAACAAAATTGCGTCTTTGGCGATGAAGCCGGACCCGTCCACATTCGCTGCAACAGCCCCGCGAACGCGCAATTGCCCCGAAGTTCCCGCAAGCTTGAGCGTGCCCATGCCGTTATGCCCGACAAAGACTTCGTCGGCGCGGATGCCGGCCACGTCCATCGATCCGGTGCCTTCGAGCGCAAGATCGACCCGCGCGGAACGCATCTCCGCCACCCGGATCTGTGCGCCGCCATTCGCCGATACGCTGCGCAGCAAGGGTGCGGTGATGCGAATGCGGGTCGCCTGGGGTTTATCATCCTTGCGCCGGGCAAATCCCGTTGCGCCTGAATTGACGACCAGGGTGCTGCCGCTCACCTTGAGCGATAGCCCATCGAGCGCAAGTGGCTCGCCTTGCGCCGTGGCCCCGTTGCTGCCGGGCACGATTTCGACTTCGAACGGACCATTCACGCGAACCCGGTCGAAGCCCGTTACCATATAGCGACGGTCGCCATCGGGCGCGGCGGCGCTGGTCAGCAGGAATAGCGAGAAAAGGGCGGCCATGCGCATGGCCGACCCTCTCACGCGTTTCAGTCGCAGCGCAAGTCGCTTACGAGCAATTCGCCTCGCCCGAGCCGATCGTGTTGACTGCGCACTTCGCGCCGCCGGTCAGCGTGACATCGCCCGAACCGACGATCGAAACCGCCGCGCCGCCCTTGACCACACCGCGCATATCGCCCGATCCGGCGATCGAGACTTCGGCGCTGTTGGCGGTGAGCCCGCCCGCATCGATGTCACCCGAGCCTGCAATCGATGCTGCGAGCTTCTCTGACACGCCCTTTGCGGTCACGTTGCCCGAACCGGCAATCGAAAGCGTGGTCATGCCGCCCTTCAGATCGGCAATGTCGATATTGCCCGAACCCGAAACCGAAGCGGATACATCGCCTTCCGCGCGCTCGACGGTGAGATCGCCCGAGCCACTGACGGCTGCCGTGCTGAGTCTGGGCATCACGATATGGATGCGCGCGCCGTCATCGTGACTGAACATCTTGCCGCCGTCCTTGCGCTTGATCTTCAGCGTGCCGTTCACAACCTGGATATCGAGCTGGTCGAGAACCTTGGGGTCGCCCTCGGCAGTGACCGAGAAGGCGCTGCCCATCTTCACATCCACATCGTCCGATCCGCCGACATCAACGCCGGTGAAGCCCGTTGCGGCATAAGTGCGCGTCGCACCGGGGCCGCTTGCGGGAATGCTGGTGCCGCCTTCTTTCTCCCATTTGGACTGGCAGGCAGCAGTAGTTGCCAGCATCGGCACCAAAGCGATCATCAACAGGCGCATCATTCTCTCCCGAAACGTGTGTTGTATGCACAATACACTCGTTGCCACCAAAAGAAAAGGGGCGGCGAGTTTCCCCGCCGCCCCTTAAACTTTATCGAGGAGGTCGCCCAGCTTATGCGGGCACCTTATCCTTGTTCCAGATCGCTGCTGCGACCTTCAGGATCTCGACGATCTTCACCAGTGCGGCCGGCTCGTCGATCTGCTCCATCGCTGCGAGTTCGCGCGCAAGGCGCGATGCGGCGGCTTCGAAGATCTGGCGTTCGGAATAGCTCTGCTCGGGCTGATCCTCGGCACGGAACAGATCGCGAACCACTTCGGCGATCGACACGAGGTCGCCCGAATTGATCTTCGCTTCATATTCCTGCGCGCGGCGCGACCACATGGTGCGCTTGACGCGAGGCTTGCCCTTCAGCGTCTCGAGCGCTTCGCGGAGCGTCTTGTCGCTGGAAAGCTTACGCATGCCGACGCTTTCCGCCTTGTTGGTCGGAACGCGCAGGGTCATTTTTTCTTTTTCGAAGCGGAGGACGTACAGCTCCAGCTGCATCCCCGCGATTTCCTGTTTTTGAAGCTCTATGACACGACCCACGCCGTGCTTGGGGTAAACGACATAATCGCCGACATCGAAGGACAGCGCCTTGGCAGCCATGTGCGTGCAACCTTTCCGTGAATAAACGTCCCCGACGATTGCGGCGTCAGCCCGGGCGCGCTAACGGCCAGACTGGCGATCGAGGAAAACTAAATTGCTTCTCCAGGCGGAGGCGGATTTACGCCTTCGTCCCAGCCTTTGTAGCACGCTCGCAATAAAATTACCACACCCGCGTCACTGTGCAGGTGCGGAATAATACGGTTTTCCGCAGCTTTTTTGCCGCGAGGGCGCTGCGAGGGGCTGATTTTTCGAATTTCGGGTGTGCTGCGCGACTCGGCGCGCCGCTTAGTTGCCCGTGCCAGGCTCTGCCGAGAAATGCTCCATCTTGCCCTCGACACCCTTCCAGGCATCGGCATCGGCGGGAATGTCGCCCTTTTGCGTCACGTTGGGCCATTCTTCCGAATAGGTCTTGTTGAGCTCCAGGAACTTCTCAAGGCCATTTTCGGTGTCGGGCAGGATCGCTTCCGCCGGGCACTCAGGTTCGCAGACGCCGCAATCGATGCACTCGCTCGGATTGATGACGAGCATGTTCTCGCCCTCATAGAAGCAATCGACCGGGCAGACCTCGACGCAGTCCATATACTTGCACTTGATGCAAGCGTCGGTGACGACATAGGTCATGGCAAAGCGGCCCCTTGGAACGAACGAACGGCCCTCCTGCTATGCTGGCAGATTCGCCTCGTCAATCAATCGGAGCTTCCTGCGAGACGTTCTCAGCTATCAACTGGGGGTCCGGTCCTGAGGTTCTGGTAGCAGGCCAGCGCCTCGGCGGGCGGTCCGCGACGGCTGGGAAGGGCTTCGATCCGAAGCACTCTGACTTCGCCATATAGCGGGAAAGCCAGTACCGATCCGATGCGGACGGGCACGGCGGAACGCTCGATCCGGCGGCCGTCGAGGCGCAAGGTGCCCTTTTCGGCGATGGCCTGTGCGGCGCTGCGGGTCTTGGCGATCCGCGCAAACCACAGGAAGCGATCGAGCCGCATCGTCTCGCCCTCAGCCATGGCGCAGTCCTGCGAGCATGGCGAAGGCGCTGTCGGCGGGCGGCGGCTTGGTCGGCGCGACCGGGGTAAGGCCCTGCCAGATCCAGCGCTGCGGCTTGCCGTCGCGCGCTTTGGCAATGCGGAAACCTAGCTGCGCCATCAGCCGGGCGAAGGTCTCGGCGGTAACGCCCATCGAAATGGAGAGTGCGGGGTCGGGTGCGAAGGGAGCGCGGCCCTTCCTGCTGTCATGCGCGGCGCGCGCGATGCGCTCGACCAGGTCGACGCGGATCGCTTGGGCGCCCAGCGGACGAAAGCCGTGCGGCAGATCGGCGCCAGGCGCGCCGCGCGGGAGCACGGTGGCGCCGTCGCGCGGCGCATCGGTCAGGCTCATCAGGTCGCGCCGCCAGCGCGCAGCCTGTGGCTTGAGCAAAGCGGGCGCGAAGATGTCGAGCGTACCGATGGTCACGCCGATCTGGCGGAGCGTCTTGCGCGCCGGGTGATCGAGCGCATCCACCAGCCGCGCGGCGGCGCGCCGGGGGAGCAGGCCGCCCGCTTGCAGCAATGCTCCGGCGAGCGCGCGGAGATCGCCGCTGGCTTGCGGATCGCGCGCAACCGCGTCGAGCTTGGGAAAGACGGGCAGGTGCCGCGCGAGCTGTGCCTGAAACCAACCCTCCAGCCGCTCGCGCACCGCGATACGCGCGGGTGGATCGAGCACGTCGAGCGCCTTGTCGAGCACCATTTTGGGGCGCGCGAGGCTGGGGCCGGGTGCCAGCGAAGCCACCTTGGTCTCACCCCAGAACACCGCTCGCCCTGCGCCTGTCGAAAGGCTTTGCTGCCCGGATGATTCGACAGACTCAGCAGGAGCGGAAAGGGAGAACGCATTATCCTCCGCCTCCGCCAGCGCGCTCCCCCGCTTGCGATACTCCCCCGCCAGCCGCTTTTCCGCTGCCGCCAGCAGCATCTTCTTGTCCCCCGCCCGCGCATCGGGATCGACCTTGAACCGGAAGCCCTGCAGCGAGCCCAGCACATGCTCCTCGACGCTCACTTCGCCCTCCGGCCCGATCGTCACCGGCAGGTTCGAAGCATCCGCGCCGATCTGACGGAGCAACACCGTGGTGCGCTTGTCGACAAAGCGCTGCGTCAGGCTGGCATGCAGCGCGTCGGACAGCTTTTCCTCGATTGCGCGGGTGCGTTCGGCCCAGTGGAACGGGTCTTCGAGCCAGTCCTGCCGGTGCGCGATATAGGCCCAGCTGCGCGTCGCTGCGATCCGCCCGGCGATGGTCTCGACATCGCCGCCCATATTGTCGAGCCGCTGGATCTCATCGGCAAACCATTGATGCGGCACATGCCCCTTGGCTTCCGACAAATGCCCGAACAGCCGCCCCACAAAGCGCGCATGCGGATCGACGCCCAGCTTGCGGAAGTCGGGGACGCCGCACGCCGCCCATAGCCGCGCCACCTGCGACGGATGCCGCACGCGATCGCGCACCCATTGCTCGTCCGCAAGCCGCTTGAGCACCGCGAGATCGGTCGCCTGTGGGGCCGCGCGCAACACCTCATGCTCCGGCTTGGATTCAAGGCTGGCGATCAGATCGCCCACACTCGCAAAGTCTGGCTCGCCTTCGCGCCAATAGAGCTTCTCCAGCGGCCGCACCCGGTGCGCTTCGATGTTCAGCACTTCCTCCGGCGTGAAGGCATTTGGGCCTTCTTCGTTCAGCGCACCGAAGCTGCCATCCTTCTGGTGCCGCCCCGCGCGCCCGGCGATCTGCGCCATCTCGGCGACCGTCAGCCGGCGCTGTTTGCGGCCGTCAAACTTGGTGAGGCTGGCGAACGCGACATGGTGGACGTCCATGTTGAGCCCCATGCCGATTGCATCGGTGGCGACGAGATAATCGACTTCGCCCGCCTGAAACATCTCGACCTGCGCGTTGCGCGTGCGTGGGCTTAGCGCGCCCATCACCACCGCCGCCCCCCCCCGCAGGCGGCGCAAAGCCTCGGCAACCGCATAGACTTCCTCGGCACTGAACGCGACGATTGCGCTCCGCCTCGGCAGCCGCGAGAGCTTCTTCGCGCCCGCATAAGAGAGTGTGGAAAAGCGCGGCCGGCCGATCACCTCCGCATCGGGGACCAGCGCCCGCAGCATCGGCTTGAGCGAGTCCGACCCCAAAATCATCGTCTCGGCAAACCCGCGCGCACGCAGCAGCCGATCGGTGAACACATGCCCGCGCTCAGGGTCCGCGCCCAATTGCGCCTCGTCCAGCCCAACAAAGGCGAACTCTCTATCCAGCGGCATCGACTCAGCGGTGCACAGGAACCACTTTGCCTTGGGCGGCACGATCTTTTCTTCGCCCGTGACGAGCGCGACATTCTGCACGCCCTTCATCCGCACGACGCGGTCATAGACTTCACGCGCCAGCAGCCGCAGCGGGAAGCCGATCATGCCGCTGGCATGCCCGCACATCCGCTCGACGGCGAGATGCGTCTTGCCGGTATTGGTGGGGCCGAGCACCGCAGTGATCGGCGAACGCGCGAACTGACTCATTGTGCGGCCAAGATCGTCGCGAGTCGCACGAATCGCAACCGTTTGCGTGTGGCCCGCACAAGTTAACCACATTGGTTTCGTTGCCGAACTTGGCGTCAGCATCCCTTCATCTTCATGCGCGCACAACTCATCGCAGGTGGGACACCCCTAGGTGCTGCTTAATTTGACTTTAATGCCTCGCCTCCACAGTGATCACACCCAGAGCCGGGGGATGCGGCCTCGTTTTGCGAACCGTTTTTGGGGGGCTTGCAGCCTTGTTCGTGCGTAGTGATGAAAGCCAGGGGATGAATGGGGGAGCCGGCGCAGCCGTTCGCGCGCCCGTGCCTCAGGTCTTCAACGCCAAATTCCGCCGCCGTTTTTCCGATTTCGACGTGATGCCCGATCTGGGTTCGCGGATCGGCACGCTCACTTGGTATCGCGGCGCCGTCACCTGCATCGGCCTGTGTGCGTTCACTTTGTTGCTGGCGCCCGGCTTTGAAAACCCGATTTACGGCACCGTGCCGCCCAAGATGACCGGCGCCCAGTTCGACGCCACTCGCGCCCAATCGATCCGCCCGCTGGGCATGGGCGCCACCACCGGATACCGCGTCGCCGCTTCGAAACTCGTCTCGCCGCTGACCGACACGCCGGAACGTCCCATCCTGCAATCCACTGCCAAGCTCGCCTCGGGTGACGCGTTGCTTGGCGTCCTCCAGCGCTCGGGCGTTGGCAAGGGGGATGCGAGCGCAGTCGGCGCACTGATCACCAAGGCTGTGGCACTTGGCGAAATCCAGCCGGGCACCATGCTCGACCTCACCCTCGGCCGCCGCGTCGATAAATCGCAGCCGCGCCCGCTCGAAAAGCTCGCTTTGCGCGCACGGTTCGATCTCAAGATCGAAGTCGCGCGCAACGGCAGCGGCCTGAGTCTCAAGGAAATCCCGATTGCGATCGACCGGACGCCTTTGCGCATCCAGGGCACGATCGGCGGCAGCCTGTATCGCTCGGCGCGCGCCGCCGGCGCGCCTGCCAAGGCAGTTGAATCCTATATCAAGACGCTCGCCAGCCGCGTGCCCGTCTCGCGCCTTGGTTCGGGCTGCAAGTTCGACATCATCATCGGCCAGGCCCGCGCCGAAACCGGGGAAGTCCAGCTTGGCAATCTGATGTTCGCCGGAGTCTCGGGCTGCGCCAACAACGTCCAGATGCTGCCCTATGAAAGCGGCGGCAAAACCGAATGGTATGATGGGTCGGGCAAGGGCAGCACCACCGGCACGATGGGCATGCCCGCCAATGGCCGCTTCTCCTCGGGTTTCGGCATGCGCCGCCATCCGATCCTGGGCTATGCCCGCATGCACAAGGGCGTCGATATCGCCGCTCCCTGGGGCGCGCCGGTATTTGCTGCGGCCGATGGCACGGTGCAGATCGCCGGGCGCAGCGCGGGCTATGGCAACCTCATCCGCCTCACGCATGGCGGCGGCAATGGCAGCGGCTATGGCCATCTCAGCCGCATCTATGTCCGCCCGGGCCAGGTCGTTCGCAAGGGCCAGCAGATCGGCGCCGTAGGCAATACCGGCATGTCGACCGGGCCACATTTGCACTACGAATGGTATCGTAACGGCGTTGCGGTGAACCCGCGTTCGATCTCGTTCAGCTCGACCAAGCAATTGGGCGGCGGCGACCTAGGTGCTTTCCGCGCGCAGCTTGGCCGGATGCTGGCAGTGCCCGTAGGGCATGGGCTGGAAGCTGACGACGAATAGAGGTTAGCGGGAGGGTGCTGCCTTATCTCCCCTCCCTGGAAGGGAGGGGTTGGGGGTGGGTAGACGCCCGCGACACCGTCTCGACAATAACCCGCATCACACCATCTACATTCGCCAACACGTCGTGGTTTGAAAAGCGCAATACGTGCCAGCCAAGCTCCGTGAGATACGCAGTGCGAGCGCTATCCGCTTCGACCTGCGATCCATGTTGGCCGCCATCTACTTCGATCGCGACACGGAGCGATCGGCAGGCGAAGTCGATAATGAAATGGCTCACGACAAGTTGCCGGGTGAATCGCGGCTTGAGTTGACGCAGATATTCCCACAGCCGTCGTTCGGCGTCGGTTGAGCCGATTCTAAGCGCGCGAGCAGCGGCTTTCATCTCTGGGGGAACGCGCTGCATGCTGTCGTGAATAACGAAGTGGGTCGCGGGCTTCCACCCACCCCCAGCCCCTCCCTTACAGGGAGGGGAGCGCGATGGAGTGCTGTCCTACATCGCCGGTATTTGCGATGCTCGCCGCATGTCCCTCCTGCTCCTCCTCGCTACCATCGCTGCTGCCGCAGCAATGTTGCGCAAGCGGGTAACGAAGTTTCACGAAACGCGTGAAAAGTGTGAAGCTAAGCCGCAATTCGCCTGCGCGAACCGCTTACTTCCCCTGCGCGCGCCAGCGCTTGATCGTTCGGTCGAGGATCTGATCTTCGCCACCCGATTCTTTCCACAGCTCGGAGAAGAGCGGGTCTTCGGAGGCCGGGCGCTTATTCTCTTCGAGATTGTCGAAGAGCAAGCGGATCGGCGTCGAGACGCCTTCGCCCACCGCGATGCATTCCCGGTTCCGGAGAGCCGGGATCGAATCGAGGAAGCCGCGCGCACCTTCAGGCATCGCCGCCTTCACGAAAGCCTGATCGCGCTCGTTGTTCAGGCGCATCGACAGGATCGTGCCGCATTGCGAGAGCACCCCTTCGGCAAGATCGGACGGGCGCTGGGTAATCAGGCCAAGCGACACGCCGTACTTACGGCCTTCCTTGGCGATGCGGCTGAGGATGCGGCCGACCGACGAGCCATCGGCGTTGCGCTCGTTCGGAACGTAGCGATGCGCTTCCTCGCAGACCAGCAGCACCGGGCGCTTGGCCTCGCCGCGCGACCAGATCGCGAAGTCGAACACCATGCGGCTGAGCACCGCAACGACGACGGAGGTGATTTCCGAAGGCACGCCCGAGACGTCGATGATCGAGATCGGCTTGCCCTCGCCCGGCAGGCGGAAGATGCGGGAAATGAACGCGGCCATCGTGTCCGCGACCAGCATGCCGGAGAACATGAAGGCGTAACGCGGATCGGCCTTGATCTCGTCGATCTTGGAGCGGAGCCGCAGATAGGGCGCAGTGTCGGTCGCTTTGTCCATCTTGCCCATCTCAAGCTGGATGATCTGGGTGAGATCGCTCAGCAGATAGGGGACGGGCGCATCGACGGTGAGCTTGCCGATCTCCTGCGCCAGCCGGTTCTTACCCTTGGCGAGCAACAGGCATTTGGCGAAGATATCGGCATCGACCTGACGGTCCGAGCCCTGCGTGGTCAGGAACACCTCGCAATGCTCTTCGAAGTTCATCAGCCAATAGGGCATCGCCAGATTGGAGACGTCGTAAAGCGCGCCGATATTCTTGAACGCACTGGCATATTCGCCGTGCGGATCGATCATGACGATATGGCCTTGGGGCGCGGCTTCGCAGATGCGGTGGAGGATCAGGGCCGCAGCGGTCGATTTACCGGTGCCGGTCGAGCCGAGCAGCGCGAAATGCTTGCCGAGCATCGCATCGATATAGAGCGCGGCGCGAATGTCCTTGGTCGGATAGACGCTGCCGACTTCGATATGGGCGCGGTCTTCGGCGGCGTAGATTTGCTTGAGATCGGCGGTCGAGACCGGGAAGACGGCGCAGCCCGGCGTTGGATACCGCGTCACGCCGCGGCGGAATTTGTACAGCTTGCCGGTCAGCCGCTCTTCATCGCCTTCGCCCAGGAAGTCGATCTGCGCGGCGACATGGTCGCCATCGAGTTTCAGCGAGCGGATATTGGCGATCAGCCAGGTCGCGCCGACGCGCATCTTCACCTGTGCGCCCACCTGTCCGGCATTGGCGACGACGCTGTCGCTGTTGCCGACAAGCAGTTCGAGAGCGTGTGGATCGAGCAGGATCTGGCTCGACGATCCGGCGATTTCGATCACCGCGCCGATCGGCTGGAGCGCCGCGCGCGCGGGCGGTGCCGCGTCCGAAGAAAGAGGCGTCGCACCTTCGAAATTGCGCGCGCCGAACTGGCCGTCCATCGGTCACTCCCCGTTATCAGCTCCTTTTTGCCTGCGGGAAGTAAAGATACGGTGTGTTTTTAGATGGTTAGAATCTGCGCCAGATCGCGCCCGCTGCCCAGCCGAAAAACATTGATAACGCTACCGCCACCAATCCGTAGATCCAGCTATGATCCTCCGCGCTGGTCGCAACGAAGCGCTCGAAGCCCGATTTGCGGATCTCGATCGGGCGGACCGCCGCGGCAAGGACGCGTCCGTCGCGAATCAGGAAGGTCTCGGCGGTGAATTTGCCGACCGGCACGCGCGCCGGAATTTGCACGCGGGCGCGGTAAAGCACGCCGTCGGTGATCTCCACCGCCTTGGGTGCCTCGTAATAGAGCCCCGTGCGGGTGCGCAGAGCGACCAGCCCCTTGTCGAACCGGTCCTGCACCTGCGGCGGCGCGCTGGAAGCCGGGGAAAGCTGGAGGCTGTCGACACCAAGCTCGTAGATCGCGCGGGTGCGCTCGTCGACCAGGCTGCGGATCGGCTTGGACGAAGCGACCGCGAAAAAGCTGGGGGCGGAGCGATAGCGCATCCGCTCGGCATTGACCCAGATGCCCGCGACCTTCTCCTTCTCGCGGACCAGCACTGCTTGTGTGGGGCCTTTGACGACCACGACGATGTCGGCGGGCTTCTCGCCATCGGCCGGCACGCGCCCGCCGGGATACAGGATCGCACCGAACAGCAGCAGCTCAGCGCCGGTGAAGGAATAGGCAATCTCGATCGAGCGCTGCGACACGTCCGGTACCAGCACCGGCTTGGCCTGCCCCATGAGCAAGGGCGCGAGGAGCAATATCGCCCAGCGCTTCATAGCAATTCGACCGTGTAGATATCGTCCGGCCGCCACGCGAGCCCGAGCAGCATCCGCAAAGCCACAGCGAGCACAATGATCGCCAGCGTCAGCCGCATATATTCGGGCTTCATCTTCTGCGCGAACCGGGCTCCGATCTGTGCGCCAATCACCGACCCGACCAGCAGCAAGGCGGCGAGGACGATGTCGACGGCCTTGGTGGTGGTCGCGTGCACCATCGTCGCCGCAGCAGTGACGAAAAGGATCTGAAAGAGCGAAGTGCCGACTACGACCTGCGTGCCCATGCCGAGCAGATAGAGCATCGCGGGAACAAGAATAAAGCCGCCGCCGACGCCGAGCAAAACGGTGAGAATGCCGGTGAAGAAGCCGAGCAACAGCGGGGCGAGCGGGGAGATGTAGAGACCGGAGCGATAGAAGCGCCAGCGCAAGGGAAGCATCGCGACCAGCGGATGGTGTCGCCGTCGGCGGGGCTTTGCGGGCGCCCGGCCATGCGTCACGCGGATCGCGCCAACCGATTCGTGGAGCATCAGGCTGCCGATCGACCCCAGCATCAGCACATAGATGATCGCGATCACCGTATCGATCTGCCCGCTCGCCTGTAGCGAGGTGAACAGGAATGCGCCGACCAGACTGCCGATAATGCCGCCGGCGATCAGCACCAGGCCCATGTGGATATCAACCCCGTCTCGGCGGAGGTGCGCAAACACGCCTGAAACGCTTGCGCCGGTCACCTGGCTCGCGGCTGATGCGGCGGCGACGGTGGGGGGGATGCCGTAAAAGATCAGCAAGGGCGTGGTCAGGAAACCACCGCCGACGCCGAACATTCCCGAGAGAAAGCCCACGCCCAGCCCCAACGCGGCGATGACCAGCGCGTTGACCGAGAGATTGGCGATGGGGAGGTACAGATCCATTGGCACGGGGCGATACCGCGTCCGGTGCCACGGTGCAAAAGACTTGCCTTAGAAATCTCCGCCAAGGGTCAGCGCCAATCCCGAGCCCGGACTTGCGCTGCCCGCGATGCGTTGCCGCCAGTCGAGCGACACGCGGATTTTGCCTAACGCGAGCGTTCCCGAAGGGCCGATATCGAGCCGCTGGGCGTCGCGCTGCGCTCCGCCCCATGCGCCTGCGCCGAGCGAGAGGCGGGGGGAGACCAAGCGGGTGACGCGGATCGCGGCATCGGCATAGGGTTCGATGCGGTTGCGCGCGATGGCGCCGGCCTGGCCATAGCCTTCGATGCGGAAGGCCTTTGCCTCGCGGTAGAGGCCGCCGGTGACACCTGCGCCGGTCCCGTTTGGCGCACCGTCCACGCCGATGCGATGTTCCAGGGCAAGGCGGATCGGCGCTTTCCAGGGCTGCCACTCAATTCCGATTGCGGCTTCGCTGCCCTTGCCGGCGAGCGGCGCTGTGACGCGTCCGAACGCCGAGATTCGTTGGCGCGGTGCCAGCAGGTATGCGACGCGCGCTCCAGCCTGGCTGCCGCCCAATTGCCCGCGCGGAGCCGCGCCGGTGCCGCTTCCGTCGCGCGCCACCAACCAGGCGCTTGCGGACCAACGATCGGGGCTGGGGGCCGGTTGGGTGACTTGAAGCGGCGGCGCGAGAGTATCGTCAAAGGTCAGATTTGCCGGAGTGATTGCCATTACAGGCTGCGTGAAGACCATCGGCGTCGCATCGAGCGCGATCTGGCCGGGAATGGACCGAGCGCGAAAGCGCAAAGGCGCACGCACCGGCAGCGCCGGGGCTGCAACCATCAACTTCGATGATGCGGCAGGCGGCGGCGCATCAGGTGCGCTTGTCTCGGCAAGTGGCACCAATGCCCGGATCGCTTCCGGCAGCGAGCCCGTCTGTGGCCAGAGCAACGCCACGCGCGTGCCGATCCATGCAACGCAAACCAGCCCGACAAAGCGAATGGGCCGACCCCTGGCGCTCACGCCGCCACGCGTTCCGGGTCGTCGGGAAATTGGTGGTCGGTCTTTTCCCAGCGCGGCGCTGCACCCGCCAGCATCCTGGCATAGGCCATCAGCGCGCGCCGCGCCGCCAGCAATGCGATCAGATTGCCGACAAAGACGCGCGGCGCAGACCACATCGCTTCCCGCCAGCCATAAGCGCGCCAGACGAACAGCGCGCGTATCATCAGCCGCCACCCCAGCAGTGCGATATTGGCCCAGAGCAGCGCTTCGATAAGCGGCGGCAACGCCGGCGGACGGCTGGCGGTGACCAGATGGGCGCCAAATGAGGTGCCCCAGATCACCAGAGCGAGATAGGCGATGGCGAGCACCGGCATCGCCAAGGTCGCGCGCCGATCGCGCATCCGCATCCAATGATCACCCAGATTCCCCGCGCGGCTCCAGCCGGTGCGGTCCCATCCTGCCAGCGCAATGCCATTTAGCCAGCGTGCCTTTTGCCGCACCGCCGCGCCCAAAGTGTCGGGGAAATACGCCCGCACCGCGACCGGCCGGCCGCCCGGCCGCTCGGCGACACGGGCAAGCGCTGTCTCGCCGCCCATTGCCGCCACGGTAAGCCCCAGTTCGTAATCCTCGGTGAGCGAAGTGGCGTCGAACGGGACGCCGCCGCGTGTGTCCGCGATTTTCTGGAGCATGTCCCGCCGTACTGCGCAGCCGACCCCGGCGAGCGGCATGCCCGCACCCAGCGCCTGACGGACGACAAGCGACTTAGCATGCGCCTCGGCGAACTCGTCGCAATAATGCCCCGCGACAAAGCGCGAGTGCGGATGCGGGAGCGGCAATACCGGCAACTGGACTGCGGCATATCGCCGGAGCCACTGCGCATAGACGCGTAGTTCGAGCGGATGGACTACATCTTCCGCATCGTGGAGCGCGACCGCCGCGACGGTGAAGCCCTCGGCGGCTTCATCGCGCAGCATCGCCCGCCATAGCGCGTTCAGACAATCGGCTTTTGTCGTCGGACCCATCTCGCTTCCGACGACGAGACGCACGCGAGGCTCGTTCGCGGCTATCGCTGCAACGGCTTCGATCGTCGCCGGATCATTGGGATAGGTGCCGACATAAAGCAGATAATCGCCATGATCGAAGCGAGCGAGCGCGGTGCGCAGCATATCGGCGATCACCGCCGATTCGTCCCATGCGGGAATGAACACTGCGATCCGACCCGGCGGAGGCGCATCCTCGGGTGAGGGCGTTCCCGTTTGCGGGCGCAGCCTCCTCTTCAGCCGCCGCGCGGCATAGATGAGATCGACCGCCATATCGTCGATCCCGCCGACGAGAAACCAGATCGCGGCGAACAAAGTCGCCTCGCGCGCTGCTGCGTCGATCATATTGATCAGCATAGATTTCCCCCGATTCGGAGGAGAACGCATCCAAAATGGAGTCGCAATCAGGGATGGGTCCGAATTGGATCGGCTGGCATCGGTTAATTCGATGCTGGACACGCTTCGTGCGCGGGCTAGGGTGCGGCGCTGCTAAAGGGGATAGGCTGCCATGAAGCTCGTTGCTCGGCTCGGGATATTGGCGCTTGTCGCCGCACCTCTGGGAGCGATCGCCGCGTTTGGCGACAACAGCCCGCAAGTCGAAATGGCAACGCCGGGCGTCGGCAATGGCGCGATTGAGCGCTTCACTGCGCGATTCAACGCGCAGATGGTGCCGCTTGGCGATCCGCGCGCGGCGTCACCCTTTACTGTGGAGTGCCCGATCGGAGGCGAGGGGCGCTGGGTCGATCAGCAGACCTTTGTCTATGAGTTCGCCAGCCCGCTCCCCGGCGGGATCACCTGCACGTTCAAGAATCGCGACAAGCTAAAGAGCCTGAGCGGCTATGACGTGGTTGGGCAGTCCGAATTCAAGGTGGACAGCGGCGGCCCGATTGCGCGCGAAGTGCTGCCCAGCCGCTATGGTAGCGAGATCGAAGAGGACCAGGTCTTCATCGTCTCGGCCAATCTGGCACCCGATCCGGCATCGGTCGCCGCCAATGCCTATTGCGCCGTCGACGGTGTAGGCGAAAAGATCCCGGTCGATGTGCTCCCGGCTGACGTTGCGCCGAAGCTGCTCGCTGATCTCGGCACGGATCGCTGGGAAGTGCAGAGCTTTCTAACCAATTCAGGGCTTCCGCAGGCGCTGCCCGCAGCAGCCGAGGATCGCGCCAAGGCACTTGCCAGCGTCGTCGCGCTCAAGTGCCGCCGTCCGCTGCCACCGGGCCGCGACATGGCCGTTGTCTGGGGCAAGGACATCGCCAGCGCTTCGGGCCGCACTGCGGGTACCGACCAGCGTTTCGACTTCACGGTGCGCAAACCCTTCGCGGCGCGCTTCGAATGCTCGCGCGTCAATCCGCAGGCAGGCTGCAACCCGGTCAAAGACGCATGGGTGCGCTTCTCGGCTCCAATCGCAAAGGCGCAGGCCGAAGCCGTGCGGATTACGCTTCCGGACGGCAAGCAACTGACGCCGGTCTTCAACGATGACGACAAGAACAAGGCATTTGTCGGCGATCTGAAGTTCAAGGCGCCGCTCCCCGGTGCCATGACTGCCAAGCTCACATTGCCGGCCGATGTGGCCGATGAGAGCGGGCGCAAATTGTCCAATGCCGAGCGCTTTCCGCTTGATGTAAAGTTCGATGCGCCCCCGCCGCTGGTGAAGTTTGCGGCCGACTTCGGCATCATCGAGGCCAAGGCCGGTGTGCCGATGCTTCCGGTCACGGTCCGCAATGTCGAGCCGATGCTGAAGGGCACCCAGATGACGGTCGGCGGCCAGAGCCTGAAGGTTGAGGGCGGCGACGGCGAGATCGCCAAATGGCTGCGCGCACTGGACGACGCTGCCGAAGACAAGTTTGACGAGGTCAAGCGCGGCAAGGAAGTAACCACCGTCAACCAGACCGGTGCCAAGCCTCTGTTGACGGCTGCCACGGGCGCGGCGTTCCAGATAAGCCCGGCAGGCGGCGGCAAGGAATTCGAAGTCGTCGGGATTCCTCTGGAGAAGCCCGGTTTCTATGTGGTTGAGCTTGCCTCGCCGCAATTGGGACAGGCACTGCTGGGCCGTAATGCACCGCGTTATGTCGCGGCGGGCGCGCTCGTCACCAATATGAGCGTGCACTTCAAATGGGGTCGCGAGCAGTCGCTCGTCTGGGTCACGGCACTCGATACCGGGCAGGGCATTGCCGCCGATGTGCAGGTGACCGACAGCTGCACGGGGCAAGTCCTCGCCAAGGGCAAGAGCGATGCGTCGGGCCGCCTGACCGTGCCCGCCGGGCTGCCCAAGCCGGAAACCTATGCCAATTGCGAGAATGGCAACAGCTCGCCACTGATGATCTCGGCGCGTGCGGGCGACGATTTCAGCTTCACCCTCACCGATTGGGGCCAGGGCATCCGCCCGTACGATTTCGACCTGAATTACGGCTATAGCGACCCCGAGGACGTGTTCCACACCGTCTTCGATCGCGCGCTCGTCCGTCAGGGTGAGACGATCCACATGAAGCATATCGTGCGCAAGCCGATCGCTTCGGGCTTCGGCATGTCGCCTGCTTTCACCGGCAAATTGCGCCTGTCGCATCGCGGATCGGACACAAATTACGATCTGCCGCTGACGATCGACGCCAATGGTGTCGGCGAAACCGAATGGACCGCGCCCGCCGGCGCAAAGATGGGCGATTACGACGTCCAGGTGCTGGTGAAAGAGGGCACGGAAGACAAGACGATCTGGACGCAGCAATCGTTCAAGGTCGACGAGTATAAGCTCCCGACGATGCGCGCGACGGTGAGCGGGCCGAAAGAGGCCGCGGTGCGCCCGACCTCGCTGCCGCTCGATCTGTTCGTCGGCTACCTTTCGGGCGGAGGCGCGGCCAATTTGCCGGTCGAGCTCCGCGTCGGCTATTATGCCAGCACCGGCGTACCCGATGGCTATGAAGGCTATAGCTTTGGCGGTCGGGCGATGGTCGAGGGTGTCAAGCCGATGGACGGCGAAGGCGAGGACGAGACCGTCCAGCTGCCGCCCACCCAGACCTTGCCCGTCAGCCTTGGCGGCGACGGCACTGCGCGCACCACAGTGGAAGTGCCGCAGACGTTCGACCAGCTGACGTCGATGGCGGTCGAGATGGACTATCAGGACGCCAACGGCCAGATCCTGACCGCGTCGCGTCGCGTCCCGATCTACACATCCGGCGTGCAGCTGGGCGTCAAGACCGATGGCTGGCTGATGAAGCAGGATGATCTCCGCCTGCGCTTCGTAGCACTCGATACGTCGGGCAAGCCGCTCGCCAACCAATCGGTCTCGGTCGAAGTCTATAGCCGCGAAATCCTGACCGCGCGGCGGCGGCTGATTGGTGGCTTCTATGCCTATGACAACCAGATGAAGACGACGAAGCTGAGCGCGACCTGCTCGGCGACGACCGACGCACAGGGGCTGGCACAGTGTGCGCTTGCACCGGGCGTATCGGGCGAAGTCTATGCTGTCGCGACGACCAAGGATGCGAACGGCAATGTCGCGCGTGCTACCCAGTCGGTGTGGCTGGTCGGCGATGAGGATTGGTGGTTCGGCGGCGACAATGGCGACCGCATGGACGTTCTCCCCGAGAAGACCGAGTATAAGGCTGGCGAGACGGCCAAATTCCAGGTGCGCATGCCCTTCCGCGACGCGACCGCCTTGGTCACGGTCGAGCGCGAGGGCGTGCTTTCGAGCTTCGTCGTCGGACTGACCGGCACCGATCCGGTGATCGAAGTGCCGATGCCGGGCGATTATGCGCCCGATGTCTATGTCTCGGTGATGGCCGTGCGCGGCCGCGTCGAGGGCTGGACGCTCTTCACCGCCGATCTGGCCAAGGATTGGGGCATGCCCTTCTCCAAGGATGGCCCGACCGAAAGCGCGACAGTCGATCTCGCCAAGCCTGCTTATCGCCTGGGCATCGCCAAGGTGAAGGTTGGCTGGGACGGCCATAAACTCGACGTGGCGGTGAAGGCCGACAAGGCGACTTACGGCGCGCGCGGAACGGCGGCGGTGGACCTCACGGTCAAGACGCCGGACGGGAAGCCTGCGGCAACGGCGGATGTGGCATTCGCTGCGGTCGATGAAGCTTTGCTACAGCTTGCGCCGAACGAGAGCTGGGACGTGCTGACCGCGATGATGGGCGACCGCCCGATCTCGGTGCTAACTTCGACGGCGCAAACGCAGGTGGTCGGCAAGCGCCATTACGGCAAGAAGGCCGTTGAGGCGGGCGGCGGTGGCGGCGGCGATCTTTCGGGGCTCAACCGCGAGAATTTCCAGCCGGTATTGCTGTGGAAGGGCAAGGTTGCGCTGGATGCGAACGGCCATGCCCGCGTCGATGTGCCGCTCAACGATGCGCTCACGTCGTTCAAGCTGGTCGCGATTGCCACCGATGGTGCGCAATTGTTCGGCACCGGATCGGCGAGCGTGAAGACGTCGCAGGATTTGTCCATCTATGCCGGCGTGCCGCAACTGGTGCGTACGGGCGATACATTCGGCGGCATGTTCACCCTGCGCAACGGATCGAGCAAGCCGATGAAGGTCTCGGCCAATGTCGAGCTGTCGCCCAAGGTGGCGACGGGCAAGACGCTGACGGTCGAGATCCCGGCAGGCGGCGCTGCGCCGATTGTGTGGAACCTGACTGCGCCACAGGCTGCCGGGCAATTGACCTGGACCGTCTCGGCACGTTCCGAGGATGGCAAGGCGACTGACAAAGTGACGACCGTGCAGGAAGTCATACCCGCAGTTCCGGTCGAAACCTGGGCGGCGAGCCTGGCTCGCGTCGGCACGGGCACGAACTTCTCGATCGCTCCGCCCGCGGGCGCTCTGCCGGGCTTCGGGATGGTCGAGGTCAGCCTTGCCGATACGCTTGCACCGCCACTTCAGGGGGTCCGCGATTATATGGCGGCCTATCCCTATAGCTGCCTTGAGCAGCGCACATCGAAAGCGATTGCGCTGGGCGATACGGGCGCGTGGAACCTGATTGCGGGCGAAATGCCTGCATATCTCGATAGCGACGGCCTGCTGCGATACTTCCCGGGCGATTGGCCGGGTTCGGAATCGCTGACGGCCTATATCCTCTCGATCACTTCGGAGGCGGGCCTCCCGCTACCCGAGGGGCCGCGCGCCAAGATGATCGAAGCAATGAAGGCCGTGCTCGATGGGCGCCTGCGTCATGAGGATTATGGCGATGTCCGCCTGCAGCGGCTCGCGGCATTCAATGCGCTGGCACGTGCCGGTGCGGCGACCGCCAATATGGTCGGGCAGGTCGGGATCGGGGTGGCTGAAATGCCGACATCGTCGCTCGCCGACTATGCCGTGGCGATTGGCAAGGTGCCGGGCTTGGCCAATGGCCAGCAGCTTCGCCTCGATGCCGAAAAGACGCTGCGCACGCGCCTCGTATACGAAGGCACGCGGATCGACATCAGTGACAAGGGCAAGATGCCGTGGTGGCTGATGGCATCGGACGACGAAGCCGCGATCAAGGCGTTGCTCGGTACGCTGGGTCGCCCCGGCTGGCAGGACGATACCGCCAAGATGATGGTCGGCCTCGCGATGCGCCAGCAGCGCGGACACTGGGATACGACGCCGGCCAATGCGTGGGGCTCGATTGCCGCGCGCAAGTTCATGGCGGCGTATCCGGCCGAAGCGATTGCCGGGATCACCACGGCGAGCCTGGGTAGCTCGAGCGTCAGCCGCACCTGGCCGTTGCTCGAACCGCAGCGCCTGTTCACGCTGCCGTTGCCCGCACAGACCACGCCGCTGATTCTCAACCAGTCGGGCGGCGCCGGGCCATGGGCATTCGTGCGGGTAAAGGCTGCGGTGCCGCTGACCCAGCCGCTGATGGCGGGGTATAAGGCGACCAAGAAGGTCGAAGCGGTCAAGCAGGCCGTTGCGGGCGCATGGACGCGCGGCGATGTCGTCAAGGTGACGATCAGCGTCGAAGCATCGGCCGAGCGCAACTGGGTGGTGGTCAACGATCCGGTGCCGACGGGCGCTACCATCGTCGGCAATCTGGGCGGCCAATCCGAAAACGAAGTACTCCAGCCAGCCGGTGAGGTCCATGTCCCGCTCGCGCACCCCTTGAAGGGCCGCGTAGAAAGGGCTGCGGTCACGGTCATAGACCGGACCAGAAGGCGTTCCAGATCTGGTGC